>NZ_CP126307.1:627500-1255000 GCF_030144325.1 Bosea vestrisii | reverse complement strand
GCTCGGCTATGTCGACCAGAGCCGCGACTCGCTCGACGACAAGAAGAACGTCTGGGAGGAGATCTCGGGCGGCAACGACATCATCTATCTCGGCAAGAAAGAAATCAATTCAAGGGCTTATTGTTCCGCCTTCAACTTCAAGGGTGGCGACCAGCAAAAGAAGGTCGGCTCGCTCTCGGGCGGTGAGCGCAACCGCGTCCATCTCGCCAAGATGCTGAAATCGGGCGCCAACGTCCTGCTGCTCGACGAGCCGACCAACGACCTCGACGTCGACACGCTGCGGGCGCTCGAAGAGGCGCTGGAGGATTATGCCGGCTGCGCCGTGATCATCAGCCACGATCGCTGGTTCCTCGACCGCATCGCGACCCACATCCTCGCCTTCGAGGGTGACAGCCATGTCGAGTGGTTCGAGGGCAATTTCCAGGACTACGAGGAAGACAAGCAGCGCCGGCTCGGGATCGATTCCACCATTCCGAAGCGCATCCAGTACAAGAAGTTCACGCGCTGAGCCGCCTCGCTTTCCGGCGGATTTCGTGTTAGCTAGCCTAGCTAATGTCGCGATCCGCCGCGGAGGCGCCGATGACCGTCGTCAATGTCCATGAGGCCAAGACCAACCTGTCGCGCCTGATCGAGCAGGCGTTGCGGGGCGAGGAGGTCGTGATCGCGCGCAACGGAGTCCCGGCCGTGCGGCTGGTGCAGGTCGAGGCTGCCGAGCAGAAGCCGAAGCGGCAGGGCGGGTTCTGGGCTGGTCAGATCAAGGAGATCGATCCGGACTGGTGGAAGCCTGATGATGAGCTTGCCGATCTTTTCGAAGGTAGCGAAAGCTTTGAAGACCGTGACGGCAATTGGCTGAAGCCGAAGTGAGGCTGCTGCTCGACAGCCACATCCTGTTCTGGTGGGCGACAGGCCAGCACGATCGGTTGCCGCCCGCTGTCAGCGAAGCGATCGGAGCCGCCGAAGATATCTTTGTCAGCGTCGCGACGGCTTGGGAACTTGAAATCAAACGCAATGCGGGCCGATTCAACGCTGGCTCCCTGGATTGGGCGGCTCCGCCAAGCCATGGCATAACTCTGTTGCCGATCGATCTCGACGACACACTCGCCGCGGCCCGTCTGCCTCTCATCCATCGCGATCCGTTCGACCGGATGATCGTGGCGCAAGCAATGCGGCGCAGGCTTACTCTGGTCACCGCCGATAGTGTGCTCGGCGAATACGGGGTGGCGATCCTCAAGGCGTAGCGGCCATCACGGCCGAGCCTCCCCGCCGAGCAGCCTCTGCAGCGCCACGAGATCGGTGCCGGCGAAATCCGAGGAGCGGCTGACATCCGCCCATTCGGCAGCCTGCTTCTGTCGCTCGGCCTCGGCCTGGGCGAGGACGAAGAGCGCGTCGCTGCCGAGGACGAGATGGGCCGGCAGGGTCTCGCGCCGGCTGAGGTTGAGGACGATCCCGGCAATTCTTTCGAGATCGCCGATTTCGTTGCCGACATAGGCCTTCAGCAGGTCGAGCACGGCGCCGACGCTGGGCTGGTAGTCCGGCATCACGGAAGGGGCGTTGCCGCGAGCGATCTCGCCCCAGCCGGTGCGCATGCCGCCGGGCTCGACCGAGACGATGCTGACGCCGAGCGGCGCGACCTCCTTGGCGATCACCTCGGTGAAGCCGCCGACCGCCCATTTCGCCGATTGATAGGCGCTGAGGCCGGGCGTGCCGGTGCGGCCGCCGACCGACGAGATGTTGATGATATGGCCGGCGCGCTGGGCCCGCAGCACCGGCAGCGCGGCGCGGGTGAGGTTCACGACGCCGTAGAAATTGGTCTCGATCTGGGCGCGGAAGCTGTCGTCGCTGGTCTGCTCGAAGGCGACGGCATGGCCGTAGCCGGCATTGTTCACGAGCACGTCGAGCCGGCCGAAGGTGTCGACCGTGACGGTCACGGCCACGCCCGCGGCCGCCATGTCGGTGACGTCGAGCGCGAAGGAGAGCAGCGTGTCGGGGTATCGGACCTCGAGATCGGCAAGGCGGCCAGGATTGCGGGCGGTCGCGACGACGTTGTCGCCGGCGGCGAGAGCCGCCTCGGTGATAGCGCGGCCGAGGCCGCGGGAGGCGCCGGTGATCAGCCAGGTCTTGGTCATGAGATGTCCTCTCGATATTGTGAGTGAGTACTTGCTCATTTAAATCAGTCAAAAAAGGGCCCAAGCGGTCCTTTCTCGGCAGGTGTTAGGCGGAGATGCCGTCCCAGAAGACCGAAAAACCGGTCTTCCTGTAGTACTCGTGCCGGCTCGGCTCCTGCGCGATCAGGTCGAGCGTCATGGTGCCCATGGCGTCGAGAACCGCGCCGATGAAGCTCTGCGGCTGGTTTTTGAGCACGCCGTCCTGGTGACCCTGCTCGAACATGGCGCTGATCTCGGCGAAAGCCGTGGCGGCCTTGCCGCGGGTTTCCTGGGTGATCCGGTCGGAAACGGCGAGCTGGCGCAGAGCCTTACGCTTGGCGGGATATTTCGCGCCCCAGTCGATGAAGCCGTTCCAGAAGTGCTCGAACCGGTCGCGCACGCTGCCATTGGCCGGATAGGAGGCCACGGTGAGCTTGGCGAAGTCGGTCTTGAGGTCGAGATAGAGCTGGTTCAGCAACTCGTCCTTGTTGGCGAAATAGGTGAAGAGCGTGCCCTCGGCGAGCCCGGCCTCCCTGGCGATCTTCGCGGTCGGCGCGCCAGTGCCGTGTTCCGCCACCAGCTTGCAGGCAGCGGCCAGGATCGCTTTGCGCTTCGCTTCGCTAAGGGGGCGGGCCACGGTTTGCTCGAACCAGAATGAGTGAGTGATTGCTCATTTATCTGGATGCGGTGCGTGCGAGAGTCAAGGCCGCCGGCGTTCGATTTTTTAAAGCGAGCGCCCGACCCGCTCGATCGTCGCCAGGAACCAGGACAGGGCCGGGTCGCTTGTGGCGCGGCGGCTATGCAGCAGGTCGATCGCGAAGGGCGGCGCGTCATAGGGCAGGGGCATGAGCGCGACGCCAGCGAACGCAGCGAAGCGCGTGGCGATGCGCCTTGCCATGGTCGCGACGAGATCGGTGCCGGCGACGGCGAAGGGCACGGCGACGACATGGGCGAGCGTGACCGCGACCCGGCGCTTGCGCCCTTCCATGGCAAGGATGGCGTCGACGACGCCGGGCGACCCGTCGCCACCGGCGGAGGAGAACAGCGCATGCGGCAGCCGGACATAGTCGTCGGGGGTGAGCGGCGCGGCGTGCGCCTTGTCGCGAATGCAGACGAAATCCTCCTCGAACAGCCTGTGCCTGACGATACGTGCAGAGTCCGGGAGATGGCCGCCGATCAGCGCATCGACATCGCCGCGCTCGAGGGCGGCGAGGCTGGCTGTGGGGTCGGCGATCGGCCGGACGATGAGATCGATGCCGGGCGCCTCCTGCCGCAGCAGGGCGACCAGCGCCGGCACGACGACGAGGTCGCCATAATCGGTCACGGCGATGGTCAGGCGGCGGCGTGCCGTCGCGGGATCGAAGCCGGTATCCGGCGCGAGCGTTGCCCTGATCTGAGCGAGCGCCTCGCCGATCGGCCGGGCCAGCGCCAGTGCCCTGGCGGTCGGCTGCATGCCCGCGGCGGTGCGGATGAAGAGTTCGTCGCCGAACAAGGCGCGCAGACGGGTCAGCGCGCTGCTCATCGAGGGCTGCGCCAGGCCGATGCGCTGGCCGGCGCGGGTGACGTTGCGCTCCTCCATCAGCGCCTCGAAGGCGACGAGGAGGTTGAGGTCGACGGCAGCTAAATTCATTTGAGCAATAGTACCGATAGTAAAAATCGATTTCCACAATGCCGTGCGAGCTGGTGAAAGGAGCGCGCTTGAAACGACCGGACGAGGCGCATGCGAGCATCCCTATCGCGCCTCGTGCCGCGCGGGCCGACGATCCTGGCGCTCGGCGTCATCGTCGGCCTTGCCTTTCCGGCGCTGGCGGAACTGATCCGGCCGTCGATGCCGGCGATGATCTTCATCATCGTGCTCGGCACGCTGCTGCGGACCGACGGCAACGCCGTCATCGCCGTGCTCGGCCGCCCGGCGCTCTCCGTTCTGCTCCCCGTCACCGTCATGGTCGCGTGCCCGGTCCTGGTCGGGCTGATCGCCCACCGTCTCGGCCTCGGCGCCGAGCTGGCGCTCGCGCTCGTGCTGGCGACCGCGGCGCCGCCATCGAGCGGCACGGCGGCGGTGGCGCGGATGCTGGGGCTCGACGGCACCGTTCCGCTCGCCGTGACGCTGCTCTGCATGGCGCTCGCGCCGCTCACCGTGTCGCTTCTCGCCGGCTGGTTCGGCGGGATCGGGCTCAACGCCGTCGATCTCGCCCTGCGCCTGGCCTTGCTGGTCGGCGGCGCGGAGGGCGTCGCCCTGCTGCTGCGACGCTTTGCGGGATCGCAACTGCACAGCCATGGCGAAGCCGTCGACAGGATCGTGGTCGCGGCGCTGCTCATATTCGTGGTCGCCACCATGGCGGGCGTGCGCGCGCAGATCGAGGCGGACTGGCAAAGCGCGCTCCTCTGCCTCGCGCTCGCCTTCGCCTGCAATCTCGGCCTGCAGGGCGCCGGTGTCTTCCTGCTGCCGGGCACGCTTGCCGAGCGGCTGACCGTCGGCCTCATCCTCGGCAACCGCAATGTCGGGCTGGTCTGGTCGGCGTTCGGCGCCGCCGCCTCGCCGCGCATGGCGCTGTTCTTCGCGGCGACTCAGTTGCCGATCTATCTCACCCCGCGCCTGATCGACATGATCATCAGCTACGCCAGAGCAAGGAAGCCAACATGACCGCTGCCCGTTTGACGGAAGAGCTCGCGCTCCGCTTCGCCCGCATCGCGCTCGGGCATGTCGGGCGCGAATATCCCAACAAGCCGGACCATACGCTGGCAGGGCCGCAGGATGCGCTGACCCCGCGCGAGCTGCATCCGATCTTCTATGGCAGCTATGACTGGCATTCCTGCGTCCACAGCTACTGGATGCTGGCGCGGCTGCTGCGGCGCTACCCCGGGTTCGAGGCGGCTGCCGATATCCGCGCGCTGTTCGACGCGCAGCTCACGCCGGAGAAGGTCGCGGTCGAATGCGCCTATCTCGCGGCTCCGACCGCGCGCGGCTTCAAGCGCACCTATGGCTGGGGCTGGCTGCTGAAGCTGGCGGCGGAATTGAGCCTGCTCGACGACAAGCGCTGGTCTGAAGTCTGCACCCCGCTGGCCGAGGTCTTCGCGCAGCGCTTTCGCGACTTCCTGCCGCTCGCGACCTATCCGGTGCGGGTCGGCACGCATTTCAACACCGCCTTCGGCCTGCGCATGGCGGCCGATTATGCGACCGCGACGGCGGATGACGATTTCGCCGCCTTGCTGCGCGAAACAGCCCTGCGCTGGTATGGCGCCGATGTCGACTGCCCGGCCTGGGGCGAGCCGAGCGGCGACGATTTCCAGTCCTCGGCCCTGATCGAGGCCGAATGCATGCGCCGCCTGCTCGCACCTGAGGCGTTCCTGCCCTGGTTCGACCGTTTCCTGCCGAGGCTGGAGCGCCAGGAGCCGGCGACGCTGTTCCGCCCCGCGACCGTCACCGACCGCAGCGATGGCAAGATCGCGCATCTCGACGGGCTGAACCTCAGCCGCGCCTGGTGCTGGCGGGCGCTGGCCGGTGCATTGCCGGAAGGCGATGCCCGCCGGGCGGTGGCGAAGACAGCCGCGGCCGAGCATCTTGCCGCGGGCCTCCCGCATATCGCCGGGGACTATATGGGCGAGCACTGGCTCGCCAGCTTCGCCGTTCTCGCTTTGGAAGAGGAGCCCTGAGCGCAAGGACCTCAGCGGCTTTTCGAAAACTCCGAGCCCTCATCCTGAGGAGCGATCATGAGATCGCGTCTCGAAGGATGCTGCAGCTGGTTCCGGAGCTTCCTGGAGCATCCTTCGAGACGCCATTCCATATGGAATGGCTCCTCAGGATGAGGGCTATGGGGGCTGTCAGGCCTTGCCCTTGACCAGGATGTTGGCGTCGACATCCTGGATGTCGCGCTTGCCGCAGAGGGCCATGGTGATGTCCATCTCCTTGCGGATGATCTCGAGCGCGAGCCTGACGCCCTCCTCGCCCATGGCCCCTAACCCGTAGAGGAAGGGGCGGCCGATCAGCACGCCGCGGGCGCCAAGAGCCACCGCCTTGAGCACATCCTGGCCGGAGCGGATGCCGCCATCCATCCAGACCTCCATGCGGCCGCCGACCTGCTCGACGATACCGGGCAGGGCCGCGATCGAGGAGACCGCGCCATCGAGCTGGCGCCCGCCATGGTTGGAGACGATCAGCGCATCGGCGCCGCTCTGGGCTGCGAGCTCGGCATCCTCGGCGTCGAGGATGCCCTTCAGGATCAGCTTGCCGCCCCAGCGGTCCTTGATCCACTTGACGTCGTCCCAGCTCAGCGTCGGGTCGAACTGCTCGGCCGTCCAGGCCGAGAGCGAGCTCATGTCGCCGACGCCGGTGGCGTGGCCGACGATGTTGCCGAAGCTGCGCCGCTTGGTGCCGAGCATGCCCATGCACCAGCGCGGCTTCAAGGCGAGGTTGATCAGGTTGGCGAGCGTCGGCTTCGGCGGCGCGGAGAGGCCGTTGCGGATGTCCTTGTGGCGCTGGCCGAGGATCTGCAGGTCGAGCGTCAGCATCAATGCCGAGCAGCCGGCGGCCTTGGCGCGGTCGATCAGGCGCTCGATGAAGGCGCGGTCGCGCATGACGTAGAGCTGGAACCAGAACGGCTTGTCGGTGTTCTCGGCGACGTCCTCGATCGAGCAGACGCTCATGGTCGAGAGCGTGAACGGTACGCCGGCCCGGGCGGCTGCCTTGGCGGCGAGGATTTCGCCGTCGGCGTGCTGCATGCCGGCGATGCCGGTCGGCGCCAGCGCCACCGGCATCGAGACCTGCTCGCCGATCATGGTCGAGGCGAGCGTGCGATTGGTCATGTCGACGGCGACGCGCTGGCGCAGCTTGATCCCGGCGAAATCGGCCTCGTTGGCGCGGTAGGTGCTCTCGGTCCAGGCGCCGGAATCGGCATAGTCGTAGAACATGCGCGGGACGCGGCGTTTTGCCAGCAGACGCAGGTCCTCGATGGTCAGAAGCTGGGCCATGGTCGCCAAATCCCGCGTTTTCTCCGTGTCGCTCGGTCGCATGGAACGGCACGGGAGGCAACCGGGGAGGGCGCGCGCCCTGGCATGGCGGCCTCGCTTCAGGCCTCGTTCATCGCAATGCGGCGATGGCGGCGGTTGAGCCCAGCGGCCCGATCCTGTAGGGGCCGTTCATCCCTTCCGCCCGTTCAGCGAGACATTCCTCATGCTTCTGCGGCTCGTCGCTGCATTCCTGTTCTGCGGCCTTGCGACCTTTGCCCACGCGCAGCAGCAGGGCGTCGGCTGGAAGAGCGGCCGCGAGGCCGCCGAGATCGAGCGCAAGATCACGACGCTGATCGGGAAGATGACGCTGGAGGAGAAAGTCGGCCAGCTCCACCTCTCCGGACGCGGCGAGGGCTTCGACGTCAACCAGGTCAAGGCCGGCCGCATGGGCGCGGTAATGAATTTCGTCGTGCCTCAGGAGGTCCGGCAGGTCCAGGAGGCCGTCAGACAGTCCCGCCTCAAGATCCCGTTGATCATCGGGCTCGACGCCGTCCACGGCTTCTCGACCTATTTCCCGCTGCCGCTCGGCCAGGCTGCGAGCTGGAATCCGCAACTGATCGAGCAGGCGGCCTATTGGACCGGGCGCGAGGCGCGCGCCGCCGGCGTCAACTGGACCTTCGCACCGATGGTCGACATCTCGCGCGATCCACGCTGGGGCCGCGTGCTGGAAGGGGCGGGCGAGGATGCCCATCTCGCCAGCGTCATCGCGGCGGCGCGGACGCGGGGCTATCAGCGCGGCGGCGTTGCGGCGAGCGTGAAGCACTTCGTCGGCTACGGCGCCGCCGAGGGCGGGCGCGACTACAACTCGACCTGGATCCCGACCAGCCAGCTGCACGATCTCTTCCTGCCGCCGTTCAAGGCCGCCTTCGACGCCGGCGCGATGACGGCGATGGCGGCGTTCAACGCGCTGAATGGCATGCCGGCCACTGCCCATCGCGGCATGCTGACCGATCTTCTGCGCGGGCAATGGGGTTTTCGCGGCTTCGTCACCTCGGATTTCGGCTCGATCACCGAATTGCGCCTGCACGGCATCGCCAAGGATGATGCCGAGGCGGCGCGCAAGGCGCTGCTCGCCGGCATCGACATGGACATGATGGGCGACGTCTACCACAAGCACCTCGCCAATGAGGTCAAGGCCGGCCGCGTGCCGGTGAAGGCGCTCGACGAGGCGGTGCGCCGGGTGCTGCGGGTCAAGTACCATCTCGGCCTGTTCGAGCAGCCGGATGTCGACGTCGCCGCGGCGCCCTCCCTGATGCAGACCGAGGAGGCCCGCAAGGTCGCGCGGCAGGCGGCGCGCGAGGGCGTGATCCTGCTCCGGAACGACAAGCAGACGCTGCCGATCGCGCCGGCGGTGAAATCCGTCGCGGTCATCGGCGCCATGGCGGTGCCGGAGGACGAGCGGGTCTGGACCGATCCGGCCGGCCTCGGCCGCCGTGTCGTGCAGCCGCTGCCCGAGGCGCTGCGCGAGCAGCTGCCCTCCGATGTCACGATCGCTTACGAGCCCGCCTTCGCCAAGGCCTGCGGGACCGAGTTCAAGGACAAGGACGCCGCGGTGAAGGCGGCGGCCGCCGCCGACCTCGTCGTCGCCATGCTCGGCGAGGATTGCGAGTTCATGGGCGAGGGCGCCTCGCGCACCGATCTTGGCCTGCCCGGCGTGCAGCAGGAGCTGCTCGAGGCACTGGTCGCGACCGGCAAACCGGTGGTGCTGGTGCTGGCGACGGCGCGGCCGCTGGTCCTGACCTGGGCCGACAGGCATGTCGCGGCGATCGTGCAGACCTTCCATGGCGGCACCGAGGGGCGCGCCGCGATCGCCGAGGTGCTGGCCGGCAAGGTCAATCCGGCGGGACGCACGCCGATGAGCTTTCCGCGCTCGGTCGGCCAGATCCCGGTCTATTACGACCAGCTGCCGACCGGCCGGCCGCAGAAGATCCGGCAGCGCTACGAGTCGATCTACATGGATGAGGCCAACGAGGCGCTCTACCCGTTCGGCTTCGGGCTGTCCTATAGCCGCTTCGCCTATGCCAATCCGCGCGTGACGAACGGCCGGGTGCCGTTCAATGGCGCGACCGAGGTCGCCGTCGACGTGACCAATCAGGGGGATCGCGACGGCCAGGAAGTCGTACAGCTTTATATCCGCCAGCCCGTGGCCGAGCGTTCCCGTCCGCTGCGTCTGCTCAAGGGTTTCGACAAGGTCGCGCTCAAGGCCGGGGAGACGAAAACGGTCACGTTCCAGCTGGAGGGCAGGGCGCTTGGCGGCCATGACGATGCCGGCCGCTACCAACTCGATCAGGGTATCGTCGAGGTTTATCTCGGGGGTTCTTCACTCGCGACGGTAAAGATACAATTCGAATTGACGAAGCCTTGACCGGACGTAACGGAAACTGCCGCCGCTTTCATCTCGACAAGCTTGCGTTTTCGGTCAATCCTTGCTGCGCGGGGCCTTTTCGACGTCGATGCCGAGGGGCTCCGTTGCGACCACGGATGCTCCAAGGGATGCGGCGATGGCGACCGGAACCGTCAAATGGTTCAATACCGAGAAGGGCTACGGCTTCATTCAACCTGCCGATGGCGGCAAGGATGTGTTTGTGCACATCACGGCCGTCAAGGAAGCGGGCCTGATGTCCCTGACCGAGGGACAGAAGCTCTCCTTCGACCTGAAAACCGAGCGCGGCAAGACCGCTGCTGGTGACCTGAAGCTGCTCTGAGGCAGCTGCGGGCATGATCGAGGTGACGAAGGCTGCGCCTGCGGCAGTGAAGACTGCGCCCAAAGCCGGCAGGCTCGTCGCCACATTGACAACCGGCCCCGACCGGCGCCGTAGCCACGCGTTCGTGACAGTGCGCGCCGCCGCCCTCGATTTCGACCTCCTCGGTATTCCCGGCGATCTCCACCATGGCCCGTCGCGACGCGCCGGTGCCCGCGAGCCCTGGCTGCCGCGCGGCACGGTGATCCGCAACGACCGCCAGATTTCCGCGCTCGGCCTCGACGAGCTCGCGGAGGTCGCCGGACGCCTCGGCCTGGCGGCGCTGGAGCCGGAATGGCTCGGCAGCAATCTCCTGATCGACGGCATCGCCGATTTCTCGCGGCTCGCACCGGGCAGCCGGCTCGCCTTCGGCGGCAGCTGGGGTGGCAAGGGCCGCTTCGACGGCGGCGTCGTGCTGCGCGTCGAGGCCTACAACGCGCCCTGCCGCCAGGCAGGACGGGCGGTTGCGGCGATGGCGGATGATGCCGCGCTGGAGTTCGCCTTCGTCAAGGCGGCGGCCGGCCTGCGCGGGCTCGTGCTCAGTGTCGATCGCGCCGGACGGGTGGCGCCCGGCGATGCGGTGATCGTCCTGCCGCCGGTCACGGCCTGACTCTAGAGATCGGTGAATCCGTCTCTCACTTTGAGTTAGAGACCGTTTTACTGATCAACTCGTGGTGCAAGTTGATCGGAACGGGCTCTGGTCAGCGCGCGTAGCGCCGGGCTCCCGCGACGCAGAGGACCACCGCAGCCGAGGTCGCGATCATCTGCCAGCCGACGGTCTCGCCGAGCAGCAGCCCTGCCAGCGCCAGGCCGAAGAAGGGCTGCAGCAATTGCAATTGCCCGACCGCGGCGATGCCGCCCTGGGCGAGGCCGCGATACCAGAAGACGAAGCCGATCAGCATGCTGAACAGCGAGACATAGGCTAAGCCTAGCCAGGCGCCGCCGCCGGCCTGCGCGAACGAGGCCGGCAGTGTCATCAGCGTCAGGCCGGCCATGATCGGCAGCGACAGGACGAGTGCCCAGGAGATCACCTGCCAGCCGCCGAGATGGCGCGACAGCCGCCCGCCCTCGGCGTAGCCAAGGCCGCAGATGATGACCGCGGCCAGCATCAAGAGGTCGCCGATCGGGGAGGCGGCGATGCCTTGTGTCCAGGCGAAGCCGACGACGCAGAGGCTGCCGAGGATGGCGAAGAGCCAGAAGGCCGGGCGCGGCCGCTCGCCGCCGCGCAGCACGCCGAAGATGGCGGTCGCCAGCGGTAGCAGGCCGATGAAGACGATCGAATGGGCGGAGGTGACGTGCTTCAACGCCAGCGCGGTGAGCAGCGGAAAGCCGACGACCACGCAGAGCGCGACCACGGCGAGCGGCAGCAGGTCGGCTTGGGCGGGCCGCTTCTGCCGCAGTACCAGCAGGAGGGCGAGCCCGAGCAGCCCGGCTATGGCAGCGCGTGCGACGGTGAGGAAGACCGGATCGAAATCGGCGACGGCGACGCGGGTCGCCGGCAGTGAGCCGCTGAAGATGACGACGCCGATGAAGCCGTTGAGCAGGCCGTTCGCAGTCCGGTCCATGATACCTCCTGAAGCCAGCCTGCATGCGGCGAAGCCCTGCAGATTTCCAGAGACAGTCCAGTACAGTTCGGGCAAACTGTGCTGATGCTGGAAGCAGGACAGATTAAGCATTCCGCCGATTTTGCGGCGGCCGGCGACACCCTCGTCGGGCGCGTCATGGCAGCGATCCGCCAGCGGATCGCCGGGCGGACGCTGGCGCCGGGGGCGAAGCTGCCCTCGATCCGGGGCCTTGCCGAGAGCATGGGCGTCTCGAAATCGACCGTGGTCGAGGCCTATGAACGGCTGGCGGCGGAGGGGGCGATCCAGGCAAGACGCGGCTCCGGCTTCTATGTCCGGCGCCTGCCACCACTCTCGCTCGCCGATGTCGCGCCAAAGCTCGACCGGGCCGTCGACCCGCTCTGGATCTCCAGGCAATCTCTGGATGCCGGTGTCGGCAGCCTGAGGCCAGGCTGTGGCTGGCTGCCGCCCGACTGGATGCCGGAAGCCTCGCTCCGCCAGGCGCTGCGCCGGCTCAGCCGGGCCGAGGCCGGGACATTGGCCGAATACGGCACGCCGCTCGGCCTGCCGGCGCTGCGTCATCTGCTCGCCCATCGCCTGGCCGAGCGCGGCGTCGAAGCTTCGCCCGACCAGATCGTCCTGACCGAGTCGGGCACGCAGGCGATCGACCTCGTTTGCCGCTTCCTGCTCGAGCCTGGCGACACCGTGCTGGTCGACGATCCCTGCTACTTCAATTTCAATGCGCTTTTGCGCGCGCACCGGGCGAAGATCGTCAGCGTGCCCTATACCCCGTCGGGGCCTGATCTTGCCCTGTTCGCGCAGGCGCTGACCGAGCACCGGCCGCTGCTCTACGTCACCAATTGCGCCCTGCATAACCCGACCGGCGCGACGCTCTCGGCCGCGACCGCGCATCGCCTGCTCAAGCTCGCCGAGCAGGCCGGGCTGACCATCGTCGAGGACGATATCTTCGGCGATCTCGAACCGGAGGCGGCGCCGCGGCTCGCCGGGCTCGACGGTCTGGAGCGGGTGATCCAGATCGGCAGCTTCTCCAAGACGCTGTCGGCGTCGGTACGCTGTGGCTACATCGCGGCGCGGCGCGACTGGATCGAGGGGCTGATCGACCTCAAGGTCGCGCTCTCCTTCGGCGGCGGGCGGCTTGCGGCCGAGCTGGTGCTCGACCTGTTGAAGGACGGCAGTTATCGCCGGCATGTCGAAGCACTGCGCCAGCGTCTGGGGCGGGCCATGGCAGAGACGCGGGGCCGGCTTGCCGAGCTCGGCATCGAGCCCTGGCTGACGCCACGCGGTGGGCTGTTCCTGTGGTGCCGCCTGCCGGGAGAGCTCGACGGCGCCGAGATTGCCCGGGATGCGCTGGGCGAGGGGGTCGTACTCGCGCCGGGCAATGCCTTCAGCCTGTCGCGGACGGCCCGGCATTTCATGCGCTTCAACGTGGCGCAGGCTGCCGACCCCAGGATTTTCACCGTGCTGCGTCAGGCGATGCGGGTGGGATCAGCGCAATGATTTCCGGAACCGTTACGCCGCCGCAATGTCGGTCTGTGAGAAATCATTGCCCTTGAAGAGCAAAGGTTCTCCGCTCGCTTTCGCGAGGGCATAGGCAAAACAATCGCCGAAATTCAGTCCCGCCCGGTGGCGCCCCTTGCCGAAATCGAGGAAAGCCTGACGCGCCAGATCACCATGATCCACGGACACCGGCTCGATGATGATCCCTGCACGCCGGAAGAACGCTTCGGCTTGGCGCATCCCCTCGGGGCCAAGCTGATGTTCGACGACCATCGATAGCTCGACATAGTTCGCAACGCTGATCCGGCTGGTTTCGGCCGCGTGGATGCGCTTGACGAAGGCTTCAGCTTCGGGCTCGCGATAAAGGATCGCGACGAGCGCAGATGTATCGACGATCATTTCGGGATACCGCTCTCATCATAAAGCAGGTCCGCGTGGTCGGCATATGGGCGCTTCACATGGCCGGCGGCGCGTTCGGCAATCTGCAGAAGCTCCTCGACGCTTGCGCGCCCCTTTTGCCGTTCGATTTTGTTCCAGCGTTCCCGCAAGGCTTCGGTCACGACACGGGTCATGCTTTCGCCCGTGGCATGAGAGATCGCCTGGGCAAGGCGATGGGCTTCGGGATCTTTGATGCTGAGACTCATGATGCTCCTCATTCTAGAAATATTTCGTATGTTCTACCATTCTACCGTGCGGTCGCTCGAATTCAAGCGACCTGCAAAGCGTCCAATAAAGCCGCGAATATCGATGTCGGTGAGTGATGCGGGCTTGCATAATTCCTGCGTCTGACATAAAGATATCTTTATATCTTTCACAGAGAAAATCGAGGCCACTCGTAGTGACCCGTCCTTCCCATCATTCGCTGCCGACCTTGCTGTCCTGCCTGCGCGCGGCGGGCGAGGAAACGCGCCTGCGGATCCTGGCGTTGCTGGCGGAAGGCGAGCTCTCAGTCTCGGATCTCACCGACATTCTCGGCCAATCGCAGCCGCGCATCTCGCGCCATCTCAAGCTGATGGCCGAGGCCGGGCTGCTGCGCCGCTCGCGCGAGGGCGCCTTCGCCTTCTTCCGGCTCGACGACGGGACGGCGGGCGGTACGCTGGCGCTAACGCTCGCCCGCGATCTCGATCCCGCGGATCCTGTCCTGGCGGCCGACCGCGAGCGCCTCACGGCGGTGCGTGCTAGCCGGGCTGCGGCGGCGCAATCCTATTTCGCCAATGTCGCGCGTGAATGGGACCAGCTGCGCTCGCTGCACGTGCCGGACGCGGCCGTGGAAGCGGCCGTCGAGGCCGCTGTCGGCGAGACGCCGATGCAGGCGCTGCTCGATCTCGGCACCGGCACCGGGCGCATGCTCGAGCGGCTGGCGCCAAAGGCGGCGCGCGCGGTCGGCGTCGATGCCAGCCACGCCATGCTGGCGGTGGCGCGGGCCAACCTGGAGAAGGCAGGGCTGTCGCGGGTCGAGCTCCGGCAGGGCGACATCTATGCGCTGCCCTTCGCGCGCGGCTCCTTCGACCTGGTGATCGTGCACCAGGTCCTGCATTTCCTCGACGACCCGGCGCGCGCACTGCGCGAGGCGGCGGCACTGCTTTCGCCGGGCGGGCGGCTGATCCTGGTCGACTTTGCTCCGCACGAGATGGAATTCCTGCGCACCGAGCACGCCCATCGCCGTCTCGGCTTCGAGAAGGACGAGATCGCCGCCTGGTTCGCCGAGGCCGGCCTCGACTGCGATCTCGCCGAGGAGGTCACGGCTCCCGACGGGGCTTGCGGCCAGCTTGGCGTCATGCTCTGGCGCGGGCGCGACCGGCGCCTCCAGGGTGATTTTCCGATTCGTCAGTTCGATCGTGAGGTTGCGTGATGAACGCGTTCCGTCCCAGCCGCCACGGCTCGCGCCGCCCGCGCGTCTCCTTCGAGTTCTTCCCGCCGAAGAACGAGGAGATGGAGGTCAATCTCTGGGACAGCGTGCGCCGGCTGGAGCCGCTCGGTCCGGCGTTCGTCTCGGTGACCTATGGCGCCGGCGGCTCGACCCGCGAGCGCACCCACAACACCGTCAAGCGCATGATCGACGAGACGGGCCTGAAGCCGGCGGCGCATCTGACCTGCGTCTCCGCCTCCTGCGCCGAGGTCGACGACGTCATCCGTTCCTATTGGGCGGCGGGCGTGCGCCATATCGTGGCGCTGCGCGGCGATCCGGCCGGTGGGCTCGGTACCACCTATGAGCCGCACCCTGAGGGCTATCACCAGACCTCCGACCTGGTCGAAGGCATCCGCAAGATCGGCGAATTCGAGGTCACCGTCTCGGCCTATCCTGAGAAGCACCCGGAGGCGGCCTCGCTCGATGCCGACATCGATGCGCTCAAGAAGAAGGTCGATGCCGGCGCGACCCGGGCGATCACCCAGTTCTTCTTCGATAACGACGTCTATTTCCGCTATCTCGACAAGGTCCGTGCCAGCGGCATCGATATCCCGATCCTGCCCGGCATCGTGCCGGTGCAGAACTTCAAGCAGACCGCCGGCTTTGCCCGCCGGACCGGGGCGAGCGTGCCGCAATGGCTGGCCGACCGCTTCGAAGGGCTGGAGGACGACCCGGCGACGCGCCGGCTGGTCGCCGCCGCCGTCTGCGCCGAGCAGGTGCTCGACCTGATCGATCGCGGCGTCTCCGACCTGCATTTCTACACGATGAACAAGGCCGACCTGGTCTATGCGATCTGCCATCTCGTCGGCTTGAAGCCGGAGAAGGCGCAGGCGCAGCAGGTGGCGGCGGAGTAGCCTGATGTCCGACTACAAGCCCACTCCCGTCGACGGCGCCGAGATCGAGCGCGCCCTGCGCCAGGCCGCCTCCGAACGCATCCTCATCCTCGATGGCGCGATGGGGACGCAGATCCAGGACCTGAAGCTGACCGAAGCCGATTTCCGCGGCGAGCGCTTCAAGGGCTGGAACCATGACCTCAAGGGCAATAACGACCTGATCGCCCTGACACTGCCCGACGCGCTGCGCGACATCCATCTCGCCTATTACCGGGCCGGCGCCGACATCGTCGAGACCAACACCTTCTCCGGTACATCGATCGCCCAGGCCGACTACGGCATGGAGGCGATCGTCTATGAGCTCAATGTCGAATGTGCCCGGCTCGCCCGCGAGGCCGCCGAGATCGCCCGCAAGGAGGACGGCCGGCGCCGTTTCGTCGCCGGCGCGATCGGCCCGACCAACCGCACGCTCTCGATCTCGCCCGACGTCAACAATCCCGGTTTCCGCGCCGTCACCTTCGATCAGGTGCGCGACTCCTATGCCGAGCAGGTGCGCGGGCTGATCGACGGCGGCTCGGAATTGCTGCTGATCGAGACGATCTTCGACACGCTCAACGCCAAGGCCGCGATCGTCGCGATCCAGGAGGTTTTTCGCGAGAAGGGCATGAAGCTGCCGGTGATGATCTCCGGCACGATCACCGATCTCTCCGGCCGCACGCTGTCCGGCCAGACGGTCGAGGCCTTCTGGAACGCGGTGCGCCATGCCGATCCGTTGACGATCGGCCTCAACTGCGCGCTCGGCGCACGCGAGATGCGCGCCCATATCAAGGACATGTCGCGCGTCGCCGGCACCCTGGTCTGTGCCTATCCCAATGCCGGCCTGCCCAACGAGTTTGGCCTCTATGACGAGCGGCCGGAAGCGACCGCCAAGATGCTGGGCGAGTTCGCCGATGCCGGCTTCGTCAACATGGTCGGCGGCTGCTGCGGCACCACGCCGGACCATATCCGCGCGATCGCGGAGGCCGTCGCCGGCAAGGCGCCGCGCAGCGTGCCGGAGCCGAAGCCTTATCTCAGGCTCGCCGGGCTCGAGCCGTTCACGCTCGACGAGACCATTCCTTTCGTCAATATCGGCGAGCGCACCAACGTCACCGGCTCGGCCAAGTTCCGCAAGCTGGTCACCGCCGGCGACTTCGCCGCCGCGCTCGATGTCGCGCGCGATCAGGTCGCCAATGGCGCGCAGGTGATCGACATCAACATGGATGAGGGCCTGCTCGATTCCGAGAAGGCAATGACCGAGTTCTGCAACCTGATCGCCTCGGAGCCGGACATCAGCCGCGTGCCGATCATGGTCGATTCCTCGAAATTCCATGTGATCGAGGCCGGCCTCAAGACGATCCAGGGCAAGCCGATCGTCAACTCGATCTCGATGAAGGAGGGCGAGGAAGCCTTCCTCGAGCATGCCCGCATCTGCCGGCAATATGGTGCGGCGGTCGTGGTCATGGCCTTCGACGAGACCGGCCAGGCCGACACCTACCAGCGCAAGATCGAGATCTGCACGCGGGCCTACAAGCTGCTGACCGAGCAGGCCGGCTTCCCGCCCGAGGACATCATCTTCGATCCGAACATCTTCGCGGTGGCGACCGGCATCGAGGAACACGACAACTACGGCAACGACTTTATCAACGCGACCCGCACCATCCGGGAGACGCTGCCGCACGCCCATATCTCAGGCGGCGTCTCGAACCTGTCCTTCTCGTTCCGCGGCAATGAGAAGGTCCGCGAGGCGATGCATTCGGTCTTCCTGTACCATTGCATCAAGGTCGGGATGGATATGGGCATCGTGAATGCCGGCCAGCTCGGCAGCTACGATGATCTCGATCCGGAATTGCGCGAGCTTTGCGAGGACGTCGTCCTCAACCGCCGCAAGGATTCGACCGAGCGCCTGCTCGATGCCGCTCCGCGTTTCAAGGGCGACGGCTCGGCGGCGGTCTCGGGCAAGGATCTCGCCTGGCGCGAGACCGATGTGCACGAGCGCCTCAAGCACGCGCTGGTCAATGGCATCACCGAGTTCATCGACCGCGACACCGAAGAGGCGCGCACTCAGGCCGAGAAGCCGCTTCATGTCATCGAAGGGCCGCTGATGGCCGGGATGAACGTCGTCGGTGACCTGTTCGGCGCTGGCAAGATGTTCCTGCCGCAGGTGGTGAAGTCGGCCCGCGTGATGAAGCAGGCGGTCGCCTATCTCATGCCGTACATGGAGGAGGAGAAGCGCCTCAACGGCGGCGGCGAGCGCTCGGCGGCCGGCAAGGTGCTGATGGCGACGGTGAAGGGCGATGTCCACGACATCGGCAAGAACATCGTCGGCGTCGTGCTCCAGTGCAATAATTACGAGGTGATCGACCTCGGCGTGATGGTGCCGACGCAGAAGATCCTCGACACGGCGCGCAAGGAGAAGGTCGATATCATCGGGCTCTCCGGCCTGATCACGCCCTCGCTCGACGAGATGGTCACCGTCGCCTCCGAGATGGAGCGCGAGGGCTTCGACATCCCGCTCTTGATCGGTGGGGCGACGACGAGCCGCGTCCACACCGCGGTGAAGATCCACCCGGCCTATGAACGCGGCCAGACGGTCTATGTCACCGACGCCTCGCGTGCGGTCGGCGTCGTCTCCAGCCTGCTCTCGCAGGAGCAGAAGGGGCCTTACGTCGAGGGCATCCAGGCCGAATACGAGAAGGTCGCAGCCGCGCATCGCCGCTCGGAGGCCGACAAGCAGCGCCTGCCGCTGGCGAAGGCCCGCGCCAATGCCTTCAAGCCGGACTGGACCAGTTACCAGCCGCCGAAGCCGACCTTCCTCGGCACGCGCGTCTTCCGGACCTATGATCTCGCGGAGCTCGTTCCGCTGATCGACTGGACGCCGTTCTTCCAGACCTGGGAGCTGAAGGGCCGGTACCCTGCGATCCTCGAGGACGAGAAGCAGGGCGAGGCGGCGCGCGCGCTCTGGGACGATGCGCAGGCGATGCTGAAACGCGTGGTCGAGGAACGCTGGTTCAATCCGAAGGCGGTTGTCGGCTTCTGGCCGGCGAACGCGGTCGGCGACGACATCCGCCTCTATACCGGCGAGAGCCGGCAGGAGACGCTCGCCACCTTCCACGGCCTGCGCCAGCAGCTCTCCAAGCGCGACGGCAAGCCGAACATGTGCATTTCCGACTTCATCGCGCCCGAAGGTATCGAGCGGCCCGATTATGTCGGTGCCTTCGTGGTGACGTCGGGCGCGGAGGAAGAGCGCATCTCGGAGAAATTCGCGCGCGACAATGACGATTACCGCTCGATCATGGTCAAGGCGCTGGCCGACCGCATTGCCGAAGCCTTTGCCGAGCGCATGCATCAGCGCGTGCGGACCGAATTCTGGGCCTATGCGCCGGACGAGAGCTACTCGAACGAGGACCTGATCCGCGAGGAATACCAGGGCATCCGCCCGGCGCCGGGCTATCCGGCCCAGCCGGATCATACCGAGAAGGCGTCCTTGTTCGAGCTGCTCCAGGCCGAGCGCCGCGTCGGCGTCAAGCTGACCGAGAGCTATGCGATGTGGCCGGGTTCCTCGGTCTCCGGCCTCTACCTCTCGCATCCGGAGGCCTACTATTTCGGCGTCGCCAAGGTCGAGCGCGACCAGGCCGAGGACTACGCGGTCCGCAAGGGCATGGACATCCGCGAGGTCGAGCGCTGGCTCTCGCCGATCCTGAACTACGAGCCGAGCGCTTATGCGGAGGCGGCGGAGTAGAGGCGATTGGGCCTCACCCGCCGCAGCGCTGCGCCATCACGGCAAAGCCCTTCTGCCCGCCGGCGAGCGGGAAGCTCTGGGTCTCGCCCTCGATGCGAAGCGTCAGGCTCTGGCCCTTTCGCAGCACCGACTGGAGCGCGGGCGTCAGCGTCGTCGTCGTCTCGAAATGATTGCCCATCTCGTCGTTGATCAGCTTCATGCTCAGATCGGCCTGCCCGCCGCTCGACGATAACCGGGCGCTTGTGACGGCGTTGTCCTTCATGCCTTCCTTGAAGAAGGGAACCCGCACGGTCAGGCTCTTGCTGGCGAAATCGCAGGAGAAGAACAGGCGCTGATCGTCCGTCTGCGGCATCTCATAGGCGACGACGATGCCCTCACCATCCTGCCGAATCCCCCAGCTCAGACCGTCCTTGGCCAAAGCAGCGGCGGTCTGGAGCGCCAAAGCGGGCGCCAGCAGGAAAATCGCCTTCGACGTCATGATAGCTGTCCTCGTATCCGGTAGTCGCCGCGCCCTTGCGCGGAGCAGGCGCCAATTCGCGTGTTGCACCGCCATTGCGGCTGCTTGGTTTCGCTTGCAATCACGACCAAAAATTGAGCGGACAAAAGCAAACAGGCCGCCCGAAGGCGGCCTGTCCACAACCCAGCGATGTCAGCCAGCTCAGGCCGGCACGGCGGCGGCGCCGAAATCGCCGGCTTCGCGGCTCTGCTTGCTGGCCTCCGTCACCGGCACGACACGTGAGACCGAGCGGCGCTCTTCATCGATGCGCTCGATCAGGAAATAGGCGCGCTCGGCCGAGCCGAGCAGCGCCAGGATCGCGCCACGCTCGACCCAGGGCAGCTCGGCGCCAAGGCGCAGGCAGCGCTCGCGGACAGCCGTGAGGGCGGAGATGCGCGGCTCGGCCTCGGCCGAAACGATCGGCCCGTCCTGCCCGGCCGGAACGATGGCGCGCATCGCCTCGGCGACCTGGTCGACGACGCTGTCGACGATCTCCCGGCCAGGCGCGCCGAAGGGCTGGCGCTCGATGCGGCGGGCGATCTGGTAGAGCGTCTCGCCGAGGCTGGCGGTGAAGTCCTCTTCCTCGATCAGGCTCGCCACCAGGTCGGCGCGGGCATAGGGCATCTCCGACGTGAACATGCCGGAGGTATAGGCGCGGATGTCGCGGTTGAGCACGTCGATCGCAGTGTAGAGTTCGTCGCTCTTCTCCGGCGCGTCCGGCTTGTTGCGGGCGATGTCGAGAAAGAGCTGCGTCGCCTGGAGATAGCGACCGGTCTCCTGCTGGATGTTCGCGACGGCATGGCCATGGTCGGTCGCCTTGGCGAGGAAACGCGGCTGCGAGTAGTCCTCGACATCGTCCAGATGCGACGCGCCGACCTTCAGCAGCACGCGCTCGAAGACGCCGACGAAGGGGAAGAGCAGGACGGTGTTGAAGATGTTGAAGAAGGTCGAGTAGAGGCCGATCGCGACCGGGATCAGCGGGAAGGTCTCCTTGCCGTCCTTGATGACCGCCACGCCCGGATTGCCGCCGAACCACTGCATGGCCCAGGTCAGCACGTCCATCGAGACGAAGAAGAGCGGTATCGTGATGGCGACGCCGATGATGTTGAAGGAGATGTGGAAATAGGCGGCGCGCTTGGCGTTCTTGGTCAGGTTGAGCGAGGCCATCCAGGAGGTGATGGTGGTGCCGAGATCGGCGCCGAGCGAGAAGGCGACGGCGGTCTTCCAGTCGAGGATACCGGCGGCGCCGAGGCCCATGACGATGCCGATCGTCGCCGAGGAGGAGTGAATCATCGCGGTGATGCCGGCGGCGATCAGCACGCAGTAGAGCAGGCCGAGATAGCTGTCGGCCTTGAGCGAGGAGATGACGCCCATCACCTCCGGCATCGAGCGCAAGGGGCGCAGGCCGCCGGTCATCAGGTTGAGGCCGTAGAAGATCAGCGCGAAGCCCATGCAGGCAAGCGCGATGTTCTTCACCTTGTCGGTCTTGGCGAAGATGTGCAGCAGCGCGAAGATGCCGGCGAGAAACAGGCCTAGCGGGCCGAGCGGCAGGGCGATCAGGCCGTTGCCGAGGGTCGTGCCGATATTGGCGCCCATGATCACGCTGATCGCGGGCCGCAGGCCGATCACCCCGGCGTTGACGAGGCCGACCACCATCACGGTCATCGCGGTCGAGGACTGGATGATGCCGGTGATGAAGGTGCCGGCGAGGACGCCCTTGACCGGCGTGCCGGCGATCTTGGCGAGCAGCGCCCGCATCTTGTTGACGGCGAGATTCTGGATGCCGTTGCTCATGAATTCGAGGCCGAGCATGAAGATGCCCAGGCCACCGATCACAGGCACGATCACCTGCGTGAAGATATCGACTTGCATGCTCTCGACTCCGACAAGGGGGCGCGGTCGCCTCTGCGGCCGGTCGGGGCATCACGGCGAGCATCAGCGCACGCGTCCCGCAACGGACACGCGCGCTCTTCCGTGCCGGTTTCCCCACCTGGCCAGCGGAGTCCTAGGCAGGTCGTGCGACAGCCCGGTGACTATGCGTCACGACGGTGGCCGGTCGCTGGCAGTGCGTGGCCGCCGGCTCCAATGCCTGCCGGCGGCCTGTTGTCGGTTGCTCAGGCTGCTGCCTCGTCGAGATCGAAATGGAAGACCTTGGCGATCACGCGCCAGTGTCCGTCGAGCCTGACAAAACTCAGGAGGTCGGTGAAGCGCTTGGGGCCGATGGCGCATTCGACCCGGGCGAGGGCGGTCACCGGCCCGGCGAATTCGATCGAGAGGATGCGGTCATAGCGGGGCTCGCCGCGACTTGCCGGTGAAGGCCGCTTCGCCACCATCGGCAGATACTCCGCCATGGTCAGGTAGGTCAGGCTACCCTCGGTGCCGCAGGCATAGATCGCCTGCGGGTGGAAGAGCTGCCCGAGCTTGCCGGCATCGCTGTGATGGAGCCCGTCGAAATAGTCGCCAAGCGCGGCAACGATCTCGGCAAAGCGCGGATCGGCGCTCACTGGAGCAAGCCCTCGGCCCGCATTGCCTCCTGCACGCCGACGCGGGCGCCGATCCGCGCCATGAACGCTCGCAGCTTCGGGAAGGCGTCGAGCGGAACGCCGCGGCTGTCGGACCAGTTGACGATGGTGAAGAGGTAGCCGTCGGCGACGGTGAAATGCTCGCCGAGGAGATGGCTGCGGCCATCGGCGAGGAGGGCTTCGATATAAGCGAGCTTCCTGGCGACGCGGGTCCGCGCCGCCACCTTGCCGTCCTCGGTGGTGTCTGGGAGGAAGAGCGGCGTATAGGCCTTGTGCAACTCGCTGCCGATGAAGTTCATGACCTCCTCGAGCTTGAAGCGCTCGAAGCTGCCGGGCTTGGGCGCCAGATCGGCAGCGGGGGCAAGATCGGCGATGTAGCGGGCGATGACCGCGCCTTCGGTCAGCACAGTGCCGTCGTCGAACTGCAGTGCGGGGACGTAGCCCTTCGGATTGACCGCGGCATAGTCGGCGCCACTCTCGGTCCGACCGGCGATCAGGTCGACTTTCTCCAGGGTGACGGGTAGGCCGGCCTCGCGCAGGGCGATATGGGGCGAAAGCGAGCAGGCGCCCGGCGAGTAGTAGAGCTTCATGGTGGTTTCCTCATCCGCGTTGACGATGGCGGAGAGCTAGGCGGAGGCAGTTACCTTTGTATATGGGGTAACTTGTTGTAACTGCGTTTTCCGGTATCCTCCCGGTAACCGGAGGGATTGCCGCATGGCCTTGAAACTCAGGAAGAACCGCGCTTTGCCGCAGCCCGAGACCTGCAATGTCGGCGCCTGCATGCAGGTGCTCGGCGGGGCCTGGACGCCGAATGTGATCTGGTTCCTGAGCGGCGGGCCGCGTCGCTTCGGGGAACTCAGGCGCGACATCCCGGCGATCTCGGCCAAGATGCTGAGCGCGCGCCTGCGAGTGCT
Source organism: Bosea vestrisii (assembly GCF_030144325.1). Classification (NCBI taxonomy): domain Bacteria; kingdom Pseudomonadati; phylum Pseudomonadota; class Alphaproteobacteria; order Hyphomicrobiales; family Alloboseaceae; genus Allobosea; species Allobosea vestrisii. Next base: position 1,231,576 of record NZ_CP126307.1, on the reverse strand, counting down.
GGAGAGCAAGGGTGTCGTCCACCGCAAGGTGGTGCCGACGACCCCGCCCTCGACCGAATATGCGCTCACCGACCTTGGGCAGGAGTACGTACCAGCGATCCTTGCGATCGCCGAGGTCGGCGCCAAGCTGAAGGCGCAGGCCACGGTGCGAGCGCAGGCGGCCTGAGCGGCGGAACTCAGCCCTTTGCCGCGGCTTCCAGTCCGGCGATGTCGAGCTTGACCATCTTCAGCATCGCCTCGGCGACGCGCTGGGCCTTGGTTCGGTCGGTGTCGCGGATCAATTCGCCGAGGCGCTTGGGCGTGATCTGCCAGGACACGCCCCAGCGATCCTTGAGCCAGCCGCATTGCTCGAATTGGCCGCCCTCGCCGAGCGCCTCCCAGAGCCTGTCGATCTCGGCTTGCGTTTCGCACTCGACCACGATCGAGAAGGTGTGGTTGAACGCATCGGAGCGCCCGGCCTCGAAAGCCTGGTAGCGCTGGCCGCCGATGGTGAAGGAGGCGATCTTGACGCTCTCCGCCGGTCCGCTCGGCGATTCCGCCGGCAAAGCGCTGCTCCATTCGAGCGCCGAGTTCGGGATCAGCGAGGTGTAGAGGCTGATCGCGGCCTCCATATCCTTATCGAACCAGAGATTCTGGGTGACCTTCATCGCGATGCTCCCTGCTGCGCCATCAAGCCAGAGATTGGCCTGTCGCTTCAAGGACGAACGAGAGAAGAAGGTTCCGACAAGGACGAGACGATTTTTCCGGAGGAGGTTGGGACCGCGAGGGTTGAGGGCGCCTCATCCCGCTTGCCTCCTGCTCACGCTCCCCGTGTGCGTGCAGCGGCCCCGCTTCTTAGCGAGGCCGCTGCTTCAGCTCACCAGCGATCGTAGCGTGGGCGACCATAGCCGTCGCCATATCCGCGCCGGTAGCCGTAACCGCCTCCGTAGCCCCCGCCATAACCGCGTCCATAGCCACGCCCGTAACCGTCGCCGTAACCGCGCCCGTAGCCGCCACCGCGGCCATAACGCTGGCGATCGAGGTTGTTCTGGATGATCTGCATCCGCCGCATCTTAGCGTCGCTGGCGGTGAACTCGGTCGGCAGTTTGTCGAGTTGCTGCGCGGTCGCGGAGGGAAGCGATCCGCTGAGCTCGGCCGCGGAGGCGGTGTTGACCGCCGTGGCGGAGCCGATGAGCAGGGCAGCGGCGATCAATAGATGTCGCATGAAAGGTCTCCTGATTTGTTGAGGCGATGATCGCAGTCGCAATTGCAACGCCACCTGAACGGAATTGTTCGCTCGCGTTCAGCGAACGCGCGGACCGAGCGGCCACTTTGGACACGACGCGAGCGCCGTCAGCCGAATCGGCCCGCTTGCGGACGATGGTCCAAAGAAGGTTGCCGAAAGGTTGCGGCGCTGTCTGACGGATTTACGTCAGATCACGCCAGCGCGGCTGTGGCGCGCTCCACGATGATGGGTGGCGTCGATGTCCGGAGTGGGGGGAGAGCGGACGCTTCTGAACTGCAGTCGGCGCAATCAGCTCGTCACCGAAATTTCTTAACGCGTGAGCGTTATAGGCCTTGCCACCCAAGGTAGTGAGACGGCATGGGCGGAGGCGAACGTGAGGAGCTTGATCGCTTGGTGGTGTGCACTGTTTGGGCTGAAAGATCAGGTTCTAGTCAACTTGGTCACGGCCATCATTGCGGCTGCCACCCTCCTGTGGGCGCTTTCGACCATTGTTTCGGTAGTGGTCGCTTTCTTGTTTCGCGCTTTTGTGTGGCGTTGACGTCTTCCGGAAAGCACGCACTACCGGCCGGTGAGCGATGGGAGCCCGCCACACTGCCGGTCGATGAGTAAAATTTCGGCAGCTATCCATCGCAGGGAGATTTCGGTGAGTGTTAGATCCTTAAAGCTGCTCCATGATGCAGGGTGGATCCTTACCATTCTTCCGCTTGCCCTAATGTCTTTTGAACGAATTTACACTCCGTGGCTGCTGATCGCCAATTTTATTGGCTGTGGTATGATAATATTTGCCTTCGTTATCACAAGAAAAACTCCTGAAGCTCGCCTTAACGACGAGCTGATACAGAATGAGACCAGGGAGTATTATCTCCAGGGAGTATTATCTAAAGTATCCTTGGCGGCCTATTGCAAAATGTTTACTCGTTTCATTTGGATTATTTCTGCCGATTATCAAAGGATATTTTACTTCACAGATTCTCAAGTAATCTACATCGCGTTATTGTTATGGTATACGCCGCACATGATCGGCAATGCGTTTTTCGGCGGCCGGCGAGCGTTGCGGATCAAAAGCCCGCAGCGAGTGGGCGGCCAATAGTAGCGAATGTCCGTGACGGGTCGGGAGCTGCCACTCCAGCCCAGCAGTTCTCTGCCTAGACCGCGCGCAGCGCCCCAACGCCGACCATCGCCACATCCCCCGCCTCCTGCACCGGATCGCCGAACAGGCGCAGGCAGTTGCGGCCGGCCGCCTTGGCGACGTAGAGCGCCGAATCCGCTTCGGCGAAGCGCCGCTCGGGGTCGTGCAGGAGGCCGGGGCGCAAGATGGTGGCGCCGATCGAGGCGCTGACCTCGATCTGTGTCTCGCGCCACGTGACCGGACGGGACAGGGCCTTCTGGGCCTGCTCCAGCCGGTGGAGCAGATAAGGCCGGCCGGCGGCCGAGCAGAGCAGGAGGCCGAATTCGTCACCACCGATGCGGGCGATGATCGGGGCATCGCTCAGCGAGGTCTCGAGCCGCATCGCGATCTGGCGCAGGCATTCATCGCCGGCGGCATGGCCGAAGCGATCGTTGATCGGCTTCAGATTGTCGAGGTCGACGATGGCGAGCAGGCCGAGCGCGCAATTGTCGCCGGTGTGGCGGCGCAGATCGGAGAGCTGCATCTCGAAGGCGCGGCGGTTGGCGAGGCCCGTCAGCGGGTCGCTATAGGCGAGCCGGCGCAGCCCCAGCCACATGTCCTTCTCGCCGGTGATGTCCTGCTTGGCGCCGTGGATGCGGACCGGCCGGCCGTGCTCGTGCGTCACAGAGGCGGAGAGGCGCATCCAGCGCTCGGCGCCGGCGGCGGTACGGATCCGTGCGTCAATGCTGAAGCCCTGTCCGGATGCTATCAGCCGGCCACGGAGACGCTCCATCTCGGCGCGTGAGTCATCGTAGTAGAGATCGACGATCGAAGGGCGGTGGATCGCCGAGCCGCGTGGCAGGCCGAAGAGGTCGTAAATGCCGTCGGTCCAGCTCAATTGGGTGTCGGCGAGCCGGCATTCCCAGGCGCCGATGCCGGCCATCAGCGCAGCCTGGTCGTAGAGGCGTCTGGCTTCGGCGTCGGAGAGCGGCATCGTCTGGCTCTGCGCCCTGCGTCAGGTGATCGGCGAGTCCCGTGACGCTAGAGCGCAACGGTTAACGAAGATTGCCGAGTCACTCGCGTCGCAGCGCCTCGATCGGGTCGAGCCGGGCGGCCTGGCGTGCCGGGTAGAAGCCGAAGAACACGCCGATCAGGCCGGACACGCCGACGGCGACCAGGATCGTTTCCGGCGAGATCACGAAGGGCCAGCCGGCGAAACGGGCGATTCCGGTGGCGGCGCCGATGCCGAGCGCGATGCCGACGGCGCCGCCGATGGTCGCCAGCGTCGTCGCCTCGATCAGGAATTGCGAGAGCACGTCGCGTTGGCGGGCGCCGACGGCGAGGCGCAAGCCGATCTCGCGGGTGCGCTCGGTCACCGAGACCAGCATGATGTTCATGATGCCGATGCCGCCGACCAGCAGCGAGACGCCGGCGACCGCCGCGAGCAGCCAGGAGAGGGTGCTGGCGGCGGCGGTCGCGGTATTGGCGATCTCGGTGAGGTTGCGGACGATGAAATCGTCCTCCTGATCCTCGGCGAGCCGATGGCGCTGGCGCAGCAGCGCGCGCGTCTGCTCGATGCCGGGGTTGATCGCCTCCTCGCTGGCGAACTTGACCATGATAGTCTGGACCGAGCGGTCGCGGGCGTAATTGCGGCCGATGATGCGGCGCCGGCCAGTGTCGAGCGGCACGAAGATGACATCGTCCTGGTCCTGCCCGAGCGCCGACTGGCCCTTGCCCGCCATCACGCCGATGACCTTGAACGGCACGTTGCGGATGCGGAACATCTGGCCGAGCGGATCGCTCTCGCCGAAGAGGTTCTTCGCCACCGTCTGGCCGATGATCGCGACGATCTCACCGCGGCGCAGCTCCTCGGGCTCGAACAGGCGGCCCTCGGCCAGTGCCCATTCGCGGGCGGCGAAGAAATCGAGATCGGTCGCGGTGATCGTCGTCGACCAGTTGGTGCCGGCATAGACCGCCTGGGCGCGCGTGGTTATCACCGAGGCGGAAGCGGTGACGTTCTCGACCTCGTTCAGGACGGCGCGAGCATCCTCGTCGGTCAGGGTCGAGGAGGCACCGGCGCCGAGCCGGACGCCGCCCTGCGTGACGTTGCCGGCCTGGATGATGGCGAGATTGGCGCCGAGCGACTTGATCTGGCTGTCGACGCGCTCGCGGGCGCCCGAGCCGATCGCGACCATGGCGATCACGGCGGCGACGCCGATGATGATGCCGAGCATGGTCAGCGCCGAGCGCAGCGCATTGGCGCCGATGGCGGAGAGGGCGGAGCGGATCGCTTCCAGCAGGCTCATTCGGCGGCCTCCGGCAAGGGGGAAGCCGTATCGTGCGCGGCCAGCGCGGTGCGCGCATCGGCCGGCTCCTGCCTGGTGTCGGCGATGACATGGCCGTCGCGGAAGCGCACGACCCGGCGGGCATGGCGGGCGACCTCGGCATCATGCGTCACCAGCACGACGGTGACGCCCTCGCGGTTGAGGTCCTGGAAGAGGGCCAGGATCTCGAGCGCGGTGCGGCTGTCGAGTGCGCCGGTCGGCTCGTCGGCGAGGAGCAGGCGTGGCTGGTTGACCAGCGCGCGGGCGATCGCGACGCGTTGCTGCTGGCCGCCGGAGAGCTGCATCGGCCGATGATGGGCGCGGTCGGCAAGGCCGACGCGGGCCAATGCGGCAAGTGCACGCTCGCGCCGGGTTTTGCCGTCGAGCCCGGCATAGACCATCGGCAATTCGACATTGGCGCAGGCATCGACCCGCGGCAGCAGGTTGAACTGCTGGAAGATGAAGCCGAGCTTGCGGTTGCGGAGTGCGGCGAGCCCGTCGCTGGAGAGCGTCTCGACCGCGACGCCGTCGAGACGGTAATGGCCACCGGTCGGCCGGTCGAGGCAGCCGATCAGATTCATGAAGGTCGACTTGCCCGAGCCGGACGGCCCCATCACAGCGACGAGTTCGCCGGCCTCGATGTGGAGCGAAACCCCGCCGAGCGCGGTGACGCGGCCGGAATCGAGATCGTAGACCCGGGAGAGATCGCGCACCTCGATCAGGGGCATGGCTGCGGCCCTCAGAACAGGCGCGGGCCGCGCGGGGCGGGACCACGACTGGCGGGCGTCGGCTCGGCGGTGCGCGGGCCGCCGCCGATCAGGACCTCGATACCCTCGGCGATACCGGCGGCCGGCAGGATTTGGGTGAAGGCGCCGTCGCTCGGCCCGAGCCGGATAGCGACCGGTTTGGGCTGGCCCTGGCCATCGAGCACGTAGACGCGACCGGGTGTGACCTCACTTTGTGCCGCCGGGCGGCCTTCCTGGATCAGCGCCTCGAACTTGGCGCGGCGCTCGGGATCGAGCACGGCGGCGACCTTGGCGCGCAGCTCGCTGCGGGCTGCGCGGAAGGCGGCGCGGCGCTCCTCCTCGGACAGGCCGGCCGTGGCCTGGCGGTTGCCGGCGCGCTGCTCGGACATGATCGCGGCGATCGCCTGCTTCTGCTCCGGCGTCGGCTGGACCTCCTCATCGATGCGCTCACGCAACGCGCCCGCGGCACGGCCACCACCTCCGGCCCGCCCCGCCGGCGTCTCGGCCGGCGCAGCAGCGGGCAGGGCGGTCGGCCCGCCGAGCGGGCGGAAGCGCAGTGCCGCATTGGCGACGCGCAGCACGTCCTGGCGGTCATCGGTGACGATCTGGAGATTGGCGGTCATGCCCGGCAGCAGAGCAAGGTCACGGTTCTCGACACGGACGACGCCGGTATAGGTGACGACGTTCTGGATGGTCTGGGCGCCGAGGCGGACCATCTGCACCTTCCCCTGGAAGGTCCGGTTCGGATAGGCGTTGACGCTGAACGAGACCTCCTGACCGACCTTGAGCCGGCCGACATCGGCCTCGTCGATATTGGCGTAGATGTCGATGGTGCGCAGGTCCTGCGCGATCTGGAACAGAACCGGTGCCGAGAGCGAGGCGGCGACGGTCTGGCCGAGATCGACCTGGCGCTGGACGACGACGCCGTCGACAGGCGAGCGGATATCGGTGCGCTCGAGATCGATCAGGATGTCCTTCAGCTTGGCGTCGCGCTGGGCGATCAGCGCCTCGCCGGACTGGACCTGGCCTTCTGCCAGCGCGATGTCGGCGTCGAGTCCGCTGATCTCGGCCTGGAGCGAGGCGATCTGCGCCTCGTTCGAGGCGAGTGTCGCGGTCTGGATCTCGACCTGGGTGCGGGCGCTGTCCAGGCCCTGCTGCGCACCGGCGCCGCGCGTGAACAATTCGTTCTGGCGATCATAGGTGCGCTTGGCGTCGGCGAGCTGGGCGCGCGTGCGGTCACGCTGGGCCTCGAGGTCGTTGACGGTCGAGTTCGCCTTGGTCCGCGCCACCTTGGCCCGCGCGAGCTGGGCGCGCTTGACGACGAGATCGGCCTTGGCCTGCTGCAGGTCGGCGGCGGCTGCGTCGCGGCGGGTCTTGATCTGGTCGCTGTTGAGGCGGGCGACGACCTGGCCGGCCTTCACCTGCGAATTATAGTCGGCGAGGATCTCGACGATCTGCCCGGAGAGCTGCGATCCGACCACGACGGTGGTCATCGGGGTCAGCGTGCCGGTGGCGCGCACCGAGGCGGTGATCCGGCCGCGGTCGATCGCGGCAGTGCGATAGGGTGTGTCATTGGCTGCGCCGCCGGTCGGCCGCAGCGCGAAATAGCCGGCTGCCAGCGCGCCTGCGCCGACCACCGCACCGATTGCCCAGAGACGCACGTCCGTTCACCCTCCGAGGCCGAGGAAATACCAGCCTTCCATTGCCGCGCATCATGCCAGATTCACGCGGCGCAGACGAGTTAACTCGCTGCAATGTTGCGGAAAGCTTGCGCGACGCGGTGGTTCAGGTCGTCCGGGCTTCCTGCGTGAGCGCCAACAGGTCGCGCAGGGTGGTGATGGTCGAGCCATCGGCGACACCGTCGACCTTCTCCGGCCGCCAATGGCGTTGGAAGGCGGCGACCACCGCCTCGAAGTGCTCGTCATAGGTCCCGTCGACCGAGACGCCGTAGCCGAGCATCGCGAACATCGCCTGCAATGCCTCGACCGGCGGGCCGGCATCGCCGCGGGCGAAGAAGCGGCCGCCCTTGATCGGCGCCGGTTCCGTCCAGAGGCCGATGCCGCCCTCGGCAAAGCGGCGCCAGGGGAATGTCTCGCCCGGATCGATCTTGCGGCCGGGCGCGATGTCGGAATGGGCCAGCACGCGTTCGGGCGGAATCTGCCAGCGCTCGCAGATGTCGCGGCAGAGGTTCAGCGTCGCAGCGATCTGCGCCTCGGGGAAGTCGGGCAGGCCGCCGGGATGGCCGGGATTGGCGATCTCGATGCCGATCGAGGCCGAGTTGAGATCGGTCTCGCCGGCCCAGTGCGAGGCCCCGGCATGCCAGGCGCGGCGCGCCTCCGGCACCAGCTGGAGCGTGTGGCCATTCTCGAAGACGAAGTAGTGCGACGAGACCTGCGAGACCGGGTTGCACAGCCACTGCAGCGCCTCGCCGGCGTCGGGCATCCCGGTATAGTGCAGGATCAGCGTGTCCGGGCGGCGATCGGTCGAGCCGTCACTGAACTTGCGCTCGCCATGATTGGGCGAGGGGAAGACCTTGGCGGCGAAGCGGCTATCGGGTTCGAGGACGAGGCTCACGCCGGCTCCGCCTGCTTTCGCCCGATGCCGCGTTCCTTCTCGATCGCGTCCCAGGCCGCATTGATAGCGGCGAGGCGGCGGGTCGCGATGCAGATCGCCTCCTCGGGCAGGCCGCGGGCGATCTCGCGATCGGGATGGTTCTCGATGACGAGACGGCGATGGAGCTGCTTGAGCTCGCCGTCGCTCATCTCGCGGTCGGCGCCGAGCACGATGTAGGGATCGTCGCGGCGGCGCAAATGGCGCGCCTCGATGCGGGCGAAACCGGTTTCGTCGATCCTGAAGATCGTCGCGACGTCGCGCAGATAGGCGTGCTCGTGCTCGTGGATCGCGCCGTCGGCGGCGGCGATCAGGAAGAGACCGTCGAGCACGTCCTCGATCAGAGCCGGCTCGTCGCGGAAGGCTTCGGCGATCTGTTGCGCATAGGCCTCGAAGCCGGCGCTGGTCTGCTTGGCAAGATCGAACAGGCGCTCGATATGGGCCTGCTCCTCGGGAGGTACGGTGACGATGCGCTGGAAGGCTGCGATCTCGTCGCGGGTCACGACGCCGTCGGCACGCGCCATCTTGGCGGCGAGCGCGACCAAGCCTGTCGTGAAGATCAGCTGCTTGGGCGCGGGCCCGAACAGCGCTCCTTCACGATCGACCAGCACATGCCCAGCCACAGCGCCGACGAGCGCGCCGAGCGGTCCGCCGAAGGCGAAACCGAGGCCGCCGCCGCCCAATGCTCCCCCAGAAAGACGACTTCATCGCTCATCCAGCCATGGCCGTTCCGGGCCATGGCATCTGCGTAGAATGCCAGCGGCTCAGCGGCAATAGAGCCGGCCGTAATAGTCGCGGTAGTAGCCGTAGGGACAGCCGCCGTAGCCGTCGTCGTAATAGTAGCCGCCGCGGCGATAGGGCGAGGTCGCCGAGCCGATGATCGCGCCGCCGGCTCCGCCGATCGCGGCTCCGGCCAGCGCGCCGCCAGCCCGGCCGGTGGCGAGCCCACCGATCACGGCGCCAGTGGCCGCGCCGACCAGGGCGCCGCCACCGACACGTTCCTCATGTGGTGTGCAGGCGCCAAGAGCGAGCCCGACAACCGCGATTGCCATCAATGTCTTCATCTCATTCCCCCTTCTCGGGTCGCTTGCAGCGGCACGATCCCAGCCTCAGCCGACTTTTTGCATTGCGACCGGGAATTGCGGTCGCAGTGCGGCGATGATTTGGCGTGCCGCCATAACTGCGTCAACGCCGGGCAGGGTGAATCGTTCCGCCGCTCAATACATGATAATTACTGCTCTCGAAACGAGGCTAAAGTATTTATCGACGTTCGGTAATGGCTTGGTTATCTGTCGTATCGGCCAGATTGTCGTCACATTCATCTATCATTGCACCGCCCTGTTTTGCGCTGCACAAGAAAGATGAGGCTTCCTCTGCATGAACAAAATCTCCGGTAGCGGCTGCGCCGCCTTTGCGATTTGCCTGGCCTTTCTTCAGCCCGCTTCTGCCCAGGTGAACGCCGAGACGGACGCCCGCGCCTTCATCGTGCGGGAGGCCGAAATCCGGCGCCAGGCCGCCGCTGCCGAGCAGGGCCAGGATCCGCAGAAGGAGACAGCCGAAACCGCCCAGACGAAGGGCGGGCGGAAGGCGCAGGCCAAGGGAGGCAGGACCGTTCGCGAAGCTCGCACGCCACTCGCGGCACCCGCCGGCTCCGAGGGCTGCGCGCGCTGGTCGCCCGTCATGCCGCTGCCAATGGCGTGCCGTTCTCGCTGGCCGACGCCGTGGTGCGCATCGAGAGCCGCTACAATCCGCGCGCTGCCAATGCCGGCAACTTCGGCCTGATGCAGATCCGCCATCAGACCGCGCGCGGCGTCGGCTACAGCGGCGGCGCAGCAGGCCTGCTCGATGCCGACACCAACGCCCGCTATGCCATGAAATATCTCGGCCAGGCCTACAAGCTCGCCGGCGGCGACACCTGCCGCACCGTGATGATGTACCAGAGCGGCCACATGGCGACCCGCATGAGCGGCGCCAACCGCGCCTATTGCGGCAAGGTGCGCACCATCACCGGTGCGGCCCAGGCCAGCAACTGAGCTTTGAGTCCGGCAGATCGCTTCGCGATGCCGGATTCATCCATCGTTGAAAATCAGGCACTTGCGTGATTTTCAACGAGCGGAGTACGCAATCCCTCAACGGGATTGCGTATGCGCTTGACGGCTCCGGCCTTTACAGCGCACAGGGGGCCGGCCAGTCGGCCGGACGGCCGCTCCCGCAAGAGCTCAGGTTCTTTCGGGGGAGGAAAGTCCGGGCTCCACGGAAACACGGTGCCGGATAACGTCCGGCGGGGGCGACCCCAGGGAAAGCGCCACAGAGATCGAACCGCCTCGCGCTTCGGCGCGCGGTAAGGGTGAAAAGGTGCGGTAAGAGCGCACCGCGGACCCGGCAACGGGGACGGCATGGCAAGCCCCACCGGGAGCAAAACCGAATAGGGACGATGCTCGCCCGCAAGGGAGGAGGGGCCGGTTTCCAGGTCCAGTCGTCCGGGTTGGTTGCTCGAGGCGCGCAGCAATGCACGTCCCAGAGGAATGGCCGTCACGTCGGGGGCAAGTTCCTGCGGGAGCCTGCTCCCGGCCATCCAAAACCCGGCTTACAGGCCGGCTGGCACCCTCATCGCAGCGAAAAGGGCCGGGAGCGATCCCGGCCCTTTCGTGTTTGCGTAAGGCTGCGATCAGAGCGTGTAGCTCCACTCCGCCGTGGCGAAACGGTAGCCATTGCCTTCCTTGCTCACCTTGCCGAAGCCGGGGAAGGGGATGTGGGCGCCGCTGATCACCAGCCTGTCTGCCGCCGCCATATCGAGCACACGCCGGCGCGAGGCGACGGCCTGCTTGGCATCGGCGTCGAAGGTGAAGGTGATCTCGGGCTGGGCGGTCTGCAGCACGACATTGTGGATGCAATCGCCGACGAGTAGGAGCTGCTGGTTGCCGGAGGACAGCCGCAGGATGCTGTGTCCCGGCGTATGGCCGGGAGCGTGCTCGAGCGTCAGGCCCGGCGCCACCTCGCCCGCCTTCACCTTGCGGGTACGGCTGGCATAGGGCGCAAGCGCCCCGCGGGCGGAGGCGAAGAACGGCTTCACCTCCGTCGGCGCCTGGCTGAGGATGCCGTCATCATGCCAGAAGGCGTGTTCGGCTTCGTGGATGATCAGCTCGGCATTGGGGAAGCGGGCCGTCTTCTCGGCTGTGAGCAGGCCTTCGTGATGATCCGGGTGAGCATGCGTCAGGATGATCGCGTCGATCTGCGCCGGCTCGATCCCGGCGGTGCGCAGATTGCTCTCGGCCCGGCCCATGGTGTTGCCCATGGCGCTCCAGGCGCCCGAACCGGTGTCGACGAGATAGGTCCGGTCCTTGCTGTTGACGACGAAGGCGTTGACCGAAGTCGGCAGGCTTTCGTCGAGGCCGGCGCCGGCGATGAGCTGACGGACGGTTGTCGGCTCAGGGCCGGCGAAGGACTGGGCGCCGAGCGGGACATAGCCGTCAAGAAGCGCAGTGATTTCGAGGTCGCCGAGCTTGCGGCGATAGATGCCCGGCACCTGCGCGCCGGTCAGAGGAGCGCGGGCGTGCGCGGGCAGGGCAGGCGCGAGTGCGGCTGCTGCAGCCGCTGTGAGGAAATGGCGGCGATCGATCATGGGATGTTCCAGAGGCTTTGAGGTTGAGGCTTCCGGAAACGAGGCCGGCGGCAGGGCAGGCCAAATCGTCTCACGGCCGGAGGGATGCCCGGCCGTGAGGATCAGATGGGTGGCGCCAGTTCAGGCCGCAACCGTCAGCTGGACGTCAATATTGCCCCGGGTCGCATCCGAATACGGGCAGACGATATGGGCCTTCTGGACGAGGTCCTCGAGCTTGGCCTTCTCGATGCCGGGCGCCGAGATCGTCAGCTTGACGGCGATGCCGAAGCCCTTGCCGTCATCGCGCGGGCCGATGCCGACATCGGCGCTGACGCGGGCATCGTCCGGGATCTTCACGCTCTCCTTGCCGGCGGCGAACTTGAGCGCGCCGAGGAAGCAGGCGGAATAGCCCATGGCGAAGAGCTGCTCGGGATTGGTGCCCTCGCCACCGCCGCCGCCGAGTTCCTTCGGCGTGTTCAGCACGAGCTTGACGTTGCCGGTATCGGTCGCGGCCTGGCCTTCGCGGCCGCCGGTGGCGGAACCATGGGCGGTGTAGAGGATCTTCATCGTTGCTCTCCTTGCTGGGCGGGGCGTCCGCCGTGGTCGATGCAAATTAGATTGTGCACAATCGAATTGTCTGCAATTCAAATTTCCGTGAACAGGCAGCGCTCGGTGCAATGAAAGAGTATCTTGGATCCATCGCAGGGTGAGACTGTTTCATGGGCGGGTTGTTCCAATCCGATCGGATCGCTCCCCCTCTCTGAGGAGCCATGATGCGGTCGACTGACGGCAAGGCCATGACAAAGGATGCGAAGGCGACATTGGTGCGCGGGCTCGACGAGCAGATCTGCTTTGCGGTCTATTCGGCCGCACATGCCTTCAACCGGGCCTATCGGCCGTTCCTCGCCGAGCTCGGGCTGACCTATCCGCAATATCTGGTCATGCTGGTGCTGTGGGAGCAGGACGGCCAGAGCGTGAAGGCGATCGGCGATCGATTGATGCTCGATTCCGGCACGCTGACGCCGCTGCTGAAGCGCCTCGAAGGCAACGGCCTCATTCTGCGCAAGCGTGGCCGCGAGGACGAGCGGCAGGTGCTGGTCGAGTTGACCGGCGCTGGCAATGCCCTGCGCGAGAAGGCGAGCCTGTCAGCCAATCCCGTGCCCTGCGCGATCGAGGACAGCGGTGTCCCGCCGGGGCGCCTGCTGGACGATGTTCGGGCCCTGCGCGAGGCGCTGCTGCGCAGGGCGGCGGCAGAGGACTGAAGGACGGCCGAGCAGGGCGCGTAACCTCGAAAATATTTCTTCGCAGATCCGGCGGGTCGGCCAGCTCTCATAGGCGCCGCTGGGCCTTTGCGCGAGCCAAAAATCCTCGTTTTTACGGATAGTTAACCTTAACGGGCTGTGATGCCTGCAGGCTCGGGCAGACCTCCGTCTGCAGCGCTGGATCCGTTGACGCCCATATTGTCCCATGCTATCCCAAATCATCCCGTCGAGACCGACAGGCAAGCAACAAGTCAGAGCCCGTGTGCCGCGCGGATTTTGGCTGACGGCTCCGCCATGTCGGGATCGACGGGGGTATCGATCACCGGCGCCTGCCGGCGCGCCTCGCGCCGTCAGAGTCCGACCGGAAGTCCGACCAGGAGGCGGCGTTGACGGACCGCTTCGTCTCCCATTTCACCAACAGGCTGGACGCCAAGGGGCGCGTCTCGATCCCGGCTCCGTTCCGCGCGGTGCTGGCGAAGGACGGCTACGAGGGGCTCTACGTCTATCCGGCGCTCGACCAGGCCAGTCTCGATTGCGGTGGCCATGCGCTGCGGGCGACGATCGACGAGATCCTGTCGCGCTTCTCGCCCTTCTCCGAGGAATGGGAGTCGCTCTCGACGGCGCTGAACGGCACCTCCGAGGTGTTGAAGGTCGACCCCGAAGGGCGGATGATGCTGAGCGAGGCGCTGAAGGCGCATGCCGGCATCGGCGATACCGTCACCTTCGTCGGGCAGGGCCACAAGTTCCAGATCTGGGAGCCGGAGCGCTTCAAGGCGCATCTCGAGGATGCCAGGGGAAAGCTGCGCGACGTCCGGCGCATGCTCGGCGCGAGGACGATGCCATGACCGGCGAATCCCACATTCCCGTGCTGATGGACGAGGCGCTCGATGCGCTCGCGCTCAAGCCCGGCGGCCGCTATCTCGACGGAACCTTCGGCGCCGGTGGCTATTCGCGCGCACTGCTGGAGCGTGAGCCGGAAGCGACGCTGCTCGCGCTCGACCGCGATCCGACCGCGATAGCCGGCGGCGCCGACCTCGTCCTGGCGATGGGCGGGCGGCTGACGCTGGCCGAGGCCCGCTTCGGTGCGCTGGCGGAGGAGGCCGAGCGCTTCCAGATGGTGCCGCTCGACGGTGTCGTGCTCGACATCGGCGTCTCCTCGATGCAGCTCGACCAGGCCGAGCGTGGCTTCTCCTTCCGTTTCGACGGGCCGCTCGACATGCGCATGGGAGCGAGCGGCCAGAGCGCGGCCGAGCTCGTCAACGAGGCCGACGAGGGCGTGCTCGCCAACATCATCTATCACTATGGCGAGGAGCGGCGCTCGCGCGCCGTGGCGCGCGCCATCGTCGAGGCCAGGCGCAAGGCGCCGATCACGACGACGAAGCAGCTCGCCGACCTCGTCGCCGGCATCGTCCGGGGCGAGCCGGGCGGCGCGCATCCGGCGACACGGACCTTCCAGGGCCTGCGCATCGCGGTCAATGACGAGCTCGGCGAGCTGGTCAGGGCGCTGCATGGCGCCGAGGCGGTGCTGAAGCCGGGCGGGCGGCTGTCCGTCGTCACCTTCCATTCGCTCGAGGACCGCATCGTCAAGCAGTTCTTCGCCGAGCGTTCGGGGAGGGCGCCGACCGGCTCGCGCCATGCCCCGGCCGTGGCGCAGCCGCAGGCGACGTTCAGCCTCGTCACTAAAGGCCCGGTCGCGCCGTCCGTTGCCGAGAGCAGGGCCAATCCCCGGGCACGTTCGGCCAAGCTGCGCGCCGCGGAGCGTACCGACCTTCCGCCGCGCGCGCCCGATCCCGACCTCGTCGGGCTCGCCGTCGTACCCGCGCCGCAAGCCCGCCGGAGGAGCTGAGCATGATCAAGCTCTTGCATATCGTCGCCATCGGCGCGCTGGTGTCCTCGGCGCTCTATGCCTACTCGATCAAGTACGAGACGACGCTGCAGGCCGAGCAGTTGCAGAAGCTGAAGGCCAAGGCCCAGCGCGAGCGCGAGGCGATCGCGGTGCTCAAGGCGGAATGGCAGTTCCTCAACCGGCCCGAGCGCCTGCAGGCGCTGGCTGACAAGCATCTCGATCTGCAGCCGCTGGCGATCACACAGATCGTGCGCCTGTCGGACATTCCCAATCGCGGGCCGAAGGTCGACTCGATCGGCCGCAAGCTGGAAGACCTCGGCCTCGGCCTACCGACCGAGACGCCGAAGGACCGCAAGAGCAACGCCGTGACGACGCCGGGAGCCCGCCCATGAGCCAGGAGCTCAACCAGCACGCCGGGGCGCCCGGGATCGGTGCCGCCGCGATCGAAAAACCCGTGGTTGCGAAGCGCAAATGGCGCTTCCGTATCGAATGGCTGCGCGACGTCTTCCGGATGAGCGGCGAGAAGAGCGAGCCCCGCGTTGGACTCGTCATTCTCGGCTTCAGCGGGCTGTTCGTGGCGATCGTCGCCAGGCTCGTCATGCTGGGGGCCTTCCCGAGCGACCAGGTCGGCCTGCGCCGTGCGACCTCGAACGCGATCTCGGCGGCGCGGCCTGACATCCTCGACCGCAACGGCATCCAGCTCGCCACCGATGTGCGCACCGTCTCGGTCTTCGCCGAGCCGCGCAACATCCTCGACAAGGACGAGGCGACCGAACTCCTGACCGCGGTGCTGCCCGACCTCAACGCCAAGGAGCTGCGCGACAAGCTCGGCACCAAGAAGGGTTTCGTCTGGGTCAAGCGCGAGATCACGCCGCGCCAGCAGGCCGAGGTCCACAGGCTCGGCATTCCCGGCGTCGGCTTCGTGCCCGAGAACAAGCGCGTCTATCCGAACGGCAATGTCGCGGCCCATGTGCTCGGCTTTGCCAATGTCGACAATATCGGCATCGCCGGCATGGAGAAGTACATTGACTCGCAGGGGCTGCAGGACCTGAACGGCGCGGGCTTCGCGGTACAGGCCTCCGACCTCAAGCCGGTGCAGCTCTCGGTCGACATGCGCGTCCAGCACCTCCTGCGCGACGAGCTGGTCAAGGGCATCGAGAAATACCGGGCGATCGCCGCGGCCGGCGCCATCATGGACGTCAACACCGGCGAGGTGATCGCGCTGGTCTCGCTGCCCGATTTCGATCCCAACAATCCGGTCGACGCGCTGGAGAAGGACCGGATCAACCGGATGAATGTCGGCGTCTACGAGATGGGCTCGACCTTCAAGGCGCTGACCATCGCGATGGCGCTCGATTCCGGCAAGGCCAACATCAATTCGAGCTATTCGACCGCTGGCGGCATGATGCGGTTCGGCCGCCAGGTCATCAAGGAATACCACGGCACCGGCCGCACGCTGACCGTGCCGGAGGTGTTCCTGCACTCGTCGAACATGGGCTCCATCAAGATGGCGCTCTCGGTCGGCGTCGAGGGCCACAAGGCCTTCCTAAAGAAGATGATGCAGCTCGACCGCATGACGACCGAGCTGCCGGAAAGCGCCGCGCCGATCGTTCCGCAGCGCTGGGGCGAGATCAACACCGCGACGATCGCCTTCGGCCACGGTCTCGCGGTCGCGCCGCTCCAGGCGCTGGCCGCGGTGGGCGCCCTGGTCAATGGCGGCTACCTGATCAGGCCGACCTTCCTGAAGCGCTCCGAGGAAGAGGCCAAGAAGGACGCGGTCCGCGTGATCAAGCCGGAGACCTCTGAGGCCATGCGCTTCATCATGCGGCTCAACGGCGACAAGGGCTCGGCCCGGTTCGCGAACATTCCCGGCTATTTCGTCGGCGGGAAGACCGGCACGGCCGAGAAGGTCATCAACGGTC
The DNA here is from genome assembly GCF_030144325.1 of Bosea vestrisii. Classification (NCBI taxonomy): domain Bacteria; kingdom Pseudomonadati; phylum Pseudomonadota; class Alphaproteobacteria; order Hyphomicrobiales; family Alloboseaceae; genus Allobosea; species Allobosea vestrisii. The sequence continues at coordinate 1,214,932 of NZ_CP126307.1, read as the reverse complement.
GCTATGCCAAGAACAAGAACTTCACCACCTTCACGGCGATCGCGCCCTCGGACAAGCCGCGCTATGTGTTCCTCGCCATCTATGACGAGCCGAAGGGCTATGCCGAGAGCGGCGGCTACTCGACCGCGGCCTGGAACGCCGGCAAGACCACCGGCAAGGTGATCGAGCGGGCGGCGCCGATCCTCGGCATGGCGCCGCGCTTCGAGCCGCCGGTCGCGCCGTTCCCGCTGATGGCAAGGCTGAACGCCTGGGGCTCGCGGTAAAAGGGGCGTCGTGCTCGAGCTTGTCCCGAGCATCTCTGGACGGAAGGGAGCTTGATCCTGCATGAGATTCTCGGGTCTACGCTTCGCTTCGCCCGAGAAGGACGCATTGGCTTTCGCGTCGGCAAGGATACGCGCTTTTGACTGACACCAGCTTCAGCCTCGGCCAGCTCTTTCCCGGGGCGTTTCCGGAGTCGGGCGAGCGCCGCGTCAACGGCCTCGCTTTCGACAGCCGCAAGGTCGCGGCCGGCGATGCCTTCGTCGCGCTCGCGGGGGCCAAAGCCGATGGCGCCCGCTTCATCGCCGATGCGGTCCAGCGCGGCGCGGTCGCGATCGTTTCCAACGGGCCTCGCCCAGCCGATCTCCCGGACGCGGTCGCCTATGCGCGGGTCGAGGATCCGCGCCGCGCTCTGGCACTGGCGGCCGCGACGGTGCATCCACGCCAGCCCGGTACTGTCGTTGCGGTCACGGGCACGAGCGGGAAATCCTCGGTCGCCGAATTCACCCGCCAGATCTTCATGGCGCTCGGGCGCAAGGCGGCGAGCGTCGGCACAATCGGCATCGTCACCGAAGACGGGGCTGATTACGGCTCGCTGACCACGCCCGATCCGCTGTCGTTGCACGCTTCGTTCGACAGGCTGGCGAGCGATGGCGTCACGCATCTGGCGATGGAAGCGTCCTCGCACGGGCTCGACCAGCGCCGCCTCGACGGCGTCAGGCTCGCCGCCGGCGCCTTCCTCAATCTCGGCCGCGACCATCTCGACTACCATCCGAGCGTCGAGGACTATCTCGCTGCCAAGCTGCGGCTCTGGGAGCTGCTGCCGGCCGGCGCACCGGTGGTGATCAATCGCGATGAACCTTATGCCGCCGACGCGGAAGCTGCGGCGCGCGCAGGCGGCCATCCGGTGATCGGCATTGGCCGGGGCGGCGATCGTCTGAAACTGCTCGATGTCGCCCGCGAGGGCTTCTCGCAGCGTTTGCTGGTCGAAGTCGACGGCTCACGGATCGAAGTACTGCTGCCGATGGTCGGTGATTTCATGGCCGGCAATGCGCTGGTCGCGGCCGGGCTCGCGATTGCGACGGGCGAGGATGCGGCGGCCTCTGTGCAGGCGATTGCAAGTTTGAAGGGCGTGCCGGGCCGGCTGGAGCGCGTCGGTAAGCACAATGGCGGGCTCGTCGTGGTCGACTATGCCCATAAGCCCGATGCGCTCGCGGCGGTGCTCAAAACCTTGCGGCCCTATGCTAGTGGCCGGTTGATCTGCGTCTTCGGCTGCGGCGGCGACCGTGATCGCGGCAAGCGCCCGCTGATGGGCAAGATCGCCGCCGATGGCGCCGATATCGCCATCGTCACCGACGACAATCCGCGCAGCGAGGATCCCGCCGCGATCCGTGCCGAGGTCCTGGCGGCGGCGCCGGGCCGTCTCAGGGAAATCGGTGACCGGGCCGAGGCGATCGCGGCCGGTGTCACCATGCTGCAGCCTGGGGATGTCCTGGTCGTTGCCGGAAAAGGCCATGAAAGCGGCCAGATCGTCGGCGATCGGACGCTGCCGTTTTCGGATCATGACGTGGTCCGGGAGGCGATCGCGGCATTGGCTGGGGGAAGACGGGGATGACGACCGAACCGCTGTGGACCGGCGCGCGCCTGATCGAGGCGATGGGCGCCCGTTCGCAAGGCCCTGCACCGGCTGCCGTGACCGGCGCCTCGATCGATACGCGCACGCTCGAGCCGGGCGACGCCTTCTTCGCGATCACGGGAGCCCGCGACGGGCATGACTTCGTCGCGGCCGCGCTCGACAAGGGCGCGGCGCTCGCTGTGGTCGATGAGGCGCATGCCGGCGCTTTCCCGGCGGATGCGCCGCTTGCCGTCGTGCCCGACGTGCTGCGCGCGATGGAACAGGCCGGCATGGCGCGCCGGGCAGAGCTCTCGGCCAAGGTCGTCGCGGTGACCGGCTCGGTCGGCAAGACCGGCACCAAGGAGGCGCTGCGACTGGTGCTCTCGCGCCAGGGCAAGACGCATGCGCCGGTCGCCTCCTACAACAACCATTGGGGCGTGCCGCTGACGCTGGTGCGGACGCCGCGCGACGTGCGCTACGGCGTCTACGAGATCGGCATGAACGCGCCCGGCGAGATCCTGCCGCTGGCGAAGATGGTCCAGCCCGACGTTGCCGTGATCACCACGATCCAGCCGGTGCATCTGGCCGCCTTCGAGTCGCTGGAGGGGATCGCCCGCGAGAAGGCGGCGATCTTCGGCGGGCTCAAACGCGGCGGCACAGCGATCATCAACGCCGACATCCTGCAGGCCGGCCTGTTGCGCGAGCTGGCGCTCGCCGGCGGGGCAGGGCGCGTCATCTCCTTCGGCGAGAGCGAAGAGGCGGATGTGCGGCTGCTCGGCTGCGCGCTGAAACCGGACGTCTCGACTGCCAATGCCAGCGTGCTGGGTCAGGCGGTGACCTACAAGCTCGGCAGCCCGGGCAAGCACATCGTCCTGAATTCGCTCGCCGTGCTGGCGGCGGCCGAGGCGCTCGGCGCCGATCTCGCTCTGGCCGCGCTGGCGCTCGCCGACCTGACGCCGCCCTCGGGCCGCGGCGCCCGGCAAGTGCTGCATGCGCCGGCGGGTCCGTTCACGCTGATCGACGAGAGCTACAACGGCAACCCGGCCTCGATGCGCGCCGCGATCGAGAATCTCGGCCGCATGCCGGTCACCGGGAGGGGCCGGCGCATCGCCGTGCTCGGTGACATGCTCGAGCTCGGCGAAACCGCGCCGGAGCTGCACAAGGGGGCTCGCCGATGCGGTCACCGGAAACGGAATCGACCTCGTCTTCGCCTGCGGTCCGCTGATGAGAACCCTGTACGACGCCTTGCCATCGCACCGCCGCGGCGCTTATGCCGCACAGGCGACCGGTCTCGAGCCCTATGTGCTCGACGCCCTCCGCGCCGGCGATGTCGTCACGGTGAAAGGCTCGCTCGGCACGCGCATGGGGCCGATCGTCAAGGCGATGACGGCTCGCTTCCCGGTCGTCCAGGCCGACGACTGAGTAAGGAATAGAGTTCGATGCTGGTCTGGCTTGCCGATTTTGCGGGGACGTTCCCGATCCTCAACGTCTTCCGCTACATCACCTTCCGCGCCGGCGGGGCGACCGCGACCGCGCTGCTTTTCGTCTTCTTCTTCGGGCCGTGGGCGATTTCCTGGCTGCGGCTCAAGCAGGGCAAGGGCCAGCCGATCCGCACCGACGGGCCGGAATCGCATCTCGCCAAGCGCGGCACGCCGACCATGGGCGGCCTGATGATCCTGACCGGGCTGTTCGTCGCGACGCTGCTCTGGGGCAATCTGCGCAATCCTTACGTCTGGATCGTGCTCGGCGTCACCGCGACCTATGGCGCGATCGGCTTCTACGACGACTTCCTCAAGGTGACGAAGCAGTCGCACAAGGGCTTCTCCAGCAAGGCGCGCCTCGGCCTCGAGATCGTCATCGCGCTCGCCGCCTGCACCGCCATCATGCAGGTCAGCCCGCCTTCGATCGCGAGCGGCTTCGCCATGCCGTTCCTCAAGGAGCTGATGATCCCGCTTGGCATCCTGTTTCCGGTTGTCACCGCTTTCGTCGTCGTCGGTGCCGGCAATTCGGTGAACCTGACCGACGGGCTCGACGGGCTCGCCATCGTGCCGGTGATGATCGCGGCCGGCACCTTCGGCTTCATCGCCTACCTCGCCGGTAACGCCATCTTCGCCAACTACCTGCAGATCCACCATGTCCCCGGCGTCGGCGAGCTTGCGGTGATCTGCGGCGCGATGATGGGGGCGGGGCTCGGCTTCCTCTGGTTCAACGCGCCGCCGGCCCAGATCTTCATGGGCGACACCGGCTCGCTCGGCCTGGGCGGCATGCTCGGCACCATCGCGGTCGCGATCAAGCACGAGGTCGTGCTCGCCATCGTCGGCGGCCTTTTCGTGGTCGAGGCGCTCTCGGTGATCATCCAGGTCGCGGTCTTCAAGCGCACCGGCAAGCGCGTCTTCCTGATGGCGCCGATCCACCATCATTTCGAGAAGCTGGGCTGGACCGAGCCGCAGGTGGTGATCCGCTTCTGGATCATCTCGGTGGTGCTGGCGCTGGTCGGCCTCGCCACGCTGAAGCTGCGTTGATCCGATGACGCCGGTCACCGTTTTCGCAGGCAAGACGCTTGCCCTGTTCGGCCTGGGCGGCTCGGGTCTGGCGACGGCGCGTGCGCTCGTTGCCGGCGGGGCACAGGTTGCCTGCTGGGACGATAATCAGGCGAGCCGCGACAAGGCTGCAGCCGAGGGGTTTTCCGTCGTCGATCTCGCCTCCGTCGACTGGTCGGGCTTTGCCGCCTTCGTGCTCTCGCCCGGCGTGCCGCTGACGCATCCGGCGCCGCACTGGACGGTCGAGAAGGCCAGGGCGGTAAGCGTTCCGGTGATCGGCGACATCGAATTGTTCTTCCTGGAGCGGGCGAAGATCGCGCCGAACGCACCGGTGGTCTGCATCACCGGCACAAATGGCAAGTCGACGACGACGGCCCTGATTGCGCATGTGCTGCAGGCGGCCGGCCGCGACGTGCAGATGGGCGGCAATATCGGCACCGCGGTGCTGGCGCTGGAGCCGCCCGCCGACAACCGTATCCATGTGGTCGAGTGCTCTACTTTCCAGATCGACCTGGCGCCCTCGATGAAACCCAGCGTCGGCATCCAGCTGAACCTGACGCCCGATCATCTCGACCGGCACGGTACCTTCGAGGCCTATGGTGCGATCAAGGAGCGGCTGGTCGCGGCCTCCGACATCGCGGTGATCGGCGTCGACGACGAGCCTTCGAAGCAGATGGCGCGACGGCGCGCCGCCTCGGGGAAGTCACTCGTGAAGATCAGCGGCGAGCAGCCGCTCGACGAGGGCGTCTTTGCCGGCGTCACCGCCAATGCTGGCCAGCTCGATACGCGGATCGTCGAAGTCAGGGATGGCAAGCCCAAGGTCGTGGCCAATCTCGCCGGCATTGGTAGCTTGCGCGGCAGCCACAATGCCCAGAACGCGGCAGCTGCCTTTGCCGCCTGTGCGGCACTGGGCCTTTCGGCCGAGGAGATCGCTGCCGGTTTCAGGAGCTATCCTGGGCTGAAGCACCGGATGGAGGAGTTCGGCCGCATCGGCCGGATCATTTTCATCAACGATTCCAAAGCGACGAATGCCGACTCGACCGAGAAGGCCCTGACCTCCTTTCGCGAGATCTTCTGGATCCTCGGCGGCAAGGCCAAGGAAGGCGGCATCGAGTCGCTCAGGCGCTATTTCCCCAACATCGCCCGCGCCTATCTCATCGGCACGGCGAGCGACCTCTTCGCCGCAACCTTCGACGACGACGGCCGAGTCGCTTACGAGCGCAGCGGCACGCTCGACGTCGCCGTCGCCGCGGCGGCGAAGGCCGCGCTGGCGCAGCAGGGGAGTGGGGAGATCGCCGTGCTGCTCTCGCCAGCCTGCGCGTCCTATGACCAGTTCCCGAACTTCGAGGTGCGGGGGGACGCGTTCCGGGCACTGGTCAAGGCGCTGCCGGGGTTTGAGCCGAGCGAGCGATAGAGTTCACGCCGCGCTAGAGACTCGATCCGTCAAGTGACAATTGACGCGCGACAGTCTGCGCGCTAACCTCCTCCGATGGAGATCGCGAGCATCAGGCACAAAGCGCTCCGACAGTTCGCGGAAACCGGGAAAAGCAAAGGTCTGCCCGGCAATCTCGTGGATCGGCTTCGGAACATGCTCGCCTATCTGGCTGCAGTTGATGCCGCCGACGAGCTGAAGAATCCGCCCAATTATGGGGCCCATCAGCTCACGGGCGACCGGGCGGGCGAATGGTCGCTCGTCGTGACCAAGAACTGGCGCATGACGTTTTGCGTCAATCAGGCTCTCGCGATCGAGGATATCGATCTGGAGGATTATCATTGATGGCCATCAAGCTTCATCCGAGCTTCGCCGTACATCCCGGCGCGTGGCTGCGGACCGAAATCGTCGAGCCCTATGGCTTGAGTGTGACTGTCGCGGCCGAGAAGCTGGGTGTGACGCGGCAGGCCATGAGCAATCTTCTCAACGGCAAGGCCGCCTTGTCCGCCGAGATGGCGATCCGGTTCGAGAAAGCCTTCGGCGTCCGGGCGGAGACGATGCTGCGCATGCAGGCGGCGTATGATCTCGTCGAGGCCCGCGCCCATGAGGACGAGATCAAGGTGGAGCGCGTCGCGGCGCTGGCTTAGTGGAGCCTCTGCGGCCCCGACATCCGGGAGACCTTTATGCCCAAGATCGACGTCGCGGCCGTGCCGGAGCGCAAGGGTTCGGGCTATCCAAAGCCTTTCGATGCTCCCTGCGCCGAACGCATCCGCAAGCGGCTCGGCAATGCCGGTGGCCTGAGCGATTTCGGCGTGAACCTGATGCGGCTTCCGCCGGGCGGCTGGTCGAGCCAGCGGCACTGGCATTCGCATGAGGACGAGTTCATCTATCTGCTCGAAGGTGAGCTGGTCCTGGTCGAGGATGAAGGCGAAACCGTGCTGCGCGCAGGTGACTGCGCCGCCTTCGCCAAGGACAGCGGCAACGGCCACCACATGATCAACCGATCGGATAAGGTCGCGGTCTATCTCGAAGTCGGCAGCCGCCATGGAGCCGACCTGACCACCTGCTCCGACATCGACATGATGAGCGCCAATGCCGATGGGCGCTTCGTGCACAAGGACGGAAGGCCCTATCCCGAGACGTGAGCAGCCTGTGCATGAGGAGCCGAGCTCATCGACAAGCCGACGATCGGAATCAATCGGTTAACCATTCATTGACAGAGTGATTCGCCGGAGCGGGCGCCTTCGATCTGCCTGCTCGTCGACGGAGCCTTGGAACGATGGTCTCGCGCGCAGAACCCAGCCTGAGTGGCCGCTGGTGGTGGTCGATCGACCGCGTCATCCTGACGACGCTGGTGACGCTGATGGTCTCCGGCGTGGTGCTGCTGATGGCGGGCGGGCCGCCTGTCGCCGAGCGGCTGGGCCTGTCGACCTTCCATTTCGTCAACCGCCAGGTGGTCTATCTGCTGGTGGCACTGGCGATCTTCCTCTCGACCTCACTGCTCGCGCCGCGCCAGGTGCGGCGGATCGCGCTGGTCATCTTCCTGTTCTCTCTCGCCGGCGTGATCGGCACGCTCTATTTCGGCGTCGAGGTCAAGGGCGCCAAGCGCTGGCTGACGCTCGGGCCGCTCGGCTCGATCCAACCCTCCGAATTCCTGAAACCGGCCTTCGTCGTGCTTGCTGCCTGGGCTTTTGCCGAAGGCCATCGCCGGCCGGAGCTGCCGGGCACGATCATCGCCTTCCTGCTGCTGCCGATCACGATCGTGCCCTTGGTGCTGCAGCCCGATTTCGGCCAGACCATCCTGGTCACCCTGGTCTGGGCCGGGCTGTTCTTCGTCGCCGGCCTGCACTGGTTCTGGGTCCTGGGGCTCGGTGGCATCGGCGCCGTCGGCCTCTTCATCGCCTATGAGCTCGTGCCGCACGTGCGCGCCCGCATCGAGCGCTTCATGGACAAGGGCTCGGGCGACACCTTCCAGGTCGACACCGCGCTGGAGAGCTTCGCCCAGGGCGGCTGGTTCGGCAAAGGCCCGGGCGAGGGCACGGTGAAGCGGATCCTGCCCGACGCACATACCGACTTCATCTTCGCGGTCACCGCCGAGGAGTTCGGCATCGTCGTCTGTATGGTGCTGGTGCTGCTCTTCGCGGTCATCGTGCTTCGGGCATTGTTCGTGGCGCAGCGCGCCGAGGATCCGTTCGTACGCCTCGGCGTCACCGGCCTCGCTCTGCTCTTCGGCATCCAGGCCGCGATCAACATGATGGTGAACCTGCACATGATGCCGGCCAAGGGCATGACCTTGCCGTTCATCTCCTATGGCGGCTCCTCGCTGATCTCGCTGGCGCTCGGCACCGGCTTCCTCCTGGCGTTGACCCGAAAGCGGCCGCGCGCCGAGAGCTTCGGCAAGCCGGAGCGCAGTTCGTGAGCGCAGAAGCGTCGGCGCCGCTCGTCGTGCTCGCCGCTGGCGGCACGGGTGGGCACCTCTTTCCGGCCGAGGCGCTGAGCCATGCCTTGCACAGTCATGGTGCCAGGGTGGCGCTGATCACCGATACGCGCGCTGCCGAATACGCCGGCAACTTCCCGGCCGAGTCGATCCATGCGGTGCCGGCGGCGACGCCCTCCGGCAAATCGCCGGTCGCGATGGCGAAAGCCGCGCTGGTGCTCCTGCGCGGCGGGCTGGCGGCGCGCCAGGCGATCAAGCAGCTGAAGCCTGCCATCGTCGTCGGCTTCGGCGGCTATCCGACGGTGCCGCCGGTCTTCGCCGCGGCGCTGATGGGTGTGCCGACCATGGTGCACGAGCAGAATGCCGTGATCGGCCGGGCAAACCGCTTCCTCGCCAGCCGGGTCAAGGCCATCGCCACAGGCTTTGCCGAGGTCGGCGGGCTGACGCCGGAACAAGCACGGAAGTGCACCCAGGTCGGCAATCCGGTCAGGCCGGCGGTGATCGAGGCGGTCTCGCCCTATGGCGAGCCGGACGGGCGTATTAACCTGCTCGTCTTCGGCGGTAGCCAGGGCGCGCGGGTGATGGCCGATATCGTCCCACCGGCGATGCAGCTGCTCTCGCCGGAGGAGCGCAGCCGCCTGTCGATCGTCCAGCAGGCGCGGGCCGAAGACGACGAGCGGGTGCGGAAGATCTATGCCTCTCTCGGCATCAAGTTCGAGATCGCGCCCTTCTTCAAGGACCTGCCAGCGCGGATGGCGGCGGCGCATCTGGTGATCGCACGCTCAGGCGCCTCGACCATCGCCGAGCTTACGGTGATCGGCCGGCCGTCCCTGCTCGTGCCGCTGCCGGGCTCGCTCGATCAGGACCAGGCCGCCAACGCCGGAGTGCTCGCCAGGGCCGGCGGGGCAATGATGATCTTGCAGAGCGATTTCTCGCCTCGGCGGCTTGCCGCCGAGCTGTCCGTGCTGCTTGCCGAACCGTTGCGCTTGACGGCGATGGCTCAGGCGGCCAAGAGCGCGGGCATACCGGATGCGGCCGACCGCCTGGCGCGGCTCGTGCTGCAGACCGCCCAGAACTGATCTTTCAGGACGCGATACCATGAAGCTGCCGCCGAAACTCGGCTCCATCCATTTCGTCGGCATCGGCGGCATCGGCATGTCCGGCATCGCCGAGGTGTTGCATAATCTCGGCTACAAGGTGCAGGGCTCGGACGCCTCCGACGGCGCCAATGTCAAGCGCCTGGCGCAGAAGGGCATCAAGACCTTCGTCGGCCACAAGGCCGAGAATATCGGCGATGCCGAGGTGGTCGTGGTCTCGACCGCGATCAAGCGCGACAATCCTGAATTGATGGCGGCGCGCGAGCAGCGCCTGCCGGTGGTGCGCCGCGCCGAGATGCTGGCTGAGCTGATGCGGCTGAAATCCTGCGTCGCCATTGCCGGCACGCACGGCAAGACGACGACGACCTCGCTGGTCGCGACCCTGCTCGAAAAGGGCGGGCTCGACCCGACCGTGATCAATGGCGGTATCATCAACGCCTACGGCACCAATGCCCGCATGGGCGAGAGCGACTGGATGGTGGTCGAGGCCGACGAATCCGACGGCACCTTCCTGAAGCTGCCGGCCGATGTCGCGATCATCACCAATATCGACCCGGAGCATCTCGACCATTTCGGCTCGTTCGATGCGATCAAGGCGGCCTTCCGCGCCTTCGTCGAGAACCTGCCCTTCTACGGCTTTGCGGTGATGTGCATCGACCATCCGACCGTGCAGGAGCAGGTCGGGCAGATCGAGGACCGCCGCGTCATCACCTATGGCGAGAACCCGCAGGCCGATTTCCGCCTGCTCGATATCGACCTCTCCGGCGGCCGGTCGAAGTTCACGCTGCTGATCCGCGACCGCAAGCGCGGCCGCGAGGAGGTGGTGCGCGACCTCGTCATGCCAATGCCGGGCCATCACAACGCGCTCAACGCCACCGCCGCGATCGCCGTCGCCTATGATCTCGGCGTGCCGGTGGAACAGATACGCGCCGGGCTTGCCGGCTTCGGCGGCGTGAAGCGCCGCTTCACCAAGACCGGTGAGTGGAACGGCGCGCTGATCTTCGACGATTATGGCCACCACCCGGTCGAGATCGCCGCGGTGCTCAAGGCGGCGCGCGCCTCGACCAAGGGCAAGGTCATCGCGGTGATGCAGCCGCATCGCTACAGCCGCCTGTCGAGCCTGTTCGCCGACTTCGCCGCCTGCTTCAACGACGCGGATTCGGTGATCATCGCGGATGTCTACGCGGCCGGCGAGCAGCCGATGCCGGGCATCGATCGCGATTCGCTGGTGGCGGCGATCAAGGCGCGCGGCCATCGCCATACGCTGCCGCTCGAATCCCCGGACAAGCTCGCCGGCATGGTCGCCGAGCTGGCCGGCCCGGGCGATTATGTCGTCTGCCTCGGGGCAGGCAATATCACGCAATGGGCCTATGCCCTGCCGGGGGAACTGGTCGCCTTGGGGGCGAGGCAGTGAGCTTCCTCGATATCACCTCCGATATCCGCGCCGCCGCGCCCGAGCTGCGCGGGCGGCTCACCGCCAACCAGGAGATGGCGGGGCTGACCTGGTTCCGCGTCGGCGGGGCGGCGCAGGTGCTGTTCACCCCGGCCGACGAGGCCGATCTCGCTTATCTGCTCGGCAGGCTGCCGGCCGAAATCCCGGTCACGGTGGTCGGGCTTGGCTCGAACCTGATCGTGCGCGATGGCGGCATTCCCGGTGTGGTCATCCGCCTTGCCGGCAAGGGCTTCGGCGAGATCGCCCGCGAGGAGGGTGACCGGTTGCGTGCCGGGACAGCGGTTCCGGACGTGAAGGTGGCACGCGCTGCTGCCGATGCCTCGCTCGACGGGCTCGCCTTCTATCGCGGCATTCCCGGCTGCATCGGCGGGGCGCTGCGGATGAATGCCGGTGCACATGGCGGCGAAACCACCGACGTTCTGGTCGAGGCGCGGGGCGTGACGCGCGCCGGTGAGATCGTCACCTTCTCGCACGCGCAGATGGGCTTCAGCTATCGCAACTCGACGGCGCCGACCGACATGATCTTCACCTCGGCGCTCTTCCAGGGACGGCCGGGCGACCAGGCCTCGATCCTGGCCGAGATGGACCGGGTGACCTCGGCTCGCGAGGCGGCGCAGCCGATCAAGGAGCGCACAGGCGGCTCGACTTTCAAGAATCCAGAGGGTGGCAAGGCCTGGCAACTGATCGATGCCGCCGGCTGCCGGGGCCTGCGCGTCGGCGGGGCGCAGGTCTCCGAGATGCACTGCAATTTCCTGATCAATACCGGCGGCGCGACGGCCGCCGATATCGAGGGACTGGGCGAAGAGGTCCGCCGCCGGGTCAAGGACAACTCAGGCTATGAGTTGCACTGGGAGATCAAGCGGTTCGGCGTCGCGGCCTGATCAGGCGCCGCCGCTTCGGCCGGCTTGCGCCGTGACAGCAGGATGCCGGCGACGGTCGAGCCGAAGATGATGGCGATGCCGAGCCATTGCTGGGCGTGGAACCATTCGCCCAGCAGGGCCGCGCCGAGGAATGTCGCGACCAGCGGGCTGAGCAGGCTGAGGAAGGCGACGCCCGTGCCGATTGTGGCGATGCCGCGCACCCAGAGCCAATAGGCGAAGGCGGTGCCGATCACGACCAGATAGGTCAGCCCGGCGAGGTTGCGCATGGTCGGTACGGGCGGCAGGCCTTCGACCAGGAGCGCGACCGGCAGGAGCAGGAGCCCGCCGAGGGTGAGTTGCCAGGCGGCGAGCGCCAGCGGCGAACCGATCTTGCCCCAGCGCTCGATCAGCACGGTGCCGGTCGCCATCGAGGCGGCGCCGACGAGCGCCGCGGCGACGCCGATCGCGTCGAGCTTCACAGTATTATCGATCACCAGCAAGCCAACGCCGATCGTGCCGGCGAGCGCGGCGAGCACCTGCCCGAGGCGAGGGCGGCGCAGCAGCGGCCAGGCGAGGAAGGCGACGAGCAGCGGCTGCATCGAGCCGAGCGTCGCGGCGAGTCCGCCAGGCAGGCGCGAGGCGCTGAGGAAGAGCATGCCGAAGAACAGGCCGATATTGGCAAAGCCGATGATGGCGAGCGGCAGGAGCTTGTCGCGCGGTGGCAGGCCCGGCCCGAGCAGCATCAGGAGGATGCCGGCGGGCAAAGCGCGCAGCGCCCCGACCAGCAGCGGATGCTCGACCGGGAGCGTCTGGGTGAAGATGACATAGGTCGAGCCCCAGAGGAGGGGCGCCAGGATCGTCGCGAGCAGGATGCGGGTCTTGTTGTCGGCCATGGCGGCCTCCCTTTGCATCGAGGGTTGTGGATGCGTAGGATAGTTCGATAGAAGATAATTCGATATCGAATTACTTGATGACGGATAATTAGGCGCAGGATTTCCATGAGTCAAGCTGACGAGGCGAATGGGCAGGGTGGGCCACTGGATTCGATTCTGGCCCAGTGGCGAGTGGCGCGACCGGACATCGATCCCAGCCCGATGGCGGTCTGTGGTGCGGTCTGGCGCGCAGGCGAGCGGATTCGTCAGGGCCTGGCCGGCAATCTCGCCGGGGCCGAGCTCGACTTCGCCGGCTTCGACGTGCTGATGACCTTGCGCCGCCAGGGCGAGCGCGGCGGCTCGCTGACCCCGTCGGAACTCGCCAAGGACATGATGCTGTCGACCTCGGCGATGACGAATCGGCTCGACCGGCTGGAGAAGCGCGGGCTCGTCGCAAGGCAGGCCGATCCGCAGGACAGGCGCAGCCTGCGCATCTTGCTGACGCCGGAAGGATTCGCGCTGATCGAGCGGCTCGTGGTCTCGCATGTTGCGACGGAGGAGCGGCTGCTTTCGGCGCTCGGCGCGTCCGAGCGCGCGCAACTCAAGGCCCTGCTGGCCAAGGTCGCGGCCGGCGAGGGGGAGTGAGTCCTGCGCGCAACAGGGGCGCTTCCATTAACCGGCGGGGCGCTTCGTTAACGCGTCGTTAACCATGTCGGCTCAGGTTCGGCCCGAGGAGTTCGGTGTCAGGAACCTTGATGAGCAAGCATGTCGCAGTGCTGATGGGCGGGTGGTCGGTCGAGCGCGAGGTCAGCCTCAGCAGCGGCGCGGCCTGTGCTCGGGCGCTCGAAAGCGTCGGCTATCGCGTCACGCGCGTCGAGGTCGGCCGCGACGTTGCCGAGGTCCTGGCCAGGCTGAAGCCTGAGGTCGTCTTCAACGCCCTGCATGGCCGCTTCGGCGAGGACGGCACCATCCAGGGCATGCTCGAGATCCTCGGCATTCCCTATACCCATTCCGGCGTGCTCGCCTCGGCGCTCGCCATTCGCAAGGACAAGGCCAAGATGGTCGTGTCTGCCGCCGGCGTCCCGGTCGCGCATGGCATCAGCGTCTCACGCTTCGAGGCCGCGAAACGGCACCCTCTGCCACCGCCCTATGTGATCAAGCCGATCGACGAAGGCTCATCGGTCGGGGTGGTGATCGTTAAGAAAGGCCGCGAGCACCCACCCCAGGAGATCGCCCGGCCGGACTGGCCCTGCGGCGAGACCATGCTGGCCGAAACCTTCATAGCCGGGCGCGAACTGACCTGTGCGGTGATGGACGGCAAGTCCTTGGGGGTAACGGAGATTCGGGCGGCGACGGGCGAGTTCTACGACTACGACGCCAAATATGCCAAAGGCGGTTCAATCCACATCTGCCCGGCTCAAATTTTACCGAATATTTACCAGCGGATCGAAGAGTGTGCGTTAACGGCGCATCAAGCAATCGGGTGCCGCGGCGTCAGCCGTTCAGACTTCCGCTACGACGACGAGAGCGACACGCTCGTCTGGTTGGAAGTCAACACGCAGCCGGGCATGACCGAGACTAGCCTGGTGCCCGAATTAGCCGCCCATGCGGGCATGAATTTCGGTGAGCTCGTCAGATGGATCGTGGAGGACGCCTCCTTAAATCGGTGAAGGTGGAACCGGTGTTTGCCGGCGCCAACCTGCCGATGCGCGTGACGGGGCCTCAGCTCCTCGTCGGCGAGCGCTCGCGCCGCTGGTTCCGCGGCTCGCGCCGCAGCGCCGTCGCGGTGCCGCTGGCCGAGCGGCTGCCGAGCGGCCTCGGCTCCTGGCTGGCGATCGGTTTCCTGACGCTCACGGGCGCGACCGGGGCGATCCTCGGTGGCCACTACGAGACCTTCCGCGAGACCTATGGCGAGCCGAGGCACGCGCTGGCCCGGGCTGTCGGACTCGGCATCGACCGGATTACCATTTCGGGCCTGAGCGGGCTCTCGGAGATCGAGGTCCTGGTCGCGGCCGGCATCGATCCCAAGATCTCGCTCGCCTTCTTCGATGCGGACGAGGCCCGCAAGCGGCTCGAAGCGACGCCGATGATCCGCGAGGCCTCGGTCCGCAAGCTCTATCCCGGCGAGATTTCGATCAATCTCACCGAGCGCGAGCCCTATGCGCTCTGGCAGGTCAAGGGCGAGCTTTTCCTCATCGCCCAGGACGGCACGGTGATCGACAAGATGGATGATGGCCGCTTCGCCAACCTGCCGCTGGTCGTCGGCGCCGACGCCAATCTCAAGGCAAAGGACTATCTCGCGCTGCTCAGCGAGGCCGGCCCTTTCGCTGCACGCATCCGCGCCGGCAGCCTCGTCGCCGGCCGGCGCTGGAATCTCAAGCTCGATACCGGCGCCGACATCAGGCTGCCGGAGCAGGGCGCCGGCGCCGCCGTGAAGCGCCTCGCCAGTCTCGAGCAGGACTTCCGAATCAGCGAGAAGGATTTGATCGCCATCGACATGCGCCAGCCTGACCGCGTGACCATGCGCCTGACCGAAGAAGCCGCGACCGCGCGGGCCGAGCAGCTCAAGAGCAAGACGAAGAAGAAGGGCGGCGAGGCATGAGCTTGACCTCGCAGGGCCTGACGCCGCGGATGCGGCCCTTGTCGTCGCGCAAGAGCGCGACCTTGTCGATTCTGGACATCGGCACGAGCAAGGTCGTCTGCCTGATCGCCGAGCTCAACCCGGCCGAGGCGAACGAGCGGCTGCGCGGGCGTACCCATGTCGCGCGCATCATCGGCATCGGCCACCAGCGCTCGCTCGGCCTGAAGGGCGGGGCGATCATCGATCTCGAAAGCGCCGAGCGTGCCATCCGTGCCGCCGTGGACGCGGCCGAACGCATGGCCAAGGTCGAGGTCCAGTCGGTGATCGTGAACCTCACCGGCGGGCGCCTGAACTCGCAGCATTACGCTGCCAGCGTGGACCTGCGCGGCGGCTCGGTCGGCGATTCCGACGTCAAGCGCGTGCTCGCCGCCGCGGCGAACCACGCCATCCGCCCGGGCAAGGCGGTGCTGCACGCGCTGCCGACCGGTTACGCGCTCGACGGCTCGCCCGGCGTCCTCGACCCGCGCGGGCTGATCGGCGGCTCGCTCTCGGTCGACATGCACGTCGTCGCTTCTGAAGCCGCTGCGGCGCGCAACGTCATGCTCGCGGTCGAGCGCTGCCATCTCGAGGTCGAGGCGGTGGTCGCGACCCCCTACGCGGCGGGCCTCTCCGTTCTGGTCGACGACGAAGCCGAGATGGGCGTCGTCGTGGTCGACATGGGCGGCGGCACGACGTCGCTCGGCGTCTTCTCCGGCGGGCACCTGACCCATGCCGACGCGATCGCCGTCGGTGGCAATCACATCACCATGGACGTGGCGCGCGGGCTCTCGACCCGGGTCTCGGCGGCCGAGCGGCTGAAGACGCTTCACGGCTCGGCCATCGCCAGCCCCTCCGACGAGCGCGACATGATCGCGGTGCCGCAGGTCGACGATGACGAGCGCGACATGCCGAACCACCTCTCGAAGTCGCATCTGGTGCGGATCATCAAGCCGCGCGTCGAGGAGATCCTCGAGCTGGTGCGAGATCGGCTGAAGGCGGCCGGCTTCTCGGCCGAGGCCGGGCGGCGGGTGGTGCTGACCGGCGGCGCCTGCCAGCTCACCGGCATGCCGGAAGTGGCGCGGCGCATACTCGGCGGCCAGGTCCGCACTGGCCGGCCACTCGGAATCAAGGGCCTGCCGGAAGCCGGCAAAGGCCCGTCCTTCGCGGCGGCGGTCGGCCTCTTGGTCTATCCGCAGGTCGCGCATGTCGAACATTTCGAGCCGCGGGCAGGGGCGTCCTTCTTCGCCCATGCGACCGACGGCTACTTCTCCCGCGTCGGCCGCTGGCTGCGCGAGAGCTTCTAGAGTTGCGGGCCGCGGCGCCGAGAGGCGAGGCGACCCGGGGTGAGTTTTAACAGAACGGGGCCACGGCCCCTGGCGTGGAAGACGGGACGGCCCGCCAGGAGCCGGACAGGACAGTGAAAGAGGCAATCATGGCGATGAACCTGCAAGCCCCGGACATCCGGGAACTGAAGCCCCGGATCACCGTGTTCGGTGTCGGTGGCGCCGGCGGCAATGCCGTGAACAACATGATCGAGGCCGGGCTCGACGGCGTCGACTTCGTCTGCGCCAACACTGACGCGCAGGCGCTCGCTCTCGCCCGCGCTCCGCGCATCATCCAGATGGGCCTCCAGGTCACCGAAGGCCTCGGTGCCGGCTCGCAGCCGGAAGTCGGCCGCGCGGCGGCGGAAGAGGTGATCGACGAGATCCGCGATCATCTCGCCGGCGCGCACATGGTCTTCATCACGGCCGGCATGGGCGGTGGCACCGGCACGGGCGCGGCTCCCGCGATCGCCCGAGTCGCCCGCGACATGGGCATCCTCACTGTCGGCGTCGTCACCAAGCCGTTCCAGTTCGAGGGCCAGCGCCGCATGCGCATGGCAGAGGCCGGCATCGGCGAGCTCAACGAAGCGGTCGACACGCTGATCGTGATCCCGAACCAGAACCTGTTCCGTGTCGCCAACGAGAACACCGGCTTCGCCGACGCCTTCGGCATGGCCGACCAGGTGCTCTACTCCGGCGTCGCCTGCATCACCGACCTGATGGTCCGTCCCGGCCTGATCAACCTCGACTTCGCCGACGTCCGCGCCGTGATGCGCGGCATGGGCAAGGCGATGATGGGCACCGGCGAGGCCCAGGGCGAGAAGCGTGCGCTCTCGGCCGCCCAGGCCGCGATCAACAACCCGCTGCTCGACGATGTCTCGATGAAGGGGGCGCGTGGCCTGCTGATCTCGATCACCGGCGGGCGCGACATGAAGCTCTACGAGGTCGACGAAGCCGCCACCCGCATCCGCGAGGAGGTCGATTCCGAGGCCAATATCATCGTCGGCGCCACCTTCGACGAGGCGCTGGAAGGCACGATGCGCGTCTCGGTGGTCGCCACCGGCATCGACAAGCCGATGAGCGCCCATGGCGAGCTCGACCCGACCGAAGCCCGCATCGCCGAGGTGGCCGAGCGGCTGAAGGCCGAGGCTCGGCTGCGTTCGGCCGTCCCGAACGTCCGCACCTCCGCCGCTGCCCCGGCTCCGGCTCCGATGCCGGCCCCCGTGGCCGAGACCATGATGCCGGAACCGGTCCGCGCTCCGGCTCCGGCGGCCTATGCCGCCGATGTCCGCATCGAGCCGGCCCAGCCGCGCCCGGCGATGATGGCGCCGCCAGTCGTGGAGCCTCGTGCTCCCGAAGCATCGGTGCCGCATTTCGAGGACAGCTTCATCCCGCCGGCGCCCGAGCGCGCCGTGATCCGCCCGACCCGCATGCCGCGCGTCGAGGACTTGCCGATGCCGGCCCAGCACCAGATCGCGCAGAGCCGCGGCGCCGTGCCTGCTCCCGCGCCGGCTTCGGCCGAGCAGAAGCGCATGTCGCTGATGCAGCGCCTCGCTTCGGTCGGCTTTGGCCGCAAGGAGGACGATTACGCCGACGTCCCGGTAGCGCCTGTTCCGGCTCCGGCTCCACGTCCGGCGCCTCCAGCTGCCGCGGCCGGCCCGAGCGCAGCCCATGCCGAGTTCATGCGCCGTCCGCCGGCGCCGGCCACCCGGCCGGCCCAGGGTCAGCTGGATCAGCTCGGCCGCGCAGCTCCGGCGCGCAACACGGAAGAGGACCAGCTCGAGATTCCGGCGTTCCTGCGCCGCCAGTCGAACTGAGCTTTCCGACTCCGTTCAACCGGTTTAAACACTCGGCCCGGCGGGACCTCCCGCCGGGCCTTTTTAACGTCTGAAAAACCATATACATCAATCAGATGGTTAAGGTTTTATGGCTTCGTAAGCTCTGTTACAGAGCGAAAGAAAGCGTGATTTTGAAGGTTGTGCGCCAGCGCGTATCTTGCAGCGCATCAACGGGTAGGGGGATTCGGGATTAATCCCGAGTTCGCTGCAATTCAGGGAACCGCGTCGATCGTCGAACAGGTTGCGTCGCAAGGCGCCGCCCACCGAGGTTTGCGCGTTTGAGACGGATATCGAGTATGATGGCTGAACGGCAGACGACCCTACGCTCGCCCGTGACCCTGCAAGGCATCGGCGTTCATTCCGGGGCTCCCGCCTGCCTCACGCTGCGTCCTTCCACTGCCAATTCCGGCGTCGTCTTCCTGCGCAAGGGCCTCGAAGGTGGCCACGAGCAGTTGATCCACGCCCGCCATAACAAGGTCAGTGCCACCGAGCTGTGCACCGTGATCGGCGACCAGGCTTCCGGCTCCGTCGCCACGATCGAGCATTTGATGTCGGCCTGCGCCGGCCTGGGCCTCGACAACGTGCTGATCGAGATCGACGGGCCTGAAATGCCGATCATGGACGGCAGCGCCTCCGAATTCGTCGCCGCCATCGAGTCGACCGGCCTCGTCGCGCTCGGTGCGACCCGTCGTTATCTCAAGGTGTTGCGTCCGGTCCGCATCGAGCAGGGCCGGGCCTTCGCCGAGCTGGCGCCATCCGAGAACGGTTTCCGCCTCGACGTCGAGATCGACTTCGACACCCCGGCCATCGGCCGCCAGCGCAAGATCTTCGATCTCGACCCCGAGGCTTATGCCCGCGAGATTTCCCGCGCCCGCACCTTCGGCTTCATGCGCGACGTCGAGCAGCTCTGGAAAGCCGGCTTCGCGCTTGGCGCCTCGCTCGACAACACCGTCGCGATCGGCGACGACAAGGTGATCAACCCGGAAGGCCTGCGCTACGCCGACGAGTTTGTGCGCCACAAGGTCCTCGACGCCGTTGGCGACTTGGCTCTGGCCGGTTATCCGATCCTCGGCGAGTTTCGTTCCTATTGCGGCGGTCACCGCATGAACGTCCGTATCCTCGAGGCGCTGTTCGCCGACCGCGCCAACTACGCGATCGTCGAGGCCCAGCCGGTTTACGGACACCACGCCGTGCAGATGGCGGCTGGCCCGATGCCTGCAGCACTCGCGCCCGATCTGCACTGAGCAGGGTATTACGCGACGCCACGCCTTGCATTCGCCCGTTTCCTGTAGGAAACGGCGATCGCACTGCATGAAGCGCCCGTCACGCTTGGCGAAAAGGCTGCTTCTGAGCTAAAGCCAATTCGCGCGCTCTTGTCGAAGGGGCGTCACAAGGACGGATGAAGTGAGCGTCATGCGGCTGAAGACATTCAATTCCGGCGAATCGACACGGGGTGGCAAGCGCCTCGCGCTGGTTTTCGCCCTCGCGGCTGCGCTCGGCGGCTGCGACACGGTTAGCGCGCTCAACCCGTTCGACCGGCCAGAGGTCTACAAACCCGAGGTGGTGGCGGAGGTTCCGGCCGACAAGCTCTATAATGAGGGGCTTGCGCGTCTGAAGAACGGCGACACCGAAGGCGCGAACAAGAAGTTCGACGAAATCGACAAGCAGGCGCCGTTCTCGCCCTATTCGAAGAAGGGCCTGATCATGGCCGCCTATGCGAATTACGAGGCGGCCAAATACGACGACGCGATCACCGCCTCGAAGCGCTTCCTGGCGCAGAACCCGGCGAGCCCGGATGCGGCCTACGCGCAGTACATCCTCGCGATGTCCTATTATAACCAGATCCCGGATGCGACGCGCGACCAGGAGCGCACCGACCAGGCGCTGCGCGCGATGCAGGAACTGCTCGACCGCTATCCGAAGTCGGAATACGTGCTCGACGTGCGCGAGAAGATGCTGGTCGCGCGCGACCAGCTCGCCGGCAAGGAAATGAATGTCGGCCGCTTCTATCTCGAGAAGCGCAACTACACGGGTGCCGTCGGCCGCTTCCGCGATGTCATCACCAAGTACCAGACGACACGCCATGTCGAAGAAGCGCTGATGCGCCTGACCGAGGCCTATATGGCGCTCGGGATCACCAACGAGGCGCAGACCGCCGCGGCGGTGCTCGGCCACAACTTCCCGGACAGCCCCTGGTACAAGGACGCCTATACGCTCCTGGAGAGCGGCGGCCTGCAGCCACGTGAGGATCGCGGCTCCTATATCAGCCGGGCCTTCAACGGCTTCACGCGCGCGGTCGTGGGGATAACTGGTCTCGGCCGCCTCTAAGTCGGTCTGCTGGTGCCCCGGCGAGGCCATCTCCTGCCGGCACAAGGGAGCTGAGTTGCATGCTCGCTCAGCTCTCGATCCGCGACATCGTTCTGATCGACCGGCTCGACCTGGGCTTCGAGGGCGGGCTCAGCGTGTTGACCGGCGAGACCGGCGCCGGCAAATCGATCCTGCTCGACGGTTTTGCGCTCGCTCTCGGCGCGCGCGGCGATGGCGGGCTGGTGCGCCATGGCGAGACGCAAGGGCAAGTCAGCGCCGTCTTTGACCTGCCGATGTCGCATCCGGCGCGTGTGCTCGCTCAGGCGCAGGAGATCGACACTGACGGCGACCTGATCCTCAGGCGCGTGCAATATGCCGATGGCCGGACCCGCGCCTTCGTCAACGACCAGCCGGTCAGCGTGCAGATCCTGCGGATGATCGGCGCGGCGCTGGTCGAGATCCATGGCCAGCATGACGACCGGGCGCTGACCGACCCGGCCCAGCACCGCACCATCCTCGACGGTTTCGGCGAACTCGCCGAGCAGGCGGCCGAGGTCGCCCGCGCCAGCGAGACGCTGAAGAAGGCGCGGCAGGCGCTGCAGAGCCAGCGCATGCGGGTCGAGACCGCGCGCAAGGAGGCGGACTTCCTGCGCCATGCCGTGGCAGAGCTTGGCAAGCTCGCCCCCGGGCCGGGTGAGGAAGAGGCTCTCGCGAGCCAGCGCCAGGGCATGATGGCGGCCGAGAAGGTCGCCCGCGACATCATCGAAGCCTATGAGGCGGTCGGAGGCACAGCCTCGCCGGTTTCCGCCCTGTCGGGCGTGCTGCGCCGGCTGGAGCGCCGCGCCACCCAGGCGCCGGGGCTGGTCGACCCCTCGATCGCGGCCTTGACCACGGCGGTGGTCGCGCTGGAGGAGGCGGGGGGAGACGCTGCAGGCGGCGGTACGCGCTGCCGAATTCGATCCGCGCGTGCTGGAGCGCGTCGAGGAACGGCTGTTCGCGCTACGCGCGGCGGCGCGCAAATTCGACGTCCCGGTCGATGCACTGGCGGCCCTGGCCGAGACCATGGCGGCAGACCTCGCCGCGCTGGACGAGAGCGAAGGCTCGCTCAAGCGCCTGGAGGCCGAGCTCGCCGAAGCCGAGGCGGCCTATGTCACGCTGGCGACAGCGCTGTCTGCCGGGCGCAGGCGGGCCGCATCGGCGCTCGACGCCGCGGTCAAGGCGGAACTGCCGCCGCTCAAGCTGGAGCGGGCACGTTTCATCACGCAGATCGACAGCGATCCCGATGCGCGCGGACCGGAGGGTTTCGACCGCGTCGAATTCTGGGTCGAGACCAATCCCGGCACACGCCCGGGGCCAATGATGAAGGTCGCCTCGGGCGGCGAACTGTCGCGCTTCATGCTGGCGCTGAAGGTGGTGCTGGCCGAGCGCGGCT
Organism: Bosea vestrisii; assembly: GCF_030144325.1. NCBI lineage: Bacteria > Pseudomonadati > Pseudomonadota > Alphaproteobacteria > Hyphomicrobiales > Alloboseaceae > Allobosea > Allobosea vestrisii. The sequence continues at coordinate 1,192,849 of NZ_CP126307.1, read as the reverse complement.
CGGCCCCGACGCTGGTCTTCGACGAGATCGACACCGGCGTCGGCGGCGCGGTGGCGGATGCGATCGGCGAGCGGCTGGCACGGCTGGCGGCGCGGGTGCAGGTCGTTTCGGTGACGCATGCGCCGCAGGTCGCGGCCAAGGCCGGGCAGCATTTCCTGATCGCGAAATCGGCCCACGGCGGGGAGGGCGCCGACGAACGCACCGTCACGCGCGTCTCGTCACTGGAAGCTGGCAGCCGGCGCGAGGAAATCGCCCGCATGCTCGCCGGCGCCTCGATCACCGAGGAGGCGCGGGCGGCGGCCGGCAAGCTGCTCGATGCGGCCGGGATGCGCGGCTGACGCTGTCAGGCCGGGATCAATTCATACCCCGAGCCACTCTCGTTGACGCGTCTGAAACCTTCGATATGGCCGCCCGATACGAGCCAACCTTCGTGCGCGGCGCGTTCGAGGATGGCGCGGCGGGAGGCGACGGCGGTTGTGGCGTCGAAATCATAGACCAGGCCGACATCCGGATCGAAGGCCTGCAGGTCGGATAGATGCAGCGCATCGCCCCAGAGCAGGAGGCTCTCCTCGCCTTCGATCAGATAGCCACTATGGCCGAAGGTGTGGCCGGGAAGCGGGATCAGCGCGATACCGGGTCGCACGGTGCCGACCGGGACGGGACGGATGCGGCCGGCATAGTGCTTCGTCACGGCCGCGGCGACGGCAAAGCCGCCCTGCCTGTTCTGCGGCGTCTGGGCGCGATTGGCTTCCTCGCCGAAGAAAGCGAGATCGGCTTCCGGCACGATGATCTCGGCATTGGCGAAACGGGCGCGATCGCCGTCGAAAAGGCCGAGTGCATGATCGCCGTGCAGATGTGTGATCAGGACTCGTTCGACCTGCTCGGGGGCAATACCGGCGCTCGCCATGGCGGCGGGTGCATGGCCCATCGCTTCGCCCCAGGAGGGGCCGGTGCCGGCATCGACGAGGGTGATCCCGTCGGCATTCTTCAGGGCGAAGCAATTGACCGGGATGCTGATCTTCGGCTTGCCCCAGCGCGCCACGGCTTCGTCACGGGCGGCCTGGCCGCCCGCATGGACCAGGACGTCCAGTGGCGCCTCGAAGATGCCGTCGTGCAACGTGAGCACCTCGTAGGAACCGAACCGCCGCCACGTCCCGCTCATGTCTGCTGGTCTCCGATCGCGTTCGATCTGCTTAGATCACGAGGTCTGCGTTGCGGACAACGGAGCGGGCAACATGGTCGATATCCGGCTTCGCATGCCGGAAGGGATCGCTGCTCCATTTCCTTTTTGCGCGATCTGCTCTATGTGCGGCAGCAACTGCGTGCGCCGTATCCGGTGCCGCCCCTCGATCTGCATGCCGCCAGCCCGCCGGTTGCAACCTAAGGCCTGACATCAATGTCCTTCATTTCCACGAGTGCGCCGCTCGCGCGTGCGCTCGCCGACCGCAATTACAATGAGCCGACGCCCGTCCAGGCCGCCGTGCTGGAAGAGGCCGCTGCCGGCCGCGATCTCCTGGTCTCGTCGCAGACCGGTTCGGGCAAGACGGTGGCCTATGGCCTCGCCATCGGCGCCGACCTGCTCGGCGAGGCCGAAGCCCTGCCGCGGGCCGAACGGCCGCTGGCGCTGATCGTTGCGCCGACGCGCGAGCTCGCCCTCCAGGTCCAGCGCGAGCTCAGCTGGCTCTACAAGCAGACCAATGCCCGCGTGATCTCCTGCGTCGGCGGCATGGACCCGCGCCGCGAAGCGGCCCCTGCTCGACGAGGGTGCGCATATCGTCGTCGGCACGCCCGGCCGTCTGCGTGACCACATCGAACGCCGTCGCCTCGACGTTTCGGGCCTGCGGGCGGTCGTGCTCGACGAGGCCGACGAGATGCTCGATCTCGGCTTTCGCGACGATCTCGAATTCATCCTGAAGTCCGCGCCGGCAGAGCGCCGCAGCCTTCTGTTCTCGGCGACGCTGCCGAAGGCGATCATCGCCCTGGCACGCAGCTATCAGCGCGATGCCCTGCGCATCGAGGTCGCCGGCGGCGAGCGCGGCCATGCCGATATCGAGTACCGCGCCATCCGCGTCTTCCCGAAGGAGGCCGAGCTCGCGGTCGTCAACCTGCTGCGCTTCCACGATTCGCCGACCGCGCTGGTGTTCTGCAACACCCGCAACGCTGTGCGTCATCTCGAGGCGATCCTGCTGGAGCGCGGCTTCTCGGCTGTGGCGCTCTCGGGTGAGCTCAGCCAGAGCGAGCGCAATTCGGCGCTGCAGGCTTTGCGCGACGGAAGGGCACGCGTCTGCGTCGCGACCGATGTCGCGGCGCGCGGCATCGACCTGCCGGGCCTGACGCTGGTCATCCATGCCGAGCTGCCGAACGATCCCGAGGTGATGCAGCATCGCTCGGGCCGTACCGGGCGCGCCGGCAACAAGGGCACGAGCGTGCTGCTGGTGCCGGCCTCGCGCCGGCGCAAGGCCGAGATGCTGATCGCCGAGGCCAAGATCGAGGTGAGCTGGGCCGGTCCGCCGACGCAGGACGAGATCCGCGTGCTCGACGAGCAGCGCCTGCTGAGCGATCCCCTGCTCTCCGGCGAGGCGAGTGAGGACGATGCGCCGATGGTCGCGGCCCTGCTTGCGGGGCGCTCGACGCAGGAGATCGCAGCAGCGCTGGTGCGTGTCTATCGCTCGCGCCTCCCCGCGGCCGAAGAGGTCGGCGATCCCAACTTCGGTCGTGACGAACGTCGCCCCGTGCGCAGCGCCGAGGATTACGCAAGGCCACGCGAGCATGGTGGCGCCGAGCGGCCGGAGCGCCGCGAGAGATCGGGTCCGCGCGGCGATACCGTCTGGTTCCGCCTCAATATCGGCCGCAAGGACGGTGCCGATCCGCGCCAGCTCCTGCCGATGCTGTGCCGACGCGGCAAGATCACGCGCGACGAGGTCGGTGCGATCCGCATCTTCGACAAGGAAACCAAGGTCGAGATCGATGCCGAGGTCGCGGAGCGCTTCGCGCAACTCACCAAGGCTGTCGACCGCGACAAGATCATCATCGAGCCGGTGACCGGCGAAGAGGAGCGCCGCCCGGCCAAGCCCTTCGCCGAGAAGGCGAGCCATGCGCCGCGGGCGCCCTATCAGGCCCGCGAGCAGCGCGACGAGCGTTCGACGGCGCCCGCGCGCAAGCCTTACGAAGGCAAGGGCAAGCCGTTCGGCGCCAAGCCTTATGATCCGGCGCGGCGTGATCGCGAGCCGGCCTATGAGGAAACTGCGATCCTGCGGCCGGAACGACCCTTCGACAAAAAGGCTGAGCACGGCGGCAAGCCGTTCGCCGGCAAGTTCAAGGGTGGCAAGAAGCCATTCGGCGCGCAGCATGGCGGAGAGCGGCCGGCTGCCGGCGACGCACGGCCTGCGGGCAAGAACTTCGGCGAGAAAAAGCCTTTCGCTGCTAAGAAGCCCTTCACTGGCAAGAAGCCCTTCGCAAGCAAGAAGCCGCGCCGCGACGATCGCTGACGCTGGCTGATTGCGGCTTCGCCGTCATGGTCGGCCTTGTGCCGACCATCCATGTTTTCCTTCCTGCAAAACGCTGCTCTAGCCGTATGCTCGCCACAAGGGCGAACATACGGCTAGAGCAGCGTTTTGCGCTGGGCCTCAGGCGGCTGTCATCAACGCAGTCCGAGGAAGGACAGAATCGCCAGAACGACGACGACCAAGCCGATAATGTAGATGATGTTGTTCATGGTGGAGCCCCTCCCGGTTGCGGTGCCGTCGCATCTGCACGGCTGACGGTGCGTGCGACCTTGCCGCAGCACTCTCGCAACGCGACGCATGGTCGGATTGTTCCGGAATCGTCGCATAGCTGTTGCACTCGCCAGCCATCCGCTCCCACAATGCCCGGCCGGGCAGAGACCCGGACGGGGGAATGCCATGAGGACGATTGGTAAGGCGCTCGGCGCCATGTTGATGTTGGCCGGGCTCAGCCTGCCCGCCGCCGCGCAGGACCGGCTGGTGATCGCCGGGCGCGATGCCGGCTTCGCCCCGGCGCTGGCCAAGATGGTCGAGCTCTACCAGGCCAAGAATCCCAGTGTGAAGATCGAGCGGCTCGAGCTCGGCGGCGGCCCGCTCTATGAGCGCCTTGCAGTCGGCGCGCGCGAGAAGACGGCGGCGACCGATGTCGCCATGCTCGACGACATCTGGGCGCCGGAGTTCATGGCGCGCGGCTGGCTCACCGATCTCGGCACTGTCGGCGGACTGCCGGGCGAATTCGTCAAGTCGGCGATGGATGTCTCGCGGCATGACGGCAAGCTCTATGCCGCGCCCTTCGTCGGCAACATCGCCATGTTCGCCTATCGCAAGGACCTGCTCGCCAAGCACGGCTTCGAGCGGCCCAAGACCTGGAGCGACGTCGTCAAGGCGGCGCAGGTGATCCAGGACAAGGAGCAGGGCGTCTCCGGCCTCGTCTTCCGCGGCATCAAGGGCAACCCGATCGTCACCTCCTTCCTGCCGGTGCTGTGGGCGCATGGCGGCGACGTGGTGAGCGCCGACGGCAAGGCCGTGCTCGATACCCCCGCGGCCGAGAAGGCGCTGACGCAGTTCCTCTCCTTCAAGGCGCTCGCGCCGAAGGGCGTCGAGACCTACAACGCCACCGAATTGCGCGACGCGATCCAGCAGGGCCGCGCCGCGATCGCGGTCGAGATGTGGTCGTCATGGGCCGGCACGCTCGACGGCAGCGCTTCCAAGGTCGCGAACCAGGTCGAGGTCGTCGCGACCCCGGGCGAGGTCAAGGGGCCGGCGCCGATGCTGGGCGCCTGGCTGCTCGCCATCCCGGCCGACTCGCCGAACAAGGCGCGCGCTGCCGACTTCATCCGCTTCGTCACCAGCCCTGAGAACCAGAAGCTGATCGCGCTCGAGACCGGCAACCCGCCGACGCTCACCGCGCTGTTCAACGACAAGGATCTCGTCGCCAAGTACCGCTGGTACCCGGCACAGCTCGAAGCGCTCAACGTTGCACAGGCGCGTCCGCGCATCAGCCAGTGGGCCCGCGTCGAGACCATTCTGGGCGATTATCTCCAGCTCGCCCTGATCGGCCAGCTGCAGCCCAAGCAAGCGCTGACCGAGGCCAACGCCCAGATCACCCGCGCGCTGACGCGCTGATCGTCACACGGGCCGCCTTGCATCGGGGCGGCCCGCTTTCCGTCTGGACGTAATGACCGCTTCCCGCCGCCTGCTGCCCTGGCTCCTGCTGACGCCGGCGCTCCTGATCTTCGCCGGGCTGACGCTCTATCCGCTCGGGCGGACGCTGGCGTTGTCCCTGTTCGCGACCGATTACGGCTTCGAGAACGCCAAGTTCGTCGGGCTGGAGAATTTCCAGGAGCTCTGGGACAGCCGCTTCTTCCGGCAGGCGGTGACGAACACCGTTGTGTTCACCGTGGTTGCGACCGTGCTCGAGGTCGCGGCGGGGCTGGGCCTTGCCCTCCTGCTCAACCGCGCCTTTCCTGGCCGCACGCTGGTGATGACGCTGCTGCTCGCGCCCTTCGTGCTCTCGACCATGGTGGTGACCGCGATCTGGCGGGCCTGGTTCCATTTCGATCTCGGCTTTCTCAACAACCTCTTGCGCGCCATCGGCCTGCCCGGCGTGCCCTGGCTGTTCGATCCGAACCTCGCGCTCTGGTCGATCGTGCTGGTCGATCTCTGGCAGACCGCGCCCTTCGCCTTCCTGATCATCTTCGCCGGCCTGCGCCTGATTCCGCAGGACGTCTACGAAGCCGCCCGCGTCGACGGTGCCGGGCCGTGGCGGCGCTTCCGCGACATGACGCTGCCGCTGCTCGCGCCCTATCTCTTCGTCGCGGCGCTGCTGCGCTCGGTCGACAGCTTCAAATTATTCGACAAGGTCTACGCCATGACCGGCGGCGGGCCGGGGCAGGCGACCGAGACGGTCTCGATGTTCGTTTACCGGCAGGGCTTCCGCTTCTTCGACATCGGGCTGGCCTCGGCCGCCGCCGTGGTGATGATCGTCGTCGCGGGGTTGCTCGCCGTCGTCTATGCGGCTTCGCTGCTCAAGGGGGCGGGCCGATGATCCGGATTATCGCCGCCTTCGCGCTTTGCGCGCTCTCGCTGATCCCGCTGCTCTGGATGGTGGCGACCTCGCTCAAGCCACCGGCCGAATACATCTCGACCTCGATCGCGCTCTGGCCGCAGGATCCGACGCTGGCGCATTACCGCGTGCTGCTCGACAGCGGGATGTGGCGGCTCGGGCTCAACAGCGTCGTGGTGGCGCTGGGCACGGTCGGGTTGTCATTGCTCGCCGGCCTGCCGGCAGCCTACGCGCTGGCGCGCTTCGAATTGCCGAAGCGCTTCGACATCGTCTTTCTCGGCTTCGTGCTGGTGATCAAGCTGGCGCCGCCGATCGCGCTCGCGATCCCGCTCTACCAGGTGCTGCGGGCGCTCGGCCTGCTCGACACCCATCTCGGCCTGATCCTCGCCAACCAGATCCTGGCGCTGCCTTTCGCGATCTGGATGCTGCTCGGTTTCGTCCGCGATGTGCCCTATTCGTTCGAGGAGGCGGCGATGCTCGACGGCGCGGGTTTTGTGAAGCGGCTGCTGGAGATCGTCGTGCCGCTCTTGATGCCCGGGCTGGTCGCGACCGCGGTCTTCGTCGCGATCATGAGCTGGAACGAGTTCCTGTTCGCGCTGCTCTTCATCCAGACGCCGTCGAAGTTCACCCTGCCGGCCTTCATCGCGACGCTGATCAACGAGGACGAGACCTTGTGGGGCAGGCTCTCGGCGATGGGGCTGATCGCCTCGCTGCCGGTCCTGCTCGCGGTCGGGCTGGTCAGGCGCGGGCTGACGCGCGAGGTCTCGGTCGATCAGCATTGAAACATTGAAGCGTCATTCTCGGGCGCTGCGAAGCGCAGACCCGAGAATCTCGTGACGATGAGGCGCCAGCCAGCGCCTCGTCCGGCCTGAGATGCTCGGACAAGCCCGAGCATGACGGCTAGAAGCTACCGCGGCACGACCTTGCGGTAGAGATGCCAGCTGGCGTGGCCGAGCACCGGCATCACGATGATCAGGCCGACCAGCACCGGCAGCGAGCCGAGCACCAGCAGCGCCGTGATCGTCAGGCCCCAATACATCATCACCCGCGGGTTCTTCTCGACCGCCGCGACCGAGGTGCGGACTGCCGTTGCCATGTCGACATGACGGTCGAGCATCAGCGGGAAGGAAACCACGGTTATCGAGAAGACGACGATCGCGAAGAGCAGGCCGAGCGAGTTGCCGAGGATGATCAGCGTCCAGCCGTTCACCGTGGTCAGCAGTGGCGTGGCGAAGCTCTCGAAGGAATCGAGCGGGACGTCGCCCATCAGCCAGCGATAGATGATCCAGGCGCTGAACAGCCAGGTGAGGAAGGCGCCGGTCAGGAGCGCGCCGAGCAGGGCGATCTGGCCGATGCCGGGCGAGTGCACGACATCGAGCGCATGCTTCCAGGAGGTGTCCATGCCGAGCTCGCGGCGGCGGCTGATCTCGTAGAGGCCGATCGCTGCGAACGGGCCGAGCAGGGCGAAGCCCGAGGCCAGCGGGAACAGCAGCGGGAAGATATTGTAGCTCACCGTCAGCCGGGCGAGCAGAATCCCTGCGATCGGATAGATCAAGGCGATGAAGAGCAGATGGCTCGGCTGGGCCATGAAGTCGGAATAGCCCTGCCTCAGAGCATCCTTGATGTCGGCGATGCCGATCTCGCTGACGGGCAGGGCGTCGGGCGGTGCAGCATCATTCGCCGCCACGTGGTCGTGATGGAGATGGGTATCGGCCATGGCGTTCTTCCCGGTTCGGCCCGGTTCGCCTTAGCGGTCCTGACGCTATCCTCCGGTCAAGACCTGCGAGGCGTCGAGCATCCATTCTCAGCGGGGAAAGCTTACACCCGACCTGCTCCTGCCACAAATCGGCGTGCCCAAATCGTGAAACAGGAGCTTCGCAGAAAACTTCCCCTGAACTAGAACTGCGCCATGGCCGATCCTGTTCCCACGCCCGTCGAAGATTTGACACCCGAGGATGCGCGCGCCGAGCATGAACTGCTCGGGCCCGAGATTGCCGCCGCGAATGCCGCCTATCACAGCGACAGCGCGCCGATCATGGACGACGCGACCTTCGACGCGAAGTTCCGCCGACTCACTGCGCTGGAAAGCGCCTTCCCCGAGCTCAAGGGGAGTGAGGCGCTCTCCGACAAGGTCGGCGCCAAGCCATCGGGCAAATTCGCCAAAATCCGGCATCGTGTGCCGATGCTCTCGCTCAACAACGCCTTCGCCGACGAGGACATCGCCGACTTCGTCACGCGCGTGCGGACCTTCCTCGGCCGCAAGGACGATCAGCCGATCGCCTTCACCGCCGAGCCGAAGATCGACGGCCTCTCGCTCTCGCTGCGCTACGAGAATGGCGAGCTGGTCAGCGCCGCGACCCGCGGCGATGGCGAGGAGGGCGAGGACGTCACGGCCAATGCGCGCACGATTTCCGAGATCCCGCACCGGCTGAAGGGTAAGGATGTGCCCGAGATTGCCGAGGTGCGCGGCGAGATCTATCTCGGCCATGCCGATTTCGCCGCGATCAACCAGCGCCAGCGCGAGAAGGAGGAGCGCGAATTCGCCAATCCGCGGAACGCCGCAGCCGGCTCGCTGCGCCAGCTCGACGTCTCGATCACCGCAAGCCGGCCCCTGCGCTTCTTCGCCTATGCCTGGGGCGAGATGCCGGAGCTGCCGGCGCCGACTCAGTTCGGTGTGGTCGAGGTCTTCGCGCGTTGGGGTTTCAAGACCAACCCGCTGATGGCGCGCTGCGAGAGCGTCGAGGCATTGCTGGCGCATTACCGGTCGATCGAGGCGCAGCGCGCCACGCTCGGCTACGACATCGATGGCGTGGTCTACAAGGTCGACGAGCTCGCGCTGCAGGCAAGGCTCGGCTTCGTCGCCCGCGCGCCGCGCTGGGCGATCGCCCACAAGTTCCCGGCCGAGCTCGCCACCACGGTGCTCGAGGCGATCGACATCCAGGTCGGTCGCACTGGCGCGCTTTCGCCGGTGGCGCGCCTGAAGCCGGTGACGGTCGGCGGTGTCGTCGTCACCAATGCGACGCTGCACAACGAGGACTACATCCGCGGCTTCGATTCGAAGGGGCTGCCGATCCGCGACGGCAGCGACATCCGCATCGGCGACACGGTGACGGTGAAGCGCGCCGGCGACGTGATCCCGCGCGTCGAGGCGGTCGACCTCGCCAAGCGCCCGGCCGACGCGCAGCCTTATGTCTTCCCGGCGACCTGCCCGGTCTGCGGCTCGGACGCGGTGCGCGAGCACAATCCGCGCTCGGGCAAGGAGGATGCGGTGCGGCGCTGCACCGGCGGGCTGATCTGCGCGGCGCAGGCGGTCGAGCGATTGAAGCATTTCGTCTCGCGCGACGCGCTCGACATTGACGGGCTCGGCGACAAGCAGATCGAATTCTTCCACACCGATCCGGACCTGCCGGTAAAGGAACCGGCCGACATCTTCACGCTGGCGCAGCGCGACGGGGGCGAACCTCAAGAAATTGAAGGACAAGGAAGGTTTCGGCGCGACCAGCACCAAGAAGCTGTTCGAGGCGATCGACGACCGGCGTAAGCCGCCGCTCAACCGCTTCATCTTCGGGCTCGGCATCCGCCATATCGGCGAGACCAATGCCCGTCTGCTGGCGCGCCATTACGGCTCGTTCGAAGCGCTGGAGGCGGCTTGCCTCGCTGCCGAGAACGCGGAAAGCGAGGAGCGGGCGGCGCTCGATGCGATCGATGGCGTCGGCCCGACCGTGGTCGAGGCACTGCTGCAGTTCTTCGCCGAGGAGCACAACCAGCAGATGCTCGGCCGGCTGCTTGCCGAGGTTACGCCGCAGCCGCTGGAGGCGGTGGCCTCGTCCAGCCCGGTCGCCGGCCAGATCGTCGTCTTCACCGGCGCGCTCGAACGCATGACCCGCGACGAGGCCAAGGCGATGGCCGAGCGGCTCGGCGCCAAGGTCGCCGGCTCGGTCTCCTCGAAGACCGACCTCCTGGTGGCGGGGCCGGGCGCGGGCTCGAAGCTCAAGGATGCCGCCAAGCACGGCGTCAAGGTGATCGACGAGGCCGGCTGGTTCGAGCTGGTTGGCGGGTAACAGCCGCTGTCGATCGAATAAGCGCGTGTCATCCCGGGCGCAGCGAAGCGAAGGCCCGGGATCCATTCCTGAACCGTTCCGGTATGGATCCCGGATCGGCGCCGCTGCGCGGCTTGTCCGGGATGACATTGAGCTAGGTTGAAGGTTGCCCCGCCCCCAGCGTGCAGATCATCCGCGCCACCTCGTAGGACTTCTCGAAGGCCGGGACCGGCAGGAACTCGTAGCGCGAGTGGAAATTATAGGCGCCGGTGAAGAAGTTCGGTGTCGGCAGGCCGCGGGCCGAGAGCGCCGCGCCGTCCGTGCCGCCGCGCATCGGGATCTGCTTCTTCCTGATCTGCAAGCGCTCCAGCGCGCCGAACAGCAGTTCGACCGGGCGCTGGTCGTCACCGAGACTGTCATGGATGTTGCCATAGGTGTCGCTGACCACGCATTCGACCCGGCCGGTCGGATAGAGCGCGGCGATCTCGGCCGCGACCTCGTTTATGCGGCGCTTGCGGGCTTCAAAGCTCTGCCTGTCGAAATCGCGGATCAGCGCGCCGAGCCTGGCCTCGCTGGCATTGGCGGTGATGGTGTTGAACCAGACATAGCCCTCGCGGCCTTCGGTGTTCTCCGGCGTCTGCGCCCTGTCGAAGCGGCTGACGAAGTCCTGCGCCATCAGGACGGGGTTCACCAGCACGCCCTTGGCCGACATCGGATGGGTGCTGACGCCAGTCAGGGTGATCTCGGCGCTGGCCGCGTTGAAGTTCTCGATCACGACTTCGCCGAGCTCGCAGCAGTCGATCGTGTAGGCGAAATCGCAGGGGAAGCGGGCGAGGTCGAGCACCTTGGCGCCGCGCAGGCCGATCTCCTCGTCCGGGACGAAGGCGACGGCGATATCGCCATGCCGGTCCTGCGGGACGAGATTGGCGAGCAGGGTCATGATCACCGTGATCGCCGCCTTGTTGTCGGCGCCGAGCACACTGGTGCCGTCGCTGGCGATGATCTCGGCGCCAGCCCAGTCGCGCAGCTGCGGATGCTCGGCGACGCGCAGCCAGATGTCCTGATCGCGGTTGAGGCAGAGGTCCTTGCCCTCGAAACGCAGCAGCTGCGGGCGGATCTCGGGCGAGAGGCCGGCATCGAAGGTGTCGAGATGGGCGATGAAGCCGATCTTGGCTGCGCCCGGCACCGTGCCGCGCTTCACCGCCGTGACGGTGGCGTGCTCATCGATGACGACGTCGTCGAGGCCGAGCGCACGCAATTCATCGGCCAGCAGTTCGGCGAGGCGCTGCTGGCCCGGCGTGCTTGGGAGCGTCGTCGCCTTGATGTCGCTCTGGCTGGTGACAGCGAGATAGCGGAAGAAGCGCTCGATCAGTTGCTGGCGGATGCTCATCTCGTCGTCCGGGTCGATGGAGAATCGCCGAACGATAGAGCGCTTCGCCTCAGGCTGCGACCGCCGGCTCGCCGATAGTGACGGTGAGCGAGCCGAGCGTCTCGATGCTGCCGACGAGGACGTTGCCGGGCAGCACAGCGCCGACGCCATGGGGTGTGCCGGTCATGATCACGTCGCCCGGTTCCAGCGAATAGTAGTTCGAGAGCGTGGCGATGATCTCCGGCGTGCGCCAGATCATCAGCGACAGGTCGGAATCCTGGCGTGCGGTGCCGTCGACCTCGAGCCTGATGCTGCCGGACGAGGGGTGGCCGACCTGCTCGACCGGGTAGACCGGTCCGCAGGGCGCGGAATGGTCGAAGGACTTCTTCAGCTCCCAGGGAATGCGCGGCCCGTCCGGTGTGTTGAGCAGGCGGCGGCGGGTCATGTCGAGACAGATGCCGTAGCCGAAGATGTGCGACAGCGCCTCGTCCTGCGGGATGTTGTAGCCGCCGGATTTCATTGCGACCATGAGCTCGAGCTCGAAATGGAAGTCGTCGGTCATCGGCGGGTAGGGCACCGTGCCGCCATCCTGCACGACCGCATCCACCGGCTTCTGGAAGATCAGCGGGAAATCGCGCGTCTCGTCGCCACCCATCTCGCGGACATGGGCGACATAGTTGCGGCCGACGCAATAGATTCGCCTGACCGGAAAGCGCGCCGACGAGCCGATGATCGCCAGGGTCGGGCGGGTCGGGGCGGGGACAGCGAGATCTGCGAGCGTGGTCATCGAGCGGCCGTGGCTGGGTGGCGAACAGAGCCAGCATAGGGTGCGCTCATAGCGAGTCCATATAAATCTGCATATTTTTTCTATTTGTATCAGAATATGAATTTAATTTGACACGCCGCCGCGATGATGCATCGTTCTCCCGCTCGCGTCGAAAAACCAAGGGGAACGGGATGAAGCGTAGGCAGTTCATGGCGGCGGCTGCAGGGCTGCCCTTCGCGCTCGCGGCGCCGCAGGCCCTCTCGCAAGCGGTCGACGAGCTGACGATCGTCTATCCGAGCCCGGGCGGGCTCGGCTATTTCGCGCTTTATGCGGCGATCGGCGAGGGCTACTTCGCTGAAGAGAAGCTCAAGATCACGCCGCGCAGCGTCAACGGCTCGGCGGCTGCGATCCAGGCGCTGCTCGCGGGCCAGGCGCAACTCGCCCATCCCGGACCGGGGCCGTTGATGGCGGCGCGCGAGCGTGGCCAGGACCTCGTCTACATCTACAATTACTTCACGCGCAGCCAGTTCAACCTCGTCGTGCCGGAGACCTCCGCCTTCCAGAAGCCGGCCGACCTCAAGGGCAAGGTCATCGGCGTCGGCACCTCCGATGGCGCCGAGGTCGCCTTCGTTCGCTCGATCTTCGATGCCGAGGGCATGAAGGAGGGCGCCGATTACAAGTTCATCACGGTGGGCGAGGGCGGCATGGCGGTGGCCGGCTTCATGCAGAAGGCGATCGACGCCTATGCCTCGGACACCGCCGGCGCAGCGACGCTGAGCCTGCGCGGGATCAAGCTGCGCTCGCTGACGCCGCCGCGCTTCCAGTCCTATTTCGGTAACGGCTATGTCGTTACCCGCAAGTACCTCGACGAGAATCGTGGAATGCTGGAGCGCTTCGGCCGGGCGCTGGTCAGAGGCACCAAGTTCGGCCTCGATCCCGCCAACAAGGCGGCGGTGCTGAAGCATGCGCGCATGGGCAATCCGCAGCAGCTCGAGAACATGCCCTTCGCCGAGGCGCTGATGGAGGTCTATTACCGCCTGACGGCGCCGCTCGATGTCGCCAAGGGCTTTGGCTACAACAACCCCGAGGCCTGGGAGATGTGGCAGAAGACGCTGCTCGCCTCGGGCGATCTCAAGAAGCCGCTCGATGATTTGAGCAAGGCTTATTCGAACGACCTGGTCGCGGCCTGGAATGCGCCGAAATGACACTGGCGGCGACGCAAACGGCCGGGCAGCTCGCCCGGCCGGTCTATGAGCTCAGCGATGTCTCGAAGGTCTATGGCGAAAGCGTCGTCGCGCTGGAGAGCGTCGCGCTGACGTTGCGCCAGGGCGAATTCCATTCGGTGATCGGCTCCAGCGGCTGCGGCAAGTCGACCCTGCTCAAGATCATGGCCGGACTGACGCCGCCCTCGAAGGGCAGGGTGATGCTGGCCGGAACGCCGGTGCTCGGCGCGCGCGCCGATATCGGCATGATGTTCCAGCAGGCGACGCTGTTTCCGTGGCGCACCACCCTGCAGAACATCCTCCTGCCGATCGAGGTGCGCGAGGGCCGTGCCGCGGCCGAGGCCGCTGCGCCGCGTGCGAGGAGCCTGCTCGATCTCGTCGGTCTCAAGGGTTTTGAGGCGACCTATCCCTCGCAGCTGTCCGGCGGCATGGCGCAGCGCGCCGCGATCTGCCGGATGCTGATCTCCGAGCCTAATGTCCTCCTGCTCGACGAGCCGTTCAGCGCGCTCGACGAGATCACCCGCGATTTCATGAACATGGAGCTGCAGCGCATCTGCCGCGAGCGCAACGCCTCCGCCTTCCTGGTGACGCACTCGATCGCGGAGGCTGTGATCCTCTCCGATATCGTCCATGTGATGTCGGCCCGGCCGGGCCGGATCGTGCGCAGCATCGCGATCGACCTGCCGCGGCCGCGTACGCTCGAGATGACGACGCTGCCACAATTCGGCGCCTATGTCGGCGAGATCCGCGGCTTGCTCGACAAGGGGGCCTTCCTGTGAGCGGTGTCGTCGACAAATCAGCTGAAGCACTTCCCGCCGACACGGTCTGGGCCGAGAAGGTCTCGTTCGCCTCGAAGCTGCCGCGCTGGGTCTCGATGCTCGGCCTTCTCGTCCTCTTCCTCGGGCTCTGGCAGGGCGTTACCTCGTCGGGGATCGTCTCGCCGCTGATCCTGCCGACGCCGACCGACACGATCCGCGACATCGGCTTCGTCGGCCGCAACCTCTCCTCAGGCGACTACATGCTGCCGGCCTTCTGGGTCACGGCGAGCGAGGTCGTCTGGGGCTTCGTCGTCGCGCTCGCTATCGGCGTCTCCCTCGGTATCCTGGTCGGCGAGACCAGCTTCGGCGAGCGGGCCGTGATGCCCTATATCGTCGCGATCGACACCATGCCGAAGCTTGCCTTCGCGCCGCTGTTCGTCGCCTGGCTCGGCTTCGGCATCATGTCAAAGGTGGCGCTCGCGGCCTTCATCTCGGTGTTCCCGATCATCGTCGGCACGGCCGCCGGCCTGCACGCGGCGGACGAGAATGCCCGGATGCTGTTCAAGAGCATCGGCGCCTCGCGCCTGCAGACCCTGGTCAAGCTCAAGATCCCGACCGGGCTGCCACAATTCTTCACCGGGCTGAAGATCGCGGCGATCAGCGTGGTCTCGGGCGCGATCGCCGGCGAGTTCCTTGGCGGCGGGGCGGGTTTCGGCGAACTGATCCGCGTCGCCGCCTCGCAACTCGACACGCCGCGGGTGTTCTCGCTGATCATCTATCTCAGCCTGCTCGGCCTCGCGATGTTCGGCCTGGTGTCGTGGCTGCAATACCGGTTCGTGTTCTGGCAGCGTTCGCGTAACAGCATCTCCACCAAGACGCCGCGCCCAGCGGCCTGAACCCGAGAACCCGCATGGCCAAGGCGAGCGAAAAGACCACGCTGTCGACCACGGTCTACCAGAAGCTGCGCAGCGACATCATCCAGGGCGAGTTCCGCCCTGGCGAGAAGCTGCGGATCGAGCCGATCGCGGCGACCTATGGCGTCGGCAGCAACGCGGTGCGCGAGGCGCTGTCTCGTCTCTCGGCGGAGCGGCTGGTCGAACGTTACGAGCAGCGCGGTTTTGCCGTGCCTGCGATCGCGCTCGACGACTGGCGCGTGCTGGTGCGCACGCGCTGCTGGCTCGAGACCAAGGCGCTCGAAGAGGCGATGGCCAATCGCGACGAGCACTGGGAAGAGGGCATCGTGCTCGCCTTGCATCGCCTGTCGCGCTTCCGTTCCGACAAGCCCGAGGAGCGTGCCGGCTGGGAGGATGCACACCGCAATTTCCACCGGGCGCTGCTGGCCAATTGCGGCTCGCCCTGGCTGCTCGAATTCTGCGATATCCTCGCCGACCACGCGGCGCGCTACATCTCGATATCGCACGCCTATGGCGACACGCCGCGCAACGGCCAGAGCGAGCACGAAGCGTTGATGAAGATCGTGCTGAACGGCACGGCAGCAGACGCCTGTGCGCTGCTGGTGGCGCATTACACCAAGACGCTCCAGACCATCGAGGAGCTGTTCGCACAGGGCCGCTTCGCGCAGCTCACCGAGCCTCGCGGCGGGCGCGCCGATGCCCTGATCGACTGAGGGCGTTTGGTCAGGACGTCCCGGGAGGCTGTCCAGCCTCGCCGGACGGCGACGCATCGATCGGCCGTGCCGCTGGCACTGGCGGCTCCATGGCGCGGAAATGGCTCGGCGGCTTGCCGATCACCCGCTTGAAGGCCCGGCTGAAGGAGGCTTCCGAATCGTAGCCGAGGCGGCGGGCGACGGCGGTGATCCGGAGCTTGTCGCGTTCAAGCCATTGCCTCGCCTGGTGCATCTGGACCTGCAGGACATAGCGCGCCGGTGTCTCGCCGACGACACTGGCGAAGCGCTCTGCGAAAGCAGAGCGCGAGGCGTGCATCACCTTGGCGAGGGCATCGACCGTCCAGTCCTCGCCCGGATTGAGATGGATCGCGGCCAGCACGCGCCCGATATCGGGGTCACGCGCGGCGGCGACCCAGCCGGTGGCGCTGCCGCAGCCGCGCTCGACCCAGGAGCGGATCAGGGCGGCGGCGACGACATCGGCAAGGCGGGTGAGGATGCCGCCGGCGCCGACGCGGTCGAGAGCAAGCTCGCATGACATGGTGCCGAGCAGCGCCGGGATGGCGGGCTCGTGCACCGCCATCTCGTGCACCCACATCAGTTCCGGCATCATCCGTAGCATCGGGTGCTGGGCGTCGACGTTGAAGCAGAGGCTGGCGCTGAAGAACAGCGTCGCCTCCCCTTCGCCGCCGCCGCGCGCCTCAGCGATCTCGCCGCAGCATTGCTGGAAGGCGCAGTGCCCGAGCGGCGTCGCCGAGGCGCCGGGCTCGCTGGCCAGCGCATGTTCAACGCCACGTGGCATCAGCACGGCGTCGCCTTGTTCGAGCCGGACCCAGTCGCCCTCGGGCGTGCGCAGCCAGCAGCTTTGCTCGGCCATGAAATGGAACCGCGCTGCGGACTGGGCTGGAAACAGCAGGCACCAGGGCGCGGACATCTGGTAGCGGGCATAGTCGACGCCTTCGAGCCTCAAGCCGCGAAGCATCTCCGACAACGGATCCGGCGCCGATCTTCTGGACGATTGGTCAAGCATGCCGGGTTTTTTAGCATGGAAGCTCCAGGCGGTCACGCCTAACTCCGGTGTCCGATCTTCCTGGAGCGACCTATGTCGGATTCCTTGTCAGCCACAGCCGATGCCGAACTTGTCAGCATCGTGCCCGAAGAGCGCACGGCCGCCTGGCCGGCGGTCTTCGCCCTCTCCATGGGCGTGTTCGCGCTGGTCAGCGCCGAATTCCTGCCCGCCAGCGTTCTGACCTCGATCGCTGCCGACCTCTCGATCAGCGTCGGTGCCGCCGGGCAGACCGTCACGGTGACCTCGCTGGTCGGCGTCGCCGCGGCGATCTTCACGCCGATCCTCACCAGCCGGTTCGACCGGCGCCTCGTGCTCTGGACGCTGTTATCGCTTCTGGCGGTATCGAGCCTGGTCACGGCCATGGCCAACGGCTTTGTCATGCTGCTCGCGGCCCGCTTCCTGCTCGGCATTGCCCTGGGCGGCTTCTGGTCGATGGCGCCGGCGCTGACGCTGCGGCTCGTCCCGGCGCAGTCCGTACCGCGGGCGCTGGCGCTCATCTCGGCCGGCGTGTCGGCCGCCTTCATCGGCGGCGGGCCGCTCGGAGCCTATCTCGACGCGCTGATCGGCTGGCGCATGGTGTTCGGGCTCTCGGCCGGGCTTGCCGGCGTCGCTTTGCTGGCGCTGCTGGTGACGATGCCGGCCCTGCCGCCGCAGACTGCGCCGCGGCTGGGCACGTTGGGTGTCCTGCTCTCGCGCCCGAGCATTCGGCTGATGCTGATCTCGGTCCTTGTCATCATCTCCGGACAGTTCACCGGCTTCACCTATATCCGGCCCTTCCTCGAGCATGCGCCGCAACTCGGCGTCGCGGCGATCACCGTGGTGCTGCTCGGCTATGGCCTCGGCAATGTCGTCGGCAATTTCGCCGGTGGCGCGGTGGCGGGCCGTGGCGTCAAGCTGGCGATCGTCTCGTTCGCGCTGGCGATCGGCGTGCTGGCGCTGGTGATGATCCAGTTCGGCGCCTCGCCGATCGTGGCGGGGATCACTGTCGCACTCTGGGGCTTCGCCTTC
This sequence comes from Bosea vestrisii, assembly GCF_030144325.1. NCBI lineage: Bacteria > Pseudomonadati > Pseudomonadota > Alphaproteobacteria > Hyphomicrobiales > Alloboseaceae > Allobosea > Allobosea vestrisii. Next base: position 1,174,923 of record NZ_CP126307.1, on the reverse strand, counting down.
GGCTTCGCGCCCGTCGGCTTCCAGACCTGGATGGTGCGCGTCGCGGCCGATCATGCCGAATCGGCGAGCGGGCTCGTGACGGCGGCCTTCCTGGTCGCGATCGCCAGCGGAGCGGTGTTCGGCGGCCTGCTGGTCAACCATGTCGGCGGCCTCGGCCCGATCGGATACATGGCGGTGGCGACGCTCGCCGGTGCGCTCCTGGTGCTCGTCGCCGGCAAGGAGCCGCCGCGTCCCTGAACCCCGACGAATGGCGACGGTCGCGTGATCGTCGCCATCACTTTTCTTCAAGACATGGGGCCGCGGTTCCGCTCTATCTTGCGTCATGGATCTGATCAGCCAAGGCGACGCATTGCTGGAGATGCCGCTCCAGACGGGGGAGCATGCCCGCCTGTTCACGGCGGCGCGTTTCTCCGGGCTGGAATGCCTGTCGGCGAAATTCTCGACCCATACCTATTCGCCGCATGCCCATGAGACCTATGCGGTCGGCACGATCCTCTCGGGCTGCGAGCTCTGGCATGCCCGCGGCCGCACACTCTTCGCCCGCACCGGCGACCTCGTCTTCAACCACCCGCTCGATGTGCATGACGGCGCGCCGAGCGAGGGCGGCTATCGCTACCGGATGACCTATCCGACGATCGAGCTGTTGCGCGAGGTCGCGATCTCGCTCACCGGCGACGAGAGCATCGGCACCCCCTTCTTCCCCGAACCGACCGTGCAGGATCCGGAGGGCTCCGCCCTGTTCTCCGAAGCGCATCGCGCACTGGAGGAAGGCGGAGATGGCCTCGCCGGCGAGGAAGGCCTGCTGCGCGCCTATGGCTGGTGCCTGTCGCGCCATGCCGACCTCTCGATCCGCGAAGTCGGGCGCGAGCACGGGCCGATCTCGCAGGCCAGGGAACTGCTCGAGCAGCGCTATGACGAGGACCTGTCGCTGGCGGACCTCACCCAGCGCTCGGGCCTGCCGCGGCATCACCTGATCCGGGCCTTCCGGCACGAGACCGGGCTGACGCCGCATGCCTATCTCGTCGATGTCCGCATCCGCCGCGCCAGAGAGCGGCTGCGGCGCGGCGAATCCCCCGGCGCGGTCGCGGCCGCTACCGGGTTCTGCGATCAGGCGCATCTGACCCGCGCCTTCAAGGCGAGGCTCGGCGTCACGCCGGGCGTCTTCCGCGCCGCCCATCACGGCTGATGGACACAAGATGAGTTGGAAAGATGAAGCCCGGGCCGGGCTCAACGACATCTGGCCGGCTGCGCTGGCGGCCGTGCCGATCGGCCTGCTCTTCGGCGCGCTCGCTGCCGGCAAGGGGCTGTCGCCGCTCGAAGTCTTCCTGATGAGCGTGCTCGTCTTTGCCGGCGGAGCGCAATTCGCCGCGGTCGAGCTCTGGGCCAGCCCGGCACCGATCGTCGCGTTGGTGTTCTCGACGGCGCTGATCAATGCCCGCCACATCCTGATGAGCGCCTCGATCGCGCCGAAGCTCACGGGCTTCTCGACCGCCCAGATGTTCGGCGGTCTATATTACATGGCCGACGAGAACTGGGCCCTGGCCGAAAAGCGGGCGCGCACCCATCCGGTCACGCCGGCCTACTGGTTCGCCATGATCGTGCCGTTCGTGCTCGGCTGGCTGACGACCTCGACGACGGGCGCGATCATCGGCGCTGCGCTCGGCGATCCCAAGCGCTATGGCGCCGACTTCGCCTTCACCGCTTTGTTCATCGCGCTGACCGCCGCCTTCTGGAAGGGCCGGGTCACGGCCTGGACGGTGGCTGCCGCCGGGATCGCCTCGGCGCTGGCCTACAAGCTCGCCGGGCCGCCCTGGCATGTGCTGGCGGGCGCGCTCTGCGGCCTCGCCGCCGCCTGGGTCGCCGCCGGCGACCTCGCCGAGAAGCCCGTCGAAAGCCCGGCCGAATGAGCCTCGATCCGATCAATCTCGCCGCCTTCCTCGGCATGGCGCTGGTGACCTATCTCACCCGCATCGCCGGCCTTGCCCTCGTCGGCCGGCTCAATCTCTCGCCGCGGGCGCAGGCCGCCTTCGACGCGATCCCGCCGGCCGTGCTGATCGCGGTGATCGCGCCGAGCGCGCTGGCGACCGGCTGGCCGGAAACGGTGGCGGCGCTGGTCTGCGGCCTCGCTGCAACGCGGCTGCCGCTGCTCGGCGTGGTTGCCGTGGGGGTCGCGACCGTGGTTGCCTTGCGCATGGTGGCCTGAGGCCGGCCGGGAGGACACGCATGCGCCCTGTGATGAATTCCGTGGTCGAGGCGATCGGCGATACGCCGCTGGTCCGGCTCGACCGCCTGACGCGGCATCTCGGCGTCGACGGGACCATCCTCGCCAAGCTCGACTATCTCAATCCCGGCTTCTCGAAGAAGGATCGGGCAGCGCTCGGCATCATCGAGGAGGCGGAAACGTCGGGTGCGCTGAAGCCCGGCCAGACCGTGGTCGAGCTCACCTCGGGCAATATGGGCACCGGGCTCGCCATCGTCTGCGGCATCAGAGGCTATCCCTTCATCGCCGTGATGTCGAAGGGCAATTCCGAGGAGCGCGCCCGGATGATGCGGGCGCTCGGGGCGGAGGTTGTGCTGGTCGACCAGCTTCCCGGTTCGGTTCCCGGGCAGGTCTCGGGCGGCGATCTCGAACTCGTCGATCATGAAGCCAAGCGGATCACCAGGGAGCGCGGCGCCTTTCGCGCCGACCAGTTCCATCGCGACGGCAACTGGCTGGCGCATTACCGCACCACCGGACCGGAGCTCTGGGAGCAGAGCGGCGGCACCATCGATGCCTTCGTCGACTTCATCGGCTCGGGCGGCAGTTATGCCGGGGTGACCAGGGCGCTGAAGGAGTGCAGTCCGACGTTGCGCTGCTACGTGGTCGAACCGGCGGGCGCTGCCGCGGCGGCGGGCGAGGCGGTCTCAAGGCCGGATCACCCGATCCAGGGCGGCGGTTACTCGATGGCCGATCTCGCTTTCCTGAAGGATGTGCCGGTCGATGGCTATCTGCAGGTGACGGGGGAGGAGGCGCGCGAGACGACACGGTTATTGGCGCGCCATGAAGGGATTTTCGGCGGGTTTTCGGCTGGGGCCAATGTCGCCGCGGCGCTTCAGCTGCTGCGCGGAGCCGAGGCGGGCAAGACGGTTTCCGTCATCATCTGCGACTCGGGCCTGAAGTACCTGTCGACTGATTTGTGGGAGTGAGCTCTGAGGAGCACTTCGCTGCGAGGAAGAGCGCGGGGAACCCTCTCCTGTAAGGAGAGGGCAGGGTGAGGTGTAGGCCGTTCGACCAGTGCCAAGGGCGCTTGCCGCTCGGTCGGGTTCAGGCCAGTGTTTTCAGTCCGAACACCTCACCCCTACCCCTCTCCTTACAGGAGAGGGGATCCCGCGCCCGCGCCTTCTCTCGCAACGGCAGACACGCCTGCTCCAGCCAGGCCTTCGCCTCGCCCTCGACCAATGGCGCGAGGTTGCTCCAGACCTGGGCGTGATAGGCGTTGATCCAGGCGAGTTCGCCCTCGTCGAGCAATGAGAGATCGATCAGCGCCCGCTCATAGGGGCACCAGGTCACCGTCTCGAAGCCGTACATGGTGCGCTCGGCGCCGGGGATCTGGCGCTCCTCGACGATGATCAGGTTCTCGATGCGGATGCCGTAGGCGCCTTCCTTGTAGTAGCCGGGCTCGTTCGAGAGGATCATGCCGGGCTCGAGCGGCGTGGTGCCGAGCTTGGAAAGCCGCTGCGGGCCTTCATGGACCGAGAGATAGCTGCCGACGCCATGGCCGGTGCCATGGTCGAAATCGAGCCCGGCCTGCCAGAGCGGGGCGCGGGCGAACGCGTCGAGCTGGGCGCCCGAGGTGCCTTTCGGGAAGACTGCGCGCGAGATCGCCAGATGACCCTTGAGCACGCGGGTGTAGCGATCGCGCATCTCTGCCGTCGGCTCACCGACCGCCATGGTGCGGGTGATGTCGGTGGTGCCGTCCTCGTACTGCCCGCCGGAATCGACCAGGAAGATGCCCGGCTCGATCCGGCGATTGCTCGCTTCGGTGACGCGGTAATGCGGCAGCGCCGCGTTCGGCCCGGCGCCGGCGATGGTGGTGAAGGAGACGTCGCGCAGTTCGCCGGTCTTCAGCCGCTCGGCCTCCAGCGCCGCGACGGCATCGATCTCGGTCAGCCTGCCCTTGGGCGCCTCGCGCGCGAGCCAGGACAGGAAGCGGACGATGGCAGCGCCATCGCGTAAGTGCGCGCGCCGGCTGCCGCTGAGCTCCGCTTCGTTCTTTTTCGCCTTCATCAGGGCGATCGGGTCGGCGCCGGCGTCCGGCGTGCCGCCGGCATCCCGGATCAGCGTCGCGAGCGCGGAGGCGGCCGTGCTGGAATCGAGCCGGACCTTGGCCTTGGCTGCGCCGAGCGCCTTGAGCTGCTGCTCCAATGCCTGCGGCGGGGCGATCTCGCCGAGCGCGCCGATGGCGTCGCCGGCCTCGTTGGTGATCTTCTCCGGCGCGAGGAAGACGGTCGGGCGGCCTTCGCGCGGCACGATCGCGTAGCCGAGCGGCAGCGGCGTGTGCTCGACATCGCCGCCGCGGATGTTGAAGGTCCAGGCCAGCGCGTGTGGGTCGGAGAGGACGAGCGCATCGACCTTGGCCTTGGCCAGCTCCTTCTGGATACGGGCGAGCTTGTCGGCGCTGCTCTCGCCGGCATAGGCGGCGGGATGCGCCTTGACCGCAGCGGTCGGCGGAGCAGGGCGGTCGCTCCAGAGCGCGTCGATCGGGTTCGGCGTCACCGGCACGAGCATGCCGCCGGTCGCGGCGACGGCCTTCTCCAGCTTGGCGACGCCGTCGACGGTGTGGAGCCAGGGATCGTAGCCGAGCTTGCCGCCGGCCGGCAGATTGGCCTCGACCCATTTGTCGAGCGGCGTCTCCTCCATCTTGGTCGGCGTCACTACCGCTGTATCGGTCTGCGCCGCCGATTGGATGGTGTAGCGGCCATCGACGATCAGCGCCGCCTTGTCGGCAAGCACGATGGCGTTGCCGGCCGAGCCGGTGAAGCCGGTGAGCCAGGCGAGGCGCGCCATATGAGCGGGGACATATTCGCCCTGGTGCTCGTCGGCGCGCGGGATGATGAAGCCGTCGAGGCCTTGCTTGGCCAGTGCAGCGCGCAAGGCTGCGACGCGTGGCGCGACCTGCGACGGGTCGCTCGGCTCGGAGAAGGACTGGAAGCGGCAGGCGGCTTTGGATCGCGATTCGGTCATGTCAGGCTCTGAGGCTGGATTTCGGCCATGCTCGCCTCGGTGCCCCTGAAAGGCCAGCGCAAAACTGCCGTCTAGCCCCTGCTCTCGAAGCAGGCGCGCATTGGCTCGCATTTGAGCGGATTGCCTCTTGGTTATGCGGTATGCGCAGTTGTTAACGGATTTCTTTTTTCGTTATGCGTTCTGTGCATGTTGTGCATATGCGAACGTATCTTCTCGCAAGTGCGAAGGCGGCCCATTTTAGTCGCATAAGAGAACGAGGAAGCGACCGGGACTGTCCTTCGTGATCTGAGGAGAGACCCTATGACTTATGTGCTGAATTCCACCGACGTCCTTCCGGCCGCGACCCGCGCCGAGGCGACGGAAACCAAGACCGCCGGCCAGGGCTTCTGGCAGCGCCTCTACGCCGCGATGATCGAGAGCCGCCGCCGTTCGGCGCTGCGTGAGCTGCGCGCCCATAGCTATCTGGTGCGCGAGAGCGAGCTGGTGCTCGGAGGCTTCCCGGCGACGACGCTGCAAAGCGACGCCGAGCTGCCTTTCAACCGCTGACCTTCAAGCGCCGCAGGCCGCCAACCGCGCCGCGCGCTCCAAACAAAGGAACCAAGACCATGATCGCCATCGTCAAGCATGCCTATGATGCCGTCGTCGACGCCGCCAAGTTCGCTGCGGCCGTCTGGCATGATGCCCGCGCTCTGCAGGCGCAGGCCGAAGAGAAGTACGGCCACCTCGGCTTCTGAGCAGTAACGGCGGCGAGACCGTCGCCGTTTGTTCGAAGTCTAGGGCCTAGTAGAGGCGGCGCGGCCTGGCGGCTGCGCCGCCTCTTTTCATGACCAAAGTCGCCCAGCCCTCCCGCGAGGTGCGCCGCGCCAGCGCCAGCCCCTGATGGCGATAGGCCGAGACCACGCCGGCGACGTCCATCTCCAGCAATCCCGACAGGATCACCGTGCCGTCGTCCGACAGCGCGCGAGCGATCGCGGGCGCGAGCTTGCGCAGCGGGCCGGCGAGGATGTTGGCAAAGATCAGGTCGAAATGGCGCGGCCGGTTCGCCTTGGCGTGGCGCAGGCCCGGCGCGACATAGAGGTCGAGCGCCTGCGGCGCGTGATTGATCCTGGCATTGCGCGCGGAGACCTCGATCGCGATCGCGTCGATGTCGCCGGCGACGACCTTGCGCTTGACCTGTTTGGCGAGCGCCAGCGCGAGGATGCCGGTCCCGGTGCCGACATCGATGGCGTTGCGCGGCCGGCGCTTCTTCAATTCGGCGTCGAGAGCCAGCAGGCAGCCGGCAGTGGTGCCGTGATGGCCGGTGCCGAAGGCGAGGGCCGCCGCGATCTCGATGGCGACGTCGTTGATGCGCACCGCTTCGCGATCATGCGAGCCATGGACGAGGACACGGCCGGCGCGGACCGGCTGCAGGCCCTCAAGGCTGGCCGCGACCCAATCCTTCTGGTTGACCGTAGTGAAGGGCGTGGAATCGATGCTGTCACCGACGATCGGGCGCAGCATGTCGCGCACCGCGTCCTCGTCCGGATGCGTCGCGAAATAGATCTCGACTTTCCAGGGCGCGTTGAGCGAGAGCGTAGTGACGCCGGTCTCGACCTCGAAGGCCGAGACGGCGGTCTCGGTCGGGTCGAAGACCTCGCCCAAGAGCTCGGTCAAGGCTCGCGCCTTGTCGCCGCTGGTTTCGAGTTCGAGGACGGTCGCGACCGTCGATGGCAGAAGGCCTTCGCGCATGGCGGGGAATTAGCAGGGCCTATCAGGATTGTCATTCGGTTCGGCTGCCTCCTCCCGGTCGTCCCGGGCGGAGCGAAGCGGAGACCCGGGGCCCATGCCGGAACGGTTCAGGCATGGGTCCCGGATCGGCGCCGCTAACGCGGCTTGTCCGGGACGACCTGCGAGGGGTACTGAGCGTTCAGCCGTGCTGCGCGTTCAGCTGGACGAAGACCGCTGCGATCTGTCCGTTCTCGGCGGCGAAGCGTAGCGGCTTGCAGCGCTCGACGATGATCTCGCCGGAGGCCGGCGCGCTTTCGAGCAGGGCCATCACCTCGGCGATGAACTCCGCCAGCGGCATCGCCGCGGGATCGATCGCCTGCTGCGGGCCGAGCAGTTCGGTCTGGACGTAGGGCGGGGCGATCTCGATGACCTCGACCGAGGTCTTTTTGAGTTGTTCGCGCAGCGCCATCGACCAGGAATGGATTGCCGCCTTGCTGGCGCTGTAGCTCGGCGTCGTCGCCAGTGGCACGAAGGCGAGGCCGGATGAGACCGTGACGATCGCCGCATGCGGCCGGGTCTGAAGATGCGGCAGCAAGGCGGCAGTCAGCCGGATCGGCCCGAGCAGGTTGGTCGCGATGGTCTCCTCGGCCGTGCCAAGAAAATCGCCGGCCGCGACCGTCTCGCTGCGCATGATGCCGGCATTGTGGATGACGACATTGAGTTCCGGAAAGCTTTCGACCGCCTGCCGGGCGAAGGCCGCGACGTCGTCCTTGTCCTGGATGTCGAGCAGGAGCGCTTCCATGCCCGGATTGGCTGTCGTCACTTCGTGGAGGAGCGTCTCACGCCGGCCGGCGATGACGACCTGGTTGCCGGCCTTGTGGAAGGCCTCGGCGAGCGCGCGGCCGATGCCGGAGCCGCCGCCGGTGATGAGGATGGTGTTGCCGGTGATGTTCATCGCAAATCCCTTTTCTGGTTGCGAGACATCAGCTGGCGTCGATACTCTTCAACGGAAAGAAGGCGCCCAGAAGTTCGATACGCACCAAAAGGAGAGTGTCGCAATGCAAGCGATCCGCGAGGCGATGGCGACCATGCACAGGCGCAGCGAGGAGATTCCGCCGGTCTCGAAGGCGGTGGAATCGCTGGTGCGCCAGGTGATCGCGCAGGTGGCAGATAAATGGACGATGCTGGTGCTGGAAGCGCTGGAGGAGCGCGGCACGCTGCGCTTCACCGAGGTCGGACGCGCCGTCGGCGGCATCAGCCAGAAGATGCTGACCAAGACGCTGCGCGAGATGGAGCGCGACGGGCTCGTCGTCCGCACCGTCCACCCGGTGATCCCGCCGCATGTCGACTACACGCTGACCGAGCTCGGCCGCGAGCTTAGCGCTGCGTTCTGTGGCGTGTGGACCTGGGCCGAGACGTACTATGCCGAGGTCTCGGCGGCGCGGCGGGCGTTCCGGGAGCGGGAGTAGGGGTAGGTGCTATTCCGCCGCCGGCTGGAAGGCGAGGCGCGGGGTTGGAATGAGCGCGATCGCGTGGGCCGCCATATCGGCCGCGACTTCGGGATCGGCCTTCAACTCGCTAGGCGTGCGAGGACGCGGAACTGCCTTGCCGTTCCCGACCATCGACTCGATCCAGAGCGCCAGTGCTTCCGGCGCATTCGCCATCGCTTCGTCTAGTGTGTCGCCGGCTGAGAAGCAGCCGGGCAGGTCCGGGAACCAGACGCCGACGGCGTGGTCGGGACCGGCATCCTCGATGATGGCGACGTAGTGGGTCATCTCAATCGCGCGGCCAGCCTGCTTGCTTGTAAATCTTCAACACTAGGCCGGGTCCGAGGGCCTTCTTCGGATGCGGCACGACGATAGTGTCACGTATGCCGGACTTTTTGAAGACATGGTGCGAGCCGGCGATGCGCGCGCATTCCCAGCCCTCGCGTTCGAGGCGACGAATGATGTCGGCGCTGTTGTTGAGCATCGGTGCCTCAAAACAAGTGAATGAGCACCGAACCAGTTATATGAACATTCCCGGACAGTTGTCCCTAAAGCGGGGACAGCTGTCCCCATTGTAGGGACAACTATCCCCAATGAGTGGACCCGCTATCCCGACTTCTGGACGAAGCTGTCCAGCACCATTTTCCTGCCGGCCTTGTCGAAATCGACGGTCAGCTTGTTGCCGTCGACGCTGGCGACCGAGCCGGGGCCGAACTTGACGTGGAAGACGCGTGCGCCGGGGTCGAAGGCCGAGGTTCCCGTCGATTTCGCCGTCAGCTCGCCCTCGATCAGCATCGGGCCGCGCTGGCGGCCGCCACCCGAGCCGAAGCCACGCTGGCCGGCGTCGGAGAAGCCCGAGCCGCCACCCGAATTGAACTTGGCCTTGTTCTCCTGCGCACGCTGCCAGCCCGGCGTCTGGTAGGACGAGCCGAAGCTTTCCATGCGCTCGAAGCGCGAGGCGCCGTAGCCGCCCTGGCTGTAGGCGGTGGGCGCCTGGACGACCTCGACATGCTCCTCCGGCAGTTCGTCGATGAAGCGCGAGGGCAGGCTCGACTGCCAGAGGCCGTGGATGCGGCGGTTCGAGGCGAAGAACAGTTTCAGCCGCTTGCGGGCGCGGGTCAGGCCGACATGGGCGAGGCGGCGTTCCTCCTCCAGCCCGGCGCGGCCGTTCTCGTCGAGCGCGCGCTGGCTCGGGAACAGCCCTTCCTCCCAGCCGGGCAGGAAGACGGTGTCGAACTCCAGCCCCTTGGCGGCGTGCAGCGTCATGATCGAGACGCGCGCCCCGCCATCGCCGCTATCGGCGTCCATCACCAGCGAGACGTGTTCGAGGAAGGCCGGCAGGTCGGGGAATTCGTCGAGCGAGCGGACCAGCTCCTTGAGGTTTTCCAGGCGCCCGGCGGCGTCGGCCGAGCGGTCCTTCTGCCACATCTCGGTGTAGCCGCTCTCCTCCAGCACCAGCTCCGCGAGCTCGCCCTGCTGCATCGCCTCGGCCTTTGCCTGCCAGCGGGCGAAGGCCTCGACCAGCTCGCGCAGCGTTGTGCGGGCCTTGGGCTTCAATTCCTCGGTTTCGACCACGGCTCGCGCCGATTGCATCAGCGAGAAGCCGGTCGCCCGGGCGTGGTTGTGCAGCAGCTGGATGGTGGCGTCGCCGAGGCCGCGCTTGGGCACGTTGACGATGCGCTCGAAGGCGAGATCGTCCGTGGGGCTCACGACGCAGCGCAGATAGGCCATGGCGTCGCGGATCTCGGCGCGCTCGTAGAAGCGCGGGCCGCCGATGACGCGATAAGGCACGCCGACATGGATGAGCCGCTCCTCGATCTCGCGCATCTGCGCGGAGATGCGGACGAGGATCGCGACCTCGGCGAGGTTCTCGCCCTTGGACTGCATCGCCTCGACCTCGTCGGAGATCAGGCGGGCCTCCTCCTGGCTGTCCCAGGCGCCGGTGATGGTGACCTTCTCGCCGGGCTCGTCCTCGGTGCGCAAGGTCTTGCCGAGGCGGCCCTCGTTGCGGGCGATCAGCTTGGCGGCGGTGGCGAGGATATGGCCGGTCGAGCGGTAGTTGCGCTCGAGCCGGACCACGGTCGCGCCCGGAAAATCGTGCTCGAAGCGCAGGATGTTGTCGACCTCGGCGCCGCGCCAGCCATAGATCGACTGGTCGTCGTCGCCGACGCAGGCGATGTTGCGCCGGCCCTGTGCCAGGAGGCGCAGCCAGAGATACTGGGCGACGTTGGTGTCCTGGTACTCGTCGACGAGGATGTAGCGGAAGCGCTCGTGATAGCTCGCCAGCAGCTCCGGATGCTCGCGGAACAGCGTCAGGCAATGCAGCAGGAGATCGCCGAAATCGACGGCGTTCAGCGTTTTCAGCCGGTCCTGATAGGCGGCATAGAGCTTGCCGCCCTTGCCGGAGGCGAAGACGCCGGATTCGCCCGGCGGCACGTCCTTGGGCGAAAGACCGCGGTTCTTCCAGCTGTCGATGAAGCCCGCCAGCATGCGGCCGGGCCAGCGCTTCTCGTCGATCCCTTCCGCCTGGATCACCTGCTTCATCAGGCGGATCTGGTCGTCGGTGTCGAGGATGGTGAAATCGGAGCGCAGATCGACCAGCTCGGCATGGCGGCGCAACAGCTTGGCCGAGATCGAGTGGAAGGTGCCGAGCCAGGGCATGCCCTCGGCAACGGGCCCGACGAGATGGGCGACGCGCTCCTTCATCTCGCGCGCCGCCTTGTTGGTGAAGGTCACCGAGAGGATCTGCGAGGGAAAGGCGCGGTTGGTCGCGATCAGATGGGCGATGCGGGTGGTGAGCACGCGGGTCTTGCCGGTGCCGGCGCCGGCCAGCACCAGCACGGGGCCGTCGGTCGCCTCGACCGCCAGGCGCTGCTCCGGATTGAGCCCCTGGAGATAGCCGGCCGCCGGCTGCGCCGCCGCGCGCGATGCGAGGCCGCCGGGGCGGGGCAGGGGGGCGGAGGTGGTGTTGTCGGACAAGGGATCTGCTTGCGTGATCGTGATTCGTTCACGGTCAATATAGGGGTAGGTGCCGCGGATTGCTCGCCATCACGGATGGTTTTCCGCGATGGCGAGCGGGTCATTGTAAACCCGGCTGCGTCAACGCGCTGGCAGGAGATATCTTAGTCCCTGCGTGAAGCCGCGCGGTGCGACGGAGAGGTGATCCTCGTCGTTCAGGACCACCGATTTCACGCTCAGGCCCGGATACTTCCGGCCGCGCAAGGCTTCTTCCAGGGTCCGGTTGTCGGCGACCATGTCGACGCTCTGGCTGTAGCGCCGGTCGCCTTTACGCTGCGCCTCGTACTCGCCGACATAGAGGAAGACCTTGGCTGGCAGATCGCGGTTCTTGGCGGCATAGCTCGCCTCCAGGCCCAGGGTGTGGCGTTTGTCGTACCAGAGCGACGGGCTGCCGAGGACGTAGCCGCTGAACAGGCCGGGCTCGGTGAAGAGGATTTGCGCGCCGAGCAACGACCCGTAGGAGTGCCCGAGAAAGAGCGCTCTCGCCGGATCGGTGCGGTAGCGCTGTGCGATGAACGGCTTCACCTGATCGCGCAGATAGGTCTGGTAGGCTTGGCCTTGGCCATGGATCGCGCCTGATGGTGCAGTGCTCGGCCCGTTCGGCGTCGGCGTGTAGTCGCGCCGGCGGCTGACCGTGCCGTCTTCGCCCTTGGCATAGGACAGGCCGACCAAGATGAATTCCTCGACCTTGGGGCCATCGAGATTCAGGCGACGGCTGATCTGGCGGATGATCGGGAAGGCATAGTCGGCGTCGGTGACGTAGAGCACGGGATATTTCCGCTGCGGCTCCTTCCCGTAGGACGGCGGCAGGGCGACGAAGACTTGATAGCCCCGGCCTGAGACCGGATCAGGCACGTCCCAGACCTCGCTGTCGGCGATCTCATAGGGGCGGCCTTCGCCCGGCTGTATCTTCACCGCCGATTGGGGCTGGGCTTTTGCCGGGATGACGCCGAGGCTCAAGCCGGCGGTGAATGTGATGACCAGGGTACTCAGGGCGCGTCGCAGCACGTGAAGGCTCTCCGTAGGCCCGCGCCGATGGCGGCGCGCGCGGCGAGGTGCCGGGAGAACTCGGGCGGCAATCGGGCAGGTTCGCAATTCCGGGGCGCCGGCATAGGTTGGTGGTTAATGACGGGGCGGTTCGCGGATTGGAAGGGAAGCTCATGGCCCAGGCATCGCACGCCCATCAGGTCACCAATCAGGTGCCGCCGCTGCAGGACTACGACGCCTACGCCGCCGATCCGGTGCTGAGGGCGGCGGTCGCCGCTTTCGATGCGGGCTGGGCCGATGAGCGGCTGCACGAGGCAGGGCGGACGGTCGGCGCAGCCGAGACGATCGAGATGGCGCGGCTCGCCAACCGGCACGGGCCGGAATTGCGCAGCCATGACCGCTTCGGCAACCGGCTCGATGAGATCGAATTCCACCCGGCCTGGCACGCGCTGATGACCCGCGCCATCGGCCAGGAGACGCATGCGCTCGCCTGGAACAAGCCGGGGCCGGGGGCGCAGGTGGCGCGGGCTGCCTTGCAATATCTCTGGTATGGCTGCGAGAGCGGCATCTGCTGCCCGATCTCGATGACCTATTCGGCCATCCCGGTGCTGAAGCAGGACCGGGCGCTCTGGGCGCAGTGGGGCGCGTTGATCTCCTCGAAGAATTACGACAAGCGCCAGGGGCCTGCCGCGGGCAAGCTAGGGGCGACCGTCGGCATGGCGATGACCGAGACGCAAGGCGGCTCGGACCTGCGCCAAATCCAGACCATCGCCTATGACAACCGCGACGGCACCTATTCGCTGCATGGGCAGAAATGGTTCTTCTCGGTGCCGCATTCCGACCTCTTCCTGACGCTGGCGCGTAATGAAGAGGGCATTTCCTGCTTCGTCGTGCCGGGCTGGCGGCCGGATGGCGAGCGCAATGGCATCGCGATCCAGCGCCTCAAGGACAAATGCGGCAACCGCTCGAACGCCTCCTCCGAGGTCGAGTTTCGCGGCGCGATCGGCCATATGCTCGGCGATCCCGGCCGGGGCCTGCGCACCGGCCTGTCGATGAACCACAATACGCGGCTCGACATCGCCGCCGCGTCCGCCGGTTTGATGCGGCAGGCGGTGATGCTCGCCGGCCATCACGCCCAGCACCGCACCGCTTTCCAGCGCCTGCTGATCGACCAGCCGATCATGCAGAACGTCCTCGCCGACCTCGCCATCGAGGCGGAGGCCGCCGCTTGGCTCGCCTTCCGGCTCTTTGCCGCGGTCGACCGGCAGGAGCAGTCGGAGAGCGAGAAGCTGCTGGCCCGGATCGGCGCGCCACTGGCGAAATACTGGGTGGCGAAGCGCACGCCGGCCGTCGTGGTCGAGGCGCTGGAATGCCATGGCGGCAACGGCTTCATCGAGGAGAACCCGATGGCGCGCCATTATCGCGAGGCGCCGCTGAATTCGGTCTGGGAGGGTTCGGGCAACGTCATCTGCCTCGACGTGCTGCGCTCGCTGGAACGCGAGCCGGGCTCGCTGCAGGCGCTGCGCGCCGAATTCCATGCAGTTTCAGGGCAGGACCGGCGCTACGACGCAGCAGTGCAAGTGCTGGACACAGACCTGCATGAGCTCATCCGCCATGAAGGCCAGGCGCGTCTGCTGACCGAGCGGCTGGCGCTGATGCTGCAGGGCGCACTGCTGATCCGCCACGCCCCGCATGCGGTCGCCGATGCCTTTGTGGCGACGCGGCTCGGCGGGCATTGGTCGGGCCATTTCGGCGACCTGCCGCTGGCGGTTGATGCGGCGACGTTGGCGCGGCGGGCGGTGCCGGAGGTTTGAGGCTCGGACAGCGCGGGGAACCCTCTCCTGGAAGGAGAGGGCAGGGTGAGGTGTAGGCTATTTGACCAGTTCCGCGAGCGCTCACCGCGCGGTCGGGTTCAGGCTAACGTTTCCAGTCCGAACACCTCACCCCTGCCCCTCTCCTTCCAGGAGAGGGGTTCCCCGCGCCTCACTCCCTCTGAACGAGCGCGGTCAGCCCGCTTCCGCCTCGAAATCCATCGCGACGCCATTGATGCAGTAGCGCAGGCCGGTTGGGGGCGGGCCGTCGGGGAAGACGTGGCCGAGATGGCCGCCGCAATTGGCGCAGTGCACCTCGACCCGGCGCATGCCGAAGCTGCCGTCCTCGCTCTCCTCGACTGCGCCCTCCAATGGCTGGTCGAAGCTCGGCCAGCCGGTGCCGCTCTCGAATTTCTTGTGCGACCTGAACAGCTTCTGGCCGCAGCCGGCGCAGGAGAAGGTGCCGGCGCGCTTCTCGAAGTTCAGCGCGCAGGAGCCGGCCCGCTCGGTGCCGTGGCCGCGCAGCACCTGGTACTGCTCCGGCGTCAGCTTCGCGCGCCACTCAGCATCGCTGAGCTGGAAGGGGAAGTCGCGCTCCGGCTTTTCGGTTTTGGCAAACAGATCCATCAGGCCCATGCGAGGCTCCTTTGTGCTGTCTTGTCGGGATTGTCGCGCAGGATATGGGGATTTGTCTTCCTGATTTCATCCTCACGCAATGTGGCCTGTTTCACGTTTGCGTTCGACGGCGACCCGTCTCTTCTCTGCCCACCTGCCGCGTCACCCAACCGTCACGCGACTCCTCTAGTCGGCTCGCCATCGCAACGGGCGCAGACGAGGGCCTCGTGACGCAGACGATCCGCGCGGTGAAGCGCACCACGAATCTCGGCCTGACCACCGCCGTCCACCGCAGCAAGCCGCTCTCGCGTGCCGGCCTGCTTGAACGGATGTTCACGCTCGCCTTCTCCGGCCTAGTCTACCCGCAGATCTGGGAAGATCCGGTCGTCGACATGGAGGCGCTGGCGCTGCAGCCGGACGATCATCTCGTCGCCATCGCCTCGGGCTCCTGCAACATCCTCTCCTATCTCACCGCCGATCCGGCGAAGATCAGTGCGATTGATCTCAACGGCGCACATATCGCGCTTGGCCATCTCAAGCTCGCGGCACTGGCCGAGATCGACGACCATCCGACTTTCCGCCGCTTCTTCGGGCAGGCGCAGTCGAAGGCCAATGTCGAGACCTATGACCAGCTGATCGGGCCACGGCTGGACGCGGTCAGCCGGGCCTATTGGGAGGGGCGCAACCTCGTCGGTCGCCGACGGATCGAGCTCTTCGCCCGTAATTTCTACCGCTACGGTCTGCTCGGCCGCTTTATCGGCACGGGGCACTTTCTTGCCCGTCGGCTCGGCTGCGACCCCAGGGTCATGCTGCAGGCGAAGACGATGGAGGAGCAGCGGGCGCTGTTCGAGCAGCATCTGGCGCCGGTCTTCGACAAGAGGCTGGTGCGCTGGCTCGTGCGCCAGCCGGCTTCGCTCTACGGGCTCGGCATCCCGCCGGCCCAGTACAAGGCGCTGGCCGCCGATGGCGACGCCGGGATCCGCGCGGTCCTGCGCCACCGGCTGGAGCGGCTCGCTTGCGGCTTCGACCTCAAGACCAACTACTTCGCCTGGCAGGCCTTCGGCCGCGGCTACGGGCCGGAGCCGGACGCGGCGGTGCCGCCCTATCTGGAGCAGGGTAACTTCGAGACGGTGCGGGCCCGCGCAACCAGAGTCGCCTATCATCAGAGCGCGATCACCACCTTCCTCGAAAAGCAGCCGGCCGAGAGCTGTAACGGCTTCGTGCTGCTCGATGCGCAGGACTGGATGAACGACGCCGAGCTGACGGCGCTGTGGACTCAAGTGACCCGCAGCGCTGCGCCCGGCGCGCGCGCGATCTTCCGCACGGCTGCCGACGAACGCCTGCTGCCCGGCCGCGTGCCGGAGGCGATCCTGTCGCAATGGCATTATGACGAGGCGCGCAGCCGCGAGCTCGGCGCCCGCGACCGCTCCTCCATCTACGGCGCCTTCCATCTCTACGTTCGCAGGATGGCCGCGTGATCGACGAGTCTGGAGCTGGATCTAAGCGAAAAACCGGTTCCCATTTTTTCGCATCCAGCTCAGGCAGCGGGACGGACGCCGCCGGTCTGATGGACCAGATGTATCGCTTCCAGCGGCACATCTACGACGCGACCCGGAAGTTCTACCTGCTCGGGCGCGATGGGCTGATCGCGGAGTTGAAGCCGCCGCCGGGCGGCGCGGTGCTGGAGATCGGCTGCGGCACCGGGCGCAACCTGATCAAGATCGCGCGGCGCTATCCGCAGGCGCGTTGCTACGGGCTCGACGTCTCCGAAGAGATGTTGCGCACGGCGCGCGAGCAGGTGGTGAAGGCGGGGCTCGCCGATCGGATCACGCTGGCACAGGCCGACGCGACCAGCTTCGATCCGCAGGCACTGTTCGGTCGCGCCGGCTTCGAGCGGGTGGTGATCTCCTATGCGCTTTCGATGATCCCGCCCTGGCGGGAGGCGCTCGCCGAGGCCGTGCGCGTCGTCGCGCCGGGTGGCTCGCTGCACATCGTCGATTTCGGCGATCAGGCGAATCTGCCCGCGCCGTTCAGAGCGGTGCTCAATCGTTGGCTGGCACTGTTCCATGTCACGCCACGCAAGGATCTCGACGCGGTGGTGACCGGACTCTGTGCCGAGGCCGGCGTCATCGGCGGCACCACGCGGTTGTTTGGCGGCTATAGCGTGCAGGCCGTGGCAATCAAGCCGGCTTGAGCGCCGGGGCTGGACGCTGCCGCCATCGCGCTGCTACGCCAGCAGGATGAGTGATACCGCCGACGGCGAAGAGAGCAGCGACGGACGTCCTTTGCGCGACCGGCTTCGGCAGCTCTATCACGGGCGGACCCCGGCGGCGCTGCGCTTCCAGGTCGCGACGCTGATCATCGATCTCCTGATCATCGGCTTCTTCATCGCGACGCCGTTGCTGCGCGATCGGCCGGCATTCCTCTGGCTCGACTATGCGGTCGCGATCATCGTCGCCGCCGAGATCGCGGCGCGCTTCCTCGCGTCCTCGAACATGCTGCGGCTGCTGCGCCAGCCCACCATGCTGCTCGACCTCTTCATCCTGGCGACGCTGCTGGCGCCGCAATGGCTGGAAAATTTCGGCTTCCTGCGCATCCTCCGGCTCTGGTCGCTGTCGCAGCGCGGGTTGATCTGGGCGCAACTGCGGCAGACGCGTTTCCGCGACTGGGAGGACGTCGCCAAGGCTCTGGTCAACCTCGTGACTTTCCTCTTTGTCGTCAGCGGCTTCGTCTACACCTTCTTCTTCATGAGCCGGCCCGGGCTGGAGGGCTATGTCGAGGCGCTCTACTTCACCGTCGCGACGGTGACGACGACCGGTTTCGGCGACATCACCTTGCCGGGGATCGCCGGCAAGGTGACCTCGATCGTGGTGATGATCATCGGCATCTCGCTGTTCGTGCGGTTGGCGCAGGCGGTGTTCCGGCCGCACAAGGTGACCTTCCCCTGTCCGGAATGTGCTCTGCAGCGGCACGAACCCGATGCCGTGCACTGCAAGGCCTGCGGCCACCTGCTGAAGATACCGGACGACGACGAGTGATCGGCGGGCCCTGCCGGAAGCTGGGTGCTGACATGAGCCAGCCACTTTGACGCCTAGAGGGTTACTCGGCTTTCTGGTCAGACCGTGGATTTTGGAGCGATAATGGCGCCGGTGAAGATCGATCCTGAAAAGGTCCGGGAATTCGAGGATGCGTCAAGCTTCTACGACTGGCTTGGCAGCAACCACGACCAGGCTGACGAAGTCTGGATCAAGATCCACAAGCTCTCGTCCGGCTTGCGGTCGATCACGCCCAAGGAGGCGATCGACGTCGTGCTCTGCTGGGGCTGGATCGACGGCGTCAGGAAAGGCCTCGACGAGCGCAGCTTTCTGCAGCGCTACAGTCCGAGGGGCGCCAGAAGTATCTGGAGCCAGATCAATGTCGACAATGTCGCCCGTCTGATTACGGAAGGGCGCATGACCAGACACGGCCTGATGCAGGTCGATGCAGCCAAGGCCGACGGTCGATGGGCGCGCGCTTATGGCGCCGGCCAAAATCTGAAGATCCCCGACGATCTCCAGGCGGCGATCGACGCAGAGCCCTTGGCCAGGGAGATGCTATCGAAGCTGAGCGGACAGAACCGCTTTGCCCTGGCGTTTCGTGTCCACAATCTCAAGACCGAAGCCGGGAGAAGGAAGAGGATCGCGGCTTTCGTCGAGATGCTCAAGCGCGGCGAGACGATCTACCCGCAGCGCTAGGTCCGTTGGCGGACGGGGCTGGATTGCAGATCCGGCCTAGTGCCGCGTCTCGGTTTCGCGCTCCGCTTCCTGCGCCTCGACCGGCGCGCCGAGCGTGATCGCACTCTTCTCCGGCATGCCGATCATCCGGCCGACTGTCGCCGGCCGCGGCATACGAGCGTGCGCCGCCTTCATGATTGCGAGATTGGCGAGGATGTCGGCCGGGAAGGGCGTGACCTTGCGATCGGTCAGGTCGACATGCAGCGACAGGTTCTCGGAGGTCGAGGCGAGCCAGCCTTCGCTCGCATGACGCATTTCGAGATAGTAATGCAGGCGCTTGTCGTCGAAGGCGATGAGTTGCGCGGTGACACGTACGAGGTCGCTGGCCGTCAACTCGCGCTTGTAGAGCACATGGCATTCGGCCGAGAAGAATGAGGCCTTGCGCGTCTCGACATAGTCCTGGTTCAGGCCGACAAGCGAGAAGACCTCGTCGACCGCGCGATCGAACAGGACGTGGTAATAGGCCATGTTGAGATGGCCGTTATAGTCGATCCATTGCGTCTCGACCCGCATCGGGGACGAGACGAAGGGAGCGAAGAACAGGGCGGTCGTGCGAATTTCGTTCGGCATCGGCGCCTCCTTTCGTCCTTTGTCTCATCGATGCGTGGGCAGCTCTGCGCCGCCGCCTCTTGCCCGGCGCGGGCGCGGCGCGTGAAAACAACACGAGCCGCTGCTTCATAGGCCGAACCATTCCAGACTAGGCGAAGTTCTCCAGCCATGACAATGCCTTCAACCGTTTCCGTGCCTCAGCCCACCCCTGCTCGTAGTGCAGACCTGCCGCCGTCACCGCAGGCCATTGCCGCGATAACGCGGGAGCTGGCGGCGCTGTTCGGCAACCGGCTCGTCACCAGCCTCGCGGTCCGGCAGCAGCATGGCCACACGCTGACCTGGATTCCGAACCAGCCGCCGGACGCGGTCGTCTATCCTGAGAGCACCGAAGAGGTGGCCTCGATTGTGAAACTCTGCGTCAAGCATGGGGTTCCCGTCATCGCCTTCGGCACGGGGACCTCGCTGGAGGGGCATGTGAACGCGCCCTTCGGCGGCGTCTGCATCGACATGAGCCAGATGAAGCGCGTCCTTGCCGTCCATGCCGAGGACCTCGACTGCACGGTCGAGGCCGGGGTTACTCGCAAGGAGCTGAACGAGCATCTGCGCGACCAGGGCCTGTTCTTCCCGATCGATCCCGGTGCTGATGCCTCGATCGGAGGCATGGCGGCGACGCGCGCCTCCGGCACCAATGCCGTTCGCTACGGCACGATGAAGGACAATGTCATCGCGCTGACCGCGGTGATGGCCGATGGTGCCATCGTCAAGACCGCGAGCCGGGCGCGCAAATCCTCGGCCGGCTACGATCTCACCCGCCTTCTCGTCGGCTCGGAAGGCACGCTCGGCATCATTACCGAGGTGACGCTGAAGCTGCACGGCATTCCGGAAGCAGTCTCGGCCGGCGTCTGCGCGTTCCCCTCGGTGAAGGCGGCTTGCGATGCAACGATCATGACGATCCAGTCCGGCCTGCCGGTCGCGCGGATCGAGCTGGTCGACGATGTGATGATGCGCGGCGTCAACCTGCACTCCAAGCTCGGCCTGCCGGAGACGACGATGCTGTTCGTCGAGTTCCACGGCTCGGAAGAGGGCGTGAAGGAACAGGCCGAGCGCTTCGGCGAGATCGCGGCCGAGTTCGGCGGCGGTTCGTTCGACTGGGCGACGAGGCCGGAGGATCGCTCGAAGCTGTGGCAGGCCCGGCACGACGCCTATTGGGCGGCGCGGGCGCTGCGGCCCGGCGCGGAATCGGTCGCGACCGATGTCTGCGTGCCGATCTCGCGGCTGGCCGAGTGCGTCGACGAGACCAAGCGCGACATCGAGGCCTCCGGGCTGATAGCGCCGATCGTCGGCCATGTCGGCGACGGCAATTTCCATACCCAGCCGCTGGTCGACCTCGCCGATCCAGACGAGGTCGCGCGCTGCGAGGCCTTCATCGACAGGCTGGTCAAGCGGGCGCTCGCCATGGGTGGGACCTGCACCGGTGAGCACGGTGTCGGCCAGAAGAAGATGAAGTATCTCGAGATCGAGCACAGCCCGGCCGCGCTTGCGGTGATGCGGCTGATCAAGCGCTCGCTTGATCCGCAGAACATCCTCAATCCCGGCAAGATCATCGCCTTGTGACATCCAACCGCGCTCCCGGGCGGTATTACCCACAAGAATGTCGTGATCCTGCCGCGACTTGCGTGCATGATCGGGCCGTCGACATATTGAGGATTGATGCAAGAGCGTGCGTGAGGCCCTGACCTTCCTGGCCGGGCTGCTCGTCGCGGCGTTGCTGGCCGCGCTGTTGGGGCCGGGCTTCGTCGACTGGCGCGAGTACAGGCCCCATTTCGAGCAACGCATCGGCGCCGCGCTCGGCGTGGAGACGCGCGTCGCCGGCGAGATCGGGCTGCGGCTGCTGCCGTCGCCACGGCTGGTGCTGGGCCAGGTGCGCCTTGGTTCCGGTGAAAGCGGAGCGAGCAGCGCCAGCGTCGAGACGCTGACGGCCGAGCTCGCTCTGGCGCCATTGGCGCGCGGCGAGTTCAGGCTGGTCGAGGCCGAGGCCGATGGGCTGACGCTGAACCTCGTCGTCGACGAGGCCGGCGCGATTGCCCTGCCGGCGCGCCAGGGGACGGGCCTGCCGAGCGAAACGGCGATCGACCGGCTCGCGATCAGGCGGGCGGCCGTGATCTGGCGCGAGCCCGGCAAGGCGGCGCAGATGCTGGCACCGATCTCGGTCGATGTCTCCGCCGTCAGCCTGCATGGACCCTGGCGTGTCGAAGGGGAGATTGCCGGCTCGTCCGTGCGCTTCGTCACCGGCGCGGTCGAAGCCGATGGGCGGTTGCGTACCAAGGTGTCGGTCACCGGCGAGCAGACGCAGTTCGGCTTCGACGGTTCGCTGATCCTGCCGGCGGCCGAGAGCAAGGTTCGGCCCGCGCTCGAAGGCGGTTTCACGATCGCACCCGGCGGTGCCGTCAGCCTGGCGGGACGGGTGAGCGGTGACAGCCGCCGCCTTGATTTCTCCGCGCTTGCCGTCGAGATCGCCGGCGGCGCCGCGCGGTTGGAGGGCGAAGGCTCGTTCAATCCGGGGGCGGTCAGGGCAGCGTTCAGCTCAAAGCACGCCGGCTCGATGCCGATGCGCTGATCGAGGCACTCGCTCAGCGGCCGGGCTATGAGCGCGCCTTTCAGGCACTGCCAGGCGCGCTCGACCTTTCGTTGGACCTCGACCAGATCGCCTGGCGCGGCGAAGATTTCAGCGGCTTTGCCCTGCGCGGGAAGCTCGACGAAAGCGGACTCGACGCGGCGAACGCTACGGTCAAGATCGCCAATGCCCTTCTCGAAGCGCGTGGCGCGCTCGATGGCCAGGGCTTTCGCGGCACGGTCGAGGCTAGGGCGCCGGATGCGCGCCGGGCGGCCCTTGCCCTGGCGCGGCTCGGCGTCGAGGCCGGACTGGCCGACAGCTTCGCGGCCTTGCGCAGTTTCGATGGCACGGCGGCATTGGACTGGAGCAATGAGCAACTCGCGGTCACGCGCCTGACTGCGCGGGCGGGCTCGGGCCCGCGCCTCGAGGGCTCTGGCGCACTCACCTCCGGCCGGCTCGACGCCAAGTTGACCCTGAACGGGCTCGACCTCTCGACCTTGCCGCCGGGCGACAGCCTGAATGCGCTCACCGGCCGGCGCGACCTGGCGCTCGACCTCACTTTGAATGGCGCGCGCTATCTGTCGGCGCCACCGGGCTCGGCCCGGCTTGCGCTGACCCGCCAGGGCTCGGACTGGCGCCTCAGCCGCCTGGCTGTCGACGGCTTCGGAGGCGTCAAGGTCGAGGGCGAGGGCGCCTTGCTGCCGGGTGGCGGCGAGATCGCCGGGCGGGTGCGCGCACCGCGCTTCGCGGCGCTGACAGCGCTGGCCGGCCCCTTGCTGCCGGAAGGGCTGCGGCGCGTATGGCCGCGGATCGAGGATGGGCTTGCCGGCATCGACGCCGGCTTCAAGCTGGCGCGCGCCTCGAACGGAGAAACCAGCGTCATCGCCGAGGGCTCGGCCCAGGCCGGGCGCTTGGCACTCAACGGCAAGCTCGACGCTGCCGGCCAGTGGAGCGGCGGCGATGTAAAACTTTCGCTCGACGACCGGCGCCGCGCCTTTGCCGCCTTTGGTCTGCCGCGCCCGGCGCGTGGCGGACCCGGCGAGCTTACGCTCGGCTTCGGCGCAGCCGGGCCGGTCGGCTCGCTTGCCGGCCCGGGGCTGATGCTCGTGCTCGAAGGCGCAGGCGATGCGGCGCGGCTGAGCCTCCAGGCCGATGGGCCGGGGCAGGTCTTGCCGGAAGGGCTGGCTCGGCTGGTCCCGGATGGAGTGCTCGATGCGCATGGGCGCGTATCCTTCGGCGAGGGGGCCAGGCTCGACGATCTTGTCGTTAACGCCGGCGGCAAGGCGGCGCGCGGCGCGCTGAGCTTCTCGGCCGAGCGCGGCATTGGCGGGAAGCTCGACCTGCCGTCGCTCGCACTGCAGCCGGTTCTTGCGGCCGTGCTCGGCCAGGCCCAGCCGGTTAGTGGGAGTCAGTGGTCGCCGAGCCGCTTCCAGGGTGCCACGACCCTGGGTGAGATCAGGCTGGCCGTCGGCGCCGATCGGTTCGAGCTGACCGACAAGATCGCGTTGTCCAAGGCTCGCTTCGACCTCTCGGCAGGGCCTGATGGGCTCACGCTCGACAATCTCCGCGGCAGCCATGCCGGCGGCGAGATCAGTGGGCGGCTCACGCTGCGCCGGGAAGGTGGATTGGCGCAGGTCGCAGGCAAGCTCGGCTTGGCCGGGCTCGACCTTTCCGCGCTGACCAAGGGCGCGCTCACCGGCAAGCTCACCGGCAGTTTCGAGGCCGGCGGCTCCGGCGAAAGCCCGGCGAGGCTGATCGCGGCGCTCGGCGGCGCCGGCTCGATCAGCGTCTCGGGGGCCGGCATGGCGCGTTTCGATCCCTCTGCGATCTCGAAGGTGATCGCCGCGACGGGCGAGGATGCTTCCGAGAGCGAAACGGACCGTCTGCAGGACCGGATCGGCGAAGCGCTGGAGAAGGCAAGCTGGCCTCTCGGCGACGTCACCATTCCCTTCACCCAGGCGGCCGGCGTGCTGCGCGTCTCGCCCGTCTCCGTCGAGCGTGCGGGCCTCCGGGCCGAGGCGACCGGGCTGGTCGACTGGCGGGCGATGACGACTGATCTGCGCCTGAATCTTCGCCCGCTCGGCGCGGCTCCGAAAGGCTGGCCGGAGCAGTTGCCGCAGGTCGGCGTCGCCTGGCGCGGGCCGCTCGAGGCGCCAAGGCGCGAGACCGATGTCGGGGCGCTGTCCAATGTCGTGGCAGCGCGGGCGCTGGCGCGCGAAATCGAACGGGTCGAGGCCTTCGAGGCGGACCAGCGCGAGCGGGCGATGAACGTCCGGCGCCTGCGGGCCGAGCGCGAGTTGCGTGAGAACGAACGCAAGCTGGCGGAATTCCTGAAAGCCGAGGAGGAGCGCCGTATCGCCGAGGAGAAGCGGGCGGAGGAAGCGCGCAAGGCCGAGGAGGCAAGGCAGGCTGAGGAGGTCCGCAGGGCGGAGGCTGCGCGCAAGGCCGAAGAGGCAAGGCTCGCCGAGGAGGCGCGCAAGCTTGAGGCTGCAAAACGGCTGGAGGACGCGCGCCGCGCCGAGGAGGACCGCCGACGGGCGGATGAAGACAGGCGCAGGGCCGAAGCCGAGGAGCGGGCGAGGCAGGCTGCGATCCGGGCCGCGATCGAGGGGCGGCCTGGGCCGATGATCCTGCAGGGGGCGCCGCCCTCCTATATTCCAGGCGATCCGTATGTCAGGTCACGCAGCGAAGCTCCGCCGCTGCCGCCGCCTCTCGATATCCAGTCAGTGCCGCGACCGCTGTCGCGCTCGCCCTTGCAGAACTGATTCAAGTCGCTGGCAAACTGAGTTAAGCGCGTACGAGGCTGATTCAATCTTCTGGCACAAGGCGCTGGAATAGCAGGGTTTTCGCCGGCAGCCGGCCGATCAGCTAGCCTGGAGTAGCTTGAACGCGATTGCCCACATGGTGGCGGCGACGATGCCGTCGAGAATCCGCCAAGACCTCGGATCGGCGAAGAGCGGGCGCAGCCAGCGGGCGCCATAGCCGAGCCCGAAGAAGAACAGGAACGAGGCGGTCATCGCGCCGGCGGCGAAGACCAGTTCCTGCCCGGGAAACTGGCTGGCGATGCTGCCGATCAGCAGCACCGTGTCGAGATAGACATGCGGGTTGAGCCAGGTCAGCGCAGCGCAGGTGACGAGGCTGGCCGAGAGGCTCGCGCCGCCGCTGGCCCCGACCGCCAGAGCCTCGGATGAGCGCAGGGCCGAGAGCAGGCTGCGCGCGCCGTACCAGATCAGGAAGGCGGCGCCGCCATAGCGCAAGGCGGGTTCGAGCAGGGGTAGCATCGCCGTCGCCTGCCGCAGGCCGACGACGCCGGCCAGGATCAGGACTGCATCTGAAAGTGCACAAACCAGACAGATGGCGAAGACGTGCTCGTTCCGCAGGCCCTGCCGCAGCACGAAGCTGTTCTGGGCGCCGATCGCGACGATCAGGCTAAGGCCCATGGTCAGGCCGGTGACATAGACGGAGAGAGGCATGAGCGACGGTCCTGTTTCGTCGCCCTGCCTAGGCGCTGAAGTCGCATTAGTGTAGTTAAATATCGTTATTCCGATTAAGCAGAGCTAATGTGATGCTTGACTATCCCGCGTTGCAAGCCGTCTCGCTCGTGGTCAGGACCGGCAGTTTCGACAAGGCGGCGCAGGCACTGAACGTCACGCCCTCGGCGGTCTCGCAGCGGGTCAAGCAGCTCGAGGAGCGGCTGGGGACGGTGCTGATCATCCGGGGGCAGCCCTGCACGGCGACCGAGCGGGGCGAATGGCTCTGTCGCCATATCGAGCAGGTCGGCCTGCTCGAAGGCGAACTGATGACGCGGCTGCCGGCCCTGGCCGAGCCGGACCTGCCGCAGCAGCGCGTCACCCTGCGGATCGCCACCAATGCCGACAGCCTCGGAACCTGGTTCCTTGGCGCCGTCGCAGCTTTCACGAAGCGCAGCCCGCATCTGCTCGACATCGCCGTCGACGATCAAGAGCATACGGCCGAGTGGCTGCGGCAGGGGCGGGTGCTCGCCGCCGTGACGGCGCTGGAGAAGTCCGTCCAAGGCTGCCGCGTGATCCCGCTCGGCTCGCTCCGTTATCTTGCGACGGCGAGCCCGCAATTCATGATGCGCCATTTCGCCGAAGGTGTGACGCTATCCGCGCTGGCGCAGGCGCCGTCGCTAGTCTTCAACCAGAAGGACCGGCTGCAGAGCCAGTGGATGGAAGCTGCCTTCGGTGAAAGCCCCGGCCATCCCGTGCATTGGGTGCCGTCGACGCAAGGCTTCGTCGAGGCGAGCCTGCTCGGCATCGGCTGGTGCGCCAATCCCGAACTGCTGGTGAGGGACCATATCGCCGCCGGGCGACTCTGCGAGCTCATGCCCGGCACGGCGCTGGACATACCGCTGTTCTGGCAGGTCAACCGGATTGCGGCCGAGCGGCTGACGGATCTGACGCGCGCGGTCGTCGAGACGGCGCGACGCCTGCTCGTCAATCCGCGGGAGTGACCTTCACCGTTTCGGCACGCCCGCGATAATGGGCGAGTACGCGCAGGCGAAGTGCCGAGGAGAGGTTGAGTTCGCCCCGGCCGGAATCGACCTCCACCACCAGGCTGGCGATCGGCCGCTTCTCGGCGGCCGCGATCTCCTTCAGCGCCTCCCAGAAGGGCTCTTCGAGCGAGACGCTGGTGCGATGGCCGGCGATGGCTAGGGAGCGCTTGCGCAGGCCGCTCATGTCTTGCCGCTCACGCCTCGTCCTTGCCGTCGGGCTCGCCGGAGAGGCGATGGCCTTCGAGGCGGCGTTCCGCCTGCGCCTTCTCCGCCTCGGTCAGCTTGCGCTCGGCCTTGGTCCGGCCGAACTCGATCCGGTTCTGCGCAGCCTGCGCTTCGGCGCTCGCCCGGTCGCGGGCCTTGCGGGCGCGGCGGAGATTGACGATTTCGGCCATGGCCGCCTCAACCTGGGCTGAGCATATCTTCGGCGACGACGGTCTTGTCGAAGAGCTCGGCGTCGACGCCGGCCTTCAGCGCTTCCTCGCGCAGGGTGGTGCCGTTGTGATGGGCGGCCTTGGCGATGCTGGCGGCCTTGTCATAGCCGATCGCGGGGGCCAGCGCGGTGACCAGCATCAGCGAACGGGAGAGCAGCTCAGCTAGGCGCTCGCGATTGGGCTCGATGCCCTCGACGCAATTGGTGCGGAAGCTCTCGGCGGCATCCGCCAGCAGCCGGGTCGATTGCAGGAAGGCCTGCGCGATCACCGGCTTGAAGACGTTGAGCTCGAAATGGCCCTGGCTGGCGGCGAAGGCGACGGTCGCCTGATTGCCGTGCACGCGGGTCGCGACCATGGTCAGCGCTTCGGCCTGGGTCGGGTTGACCTTGCCCGGCATGATCGAGGAACCCGGCTCGTTCTCCGGCAGGCTGATCTCGCCCAGACCAGAGCGGGGGCCTGAGCCCATCAGGCGGATGTCGTTGGCGATCTTGAACAGGTCCATGGCGAGCGCGGTCAGCGCGCCGTGGCTGTAGGAGATGGCGCCGTGGCTGGCGAGCGCCTCGAACAGGTTGTCGGCGGTGCGGAAGGGCAGGCTGGTCAGCTTGGCGACCTCGGCCGAGAAGGCCTTGGCGAAATCGGGATGGGCATTGAGGCCGGTGCCGACCGCGGTGCCGCCCTGGGCGAGCGCCAGAAGGCCGGGCAGGGTCTGCTCGATGCGGGCCATGCCGAGCTCGATCTGCGCGACATAGCCGGAGAATTCCTGCCCGAGCGTGACCGGGGTCGCGTCCTGGAGATGGGTACGGCCGATCTTGACGAGGTCGGCGTAGGCCGCGGCCTTGGCGGCGAAGGCATCCTTCAGCCGGCCGAGCGCGGGCAGAAGCTCCTGCGAGACGGCGAGGGCGGCGGCGATATGGATCGCGGTCGGGAAGCTGTCGTTCGAGGACTGACCCTTGTTGACGTGGTCGTTGGCGTGGACCGGGCTCTTCTTGCCGAGGCCGGCACCGAGGATCTCGTTGGCGCGGTTGGCCAGCACCTCGTTGACGTTCATGTTTGACTGGGTGCCGGAGCCGGTCTGCCAGACGACGAGCGGGAAATGCTCGTCGAATTTGCCGGTGAGCGCCTCGTCGGCAGCCTGGACGATCGCGGTCTCCACCTTGCCGTCGAGCAGGCCGAGCTTCGCATTGACCGTGGCGGCGGCCTTCTTGACCAGGACCAGCGCATGCACCAGCGGCAGCGGCATGCGCTCGGCCGGCCCACCGATCTTGAAGTTCTGCAGCGAGCGCTGCGTCTGCGCCGCCCAATAGCGGTCGGCGGCGACATCGATCGGACCGAAGGAATCGGTCTCGCTGCGGAATCCGGTCATAGGGAGTCCTTAGGTCTCAGGTCTTCTTGCGGAAGGCGTCGAGGCTGACAACCTGCGCGCCGCCTTCCTCCGCCTCGGCCGTTTCCTGGTCGGCCGGGGTGTCGGGCTTGCCGGCCTCGTCCGTTTCGGCGGCCTTCGACCTGGCGGCGGGCAGCGCCTTTGCCGGCGCCTTGGCCGGGAGGGCAAGCGGCGTAGCTGACGCGACGCTCGGCTCGGAGCCAGCGCCACGCGGGCCCTTTACCGGTGCGGGCGCCTCGCTTGCGGGCGCTTCGCCGGCTGCGTCCTGCGTCTCGAATTTCAGGCCGAACTGGACCGACGGATCGAAGAAGGTGGTGATCGCGTCATAGGGGATCAGCAGCCGCTCCGGCACGCCGGAGAAAGAGAGACCGACCTCGAAGGCGTGATCGCTGACGTTCAGGTCCCAGAACTGGTGCTGGAGCACGATCGTCATCTCGTCCGGATGCTTCTCGCGCAGGCGCTGCGAGAGCCGCACGCCGGGCGCGGTCGTCCGGAAGGTGATGTAGAAATGATGGTCGCCCGGGAGCCCGTCGCGGCCCGCCTCGGACAGGATCTTGCGGACGACTCCCTTGAGCGCGTCCTGCACCATCAGGTCGTAGCGGAGAATATCCTTGGTCATCGCGTCCGGATTCCGTTTCCGCTCCTCTAGATCACGCCGCGACCGGAGGGAAGCGCCCCGAAACGAAAAAACGTGACCAATTCCATTAGTTTAGAGCGCCTCTCATGCAAAAGAGGCCAGCTGCTTCCGCTGCCCGATACTGCTTCGCAGGTCCAGGCAGAAAAGTGGAGGCTTCTGTTGCCAGGCGCCTCCGAGCCCCGCCTTACGCGGCTAAACGCAAGGGCTTTGGTTTGGGAACCAGCACCGCTTACGCGGCGACAGCAACCCGAGCATTGTTGTCGTTGGCAACTATGCTTTTGGCCCGATAACGGCGGAACCATGCCGAGCAAAAGAACGACCTTTACACCCTCGTCGATCCTATTTCGCCCCCGCCGCAGCCCTGCAGCCTGGAGGCTGCAAGTCCCTGCCGCTCGCGCCGCAGGGCTGTGGTGGAGGCGCCGGGTACCGCCCCCGGGTCCGAAAGGCTTATTCCGACGTCCGTTTATCGCCATAGCCGACCTTGCGGACGGCAAGCGGAATATAGGGACTGAGTGCGCGCGGGGAAAGAGAGCAGAACGCCGTCCCGGCTAATTTCTGCGGAGGCGGCGCAGAAACCACAGGGAGAGCCCCACAGCCTGCGCCGTTTCCGAACAAAAGATGCGATCAGGGCGCTGCCGCGCCGCCGATCACCGAGCCGTCATAGGCGTTGAGGTCGAGAGTCACCTCGACGCCGCCCTGGGCGCGCCCGGCGATCTCCCAGCGCCAGTCGGCGAGGGCGATTTCCTCGATATGGACGAGGCCATGTCTGAAGGCGATGGAGCGGGCTTGCGCCTCGCTGATCCTCGGCGCGGTGGCGGCCGCCGGGCTATGGGGTTTGCTCTCGGCCCAGGCCGAAGCCGAAGCCTGCCCTGCCAGGCCCACTGCCAGAAGCAGTGCGGCCAGCATGGATAGTCTGGTCATGATACGGTCCTCATCAGCCGGGCTTTTGATGGAGCATCGGATCGTTCCGGAAACCGGAAGCCACCTTCGTCCGATGCCCCAAGCGCAAACCCGAAGCGCCCCTTCTGTTCATCAGGCATTCAGATTGGGGCGGCCTCGCGGCATTGCAATATCCTGGCTGTTCACGATCCCTGTCATTATCGTGAGAGCTGTGGGAGAAGCTGCGCCGACAGAGCCGGAATCGTGGAGGCGGAAGTGGTCCGCAGGCATCCAGAGCAGCAATATCTCGACCTCGTCGATGAGGTGTTGAGCCGCGGTGACGAGAGGATCGACCGGACCGGGGTCGGCACGCGTTCCATCTTCGGAGCCATGGCCCGCTTCGATCTTTCGGACGGCACGGCGCCGATCCTCACCACCAAGCGCGTCTACTGGAAGATCGCGGTGAAGGAGATGCTGTGGTTCCTGACCGGCCAGACCAATATCCAGCCGCTGGTCCGCGAGAATGTGCGGATCTGGACCGACTGGCCGCTCGCGACCTATCGCCGCGAAACCGGCGAGGACATCTCGCAGACGGATTTCGAGCGGCGCATCGCCGAGGATGACGGCTTCGCCGCTCGCTGGGGCGATCTCGGCCCGGTCTATGGCAAGCAATGGCGGCGCTGGCTTGGCGCCGACGGGCGCGAGCACGACCAGATCGCCGATCTGATCAGGACGCTGCGCAACAATCCGACCAGCCGGCGCATGCTCTTCCATGCCTGGAACGTGCCGGAGCTGAGCTCGATGGCGCTGCCACCTTGCCACATGGTCTACCAGTATCACGTGACCAGCGACGGCCGCCTCAATTCACTCTGCTACCAGCGCTCGGCCGACCTGCTGCTCGGGGTTCCCTTCAACTGGGTCGGTGCGACGGCGCTGCAGCTGATGATCGCCCAGCAGGCCGGTTTGCAGCCGGGCGACCTCGTCTGGTTCGGTGGCGACGTTCACCTGTACCTCAACCATCTCGAGCAGGCGCAGGGACAGTTGGAACGGGAACCGCGCCCGTTCCCGACGATGCGGCTGACCCGCCAGGCCGCCAGCATCGACGACTACCGGATCGAGGACTTCGAGGTGGAGGGCTATTCGCCCCACGCCGCCATCAAGGCCGACGTCGCGGTCTGATCAGACGACTCTGCTGCCCCGATGCCGGCAGCAGCATTGATCGCGATGCGGCTGCGTCACTCGTAGCGTGCTTCCGAGCGCCGATCGATCGCCAGCGCTGCCAGCGTGCAGATTGCGCCGGAGAGCAGGTAGATGCCGACCCAGGCGAGGCCGAACGTGCTCGACACCGTCAGCGCCACCAATGGCGCGAAGCCTGCGCCGAGCAGCCAGGCGAGGTCGGAAGTCAGCGCCGCGCCGGTGTAGCGGTATTGCGTGCCAAAGCTGCTCGCGACCGCGCCGGCGGTCTGGCCATAGGCGAGGCCAAGCAGCCCGAAGCCGATGATCACATAGATCGTCTGCCCGGCCAAGCTGTCGCCGAAGAGCAGCGGGGCGACGATGCTCGACAGGCTGAAGAGCGCGATCATTCCACCGGAGAGCAGCAGCGTGTTGCGGCGCCCGATCTGGTCGGCGACCAGGCCGGAGGTGACGATCGCACCGGCGCCGACCACGCCACCTGCCGCCTGCACCAGCAGGAACTCCGCGACCGAGCGATCGGTGAAGAGATTGATCCAGCTGACCGGGAAGATGGTGACGAGGTGGAAGAGCGCAAAGCTCGCCAGCGGCACAAAGGCGCCGAGGACGATCGTGCGGCCATGGGCGCGGATCAGCTCCGATACCGGCATCGGCACGAGTTCGCGCGTTTCCATCAGCTCCGCGAATTCATGGGTCGCGACCATGCGCAGACGGGCGAACAGCGCCACGACGTTGATCGTCAGCGCGACGAAGAAGGGATAACGCCAGCCCCAGCCGAGGAAATCCTCCTTCGAGAGCGCGCCCTCGAAATAGGCGAAGAGCCCGGCGGCGAGGATGAAGCCGAACGGGGCGCCAAGCTGCGGCAGCATGGTGTACCAGCCGCGCCGGTTGGCGGGAGCGTTGAGCGCCAGGAGCGAGGACAGGCCGTCCCAGGCGCCGCCGAGCGCGATGCCCTGCAGCAGGCGGAAAGCGGCGAGGATGACGCAGGACCAGATGCCGATGGTCGCATAGCCCGGCAGGAAGGCGATGGCGGCGGTCGAGCCGCCGAGGAGGAAGAGCGCGACGGTGAGCTTGGTCGCCCGGCCGTAGTTGCGGTCGATCGAGAAGAACAGCACGGAGCCGATCGGGCGCGTGACGAAGGCGAGCGCGAAGATGCCGAAGCTGTAGAGCGTGCCGGTGAGCCGGTCGACGAAGGGGAAGACCAGCTCGGGGAAGACCAGCACGCAGCCGAGGCCGAAGACGAAGAAGTCGAAATATTCCGACGTCCGCCCAATGATGACGCCCAGCGCGATGTCGGCGGGGCTGACATGGTCGCGCCCGTGCTCGTCCGTCAGGTGCCCCGATGAATGGCTCGCCGCGTCAGCGCTCATGACCGCGAATTCCTAAGCTGGCGGGCGTACCGGAGAACCGGGCTTGCCCGCGCCTCGTGCAAATGGATACGGTGGATAGAAGCGACCCGTCAAACTGCCGCAATGAGACAGATTGTCTTATGTGCGGTGCGAAAGAATGGACATAGACAACGGCTGTTCCCCGATAGGGAGGTCTTAAGTCTCTTGCGGATCTTTCGACTTTTAACGGTTCTACCGATCCTCGCCCTGCTTGGCGGGTGCCAGATGGTGCTGCTCTCGCCATCGGGCGATGTTGCGTTGCAGCAACGCAACCTCATGCTCGCCTCCGTGGCGCTGATGCTGCTCGTCATCATCCCGGTGATGGCGCTGACGATCTTCTTCGCCTGGCGCTACCGCGCCTCGGCCAAGGCAACCTATCATCCGGAGTGGAACCATTCGCTGCCGCTTGAGGTGGTGATCTGGTCGGTGCCGCTGCTGATCATCGTCGTCCTGGGCGCGATGACCTGGATGGGCACGCATCTGCTCGATCCCTATCGCCCGCTCAACCGCATCGCCGCCGGCAAGCCGGTGGTCGAAGCGAGAGCAGGTAGTACCGGGATCAGGAAGCAGCCGCTGGTGATCCAGGTCGTGGCGCTCGACTGGAAATGGCTCTTCCTCTACCCGGCGCAGGGCATCGCCTCACTGAACGAGGTGGTGGCGCCGGTCGACCAGCCGATCGAGTTTCGCATCACCTCGTCCTCGGTGATGAACTCGCTCTTCATCCCGGCGCTCGCCGGCCAGATCTACGCCATGCCGGGCATGCAGACCAAGCTCAACGCCGTGATCAATCGCCCCGGCGAGTTCGAGGGTTTCTCCGCCAATTACAGCGGTGCCGGCTTCTCCGACATGCGCTTCCGCTTCCGCGGGGTCGACGACAAGGCTTTCGGGGAGTGGGTGCAGGACGCGATCCGGGGCGGCAGCACGCTCGGGCGCGACGAATATCTCGTGCTGGAACGGCCGAGCGAGCGCGAGCCGGTCCGCTATTTCCGCGACATTCCGTCGGATCTCTTCACCGCCGTCCTCAACATGTGCGTCGACCGCGCCAAGATGTGCATGCGCGACATGATGGCGATGGACGCCAAGGGCGGCGGCGGCAAGGAGGGCATCCATACCGTCGTCGCGCTCGAATACGACAAGAGCGTGCGCCGTGGCGGGCAACCGCTGCCGCCGCGCCCGTTCGTGACGGCGATCTGCACGCCGACCGACGTCTATGGCGCTGCGGGCATGCCAGCCCGCGCCTTCAATTAACCTGACCACGCCGGCGAGCCGGGGGACCGATGACCTCTTATCCGGACTGGTGGAAGCTGCTCTTCGGACGCTTCACCCTCGAAGCGATCCCCTATCACGAGCCGATCCTGATCGTGACTTTCGCGGCGGTCATCCTCGGCGGGCTCGCGCTCGTCGCGCTGGTTACCCGGCTCAAGCTCTGGGGCTATCTCTGGCACGAATGGTTCACCAGCGTGGACCACAAGAAGATCGGGATCATGTACATGATCCTCGGCGTGATCATGCTGCTGCGCGGCTTCGCCGATGCGCTGATGATGCGCGGCCA
Source organism: Bosea vestrisii (assembly GCF_030144325.1). Taxonomy (NCBI): domain Bacteria; kingdom Pseudomonadati; phylum Pseudomonadota; class Alphaproteobacteria; order Hyphomicrobiales; family Alloboseaceae; genus Allobosea; species Allobosea vestrisii. The sequence goes on along the minus strand of NZ_CP126307.1, from coordinate 1,141,160 downwards.
GCAGGCTATCGCCTTCGCCGGCAATGAGGGCTATCTGCCGCCGCACCATTACGACCAGATCTTCACCGCCCATGGCGTGATCATGATCTTCTTCGTGGCGATGCCGTTCGTCACGGGGCTGATGAACTATGTCGTGCCGCTGCAGATCGGCGCGCGCGACGTCGCCTTCCCCTTCCTCAACAATTTCAGCTTCTGGATGACGGTCGGCGGCGCCGTTCTGGTGATGGCCTCGCTCTTCATCGGCGAGTTCGCCAAGGTGGGCTGGCTCGCCTATCCGCCGCTGTCGGGGGCCGCCTACTCGCCCGGGGTGGGTATGGACTACTACCTCTGGGCGCTGCAGATCGCGGGCATCGGCACGACCCTGTCCGGGGTCAACCTGATCGCGACCATCGTCAAGATGCGCGCGCCCGGCATGGACCTGATGAAGATGCCGATCTTCACCTGGACGTCGCTGTGCACCAACGTCCTGATTGTCGCGACCTTCCCGATCCTGGCGGCGACGCTCGCGCTGCTGACGCTCGATCGCTATGTCGGCACCAACTTCTTCACGAACGATCTCGGCGGCAACCCGATGATGTACGTGAACCTGATCTGGATCTGGGGCCACCCGGAGGTCTACATCCTGATCCTGCCGCTCTTCGGTGTCTATTCCGAGGTTGCCTCGACCTTCTGCGGCAAGCGCCTCTTCGGCTACGCCTCGATGGTCTATGCGACGGTTGTCATCACCATCCTGTCCTACCTGGTCTGGCTGCACCACTTCTTCACGATGGGCTCGGGCGCCAGCGTGAACTCGTTCTTCGGCATCACGACGATGATCATCTCGATCCCGACGGGCGCGAAGATCTTCAACTGGCTGTTCACGATGTATCGCGGCCGCATCCGCTTCGAGCTGCCGATGATGTGGCTCCTCGCCTTCATGATCACCTTCGTCATCGGCGGCATGACCGGGGTCATGCTCGCGGTGCCGCCGGCCGACTTCGTGCTGCACAACAGCCTGTTCCTGATCGCCCATTTCCATAACGTCATCATCGGTGGCGTGGTCTTCGGCGTCTTCGCCGGCATCGCCTACTGGTTCCCCAAGGCCTTCGGCTTCAAGCTCGACCCGTTCTGGGGGCATCTCTCGTTCTGGTTCTGGGTGATCGGCTTCTACGTCGCTTTCATGCCGCTCTACATCCTCGGCCTGATGGGCGTGACGCGGCGCCTCAGCCGCTTCGAGGATCCCTCGCTGCAGATCTGGTTCGTGATCGCGGCGTTCGGCGCGGTGCTGATCGCGCTCGGCATCCTGTGCTTCCTGATCCAGATCGGCGTCAGCATCCTGCGCCGCGAGCAATTGCGCGACACGACCGGCGACCCGTGGGAGGGGCGCACGCTGGAATGGTCGACCTCCTCGCCGCCGCCGGCCTACAACTTCGCCTTCACGCCTATCGTGCATGACCTCGACACCTGGGCCGACATGAAGAAGCGCGGCTACCAGCGCCCACTCACGGGCTATCGGCCGATCCACATGCCGAGGAATACCGGCGCCGGCCTGATCATCGCCGGGCTGGCGACGATCTGCGGCTTCGCACTGATCTGGTACATCTGGTGGCTGGCGGCGCTCTCCTTCGTCAGCGTGATCGCGGCCGTGATCATCCACACCTTCAACTACGACCGCGACTTCCACATTCCGGCCGATGAGGTCGTGCAGGCGGAAGATGCGCGCACCCAGCTTCTGGGCCGGGCCTGAGGGGTGATGATGGCTAAGGCGACAGCGCAGACCGCGAACGGCGTTCCGGCGTTCTACGTCACTGAGGAGGAGCACGCGCACCCCGGCGGCTCGACGATGCTCGGCTTCTGGCTCTATCTGATGAGCGACTGCCTGGTCTTCGCGGTCCTCTTCGCGACCTATGGCGTGCTCGGGCGCAACTATGCTGCCGGGCCGTCTGGCGCCGACCTGTTCGACCTGAAGCTGGTGGCGGTCAACACCGCCATGCTGCTGTTCTCCTCGATCACCTACGGCTTCGCGATGCTGGCGATGGATAAGGGCCGGCAGGCGGCGATGCAGGGCTGGCTCGTCGTCACGGCGCTCTTCGGCCTCGCCTTCCTCGGGATCGAACTCTACGAGTTCGCGCACCTGATCCACGAGGGCGCGACGCCGATGCGCAGCGCCTTCCTGTCATCCTTCTTCACCCTGGTCGGCACGCACGGGCTGCACGTCACCTTCGGCCTGATCTGGCTCGCGATCCTGATGACGCAGGTGTCGAAGCACGGGCTGATCGAGGCCAACCGGCGTCGCCTCATGTGCCTCTCCATGTTCTGGCACTTCCTCGACGTCGTCTGGATCGGCGTCTTCACCTTCGTCTACCTGATGGGCGTGCTGAAATGAGCCAGAACCACGCCGAGGTCCACGACAACCACCAGGACGGGCACGACTCCCACGGCGCGTCCCATGGCAGCCTGCGCGGCTACGTCACCGGCTTCCTGCTCTCCGTGGTCCTGACCGCGATCCCGTTCTGGCTCGTCATGAACGACGTGCTGGCGAACTCGACGCTGACCGCGATCGTGATCATGCTTTTCGCCGCCGCGCAGATCGTCGTCCACATGGTCTACTTCCTCCACATGAACGGCCGCTCGGAAGGCGGCTGGTCGATGATGGCGCTGATCTTCACGATCATCATCGTGGCGATCGCGCTCACGGGCTCGCTCTGGGTGATGTTCCACCTCAACGCCAACATGATGCCCGACCTGCACAAGATGTGAGAGCCGTTTGGCACCTCTCAACCCTCATCCTGAGGAGGCCCGCAGGGCCGTCTCGAAGGATGCTCCAGTTGGTTCCGGAGCCTCCTGGAGCATCCTTCGAGACGCCATTCCTGATGGAATGGCTCCTCAGGATGAGGGCTGTGAGAGTTTTCAGAAGCGGCGACACGGCGGTGTCGCACGGGTCATCTTCATCGCCGGGCTCTGCCTCGCCACCCTGGTCTTCGCCGGCCTCGGCATCTGGCAGGTCCAGCGGCGGAGCTGGAAGCTCGACCTGATCGCCCGTGTCGAGCAGCGTCTCAAGGCCCCGCCGGTCGCTGCGCCAGGGCCAGCGCAATGGGACGGGGTCACCATTCCAGCGGACGAATATCGCCGCGTCATCCTGCAAGGGCGCTATCTCGATGCACCGGAGACGCTGACGATGGCGGTGACGGAGCGCGGTCCCGGTTTTTGGGTGCTGGCGCCGTTCCGAGCGGATGCCGGCTTCACCGTGCTCGTCAATCGCGGCTTCGTGCCGGAAGGCAAGCGCGGGCTTGATGAAAGACGCAAGGTCGTTGGCGAAGAGGCGAGGGTGGTCGGACTGCTGCGGCTGAGCGAGCCCGGTGGTGGCTTCCTGCGCGCCAACGATGCCATTGCGGGCCGCTGGTATTCACGTGATGTGGCAGTGATCGCGCAGGCACGGCAGCTCGGGCAGGTCGCGCCCTATTTCGTCGATACCGACGCGGCCACCGAACCAGGCCCGCTGCCGCAGGGCGGCCTGACCCAGGTCAGCTTCCGCAATACGCATCTGGTCTATGCGCTGACGTGGCTTTGCCTCGCGCTGATGAGCGCGGGAGCGGCAGCCTATCTGATCAGGGGCAGGTCGGAGGAGCCGTCCGAGAGCTGACGGGGATGCGTGAGCCCATATGTGGGAGCCCCGGTCATGATGTATGCGTGCTCGTTGTTCGCGCCGATTCCATCGGCCGCGTCGCTATAGTCGGAGATGCCGTATGACGCTGACGATCCGCCCTGCGCGGCCCGATGAGGCCGGGCTCGTGCTCGGCTTCGTGCGCGAACTCGCGGAGTACGAGAAGCTGCTGCATGAGGTCGAGGCCAACGAGGCCGATATGGCTGCGGCTCTTTTCGGTCCGGAGCCTAAGGTGTTCTGCGACATTGCCGAATGGGACGGCGCCCCGGCGGGATTCGCGATCTGGTTCTACACCTATTCGACCTTCACCGGTCGCCACGGCATCTGGCTCGAGGACCTCTATGTCCGGCCGGAGCACCGCGGCCGCGGTATCGGCAAGGGGCTGATGGTGCGCCTGGCGAAGCGCTGCCTTGACGAGGGGCTGTCGCGTTTCGCTTGGTGGGTGCTGAACTGGAACGAGCCGTCGCGGGTGTTCTACCGCTCGATCGGCGCGGTGGCGCAAAGCGAGTGGACCGTGAAACGGGTCGACGGCGAGGCGCTGCGCAAGCTCGCGATTGGAGGCTGAGCCGTGGCGAACCTACCAGTCGTCCTGATCGCGGCGATCGCCGAAAACGGCGTGATCGGCCGCGACAATCAGCTGATCTGGCGGCTGAAGACCGATCTGCGCCGGTTCCGTGAGCTGACAATGGGCTGCCCCATCATCATGGGGCGCAAGACCTACCTGTCGATCGGCAAGCCGCTGCCGGGGCGCCAGACCGTCGTGCTCTCGCGCGATCCGGCCTTCGGGCCGGACGGCGTCTATGTCGTGCCCTCGCTCGATCAGGCGCTCGCAACGTCGCAGGGGCTCGGCAAGGCGATGGGGGCGCGCGCTATCATCGTCGCGGGTGGCGGTGAGGTCTATGCCCAGGCGCTGCCGATCGCGGATCGGCTGGAATTGACCTTCGTCCACGCTCGTCCGGAGGGCGATGCGGTGTTCCCGGACTTCGACCGTGCGGCCTTCCGCGAGAGCGTCCGCAGCGAGCATCCGGCCGGTGCGGATGACGAATTTTCCTTCGCGTTCGCGACCTTCGAGCGGGCCTCCTGAGCCGCCGAATGGGGAGCTGCGACGAAGGGTCTACGACCAAAGGGGCTTGCGTCGTTGACGAATCCGTGGCCGATGCCCAATTCAACGCGCATTGCGCCGTCTGGCGCTGACAGCGTTCTGCCGTTCAGCTATGCACGGTCGAAGCAAAGAGTGAGGAACGGCTGAGGCATGCCTTGGAGTAACCAGAGCGGTGGGAGCGGCGGCAGCAGCGGCGGCGGTGGCGGCCCCTGGGGCCAGCGCGGTGGCGGCGGCAATGGTGGCGGCCCCTGGGGCGGCGGCGGGCCTTCGGGCGGCAACACACCGCCCGATCTCGAGGAGATCATCCGGCGCGGTCAGGACCGGCTCAAGAATTTCCTGCCGGGCGGCAATCTCGGGGGCGGGGCCTGGTCATCGGCGTCCTGCTGTTGATCTTCGTCTGGTTCATGACGGGCTGGTACATCGTTCGTCCGAACGAGGTCGGCCTCAATCTCCGCTTCGGGAAGTTTATCGGCAAGACCGGCGAAGGCCTCAACTACAACTGGCCCTATCCGATCGGCAGCGTGGTCAAGCCGCAGGTGACGAACGTCATCACCACCGAGGTCGGCTTCCGGACGGTCGAGTCGGTACGGGCCTCGCGCCAGACCGATGTCGCCGAGGAAAGCCTGATGCTGACCGGCGACGAGAACATCGTCGACATCGACGTGATCGTGCAGTGGCAGATCGATCCGGCCGCGCCCGAGAACTATGTCTTCAACATCCAGGACCCGCCGGGCACGGTGAAAGCCGTCGCCGAGAGCGCGATGCGCGAGATCATCGGCCGGCGCAACATCCAGCCGGTGCTGACGACCGATCGTGCCGCGATCGAGACCGAAGTGCGCCAGCTGATGCAGGACACGCTCAACACCTACCGTGCCGGCGTGCAGATCCGGCTGGTGCAGTTGCAGAAGGTCGATCCGCCGCAGCAGGTCATCGACGCGTTCCGCGACGTCCAGGCGGCGCGCGCCGACCAGGAACGCCTGCGCAACGAGGCGGAGACCTATGCCAACCGCGTCGTGCCGGAATCGCGCGGCCGGTCGGCGCAGCTCATCCAGTCGGCCGAAGCCTTCAAGGACCAGACCGTCAACGAGGCGCTCGGCCAGATCAGCCGCTTCAACTCGGTCTATGAGCAGTACAAGCTCGCGCCCGCCGTCACGCGCGAGCGGCTCTTCCTCGAAACCATGGAACGCGTCTTCGGTGGCATGGATAAGGTGATCCTCGACCAGAACGGCTCCGGCAACGGTGTCGTGCCCTACCTGCCGCTCGGCGAGCTCGGGCAGCAGCGCCGGCCGGCTGGCCAGGCTCAGCAGGGAGCGGTTCGATGAACGGCATCCTTCGCGTCGGCCTGCTGGCGATCATCGCCATCGCCGCTGTCGTCTTCTATGCCTGCACCTTCGTCGTCAGGCAGACCGACTCCGCCATCGTGCTGCGCTTCGGCGCGGTGCGCACCGTCACCACGACGCCGGGCCTCTACCTCAAGCTGCCGGCACCGTTCGAGCAGGTGGTCTTCCTCGACAACCGCATCCTCGACCTCGACCTGCCGGCGCAGGAGATCATCGCCTCGGATCAGAAGCGGCTCGTGATCGACGCTTTCACGCGCTACCGCATCTCCGATCCGCTGCGCTTCTACCAGGCGGTCAACAACATCCCGCGGGCGAATTCGCAGCTCGCTTCGGTCGTCAACGGTAATGTCCGCTCGGTTCTCGCCGAGGCGACGTTCACGTCGATGGTGCGTAACGATCGGTCGCGGCTGATGAACCGCATCCGCGACGACGTGAATCGCGAGGCTGCTCGCTTCGGCATGACCGTGGTCGACGTCCGGTTGCGCCGTGTCGACCTGCCGGCAGCCAACTCGCAGGCGGTGTTCCAGCGCATGCAGACCGAACGCCAACGCGAGGCGGCGGAAGCGCGCGCGCTCGGCGGCCAGCAGTCGCAGGAGATCCGGGCGAAGGCCGAGCGTGACGCGATCATCATCGTCGCCGAGGCGCAGCGGAAATCCGACGAGATCCGCGGCCAGGGCGAGGGCGAGCGCAATCGCATCTTTGCCGAGGGCTTCGGCAAAGATGCGGAGTTCTTCGCCTTCTACCGCTCGATGCAGGCCTATGAAGCCAGCCTGAAGTCCGGCGATACGCGCATGCTGCTGACGCCGGACTCGCCGTTCTTCCGCTTCTTCAACGATCCGTCCGGCAAACGCTCCGGCGCGGCAACCGATGCGGCCCCGGCCGCGCCCAAGCCCTGATCCATGACCGAGCGCTGCGTATGACAGATTTCCTCGCGGCGCTCGGTCTGGTCTTCGCCATCGAGGGATTGCTTTTCGCCTCTATCCCCGAGATCGCCAAGGAGGCGCTGCGCAGCGCCTCCGAGACTCCCGCCGAGCGAATGCGCCTGATCGGCATCGTCTCGGCCGTCGTCGGCGTCGGTCTGGTCTGGCTGGCCAGAAGCTGACCAGGCGCCTCAAAGCCATTTTTCGGACGATCACGGCGTTATGACGCAATCTTGCGTCGCCCTTCCGCCGCATTTTGGCGTTCTTAAGTTGCGTTCGGATTCCGGCTGCGCTGCAATGCCGTCAAGGCCGATCACTTGGCGCGACATCTCATGATCATGAGGACATCGATGGCACTCACACATTCCCATGCCTACCGTCTGGCGCGGGTCGCGGCTGTCGCCGGCATGGCCTTCGCGACGGTGCCCGCGTTCGGCCAGGCGACACCTGGGCCGGTCCAGGCCGTGCCGCAGGTCCATGGCACCACCATCTCGCTGGCCGATCTTGCCGAGCGGGTGATGCCGGCGGTGGTCAACATCGCCGCGGTGACGACCAGCGAGACCCGCGGCCGCAACCTGCCGCAACTGCCGCAGCTCGGCCCCGACACCCCGTTCGGCGACCTGTTCGAGGAATTCTTCAACCGCCGCGGCCGTGGCGGCGAACAGGGTCAGAACCAGCCGCCGCAGACACCCCAGCAGCGCCGGTCGCAATCAGCCGGCTCGGGCTTCGTGATCGACGCGTCGGGCCTCGTGGTGACCAACAACCACGTCATCGGCGATGCCAACGAGATCACTGTGGTGTTCAGTGATGGCCTGCGCCTCAAGGCCGAGGTCGTCGGCAAGGACACCAAGGTCGACCTGGCCGTGTTGCGGGTGAAGCACGACAAGCCGCTGCCCTTCGTGAGGTTCGGCGACTCCGACAAGGCGCGCATCGGCGATCCCGTCATGGCAATCGGCAACCCGTTCGGCCTCGGCGGCTCGGTCTCGTCGGGTATCGTCTCGGCCCGCAACCGCGACATCAACCAGGGTCCCTACGACACCTACATCCAGACCGATGCGGCCATCAACAAGGGCAATTCGGGCGGTCCGCTGTTCAACATGGCCGGCGAGGTGATCGGCATCAACACCGCGATCCTGTCGCCGACCGGCGGCTCGGTCGGCATCGGCTTTGCCGTACCGTCCTCGCTGGCGACCAACGTCGTCGATCAGCTCAAGGAATTCGGCGAGACCCGCCGCGGCTGGCTCGGCGTCCGCATCCAGAACGTCGATGACGCCACAGCGGAGGCGCTCGGCCTCGGCACGGCGCGCGGCGCGCTGATTGCCGGCATCGACGAGAAGGGCCCGGCCAAGCCGGCCGGCCTCGAGATCGGCGACGTGATCGTCAAGTTCGACGGCAAGGACGTGAAGGATTCGCGCGAGCTGCCGCGCATCGTCGCCGCCACTCCAGTTGGCAAGGACGTGCCGATTCAGGTCATGCGCAAGGGCAAGGAGCTCGCCAAGACGGTCAAGCTCGCCCGGCTCGAGGATGGCGAGAAGGTCCAGCAGGCCTCAGCCAACAAGCCGTCGGGCGAAGCTGCCAAGCCGGCGACCGCCTCGGCGCTCGGTCTCGAATTCTCGGCCCAGAACGAGGAGCTGCGCAAGCGCTACTCGATCAAGGACGGGCTGAAGGGCGTCGTCATCACCAAGGTCGACAGCAACTCGAACGCCGCCGACAAGCGCATCCTCGTCGGCGAGCTCGTGGTCGAGGTCGGCCAGGAGGCGGTGAACTCGCCCGAGGACGTCACCAAGCGGCTCGATGCCCTGAAGAAGGAGGGCAAGAAGTCGGCCCTGCTGCTGGTCTCGAACGCCCAGGGCGAAGTCCGCTTCGTCGCGGTGACGATGAGCTGACCGCTCCTCATCGATGGATCAACGAAAAGGCGGCTTCCGGGCCGCCTTTTTGTTGTCGCTGATCGGGGTCATCAGGTTTTTGCGTTGGAACCGCGGTCACGGCTCCGACATGGTTCCGGACCCAATCAAAGAGGCGTCCCATGCGGATCAGCGACATTCCCTTCGGCACGACCGACTGGTCTTCCGTCGAGCCGGAGCATTTCCCCGGAGAGGAGGGCGAGGCGACCTGGCGCACTCGGCGCTTCGGACCGGCGGAGAATCCGATCCGCGTCAGGATGGTCGAGTACTCGGCGGGCTATGTCTCGGACCACTGGTGCGAGAAGGGGCACATCCTGCTCTGCCTCGACGGCGAGCTCGAGACGACGCTGGCAGATGGCCGGGTCATGCTGCTGCGGGCTGGCATGAGCTATCAGGTCGCCGACAATGCGGAGCCGCACCGCTCGCGCGCGCCAAAGGGCGCGCGGCTTTTCATCGTCGATTGAGTTTCAGGACCTGACGATCTCGTCGCCGCGATAGCCCTGCGCGTAGAGCAAAGCGGTGAGGTCGGCATGGTCGAGGCGGGCATCGGCCGCGGCTGCGACCGCCGGCTTGGCGCGATAGGCGACGCCGAGCCCGGCCTCGCCCAGCATGGCGAGATCGTTGGCGCCGTCACCGACGGCGAGCGTCGCCTCGTCCGGCAGGCCGAAACGGGTGCGCAACTCGACCAGCGTATCGAGCTTGGCCTGCTTGCCGAGGATCGGCTCGGCGACCAGCCCCGAGAGCAGGGCGCCTTCGCCGAGCAGGATATTGGAGCGGTGCTCGTCGAAGCCGATCGTCCGGCTGATCGGGCCGGTGAAAACGGTGAAGCCGCCCGAGACCAGGGCCGTGTAGCCGCCATGGGCCCGCATGGTGCGCACCAGAGCGCTGCCGCCCGGTGTCAGCGTGATGCTCTTGGCGATGATCTCGTCGACGACGCCGAGCGCGATCCCTTTCAGCAGCGCGACGCGCTCGCGCAATGCCGGCTCGAATTCGAGCTCGCCGCGCATGGCGCGTTCAGTGATGCCGGAAACCTTCTCTTTCAGGCCGACATAGGCGGCGAGCTCGTCGATGCATTCCTGGCCGATCATGGTGGAATCCATGTCGGCGAGGAACAGGCGCTTGCGGCGCGTCGCAGCGGGCTGGACGATGATGTCGACCAGGGCGCCATCGAGCGCCAGCCGCAGCGCCGCTTCGAGCTTGCGCGCATCGTCCGCTTCCGCGAAGAGGTCGGCCGCGATCTCGCCGTCGAGGCGCTCGACCGTCGCCGGAGCGGGCGCGGCAGCGCGCAGGCGGGCGAGCAGCGCATCGCCCAGCAGGGCCTGACCATGGGCGGAGACGAAGGTGGCGACGAGCGTCATGAAGGAGCCGGAAGCGAAGTGAAATACAGCGCGGTGCTCATCGCAGGTCCGACCGCGAGCGGCAAGTCGGCGCTTGCCGTCGCGCTGGCGCGCCGTTTCGGCGGCGTCGTGGTCAATACGGACTCGATGCAGGTCTATCGCGACCTCCAGGTCATCACGGCGCGGCCGACGCCGGCGGAGATGGGCGAGGTCCCGCACCGGCTCTATGGGCACATCGATGGCGCGGTGAACCATTCGGCCGCGGCCTATGCGGCGGAGGTCACGGCGCTGCTGCAGGAACTCGCAGGTCAGGGTGCCCTGCCGGTGCTGGTCGGCGGCACCGGGCTCTACTTCAAGGCGCTGACCGAGGGGCTTTCTGAGATCCCGCCGGTGCCGGACGAAGTCCGTGCAGAGTTTCGAGCCTGGGCGGCGGAGCGCGAGACCGGCGAGCTGCATGCCGAGCTTGCCCTAAAGGATTCGGAGATGGCGGCACGCCTGCGGCCGAGCGATCGGCTGCGGGTGATGCGGGCGCTGGAGGTGTTGCAGGCGACAGGCCGATCGCTGGCGAGCTTCCAGGGTTCGAGGCGGCCGGGGCCATTGTCGGGACAGGACCTGCTCAAGCTGTTCCTCGCGCCGGAGCGGGAGCTGGTGCGCACCCGGATCGACCGGCGCTTCGATGCGATGATGGCGCAAGGCGCGCTCGACGAGGTCGCGGTCTTGCGCGAGCGGAGGCTCGATCCGCTGCTGCCGGTGATGCGTGCCCATGGCGTGCCGGGGTTGATCGCCTATCTCGACGGCCGGCTTTCGCTGGACGAGGCAGTCGCACGCGGCAAGGCCGATACCCGCGCCTACGCGAAGCGGCAGGTGACCTGGTTCCGCCACCAGATGGAAGGCTGGACGGCGGCGTCGCCGGAGGCGGCGCTGGATGTGGCGCTGTCTGCCTGCTCCGGGGGCGCCTGGATTGCCGGCTCTAATCCCGCTTGACCATGCGGCGCTGCTCGTTTAGCGTCCGGCAACTTTCGCTTCGACAGGGCTGCGACATGCGCAAGCTTATTATCGTACAGGTGCGCTGGTAGGGGCCGGTTTAACAACCGGGCGTCCCCGACGCCAGCGCACGCCCAGGCCCCTCGAGGGCCTTTTTTATTGCCTTTTTCCGACCGACACCGACAGACAGACCTCCGTAGGAGACCGTTATGAGCGAGATGATGACCGGCGCCGAGATGGTCGTTCGCGCCCTCCAGGACCAGGGCGTGGAGCATCTCTTCGGCTATCCCGGCGGCGCCGTACTGCCGATCTACGACGCGATCTTCCAGCAGGACAAGGTCAAGCACGTGCTCGTCCGCCACGAGCAGGGCGCCGTCCACGCCGCCGAGGGCTATGCCCGCTCGGCGCCGGGCAAGGTCGGCTGCGTGCTCGTCACCTCCGGCCCCGGCGCGACCAATGCCGTCACCGGCCTGACCGACGCGCTGCTCGACTCGATCCCGCTCGTCGTCATCACCGGCCAGGTCCCGACGCATCTGATCGGCTCGGACGCCTTCCAGGAATGCGACACGGTCGGCATCACCCGCTCCTGCACCAAGCACAACTACCTGGTGAAGAGCATCGCCGATCTGCCGCGCGTTCTGCACGAGGCCTTCTATGTCGCGGCCAATGGCCGTCCCGGACCGGTCGTGATCGACGTGCCCAAGGACATCCAGTTCGCGACCGGCGCCTATAGCCGCCCGCGCGACAACCAGCACAAGACCTATCGGCCGGTGGTCAAGGGCGACCTCAACAAGATCAAGGCCGCGGTCGAGTTGATCGCCAAGGCGAAGAAGCCGGTGTTCTACACCGGCGGCGGCGTCATCAACGCCGGCCCGCATGCCTCGGCGCTGCTGCGGGAACTGGCGCGGCTGACCGGCTATCCGGTGACCTCGACCCTGATGGGGCTCGGCGCCTTCCCGGCCGCCGACAGGCAGTGGCTGGGCATGCTCGGCATGCACGGCACCTACGAGGCGAATCTGGCGATGCATGACTGTGACGTCATGATCAATATCGGTGCGCGCTTCGACGACCGGATCACCGGCCGGCTCGATGCCTTTTCGCCGCACTCGAAGAAGATCCACATCGACATCGACCCGTCCTCGATCAACAAGAACGTCAAGGTCGACATCGGCATCATCGGCGACTGCGCCCATGTGCTCGAGGACATGGTCCGGATCTGGCGCGAGACCTCGCCGCAGATCGACAAGACCGCGCTCACCGCCTGGTGGACGCAGATCGATGGTTGGCGGGCGCGGAACAGCCTCGGCTACAAGCAGTCCGGCTCGGTGATCAAGCCGCAATATGCGCTCGAGAGGCTCTATGAACTGACCAAGGACCGCAACACCTACTTCACCACCGAAGTCGGCCAGCACCAGATGTGGGCGGCGCAGTATCTGCGCTTCCAGGAACCGAACCGCTGGATGACGTCGGGCGGCCTGGGGACGATGGGTTACGGCCTGCCGGCGGCGATCGGCGTGCAGATGAAGCACCGCGACGCGCTCGTTATCGACGTCGCCGGCGAGGCTTCGATCCTGATGAACATGCAGGAGATGTCGACGGCGGTGCAGTACCGGCTGCCGGTCAAGGTCTTCATCCTCAACAACGAGTACATGGGCATGGTGCGCCAATGGCAGGAACTGCTGCATGGCGGGCGCTATTCGGAGAGCTACTCGGCCTCGCTGCCGGACTTCGTCAAATTGGCGGAGGCCTATGGCGGCCACGGCATCCGCTGCTCCGATCCGGCCGATCTCGACCGCGCCATCATGGAGATGATCGAAACGCCGGGCCCAGTGATCTTCGACTGCCTGGTGGCGAAGGAAGAGAACTGCTTCCCGATGATCCCGTCGGGCAAGGCGCATAACGAGATGATCCTGCCCGATTTCGAGGGCGATACCGGCGAGATCATCGACGCCAAGGGCAAGCAGCTGGTTTGATTGGGCACCGTCATGCTCGGGCCTGACCCGAGCATCTCAGGAGGAGTGAGGCGCCAGCCGGCGCCTTCTCGTCCTGAGATTCTCGGGTCTGCGCTTCGCTTCGCCCGAGAATGACGGCTTCGGCATAGGGGAACCGCATGGCGACCATCGGCCTGATCGGCGGAATGAGCTGGGAATCGACGGCAGTCTATTACCGGCTGCTGAACGAGGGCGTGCGGGCGCGCCAGGGCGGGCTGCATTCGGCCGATGTCCTGCTGCACTCGATCGACTTCTCGGCGATCGCCGAGATGCAGGCGAAGGGCGACTGGGACCGCGCCGGGGCGGCGATGGCGGCGAGCGCACGCCGGCTCGAGCAGGGCGGGGCAGTCTGCATCGTGCTGGCCACCAACACCATGCACAAGCTCGCCGATCACATCACCCAGGCGACGAACCTGCCCTTCCTGCATCTCGCCGACGTCACCGCCAAGGCGATCCGCAAGAGCACATCGCGCCGACCGTTGCTGCTGGCGACACGCTTCACCATGGAGCAGCGCTTTTATCGCGACGGGCTCGGCGCCTTCGGCGTCGAGGCGCTGGTGCCGGACGAGGCGGAGCGGGCCGACGTCCACCGCATCATCTATGAGGAGCTCTGCCGCGGGCAGGTGCTGCCGGCCTCGAAGGCGCGCTATCGCGAGATCGTCGCAAGGGCGGCGCGGGAGGAGGGCGCCGACGGCGTCATCCTCGGCTGCACCGAGATCGGGCTGTTGGTCTCGGAGGCCGATTTCGAGCTGCCGGTCTTCGACACCACGGCGCTCCATGTCGAGGCGGCGCTCGACTTCACCCTGGCGATGGAGCAGGCGGCGTGAAGCTGATCATCGCCAACAAGACCCATTCCTCCTGGTCGCTGCGGCCTTGGCTGGTGCTGGCCGAGTTCGGCATTCCGTTCGAGGAGGTGCTGGTGCCGTTCGGGCCGACTTTCGACGATCCGGAGTGGAAGCGCGCCGTTGCCGAGTACACGCCCGCCCGCAAGGTTCCCTCGCTCGTCGACGGGGCGATCGCGGTCTGGGATTCGATCGCCATCATCGAATATCTCGCCGATAAGCATCCCGAGCTGCCGATCTGGCCGCGCGATCCGGCGGCGCGGGCGCTGGCACGCTCGATTTCGGCCGAAATGCACTCCAGCTTCACCGCCTTGCGCGGCGCCTGCCCGATGAACCTCGCCTGGGTGCACCCGGCGCGCGATCGCGGTGAGGCGGTCGCGGCCGATATCGCCCGCGTCACCGAGATCTGGCATGATGCGCGGCAGCGTTTCGGGGCAGACGGGCCTTTCCTGTTCGGGGAGTTCAGTGCGGCCGATGCGATGTTCGCGCCAGTGGCCAGCCGCTTCACCACCTATTCGATCGCGCTCGATCCTGTCAGCGCCGCCTATGTCGAGACCGTACAGGGCACTGCCGGCTTCCACGCCTGGCGCGAGGCCGCGCTGGCCGAGCCCTGGATCGTATCCGAGGACGAGGTCGACGAACCTGTCCTGATCGATTTTCGCCCAAATCTCAGCCGCAGCAAGGCCCAGCGATGAACACGACGCATTACCCGACCGCCCCGACCGCCCAGCCGATCGCCCGCCACACCCTGGCGGTGATCGTCGACAACGAGCCGGGCGTTCTCGCCCGCATCGCCGGCCTGTTTTCCGGCCGCGGCTACAACATCGAGAGCCTCACCGTCTCCGAGACCGAGCACGAGAAGCACCTCTCGCGCATCACCGTCGTCACCTCCGGTACGGCGAATGTGATCGACCAGATCAAGGCGCATCTCGACCGGCTGGTGCCGGTGCATCGCGTCGTCGATCTGACCCTGCAGGGCGAGGCGATCGAGCGCGAGCTCTGCCTGCTCAAGGTCGTCGGCAAGGGCGACTATCGTCTCGAGGCGATGAGGCTCGCCGCCGCCTTCGGCGCGCGCACGCTCGATGCGACGCTGACCTCCTTCGTCTTCGAGCTCACCGGCGCGACCGAGGAGATCGAGCGTTTCATCAAGCTGATGACGGTGGTCGGCCTCACCGAGGTTTCGCGCACCGGCATCGCGGCGATGAGCCGCGGCCCGGAGGCGATGTAGGTCGGTAGGCTGGTTGCGACATGAGTCGCAGCCACGCGATCGCGATCATCGGGTGCGGAACCGCCGGTCTTGCGGCGGCGCTGCTACTCGAACGCGCCGGCCACATTGTCACGCTGGTCGAGCGTTTCAGCGAGCCGCAGCCGCTCGGCTCCGGCCTGATCTTGCAGCCGAGCGGGCTCGCCGTGCTGGATGCGCTCGGGCTTGCTGCGCCGCTGATCGCTGCGGGCAGCCGGATCGACCGGTTGTTCGGGCTGAATGCGGTCACGGGCTCGGTCGTGCTCGACGTGCGCTATGCCGCGCTGAAGCGCGAACGCTTCGGCGTCGGCATCCACCGCGCTGCGCTGTTCGAGATGCTGTTTACCGCCGTGCAGCGGCAACCCATCGCGATCGAGACCGGGGTCGAGATCGTCGATGTCGAGGCGGGCGGCGACGGCAAGGCCTCGCTGCTTGCGGCGAGCGGCCACCGCATCGGCCCGTTCGATCTCGTCGTCGACGCCTCAGGCACGCGCTCAGCCCTGCTCGGCCATGCCGTTCGGCCGGTGGTGAGCGTGCCGTTGAGCTATGGCGCGCTCTGGGCCAATGTCCCGCTTGGCGAAACCGGCTTCGACCGCCATGCGCTCGAACAGCGCTATCGGCGCGCCAGTGTCATGGTCGGAGTTTTGCCGATCGGACGTCATGGCGCAGAGCCGGAGCCGCAGGCGGCACTGTTCTGGAGCCTGAAGACTGACGCGCTCGAAGCCTGGCGCAGTGTCGGGCTGGCCGCCTGGAAAGACGAGGTCGAGCGGACCTGGCCGGCGACCGCGCCGCTGCTCGCCCAGATCGCCGATCCCGAGCAACTGAGCTTCGCGAGCTATCGCCACCAGACGCTGCCGCAACCTGTCGGTCGGCGGCTCGCCTTCATTGGCGATGCCGCCCATTCGACCAGTCCGCAGCTGGGGCAGGGGGCGAACATGGCCCTGCTCGATGCCCATGCTTTGGCCGTGGCGCTCGACGATACTGCCGACCTTGACGCTGCATTGTCCCGCTATGCCGAGCTGCGCCGCTGGCACATTCGGCTTTATCAGGCGGCAAGCCGGATGTTCACGCCGTTCTACCAGTCGGACAGCGCCGTGCTGCCGCTGATCCGCGACAAGGTAGTGCCGCCTTTGGCGCGATTGCCGGGCATCGACCGGATGCTGGCGCTGCTGGTGGCTGGCCTGGTCGGCAATCCGCTGCGAAGGCTGGGGTTGAAGGAACCTGCGATTGCTGGTGAAAGCGATCGCCCGGCACTCACCGGAGAGGGGGTAGAGCGGTGACGATCGGACTGAATGAAATCTCGCTCGGCCTTGGCCTCCTCGGCTTCTCCTGCTTCGCCTGGCCGATTTATCAACGCCTGTCGGGCAAGATCGCGGCCGAGCCGCTCGGCTCGGGTAAAAGCCTGCGCTCGCCACTGTGGTGGATAGGCTTCGTGTTGACCGTTGCGGCGATCTTCCTGCAGCGCATCGCGGCGCAGCAGGCGGCAGGCGGCTGAGGCACGGCAGCGTGCCTCTTGATCGCCTGCGGTAATCGGCGGCAAATGCGCGGCATGATCCCTTGCGCGTGAGCGGGCGATGTCGGTTCATCTCGAAATCCGCAGCTATCGCGGTGGCGACCGCCACCGCCACGACTACAGCCAGATTCTGCTGCCGATGCAGGGCGCGATGCGGCTCGATGTCGAAGGACATTGCAGCGTCGTCTCGAGCCAGTGCGTCGCGATCATCCCGCGCGATCACGAGCACGATTTCGAGCCGACGGCGGATTGCAGCATGCTCATCCTCGATGTCGAGGCGTCGGCCTTCGCCGGCGAGGCGGCGCCTGCCCTGCTGCGCGATGCACTGCCGTCGCTGACGCGGATCGAGCCCTGGCTATGGCGGATGTTCCGCCAGCTCGGCGCCGAGGTTGAAGTCGGCGCCTGTCGAGCCGATGATGCCGCCCACATGGCTCTGGCCGGGCTGCAGCTGGTTGTGCCACGCGCCATGCCCCGGCCGCTGTCGCGCGCGGAAAGCCGCGTCATCGACCTTGCTCGCGATGGTGGGGCGGGGAGCGTCGCCGAGATGGCGCGGACGGCCGGCCTCGGACAGAGCCGGTTTCATGCCCTGTTCCGGGCGACAACCGGGCAGTCGCCAAAGCAATCGCAACTGACCCGGTTGTTCGACGAGGCTGCCGAGCAACTGGCCATGACAGCACTGTCGGTCTCCGAGATCGCCTATGGCCTCGGCTATCAGAACGCCTCGTCCTTCAACCGGCAGTTCAAGCGACGCTTCGGTCTGACCCCATCGGAGTTCCGCGCTGCGAGCCGGAGCGGTGGCCGGGGCTGAATCCGGAAGCGCAGTTCCGGTCAAGTCGTTCGGAGTTTCGCCTCATCACGGCTGTGCCCGCGTTCGCTATGGTCCTGCCATGCAACCCGACATGGACGAGGCTTTCCCCCGATGAAACTCACCGATTTCAAGGTTCTGACCTTCGACTGCTACGGCACGCTGATCGACTGGGAGACCGGGATCTGGAACGCGTTGCAGCCGCTCATAAGCGCCGGCCGGCTCAAGCTCGATCGGGAAGAGGCGTTGGCGCGCTTCGGCCGGATCGAGAGCGAGCTGGAAGAGGCGGGACCGTCGCTGCGCTATTCGACGCTCCTCGCCGCAGTGCATGCGCGCCTGGCCAAGGACCTCGGTGTCTCCATCCATGCCGATCTGAACGAGCGCTTCGGCGGCTCGGTGCCGGATTGGCCGGCCTTCCCGGACTCGGCCGAGGCGCTTGCCTATCTCAAGCGGCACTACAGGCTGGTGATCCTCTCCAATGTCGACCGCACGAGCTTTGCGGCCAGCAACCGCAAGCTCGGCGTGACCTTCGATGCGATCTATACCGCCGAGGACGTCGGCTCCTACAAACCCGATCCGCGCAACTTCGCCTATCTGCTGGCGCATCTTGAGGCCGATCTCGGCCTCAAGGCCGGCGAGGTGCTACACACGGCGCAGAGCCTCTTCCATGACCATGTCCCGGCGGAGCGGGCCGGGCTGGCGCGGGCCTGGATCGACCGGCGCTTCGGCATGGCAGGCGGTGGTGCGACGCAGATCCCCGCGAACCAGCCGAAGGTCGACTTCCACTTCAAGAGCATGGCCGAGCTGGCCGAGGCTCATCGGAAAGCGGTCGGCAGCTGATCAGCCGCTGAAGCCGCCGCCTTCGAGGAAGCGCTGCTCCTCGGTCGAGCTCTGCCGGCCGAGGACGGCGTTGCGGTGCGGGAAGCGGCCGAAATCGCGGATGATGTCGCGGTGGATGACCGCGTACTTGACCGAGTCGTCATCGCCCGAGGCCTCGCTCAGGGCGACGCAGCGCTCCTGGTCGGCGAGATCCTCGGAGTGCATGAAGGGCATGTAGAGGAAGCGCCGCTCGGGATTGTCGAAGGCCTCGTCGAAGCCGCGCGCGATCGCGCGGCCGGCGACTTCGCGCGCGAGCGGGTCGGCCGCGAAGGCGTGGGCCGAACCGCGATGGAGGTTGCGCGGGAACTGGTCGAGCAGGATCAGCAGCGCGTAGACGCTCTCCGGCGTCTCCTCCCACTCCGAGAGCTCGCCCCGCGCGGCCGCATCGACCAGCGGTCGGAAGCGGCTGGAAATCACGGTGTCGAAGGCATCGTCCTTGGCGAACCATTTGTCCGGGCCGGCCTTGCGCCAGAAGGCGAGGACCTCGGCGGCGGCAGGCGGGGTAGGCTGTGTCATGGCAGGCTCCGGATCGGCACTCTCTCGGGGAAGATATAGGTGCCCTGACGGCGTGCGGGCGATGAATTTTCTCCCGCGCACCCTTGCGCCCCGGCAAGTCGTGCGGTAGATGCCAGAACCGTAACGTACGGTACTCTCGGATCGATGAGCGAACCCGCAACCCATAGCCAAGGCGAAGCGCTGAGCGAGCGGCAGCAGGCCGTGCTCGATGCCGTGCTGGCGCTGATGGTGGAGCAGGGCGACCAGCTCACCATGACGGCCGTCGCCCGGCGCGCCAGCTGCTCGAAGGAGACGCTGTACAAATGGTTCGGCGATCGCGACGGGCTGCTGACCGCGACCGTGCAATGGCAGGCGTCGAAGGTCCGGGCCGATAATTACGATCGCCAGGCGCTCGATGCGGCGACGCTGCGCAAGAGCCTGCGCGATTTCGCCGAGAACTGGCTCTCCGTGATCACGAGCCAGACCTCGATTGCGCTCAATCGCGCTGCCATCGGCCACGCCGCCTCGGGCAAGAGCAATCTCGGCGGCATCGTACTGGCGAACGGGCGTTTCGCCATTGGCGAGCGCTTGAAGCCGGTTCTGGAGGCTGGTCGCGCCGCCGGACTTCTCAGCTTCGACGACGCCGAGACGGCGTTCCGTACCTTTTTCGGCCTGGTCGGCCGCGACGTCCAGATCAGGCTGCTGCTGGGCGATGCGCTCGTCTCCGGTAAGGCCGAAATCCAGCGCGACGCGGCGCGCGCCACCGACCAGTTCCTCGCACTTCACGGGCGGCCGAACGCTGCACCGAAAGCCTGAAGCCCAGAATTCAACCCAAGGAAGGACGCATCCAATGCGCGTTTATTACGATCGCGACGCCGACATCAACCTGATCAAGGGCAAGAAGGTCTGCATCGTCGGCTACGGCTCGCAGGGCCATGCCCATGCGCTCAACCTGCGCGATTCCGGCGTCAAGGACGTCATCATCGCCCTGAAGGCCGGCTCGGCCACCCGCAAGAAGGCTGAAGAGGCCGGCTTCAAGGTCATGACCCCGTCCGAGGCCGCCAAGGTCTCCGACATCATGATGATGCTGACCCCGGACGAGCTGCAGGGCGACATCTATCGCGACGAGTTGCACGGCAACATGAAGGAGGGCGCCGCCCTTCTGTTCGCGCACGGCCTCAACGTCCATTTCAACCTGATCGAGCCGCGCAAGGACCTCGACGTGCTGATGGTCGCCCCGAAGGGCCCGGGCCACACCGTCCGCTCCGAGTATCAGCGCGGCGGCGGCGTGCCGACCCTGATCGCGATCCACCAGGACGCGACCGGCAACGCCCATGACCTCGGCCTCTCCTACGCTTCGGCCAATGGCGGCGGCCGCGCCGGTATCATCGAGACGACCTTCAAGGAAGAGTGCGAGACCGATCTGTTCGGCGAGCAGGTCGTGCTCTGCGGCGGTCTGGTCGAGCTGATCAAGGCCGGCTACGAGACGCTGACCGAGGCCGGCTATGCCCCCGAGATGGCCTATTTCGAGTGCCTGCACGAGGTGAAGCTGATCGTCGACCTGATCTACGAGGGCGGCATCGCCAATATGAACTATTCGATCTCGAACACCGCCGAGTTCGGCGAGTACGTCACCGGCCCGCGCATCATCACCGCCGAGACCAAGGCCGAGATGAAGCGCGTGCTGACCGACATCCAGTCGGGCAAGTTCACCCGCGACTGGATGCTGGAGAACAAGGTCAACCAGACCTCGTTCAAGGCGACCCGCGCCCGCTATGCCGCCCATCCGATCGAGGAAGTCGGCGCCAAGCTGCGCGACATGATGCCCTGGATCAAGGCCAAGGCGCTGGTCGATAAGACCAAGAACTGAGGAGCGTTCCCCACTTCGCACGCGGATTCATCACCCTGCGAAGCTGATTCCGGAACCGCTGCCAACCACTTGAAAATGAATGGAACGGGCGCCCGCAAGGGCGCCCGTTTCGCATTGCCGGAGGCCGCGATGGGAACCGCTTTCCGCGGCGGGCGTTTATGCTCCAGTCGATATCTGCAGGAGCGTACGATGACCCATCAGGACGAGCTGAGACACAGGGCGATCGAACGGCTGCATCAGCGCCATGCGCGTCAGGGTCTGGCGGATGTGGCGAAGCCAGCGTCGTGGAACGATCAGCTCCCGGTCCTGCTGCTGAGCGGTTTTCTAGCGGTCACCTTGCTAGCGAGCATCCTGATGCGGGCTATCGGCGGCTGATACGGCTCACAACGAGCGGGAGGCGACGATGCAAGACGACGTCAGGGAGCGCGAGGCGCGCATTCCGGAGAAGGGTGGCGAGCCGATTCCGCCGATGCGGGCGGATGTCCATTCAAACGCTGATCCGGCTGTCGAGACCCCGGTGGAGGCCAGGCAAGGCTTCCTCGATCGGCCCGTGCTGGTCGTCCTGGTCGCCGGGTTGGCGCTCGCATTGGTTGGTTGGGGCGTCGCCGCGATGTTGGCCTACTGAGCCTGCCGCGACCTAACCACGACGACTGAATTCAACGACAAAAAAGACCAAGCTGAACAGATGGAGGCGATGATGACACCGATCCGATCGATGCCTGCGTCCCAGGGTTTTCAGTTCAAGATCGCGCATCTGGCGCTTGGCGCCTCTTTCGCCCTGCTGACAATGGTTATCTTCGGCCTGCTGTAATCCTCCGCGGCGTCAACCGGCGCCGCGAAAGGCAGGCATGTCGCAGTTCTCGGTAAGCAAGCTGCTCGACAGCGAGATCGTGTTGGTGCGCGATATCGTCTGTTCCGGCGAGTGCCGGCATCGCAGCGGCGAGGAATGCGCGCATGCGACCCATCTCGTCTTCCCCTATCGCGGCGTCTTCGTACGCCATGTCGGGCGCGAGGACGTGGTCGCGGAGAGCAACCAGGTCCTGTTCTTCAATCCGCATGAGGGCTACCAGGTCAGCCACCCCGTTCCGGGCGGTGATGCCTGTCTCGATCTGCGGTTTGGTGAGGACGCTCTCCACGAGCTCGTGCCGGCCGAGCTGCTGCGGGAGGGCACGAGCTCCTTCCTGACGCAGCACCGTCGAATCGATCCGCGTGCGCAAGTGCTCGTCGCCTTGCTGCGGCACAGCCTGCAGCGCGGCGTCGCCGAACCGCTCGAAGCGGAGAAGGTGGCGCTGACCCTGGTGCGGAGGGCGCTGGGCGAACGGACCTCGCATGCGGCCGGGGCCTCCATCGGTCGGCGCAAGCTGGTCGACCGGGCGAAGCTCACGATGGCCTCCGATCTCGCCCGGCGCTGGACGCTGGCCGAGATCGCGCGCGAGGTCGGGGTCTCGCCGGTTTACCTCACCCAGGTCTTCGCCCAGGTGGAGGCCGTGCCGCTCTACCGCTATCAGTTGCGGCTGCGGCTGGCGCGGGCACTCGACTTGCTGGGCGAGTATGACGACCTGACCCAGCTTGGGCTCGAACTCGGCTTCTCCAGCCACAGCCATTTCAGCGCGGCCTTCCGGCAGGCCTATGGCCGCACGCCGGCGGAGTTCCAGCGCTCGCTCAATCTCCGCTGACAGAAGCTGTCACTGATCGCGAAAGATTCTGACAGCAGCTGTCAGCCCGAAGGCGTTCTCTGTCGTCATCACAACGACGGAGACAGGTCATGATCAGCTTCATCATCGGATCGGCCAAGCCCGTGCTCGCGGCGGTCGATGTTCTCGGGCGGCTTCTTGACGGGATCAGCCACTGGCTGCAATCGCGCCGCGACTATCGCACCCTCTGCGACATGACCGAGCGCGACCTGCGCGATCTCGGTTTGCGCGACAGCGATCTGCGCGACGCGACGGCCGCTCCATTCTTCGGCGACCCGACCGCGATCATCTCGCTACGCGCCGAGGAGCGGCGCGGCCTGGCGGGTGGGGAAAACGTCGACGAGGTCCTGCGCGGCTTGAGCGCGGGAGCGCCGGCTCGGCAGGCGCGGATCGCTAAAGAATCCGACAGCGCCAGCACGTGTCGGGTGGTCTTTCTCAGGGCGGCCGAATGAGCGGCCCTGAGATGGAGACATGCCATGAGTGGAACTTGTGCAGCCTGCGATTGCGAGCTCGACGAGAACCCGATCAAGGTCACGGTCGGTGGCAATGCGGTCGAGGTCTGCTGCGACGACTGCGCCCAGGCGCTGCGGGAGGCGGATGCTTCGCAGGCGCAGGGCAACGGCAGCTAGCCTGCTGCAAAACGAAAGAGCCGGCCGCGGGAAGCGGCCGGCTCGTCTATTTTTTGATCGGGTTCAGAAGGTAACGTGGTCCTTGATGTCGGCTTCGACATTCGAGGGCAGCACGCTGCGCTTCACCAGATCGTCGAAGTTCTTGAACTTCGCCTTGGCGCGCTCCTCGACGATCTTCTTGGAGCGAGCCTCGCCGATGCCCTTGAGCTGCTCGAGCTCGCTGGCGCTGGCGGTGTTGATGTTGACCTTCTTGGCCTGGGCCTGGGTGGCGGCAGGTGCGGCAGGCTTTGCTGCGGGAGCGGCCGGCGTGGTCACGGGCGCGGCCGGCTTGGCCGGGGTCGTTGGCTGGGTCGCGGTCTGCGCGAAGGCCGGGCCGGCGGCGAGAGCAAGCGCAGCGAGGCTGATGGCGAAACGAGACATGGTCATGATCTCGACTCCTGTAAGTCGTGCCCGGTGGAGCTGGAGCGCGGATGCCGGGCCGTCCGCGCCGCCGCGCCGGTGGTGAACCGGAGGATCCGGTCTCGACGCGATGGCCGGACTTTCGGCCTGCGAGCCTGAACGCGATCTGAGGTGAGCGTTCAGCTGGCGTTGTGCTTTCCGCCGGGTTTTCGCCGCGATTGGCTAGATTGCCGTGCGTCCGAACGGACGCGAAAAAAGCGATCTATCTATTGGTTGTCGCATCGGATTTTTCCGAAAAGTGGAATCCACTTTTCGGTCCGATGCCGGTGCTATTTGCCGGTGAACTGCATCATGTACTCGGAGAAGCGCCCGGCGCCGTAGATCAGGCCGAAGCCCCAGGCAAAGGAGGCGGCGAAGTTCGCCAGCTGGAAGGGCCAGAACGGCATCTTCACGATGCCGGCGACGAGCGCGATCACCGCCCGGATCGGCCCGAAGAAATGACCGATGGCGACGCCGAGCACGCCCCATTTCTCGAAGAAGTCGTGTCCGCGCTGGAGCAAAGCGGGATTGTTGCGCAACGGCCAGTGATCGCCGACGCGAGGGCCGAGGACGAGGCCGATCCAGTAGGAGAGCCAGAAGCCGGAGGCCGCGCCGAGCGCCGCTGCGAGCGAGAGCGGCACGAGATTGAGGCCGGAGGCGCCGGCGATTGCGCCAAAGGCTGTGAAGAAGACGGTCGCCGGGACCAACCAGGAGAGGATCGCGACGCATTCGGCGAAGGCGATGAGGAAGACGATCGGCGCCGCCCAATATTGGTTGTTGCGCATGAACGCGACGAGCTCGTGCATCCATTGCTCAAGCGGGGGGCATGGGCCGGCGATTCTCCTGAGGGCGGCGAACGATGTCGGGAGCGATAGAGCAGAAGCATCGACTTTTCGCTACTACAACCCGTTGGCGGGACCCGGTCTCGCAGGGCGGGTTGCCTTCGCGATCCGATTGCCTAGTGTTCGCGACGAACGGAAATAAGCCGCGCGCGCCGGGATGGCGCCGACGGCAGGGGACGGGATATCCATGGAGTCCAAGGTCAGCCCGCCCGGCAATGCGGGCGCGGCAACAGAACTGCCGGCGGTCAGCCTCGCCGGCATCGACATCACCTTCCATCTCCAGGGCGGCCAGCGCTACCAGGCGGTGAAGAAGATCGACCTTGCCGTCGCGCCGGGCGAGTTCGTCTCAGTGGTCGGGCCAACCGGCTGCGGCAAGTCGACCCTGCTCAACGCTGCCGCTGGCCTGCTGACGCCGTCCGCCGGCAAGGTCACGATCTTCGGCCAGCCGCTTTCGGGCCTCAACCGCCGCGCCGGCTATCTCTTCCAGCAGGATGCGCTGATGCCGTGGAAGACGGCGCTCGACAACGTCAAGGTCGCGCTCGAGCCGATGGGCGTTTCCGACGCCGAGGCCGACAAGCGGGCCCGCGACTGGCTTGGACGGGTGGGCCTGCGCGCCTTCGTCGAGCGCTATCCGCACATGCTGTCAGGTGGCCAGCGCAAGCGCGTGGCGCTGGCGCAGATGCTGATCCGCGATCCCGAGATCCTCCTGATGGACGAGCCCTTTGGGCCGCTCGACGCGCAGACCCGCCAGATCATGGGCAATCTCCTGCTCGATCTCTGGAGCAAGGATCGCAAGGCGCTGATCTTCGTGACGCACGACCTCGAGGAGGCGATCGCGCTGTCCGACCGGGTGGTGGTGATGTCGGCCGGACCCGCCGCCGGCATCGTCGCCGATTACAAGGTGCCGTTGCCGCGCCCGCGCGATATTGCCGAGATCAGGCTGGAGAAGGCTTTCCACGAGATCCACCGCGACATCTGGACCTCGCTCCGGGTCGAGGTCCAGAAGGCCTATGCCATGGGCGAGGGCAAGGAACTGGTCGAGGGAGCCGCGTCATGAACCGCGTCAAGCTCATCGGTTTGCAGATTTTGGTCATGGTCGTCTTCCTGGCGATCTGGCACATCGTCACCACCACCAGCCTGTTTGGCGACATCAAGACGACGCAGTTCTTCTTCTCGACCCCCGGGGAGGTGCTGGCGCGGACCTGGAAGCAGCTCACCGGCGCCGACATCTATTACCACCTCGGCATCACCCTGACCGAGACGGTGCTCGCTTTCGTCATAGGCTCGGCGGCCGGCGTCTTCTTCGGCTTCGCCTTCGCCCGGAACGCGCTGCTGGCGGCGGTGTTCGACCCCTACATCAAGGCGGCGAACGCCCTGCCGCGCGTCGTGCTGGCGCCGATCTTTGCGCTCTGGTTCGGCCTCGGCATCTGGTCGAAGGTGGCGCTCGGCTTCACGCTGGTGTTCTTCATCGTCTTCTTCAACGTCTACCAGGGCGTGAAGGAGGTCTCGCCGACGGTTCTGGCTAATGCCCGCATGCTCGGCATGAACGAGCGCCAGCTCTTTCGCCATGTCTACTGGCCCTCGGCGCTGACCTGGATGTTCTCCTCGCTGCACACCTCGGTCGGCTTTGCGCTGGTCGGGGCGGTGGTCGGCGAATATCTCGGCTCGTCGGCGGGGCTTGGCTACAAGATCCACGAGGCCGAGAGTGTCTTCGACGTCACCGGCGTGTTCTCCGGCATGTTGATCCTGGCGATCTTCGTGATCGTGATCGATTCACTGGTGACGCTGGTCGAGAACCGCCTGCTGGTCTGGCGACCGGGGCAGAGCTCGACGACGACGACCTAATCGCGAGCGGCGCGCCTGCTGCGCCGGGCGCCGCGGGTGGGCGCCGGGCTGGGGCCGGGTGGGCTGGTCTCGATCAATCGCAGCAAGGCGAGCGCGGCCGGGGCTAGCGCGTCCGTCGGCAAGGTCACGGCATGCAGCGTGCGGCGTAGCGCGGGTTCGAGGCGCAAGGTCGCGATCCCATCCGCATCGTCGACGGCGAGCTCAGGCATGATGGTCAGTCCGAGCCCCTCGCGCACCATGCCGAGCAAGGTGGCGTTGTCGCGGACCAGGCAGACGATCTCCGGATGGCTCGCCGCGGCCGCCAGCAATTCCTGAATCAGCGTCTCGCAGCCGCCGCCTGAAAGCAGCATGCGTTGCCCGTCGAGCGCCTTCAGCGAGACGGTGCTGCGCGACGCCAGCGGGTGGTTCGCCGGCAGAACGGCGAGATAATCGTCTGAATAGACCGGCCGAGCGGCGAGATCGGGGTGGGTCCGGCTGGTAATGCCGATCTCGACGATGCCGGCCTGGACCCAGCCGGTCACCTCGGGATCGGTTCCCTCATAAAGTGTCACGGTGACGCGCGGATGCTCGGCGCGCAGGCGCCGCAGCCAGGCGGGCAGCAGTCTGATGGCGGCGCTCTGGACGACACCTATCCGCACGACGCCATTCAATGCCTCGGCCTGGCCGGCACAGCTCGCCAGCCGCGAGACCGCGGCGAGCGCCGCCCGCGCCTCGGCGAGGGCCTTTTCGCCGGTGACCGTCAGCGCCAGGGTGTCCCGGCCGCGCAGTAGCAGCTTCGCTTCGAGCGCCCGCTCCAGCCCGGCAACCGCCTGGCTGACGGCAGATTGCGAGAGACAGAGCCGGTCCGCCGCTGCCGTAAAGCCGCCATGCTCCACCACGCCGGCGAAGCAGCGCAATTGAACCATGCTGACATTAGGAAACATGATCGATCTCTATTCGGCTGATTAATTGGACTGATGGCGAGCGCATGCCTAACCCGGGGACACATGCTGCTCAAGTCAGGGTTGTCCCGAAAATGACTGATACCGAAGCCGGTTCGCTGACCGTTGGCCTTGCCCAGATTGCACCCGTCTGGCTCGACCGGGCTCGGACGCTGGACAAGGTCGTTGCCTGGGTCGAGCGCGCCGCAGAGGCCGGCTGTGGCTTCGTCGTCTTCGGTGAGGCGCTCGTGCCGGGCTATCCCTTCTGGATCGAGCATACCGACGGGGCGCGGTTCGAATCGCCGCTGCAGAAGGAGCTTCACGCGCTCTATCTCGAACAGGCCGTGCAGATCGAAGCCGGCCATCTCGACGCCGTCTGCGCTGCTGCAATGAAGGCTGGCATCGCCGTCATGCTCGGCATCATCGAGCGGCCGGTCGATCGCGGCGGACACAGCATCTACTGCTCGCGGGTTCATATCGCGGCCGACGGGACGATCGCCTCGGTCCATCGGAAGCTGATGCCAACCTATGAGGAGCGGCTGAGCTGGGCGCCGGGAGACGGGCATGGTCTGCAGGTTCACCGTGTCGGGCCGTTCACGGTCGGCGGGCTGAACTGCTTCGAGAACTGGATGCCGCTGTCGCGGGCGGCGCTTTATGCGCAGGGGGAGAACCTGCATGTCGCGCTCTGGCCGGGAAACCTGCGTAACACCGAAGGCACCACCCGTTTCCTGGCGCGGGAGGGGCGCAGCTATGTCCTCGCCGTCTCCGGGCTGCTGCGCCAATCGGACGTTCCGGCCGACCATCCGGCGGCGGCGATGCTCGCCAGTTGCCCGAACGTGCTGGCCAATGGCGGTTCCTGCATCGCCGGCCCGGATGGCGAATGGGTGGTGGAGCCGGTCACCGGGCGCGAGTATCTTCTGGTCGCGCAGCTCGACCACCGCGAAGTCTGGCGTGAGCGGCAGAATTTCGACCAGGCGGGCCACTACGCTCGCCCCGACGTGACGAGGCTGATCGTCGACAGGCGGCGTCAGGGGATGGCTTCGTTTCTCGACGGGGTCATGTCCTAGCCCCTCCGGGCAGGGCTCGCCCGCGGCGACCTAACGTAAGCTCTGCTTGATTCCGGGCGCGAACGAGCGCCATCTTTGCGCTTCCATGTTGAGGGGCGCTCATGGAACTCGATGTTCACGATCGCATCACGGCCGATCCGACGCCTGAGGACATCGCTCGCGCCATCGATGAGCGCGGCGACGATCCCGACTGGTTCATCAACCTCTCCGACGATGACGGCTATGTCGAAGCCGAGCGTGACGAGCGCGGCCGGTTCCGACTGGCCTATCATTCGGGCAAGGCAAGGTTCGATGCCGCCGAGACGGTCGATGCCGCGGCGCTGAAGACGATCTTTCTTGCCTATCTCAGCGGCGACGATAGCTGGCGCAAGAACAAGAACTGGCTGCGCAAGGCGTCGCCGGCCAAGGTTGCCGAAGCTGCCGGCGAGCCGCCGGTCTGGGCGATCGCGGCGGTGGTCGCCTCGCTCGCGCTGATCTTCGTGATCGCGGAAGTGCTGCCGGAGAGCTGGGTGGAGTGGCTGCCTTTCGCCGGGACGACCCTCGGCAATATCGCGCTGATCGCGCTACCCATCGTCGTGATGGTCGCCGCGATGGTGATCAACGCGATGCTCAAGGTGCGGCGCGCCAAAGGCTGGGCGCAGGTGCCGGGGCACATCACTCATTCGCAGATGACGACGCGTCGCCCGCCCGCCGGCAACGAGATAGGGACCGTCGTGAACGTCCCGGCTGTCGCCTACACCTTCAAGGTCGGGGGGCAGGAGTATCGCGGCACGCGCGTCAGCCTCGGGGAGATCAGTGGCAAATATGCCGAGGAGGCGCTGCTGCGCTACCCGCTTGGCGCGGTCGTGACCGTCTTCTACGATCCGGTCGATCCCGGCGATTGCGTGCTGGAACGTGAGGCGCCCAAGGGAGCGGTCAAGGGTTGCGGACTCCTGCTGCTCGTCGTGGCGCTGCTTGGTGGCGGGTTCTACTGGGTGGTGACGCAGGGGGCCGAGGTTCTCAAGGCACGGATGCCGGATGCGGATGTCCCGGTGATGCTGTTTGCCGGCCTGTTCGGACTGGCGGCGCTGCTGTTTTTCGTCGCTCACCGGCGCTATCTCTCCCGCGCCAATGCCTGGCCGGTCACGCAAGGCGAGATCGTCTCCAGCGTCATCGAGCAGCGCCGCTCGACGGAGAATGGCAGGACGAGCACGACCTATCTTCCAGTCATCGAGTTCGGCTACACGGTCGGCGGCAACCGCCTGCACAGCCGGCAGGTGAAGCTCGGCCTGGAGGTGGCGGGATCGGAGAGCTTCGCGCAGAAGATCGTCGATCGCTATCCGGCCGGGGCGAAGGTCGACGTGCACTATGATCCGCAGGACCCGTCGAACGCCGCTCTTGAAAACCCGACGGAGACGAACTGGATTCTGCTCGGCGTCGCGCTCGCCTGCTTCGCCATCGCGCTCTATGCGAGTCGCGCCTTCCGCTAGGAGTCCTGGCCCGGCGGGGCTTCGAGCATCCGTACCAGCTCGGCATAACGCGGCATCAGTTCCTCACGCCGTTGCATGTCGCGATCGAACTGCGCCCGCTTGTCCGCTGCGCCGCTCTCGTCCTGCGCTGCGGCTGCTCCCTGAAACATCTCGTCGAGGGCATGGGCTGCGGCCCGGTCGCTGAGCCAGACGAGCTCCTGCTGCAGCGCCGTGTATTCCGTCATCAGCTTGAAGCGCTTTTCGACCCGGGTCAGCCCAGGCGGGTCGTCGGTGTTGGCGGAGGCGGTGGTTTGATCGCCAGCGTTCGCCCCGGACAGTACGGCCTGGGCCTGTTCCGACAGGTCGAGGATGACGGCGTCACTCTGATCAGGCGCTGCCGGCGCCATCGCGGCGGGCGAGGTGCCTCGACCGTCTTCGGCCGGCGAGCTCGATGACGGTGCGTTTTGCAGGAGCGCAAGCGCGGAAGGCGCAATCCGAGTTGCCACCGCGTCCACCATGACCGTCTCCTGTTCCGTTCGCTCTGGTCGAAAGTCCTTGTCGAGGCGTAGCCGGCAAGCAGTATGCGAGGCCGTGTTTAACGAGCCTTGAATCTTTCGCCTTGCTTCCGCGTCGATCGGTCTCGGCTTCGTGCGTTGCGCGACCTCGTGCCTGCGCTTGCTCAGCTTGCGGCAATGCGCCTATCTTCGTCGCGAAATCGCGCCTTTTTCGAAGCGCGTCATCGATCAACCGGAGGAAACCTATGTTTTTCAATCGCCGCGCGGCGCTCGCTGCGCTCGCCTTCAGCACTGCGCTCGGCCTCGCGCCGGCTTTCGCCCAGAATGCCGAGAAGCCCAAGCTGACGCTCGGTGTCGGTGGCAAGCAATTGCTCTATTATCTCCCGCTGACGGTCGCAGAGAAGAAGGGCTTCTTCAAGGACCAGGGGCTCGACGTCGAGATCAATGATTTCGGCGGTGGCGCCAAGTCGCTGCAGGCGCTGGTCGGCGGCTCGGTCGACGTCGTCACCGGCGCCTATGAGCACACCATCCGCATGCAGGCCAAGGGCCAGGACATCCGCGCCGTGATCGAGCTCGGGCGCTTCCCGGCGATCACGATCGCGGTGCGCAAGGACCTCGCCGACAAGGTGAAGTCAGCCGCCGACTTCAAGGGTTTGAAGATCGGCGTGACGGCGCCTGGTTCCTCAACGGCGCTGACGGCGCAATACGCCATGGTCAAGGCCGGCCTCAAGGCGACGGACGCGCCGATCATCGGCGTTGGCGCCGGCGCCAGCGCGGTTGCGGCGATCAAGCAGAAGCAGGTCGACCTGATCTCGCATCTCGATCCCGTCACCTCGAAGCTGGAATCGGACGGCGATGTCGTCTCGCTGATCGACACCCGCACGGAAGCCGGAACCAAGGCGCTGTTCGGTGGCTCGAACCCGGCGGCGGTGCTCTACCTCAAGAATGACTTCGCCGAGAAGAATCCGGTGACGACGCAGAAGCTCGTCAACGCGCTGATGAAGTCGTTGAAATGGCTGGAGACGGCCAAGCCAGAGGATGTCGCAGATCTCGTCCCGGCCGAGTACCATCTCGGTGACAAGCCGCTCTATCTGACCGCGGTGAAGAACTCGCAAGAGAGTTATTCGCGCACCGGTATCCCGACCGCCGACGCGATGAAGAGCATGTACGACTCGCTGAAACTGCTCGATCCGGAGCTGACTAACTCCAATGTCGACCTGACCAAGACCTTCATCGACTCGTTTGCGAAGAAGGCGGCCGCCGGGTCCTGACCCGGTTTAGCCCGCTCGTCACGCTGATGATGGCGTCGCTTCATAGCGGCGCCATTTTCTTTGGCGGGCCATTCAAAACGCACGCTGGACTTGCGGTTGCCGTGGCGCGAGATTGTGCCGTTGACGCAAGGAGAGGCGACATGATCGAGCGTGCTGCGATCGAAACCCTCATTCGGGATGCCTATGCCGCCCGTCATCGCGGCGATCTCGATGCGCTGATGGATTATTTCCACCCAGAGTGCAGCTACCGCCTCGCGGGAGGGCCGCAGGCCGCCGAAGTCTTCGTGCAGCCGGATGGTTTAGAAGCTGTCCGCGAGCAGATGGCTGGGCTGATTGCGACTTATGTCTTCAGCAATATCGAGGAGCTGGCGATGACGGTCGACGGCGAGACGGCCACCCTGCACTGGCGCGCCGACGTCGCATGCAAGCCGACGGGCCGCAGCGGTTCTTTCGAGATCATGGACGTCTTCACCGTCTCCGATGGCAAGCTGAAGAGCGTCACGCAATTCACCGACACTGCCGGCGTGGCGCGGCTGAGCAGCGTCTGAGGCGAGGCCGATAAAGCCCCACCATCGCTCGTGTGGCGGGCGATGGCGGAGCGCGTCAATCGCCGGGCTGCGGGCTCCCCCGAATGGATCGGCCTTTCAGCCCCGTTTGCCGCCGACCGAGATGAAGGCCATGAGGCAGGGTTCCGGCAGCGGGTTGCGCCAGCGATGCCGGGTGCCGTTCTGCACGATGCAGTCGCCCTGGCGCAGATGGACGGTTTGTCCGTCGTCCAGTTCCAGCGTCATCTCGCCACGAACCACGACCCCGTAGTCGATGGTGTCCGAGGTATGCATGCCCGGTGCGCTGAGGTCGAAATGCTCGCCCATGCGCGGGACCTTCTCCGACATTTCCTCCAGCGCGCTCTTGAAGGTCACGCCGGCTGGCGGTTTCCAGCCCTCGGGCCGCTTCGGCGGATAGGAGATGAGGCGGAACATCGTGCCGCCGGGGCCGGGAAAGGCGACCGTGCCTTTCAGCATCGGATCGGGTTCCAGGCCGGTCAGCTGCGGCACGCCCTCGGTCATGTAGAGTTCGTAGAAGGTCAGCCCCGGATTGGAGTCGATCTCCACGACCTTGGACGTGACGTCGAAGGATTTGAACACCGACTTGCCGGCTGCATCGCGGCCGGTCAGCGCCCGCTTCGGTGGCGGCAACTCGCTTGAATCCTTGGCCTCGACTGATGATGACGCTGCCGCCAAAGCGCTGCCGCCGACCATGGCGGAGAGCGCCTGGAGCAAGCGACGCCTATCGCTGCCTTCGGCTTGTTTTTTATCTTCTGAGGATTTGTTCTTATTTCGTGATTGCCAGAACCAAGAGAATTTGCCCATTTATCTTCTCCATCAATCTTATTTCTTGGTATTTATTTGCCTTCTCACCTGCTCGATAAAATTCGTTGAGGAAATGTCTCACGATGTTTGTTGTGGTAAGGAACTCAAGCCGGCACAAGTAGACCTTAGACGCAACGAGACCTCATGTACCCGATCGGATGCTGGCGGACGCTCACGGGAAGAACGAGGCGAGCCGTATTGAGTCGGCATGGCAATGTATTCGCCTGGTAGTCGGCTCAATTGCGCCCGACTAAAGTTCAATTGTTTTGTGTTCGAACCCGGGCGGATATTGTGACGGCTTCTGCTGGCGGCATGGTCCGGCAGCCAACGACAAGAGCGCCCGCATGATGCCGAACCCCGCCGCGCTGTTCGCCGTCGTCATCCTGATCCTTCCGATGGGCTATCTGCTGCTGGCCGCGCCAGGTTTCCTGTTCGTGAAGCTCGACATTCTGCCTGTCGCCCGGCTTCTGCGCATGATGTTCGGAGCCTATTTTCAGGTCTTGACCATCGCCGCCATCGTCGGAACGCTGGTTTTCGCCGTGACGGGTCGATGGACCTTCGTCATCGGCGTTGCCGTGCTGGCGTCCACGCTCATGGCACGCCGCTGGTTCCTGCGACGGATGGACGGCGAGATTGACGCCTGGCCCACCGATGTCGGCCGCAGGCTGCGCCGGCTGCACTATGGCGGCATGGTGTGCAACGCGATCCAGCTCGCCGTCGTCATCGTCAGCGCTCCCTACATCATGGGCACGACGGCCTGAGGCGGCTTGCCGAGCGAGGGCTGCGACAGGTCCCCGCGCGCCGCGCTGATCGCTCCCATCACGGCTTTCGATTGGCGCGGGCCGCACCAGCCGCTAGGTTCGCCGCGTCGTGTCGTCGAAGGCTGGCCTACCGCTCATGAACATCCTCTCGATCCAGTCCCATGTCGCTTATGGCCATGTCGGCAATGCCTCGGCCGTGTTCCCGATGCAGCGCCTCGGCGTCGAGGTCTGGCCGATCCACACCGTGCAGTTCTCGAACCACACCGGCTATGGCGCCTGGAAGGGGCAGGTCTTCGATGGCGCCACCATCGATGAGCTGATGGCGGGCATCGGCGAGCGCGGCGTGCTCGGCAGATGCGACGGCGTGCTCTCCGGCTATATGGGCTCGGCCGATATCGGCCACGCCATCCTCTCGGCGGTGGCGAAGGTGCGCGAGGCCAACCCGAAGACGATGTACTGCTGCGATCCGGTGATCGGCGATGTCGGCCGCGGCGTCTTCGTGCGGCCGGGCATTCCCGAATTCATGCGCGAGCAGGCGGTGCCGGCGGCCGACATCGTCACGCCGAACCAGTTCGAGCTCGAGCTGCTCACCGATGTCGAGGTCAGGACGCTGGCCGATGCACATCGCGCCGTCGAGGCGCTGCGCGATGCCGGGCCCAGGGTCGTGCTCGTCACCTCGCTGATCACCAACGAGACCCCTGACGATGCGATCGACCTGATGGCGGCGGACGGGCAGGGCACCTTCCGGGTGCGCACGCCGAAGATCGATATCAACATCAACGGCGCCGGCGATGCGATCGCGGCACTGTTCTTCGTCCACTATCTGCGCGACGGCTCGGCCGCGAGTGCGCTCGGCAAGGCGGCGTCCTCGATCTACGGCCTGCTGAAGCGGACCAAGGAGGCCGGCTCGCGCGAGATCCTGACGGTGGCAGCGCAGGACGAGTTCGTCACGCCCTCGCAGCTCTTCGCGCCTGAAGCGGTCTGACTGGTATGAAGCTTCGCCTCGGCACCTTCAATGTCGAGAACCTGCTGACGCGCCACCGCTTCGAGCCGGGCGGACGGACCGAGACGGCGGCGGCGATGTCGCTGTTCCATTTCCCGCGCGCCGATGAGCGCGACGCGGTCGAGCGCTCGCTCGCGGTCGCGCTCGAGGACGACAAGCGCCAGATGACGGCGCTCGCCATCGCCGAGGCCAATGCCGACATCTGGATGCTGCAGGAGGTAGATTCGCTGGCGAGCCTGCAAGCCTTCTTCGCCAATTACGTCCACCGCATCGCCGACCATCGCTACGGCCATTTCACGCTGCTCGACGGCAATGACCGCCGCAACATCGATATCGGCTTTGCCGCAAGGCGCGACCTGGTGCAGCCGCAGCAGGTCACGGTGCGCTCCTACAAGGGCATGAGCTTCGCCGATGCCGAGGCGTTCTCGCCCGAGGTCGCCGCCTTCGGCATCGAGCCGCGCGACAAGGTCTTCGCCCGCGACTGCCTCGCGGTTGAGCTCGATCTCGGCGATCGGCGGCTGACCCTGTTCGGCTGCCACCTCAAATCGATGAACAATGGCCGCGACGACGGCCGGCAGGCGACCTTGCCGATCCGCCGGGCCGAGGCGCTGGCAGTGAGGAAGATCATCAAGGACTGGTTCGGGCCGGGCTGGCGCGAGGCGAACTGGGCGATCCTCGGCGATCTCAACGGCTACCGGATCGGGCTCGGGCCGCTGGCGGCGCCGGTCGATGAGGGCGACAGCGGCATCGAGCCGTTGCTCGAGGATTTCGCCGTCGACCCGATGGAAAGCCTGCCGCCGCATGAGCGCTGGACGCATTTCCGGCGCTACTGGTCGGAGGAACGCCAGAGCCTGATCGACAGCCATATGCCGCTCGACCATATCCTGCTCTCGCCGGCGCTCGCTGCGGCCAATCCGAACCCGGCGATGCAGATGATCCGGCGCGGCCTGCCTTATCGCGTCCCGCTCGATCCGCGCGAGGCAGATCGCTCGATGGCGAAGCTCGCTCTGACCCATGACCGCTATCCGCGCGTCGGCTGGGACCGGCCCAAAGCCTCGGATCATTGCCCGCTGACGATCGAGCTTTCGATCCCGAAGGAGACCGCATGAGCCGCCGCTTCGTCACGCTCGACGTGTTCACGACCCGGCCGCATGCCGGTAATCCGCTCGCCGTC
The DNA here is from genome assembly GCF_030144325.1 of Bosea vestrisii. Lineage (NCBI taxonomy): Bacteria > Pseudomonadati > Pseudomonadota > Alphaproteobacteria > Hyphomicrobiales > Alloboseaceae > Allobosea > Allobosea vestrisii. Next base: position 1,105,315 of record NZ_CP126307.1, on the reverse strand, counting down.
GTACTCGACGCTGAGGGGCTCGACACCGAGGCGATGCAGACCATCGCGCGCGAGTTCAACCTGTCGGAGACGGTGTTCGTCGCGCCGCCGGCCGACCCCGCTCATCGCGCCGCGATCCGCATCTTCACGCCCGGCCAGGAACTGCCCTTCGCCGGTCATCCGACGGTCGGCACCGCCGCGCTGCTGGCGCTGCGTGATGCGGCGGACGGGCGGGCGGCGGACAGGCTCGTGCTGGAGGAGAAGGTCGGTCCGGTACCCTGCGTGATCGCGCTCGGCAATGCGCGCAGCGCCCGCGCCATCTTCACCTTGCCGAAGCTGCCGGAGCAGATCGCGCAGCCGGTCGCTGAGGCGGCGCTGGCGGAGGCGCTTGGGCTGGACGTGGCCGATCTTGGCTTCGAAGGACATCGGCCGAGCGCCTTCTCTGCGGGCGTCGCCTATACGACGGTCCCGCTCGCCAGCCGCGAGGCGGTCGCAAAGGCGCGCGTCGCCGAAGCGTTCGAGCGCGCGATGGCGGGGGGCCCAGAACGGCAACGCCTTCGTTTATTGCCGCGACACGGAGGAGGCGGGACATCATTACCATGCCCGCATGTTCTGGCCGGAAGCCGGCGTGACCGAGGATCCGGCGACCGGCTCGGCCGTTGCCGCCTTCGCCGGCGCGATCATGGCGTTCGACCAGCCGAGCGATGGCGAGCACCGCTTCGTCATCGAGCAGGGCTACGAGATGGGGCGGCCTTCGCAGATCGAGCTGACGCTGACGGTCGAAGGCGGCGCGCTGGCCTCGGCGACAATCGGCGGCGCGGCGGTGGTGATGAGCGAGGGCGTGCTGCTGTGAACGGCAATGGCGTCATCGACGGCGAGATCGTCGGGCTCGATCGCGTCGAGGCCAGGATCGAAGCTTTCGACTGGGCTTTTGCCCGCGAGCGCGCCGACGAGATCGCCGCGCATTGGGCCAGGATCAGCGCCGGCAAGCCGGCGATGTTCAACGGCCGCGTCATGCTGCAGCACCGCGGAGCGATCGAGGACGGCGTGTTCCATGCCGGCTATTTCGAGGCCGACTACGCTGCCTTCATGAGCTGGCGCGATTTCGGCCATCCCGGCCCGGTGCTCCGCAATGGCTTCGCCATGGCGGCGCTGCAGGCGGTCGATGGGGCTTTCCTGCTCGGCCGCATGGGCGATCACACCGCTAATCCAGGGAAGGTCTATTTTGCCGCCGGCACGCCGGACAAGGAGGACGCGCGACCCGACAGCACGCTCGATCTTGCCGGTAGCGTCACCCGCGAGCTTTGCGAGGAGACCGGGCTCACGCTCGACGAGATCTCGGTCGAGGAGCGCTGGACGGCGGTGATCGTGCCCGGCCGCGTCGCCTTCATGCGGCCGGTCGCGGTTTCCTGGAGCGCCGAGGAAGCCCGCGCGCTCATGCTGGAGCGGATCGCAACGCAGGCGGAGCCGGAGCTTTCCGACATCGTGATCGTCCGCAATCTCGCCGATTGTGCGGCTTACGACATGCCGCCCTTCATGACGTCCTATCTCGTCCATATCTTCGGGCGGGATTGACCCTTACCGATCGAGGTTGCCGATGGCCGATGCGTCCGATGTCCTGAACCTGCCTGCCGGCAATCCCTTCGGGCGCGCCTGGGAGACGCCGTTCGGCCTGCCGCCGTTCGCGCAGATCACGCCCGAGCACATCCGCGAGGCCTATCCGGCGGCGCTGGAAAAGCACCGGGCCGAGATCCAGGCGATCAAGGCCGAAGCTGCGGCGCCCGACTTCGCCAACACGGTCGAGGCGCTGGAGCGCTCGGCGCGCGGCATGAGCCGGCTCGGCGGCGTGTTCTACAATCTCGCCGGGGCCGACACCAACGAGGCGCTGCAGGCGATCGAGCGCGAGATGTCGCCGGTGATGTCGCGGCACTGGTCGGCGATCATGATGGATCACGAGCTCTTCGCCCGCGTCGACGCCGTGTTCGCGCAGCGCGAGAGCCTCGGGCTGAACGAGGAGCAGCTCCGCCTGCTGGAGCGGACGCATCGCGGTTTCATCCGCTCGGGTGCGAAGCTCGAAGGCGAGGACAAGGCCAGGCTCGCGGCGATCAACGAGCGGCTGGCGGGCCTCGGCACCAGCTTCGGCCAGAACCTGCTCAAGGACGAGGCGAGCTATGCGCTGATCATCGAGGACGAGGCCGATCTCGACGGCCTGCCGTCCTTCGTCGTCGCAGCGATGGCGCGCGCCGCCGCCGATCGCGGTCAGGACGGCAAGCATGCGGTGACGCTGTCGCGCTCGATCATCGAGCCGTTCCTGACCTTCTCGACGCGACGAGACCTGCGCGAAGAGGCGTTTACCGCCTGGAGCAAGCGCGGCGAGAATGGCGGGGAAACCGACAACCGCGCCATCGTCGCCGAGATGGTGAGCTTGCGGGCCGAGAAGGCCAAGCTCCTGGGCTTTGCGACCTTCGCCCATTTCAAGCTCGACGATTCGATGGCGAAGACGCCGGAGAACGTGCGCAACCTGCTCGAACTGGTCTGGAAGCCGGCACGGGCCCGCGCTGGGCAGGAGGCGGCCGATCTTGCCGCGCTCGCCCAGAGCGAGGGCGAGAATGCGCCGATCCGCCCCTCAGACTGGCGCTTCTATGCCGAGAAGGTGCGGCAGAAGACCTATGCGCTCGATGAAGCTGTGCTGAAGCCCTATCTCCAGCTCGACAGGATCATTGCCGCCGCCTTCGACACGGCCGGCAAGCTGTTCGGGCTCTCATTCGTCGAGCGGCCGGAGCTCAAGGGTTATCACCCGGACGTGCGCGTCTTCGAGGTGAGCGAAACCGCGAGCGGCCGGCATATCGGCCTCTTCCTCGGCGACTATTTCGCCCGCGCCTCGAAGCGTTCCGGCGCCTGGATGAGCGCCTATCGCGGCCAGCGCAATTTCGATGGCGAGGTCCGGCCGATCATCGTCAATGTCTGCAACTTCGCCAAGCCCGCGGAGGGCAAACCGGCGCTGCTCTCGATCGACGATGCCCGCACGCTCTTCCACGAGTTCGGCCATGCCCTGCACGGCCTGCTCTCGGACGTGCACTACGGCTCGCTCGCCGGTACCTCGGTCTCGCGCGATTTCGTCGAACTGCCCTCGCAGCTTTACGAGCACTGGTTCCTGACCAAAGAGGTGATGCAGCGCTTCTGCCTGCACGCCGAGACGGGCGAGCCGATCCCCGACGCACTGATCGAGAAGATCAAGCGCGCGCAGACCTTCAACCAGGGTTTTGCCACGGTCGAGTACACCTCCTCGGCGCTGGTCGATCTCGCCTTCCACTCGCTGGAGGCGCCGGCCGAGGTCGATCCGCTCGCCTTCGAGGCGAAGGAGCTGGCGCGGATCGGCATGCCCAGCGAGATCACCATGCGCCACCGCACGCCGCATTTCAGCCACGTGTTCTCGGGCGACGGCTATTCGGCCGGCTATTACAGCTATCTCTGGTCGGAGGTGATGGACGCCGATGCCTTCAACGCCTTCATCGAGGCGGGCGACGTCTTCGCTCCCGAGGTTGCCGGCAAGCTCAAGCACTACATCTATTCCGCCGGCGACACGCGCGATCCGGCCGAGGCCTATACGCTGTTCCGCGGCCGTCTGCCGACGCCGGACGCACTGCTGGAGAAGCGGGGGCTGGCGGCGTAGCGCGAAGGCGTCATTTCCGGGCGGAGCGAAGCGCAGACCCGGGAATCTCAGGATCAGCTAGCTGGTTTCCGAGATGCTCGGGTCAAGCCCGAGCATGACGTGCTGGTTTCACGGATACCCGAACTTCGTCCGTGTCGCGCGGATCTGGGAGATCGCTCCGCCGTCATTGCCGGCGGCGCAGCTCTTGCGGGCGGTGTCGATCTCGGCGCTGACGCGGGTGTGGACGCCCTTGGTGGTGTGGCCGGTCTGCAGATCGTTGTCCATCACCGCCTGGAACCGGTCGACCTCGCCAGAGCAGCCCGTGCCTGTCGGCATGCGGAAGGTGTTCGGCGTGACACCGGTCGGCGCCTGCTCGGGCGAGGGGGCCGGCGGCGGCCCGCCAGACGGCGTCTGGCACGCAGCGAGCAGCAGCGCGGTGAGAGCCGGCACGAGGATCGATGTGGTGCGCATGGACAAGGCTCCGGCGGGTCGGACGCGAACCATGGTCGATTCCGCCTCCGAGGCAAAGCCTCCTCGCAAGCAGAACGGCTGCTCAATCCTGACTGGGCATGAAGAGAGCGATGAGGGTGAAGAAGCCCGCCGCCGCGACCGCCAGCCAGATCGAATGCGAGCCGACTTGGCCATGCGCGAAAGCACCCAGGAGCGCGCCACCGAGCAGGCTGAGCCAGAGCACGAAGTGGCGCAGGAAGGCGAGCTTCGGCCGGCCGAGCAAGGCGCCGGCGAGGCGCTGCCCCATCTTGACCAGCGTGCCGGTCATATAGGTCAGGCCGATCGTGACTTCGCCGTCGCGCTGGAAGACGGCATTCTCGGCGCCCATGGCCAGCGCGAGGATACCGGCGGCGGCGATGCCCGGCCCGATGCTGTAGAGCCCGGCCGAGAGGGCGAGCGCCAGCGTGACGAAAGCCAGCACCGCGGCCTGGCGCCGCTGCCCGCCGAAATGGCCGGCGAGCGAGCCGCAGACCACGCCGAGAACGAAGAGGGCGATGATCATGCCGGCCAGCAGGATGCCGTCGATGCGGCCCTCCGCCAGTTCGATGCCGAGGCGGGTGGTATTGCCGGTCATGAACGAGACGAAGAAGCCGCCGAGATTAAGGAAGCCGAGCGCGTCGACGAAGCCGGCCAGCCCCGAGAGGCCGATGGCGAGCCCGATGGCAGGGCGATCGTAGCGCAGCATCGAGACGGCACTCCGGTTATGTGGGCCGGCCCCCAATGCGCCATAGTCGGCCGAATCGCGTCATCAGATTAATCCACACATCTCATCCGTCATTCCCGCGCGCTTGGGCTCTGCGCACTTACTCCCGTCACATTTCGACGGAACGCTGGCCGCCATGACCCTGCTGCACACCACCGAGCTCGAAATCTTCGCCGACTACTTCCAGTTCTATTTGCAGGACGAGGCGGTCAACGAGGATTGGGGGGCGTTCTGGACGGACGAGACGGTGGAGCGGATGCTCGCTGTCGGCGAGTGCTCCGTCGGTATCGCCACGGCGCGGAACATGAATGTCCCGGTCGTGGTTTCGGTCCATGACGCGGCGCCGGAGGCCGATTTTGGCGAATGGGAGCTGGTCAACGAGTGCTCCTTCCGCGTGCGCTCGGGCCAGGTGATGGTGATCGGCTGCACCGAAGGCTCGCCGCAGGAGCGTGCGCGGTTTTCGCTCGCGCCTGGACCCTACCGGGTGCGGGTCTCCTATGTCGGGCTCGACACGCTGAGCGAGGACGGGCTGGAGGGCGACGATTTCTACCGGCTTCAGGTCTGGCCGGCGCCACTCGCCGAGACGAGCACGCTGAAGGAACGGGCAAGCGCTGCCGGTTGACCTTGCGCACGAACGTTCAAGACCTCCCAGGCTTGCCTTCCTAGGCTGCGATCCGGTAGACAGCTTCCGTCGAGAAGAGGATCGTTCGTGGCCGCATTCGCCACCCATGCCGAGAGCCAGAACCGCGCCACTGCGCGGACGGCCGGCATGCGCGCTCCTTCGCTCCTTGGTCAGCTGCTTCTTCTTACCAGCCCCTGAGGGCCGGCCGGGCACATGTGCCTGGGCGCTCAGGGGATGACGGGAACATAAGCTTCAGACCTCGCGCCCCAGCCCGAACCGATGCGCGGCGCGCCGACCAAGGACAAGATCCATGAGCAATCCCAGCAACACCGTCTCCGCCAAGGACCGGGTTCTGATCTTCGACACCACCTTGCGCGATGGCGAGCAATGCCCCGGCGCGACCATGACCTTCGAGGAGAAGCTCGAGGTCGCCGACATGCTCGACGCGATGGGCGTCGACATCATCGAGGCCGGCTTCCCGATCGCCTCGGACGGCGATTTCGAGGCGGTCTCGGCCATCGCCGGCCGGATCCGGCGCGCGACGGTGGCCGGCCTCGCCCGTGCGATTCCCGCCGACATCGCCCGTGCCGGCGAGGCGGTGCGCCATGCAGTCAGGCCGCGCATCCACACCTTCGTTTCGACCTCGCCGATCCATCTGCAGTACCAGATGCGCAAGAGCGAGGAGGAGGTGCTGGAGATCATCACCAGGACGGTGACGCAGGCGCGCAACCTGGTCGAGGACGTCGAATGGTCGGGCATGGACGCGACCCGCACGCCGATCGACTATCTCTGCCGCGCGGTCGAGACCGCGATCAAGGCCGGCGCGACTACGATCAACCTGCCCGACACGGTCGGGTACGCCACGCCCGACGAGTATCGCGCTATGTTCAGGGCGGTGCGCGAGCGCGTGCCGAATGCCGACAAGGCGATCTTCTCGGCGCATTGCCACAATGATCTGGGGCTCGCTGTCGCCAATTCGCTGGCGGCGGTCGAGGGCGGGGCGCGCCAGGTCGAGTGCACCATCAATGGCATCGGCGAGCGCGCCGGCAATGCGGCGTTGGAGGAGATCGTGATGGCGCTGAGGGTGCGCGGCGACGTCATGCCCTACGACACCGGCATCGACGCGACCTATCTGATGCGCGCGTCGAAGGCAGTCTCCAGCGCCTGCTCGTTCCCGGTGCAGTACAACAAGGCGATCGTCGGCCGGAACGCCTTCGCCCATGAAAGCGGCATCCACCAGGACGGCATGCTGAAGCACCAGCAGACCTACGAGATCATGACGCCGGCCTCGGTCGGCGTGACCAAGACCTCGCTGGTGATGGGCAAGCATTCCGGCCGCGCCGCCTTCCGCTCGAAGCTGAAGGAGATGGGCTACGAGCTCGGCGACAACCAGCTGGAAGACGCCTTCACCCGCTTCAAGGCGCTCGCCGACCGCAAGAAGCATGTCTACGACGAGGATATCGAGGCGCTGGTCGACGAGAATCTCGCCACTGCCCATGACCGGGTGAAGCTGGTCTCGCTGACGGTGATCGCCGGCACGCGCGGCCCGCAGCGCGCCATGCTGAAGCTCGACATCGACGGCCGGGTCGCCGCCGAAGAGGCCGAGGGCAACGGCCCGATCGACGCCGTGTTCAATGCGGTCAAGGCGCTGGTCCCGCATGAGGCGATGCTCGAGCTCTATGACGTCCACGCCGTCACCGAGGGCACCGATGCCCAGGCCGAGGTCACCGTGCGCCTCGGTCAGAATGGCGCGGCGGTGACCGGCCGCGGCGCCGATCCGGACACGCTGGTCTCCTCCTGCAAGGCTTATCTGGCGGCGCTCAACAAGCTGGTCGCCCGCGGCAGCCGCGTACACGCGCAGGCGGCCGAGTAGCTTCCAGACTTTGCCTTCGATGAGCCGGTGTGCCGCGCTGTGACCCGCGCGGCACACCGGCTCATTTTTTTGCTTCCGGCATGGAACAAAGTCTGGATTCGTAAAACAGGTGTCGCTCTCATGTGCGTGGGGATCTCCGCGAGACAATCTCGATGAAGCTGCTGCGCCTGCTGCCGATGGGCGTTCTGGCCGTGCTGAGCGTGCAGCCCGTCGCGGCCTATGCGCCCGCCGCCGTGCCGGAGCAGGCCGAGCGCGCGCAGGAACGCGTCCGTTTCTGCATGGGCGCGATCGAAGCCGGGGGCAGGGAGCGACGCGCCGCCTGCGATGAGGCCCTGAGCAGCGAATTCAACCGCACCGTCCGCGCCGATCTCCTCGCCAGCCGCGGCTGGCTGTCCGGAAGCCGAGAACGCTCTCAACGAGGCCCTGCGCGATTTCGATGCGGCGCTCAAGGCGGTGCCGAATCACCTGGCTGCCTTGCGCGGCCGAGCACACACCCTGTCCGAGCTCGGCCGGCATGCCGAGGCCGCGACGCTGATCGAGCGGGCGATGGTCCTTGGCGGGCGCGCGACGCTGCTCGCCGACCGGGCCCTGCTGCGCGAGCGCGCCGGCAATGTCGCCGGAGCCCGCGCCGATCTCGACGGAGCGATTGCGCTCGATCCGTCCAACAGCTGGGCGCGGGGCACGCGGGGACGGTTCCTGCAGGTCGAGGGCGAGCACGAAGTGGCCCTTGCCGATTTCGACGCTGCGCTGGCGATCGAGCCGGAGGTCACTTCCTATCATTATCGCCGCGGGGTCTCGCTCGCTGCGCTGGCGCGGCCGCGCGAGGCAATCGCTGCCTTTGACCGTGCCTTGCGGCTGGAGTCGACTGTTGCCCAGGTCTGGCTCGAGCGCGGGCGCGCCTTCGAGGCGCTCGGTCATGATGGGCCGGCGCTCGCCAGCTACGAGCGGGCGCTGCGTCTCGATGCGCGCCACGAGGCGTCGCTGTCACGGCGCGCCTTTCTCCTGCAGCGCACAGGCCGGGTTGAGGAGGCGATAGCCGCCTACGATCGGCTGCTCGCGGTCCAGCCGCACGCCGCCTTCGGTCTGAACAATCGCGCCGGCCTGCTCGCCGGGCTCGGCCGGCGCGAGGAGGCGCTACGCGATCTCGACCTCGCCATCACGCTCGTCCCCGGCGACGGCAACGCGCTGCGCAACCGTGCGCAGCTGCTGTTGACGCTCGGCCGCAACGACCGGGCGCTGCGCGATCTCGATCGGGCCGGGCCCGGCCGTGACACCGGAGCCTGGCATGGCATGCGCGGCGATGCGCTGCTCGCGCTTGGCCGGCCGCTACCGGCGCTGGACGCCTATCGCGCCGCACTCGCGCTGAGACCGCAGGATCGCGCCACGCTGTTCGGATTCGGGCTGGCACAGGAAGTCCGGGGCGACCGGAGCGCGGCGGCCGCCGCCTATGGCGCGCTGCTCGCGGTCGATCCTGAGCATGAAGGCGCGCTCGAACGCCGCGAGGAGCTTTTGCCCGCGCTCGGCCGCTCGATCGAGGCTTGGCCGTCACGCTTCGCGGGTTTGTTGCGGAGCGCGAGCGACGCCTATGAGCGGGAGCGCGAGGCGGTGCAAGACGTCTATCGCGCGCTGCGGCCGCAGCCGGTTCCTGTCTCGCCAGCCCCGTCGAATCCGCTCGCGCTGCTCGATGTGGCCCTTGCGCTCGACGCCTTCGATGTGCCGCGCCTGATCCGCCGGGCCCAGTTCAGCATCGGCCAGCCGCAGCGCGAGGTGCAGGCGCGGGCTGATCTCGCCACCGCGTTGCTGCTCGAGCCGGAGAATCCGGCGGCGCTGGTCCAGCGCGCCCGGCTGAACTTTCGCGATGGTGCCTATGCCGCGGCCCAGGCCGATGCCGAAGCGGCGCTGCGTAGCGAGCCGCGCTCCGTCGAGGCACTGTTCCAGCGGGCGAGGGCGCTGACAGTGCGCGGCCAACTGAGCGCTGCGCTGAAGGCCTATGACGATGTCGTTGCGGTCGCGCCTGCCAATGTCGCGGCCCTGCTCAATCGTGCGCTGCTGCTGCAGCATGCCCGCGAATATGATCGCGCACTGGCCGATCTCGATGCGGCCGTCGCGGCCAACCGGACCGATCCCGATGGCTGGATGGCGCGGGCCGCGTTGCGGACGGCACTTGGGCAGACCGAAGCGGCAATCGCCGATTTCGACCGGGCGCTCTCGCTCGACGCCCGCCTCGGCCAGGCCTGGTATGGCCGAGCCATCGCGCATCAGCGCCGTGGCGACAGTGGCGAGGCGGCTGCCGATTTCGCGCGTGCGCGAGCGCTCGATGCCCGGGTCGACGAGCGCTATCGGGCCTTCGGCGTAGCACCCTGACGGGCGGGCTTCTTCACGACTAGCCTATCGGCCGCCGATTTGCGCCGTTGCGCGCTGTTTGCGGTGGACGGCGCGCGCTGTTCGCTTGGCGCAGGCCTGATTCTTGCCACTATTCCGCTCCGTGCGCGTAGGCGCGGTGGCTGGGAGCGGGGACGATGGCTGGCTATTTTCCGAACTGGACGCTGAAGACCTCGGGCGACGTTATGCCGGACGAGCGCCTGCCGACCGGGCAGACGGTCATCGCCGGACTGCAGCACGTCGTCGCCATGTTTGGCGCGACGGTGCTGGCGCCGATCCTGATGGGCTTCGACCCCAACGTCGCGATCTTCTTCTCGGGAATCGCGACGCTGCTGTTCTTCGTCATCACCGGCGGGCGGCTGCCGAGCTATCTCGGTTCCTCCTTCGCCTTCATCGGCGTCGTCATCGCTGCAACCGGCTATGCCGGCAGCGGCCCGAACGCCAATCTGCCGGTCGCGCTCGGCGGCATCATCGCCTGTGGCGCGGTCTATGCCGCGATCGGCCTCCTGGTGCAGGGCGTCGGCACGCGCTGGATCGAGACGCTGCTGCCGCCGGTGGTGACTGGCGCGGTCGTCGCCGCGATCGGTCTCAACCTGACCGCGGTCGCGATGAACATGATCTCGGCGAGCCCCTACACCAAGTGGATCGCGCTGTTCACGGTAGTGGCGGTCGCGCTGATCGCGGTCTATGGCCGCGGCCTGGTGCAGCGCCTGCCGGTGCTGATCGGCGGGCTTGCCGCCTACATCCTCTATGCCGCGACGGCGACGAGCTTCGGCGCACCGCCGGTCGATTTCGGCAAGGTCGCGGCGGCGGCCTGGTTCGGCCTGCCGAACTTCGTCGCGCCGGTGTTCGAGCCCAAGGCGATCGCGCTGATCGTGCCGGTCGCGATCATCCTGGTCGCGGAGAATCTCGGGCACATCAAGGGCATCTCGGTGATGACCGGGCGCAATCTCGACGGGCTGATCGGGCGCGGCTTCTTCGCCGACGGCATCGGCACGATGATCGCCGGCTCCGGCGGCGGCACCGGCGTCACCACCTATGCCGAGAACATGGGCGTGATGGCGGTGACGCGGGTCTATTCGACGCTGGTCTTCGTCGCCGCCGGCATGATCGCCATCCTGCTCGGCTTCTCGCCGAAATTCGGTGCGGTGATCGGCACGATCCCGGTCGCGGTGCTCGGCGGCCTCGCCGTTGTCGTCTTCGGCCTGATCGCCGCGACCGCCGGCCGGATCTGGGTCGAGAACAAGGTCGACTTCGCCCAGCCGAAGAACCTGCTGACGGTGGCGACCGCGCTGATTCTCGGTGCCGGCGACCTCAAGCTGCCGATCTTCGGCTATGAGCTCGGCGGCATCGGCACGGCGACCTTCGCCGCGATCGCGCTTTACCATCTGCTCAACCGCCGCGCCGCGGCCTGAGGGCGGAAAAAGGGCCTGCCGCGCGCTTCGCGGCAGGTCTTTCCAGGGTCTTGCACACAGGCCGTCTGATGGCCGCGAGACCTGTTTGCATATTTCTGTCGCAAACAGGTGGACAGGGGCAGGGGTGGTTGCTATACGCCCGCCTGCCGACGCGCTCCGTCGCTTCGGCAACGTCTTCGTGGCGTATGGGTGATTAGCTCAGTTGGTAGAGCAGCTGACTCTTAATCAGCGGGTCGTAGGTTCGAGCCCTACATCACCCACCACGGAACCTCTTGAAATCGTTGGATGCCTGGACCTGAGTGCTTGATTGCGCTCGGGACGGCTTTGGCTCTTTCGCCCTGGCGTGGCTGCGATCTGCAGAGTCCGGAGACTAGCTCCTGTTCGGCGAACGCGGCCGCTGCACCTAGTACACGACCGTGGCGACGATGGTGTCGGTGTACAGGCCGGGAGACGGCGTCGTCTGCGACGGGACGCGGCCGTGAATGGTGACGGCTTGAGCCAGGCCGGTGCCTGTCCCGACCAGCGTGTCGACCCCCGGTGTGCTGCCGAAAGGCAGCGTTCGGCCGCCATCGCGGTAGAGTCCATAGGTGACGAACTCCGCACCTTTCGACATGCGCCGCTGCGCCGGGTTCGTTGCGCCGGTGAGGCCGCCGTCCAGCCCGACCTGATAGGCCGTTCCGTTGGTGCAGGTCGGCGTCAGGTTGCTCGCGACATCCCGAGCGCTGCCGAGAATGCCGGCCGAACCGAAGTCGAGCAGGTTCGTCGTCACCCGGCAGGTCGGGGGACATTGGCGGTCACGGTGAATGTCGTGGTTCGTGAGTTGGTCAAGAGATTGCAGCCGAGCAGGAACGACAGAAGCCCGTAGCGGATGCGGGCCTCAAGGCCGGTGAAGGTGCTCGCATAGGCCAGCGGGGCCACGGTCGGCTGGCCGCCATAGACGCGGCCGGTGATGGTTTCCACATGGCTGCCGGTTCCTCCGGCCGTGAGCACCATGTTAAAGCCGACCGGGTTGGCCGCGCCGCCGGCCCAGGTGCTCGAGCCCCAGGGCGTCATGCCGGTCGCGTAAAGGCCATAACGCAGCTGCTGGGCGCCATTGACCATGAAGCGGCTCGTCGCATCGGTCGCGCCGCCGGAGCCGGGGCCGAGGTCGATGCAAACCCCGACGAGCTGCAGCGGCAGGCCGGAGCAGTTGACGGTCGCCGTCGCCGTGGCATCGACCTGGGCATTGGCGGTGACGTCGATCGGGTTGAAGATCATCGGCGTGACGCTCAGCGTGCAGGACTGGGCCGCGACATGCCCGGTTGCCGCGAGCAGGCAGGCCAGCATGAGCATGGCGCAGACCATCATGCGACAGAGCAGGGACCTTACCGGCATGGGATCGGCCCGATCGTGATCTGAGTTCCCTCCTGGGGCGCGAAGGGGAAACGCGCGCTGCATTCGCCATCGGCGAGGCGGATGCGGATTTCGTTGTCGACGCCGAGGTGCTCGACGAACGCGCGCCCGTCATACCCCACGGTGAAATCCGGGGCCGGGTTGGTGACGCCACGCAGGCCCGGCTGGAGCGCGCCGGGCACGCCCGCCGGCAAGGGCTTGCCGTCGCGCCCGTGGAGAATGATGATCGCGGCGTTGGTCGCCGAGCGGACTGCGAAATCGACGACGACACCGGCCCGGTCCGGCGGAGCTGCGACCTCCTGGGTCGTTTCCGCCAGGGCGGTGACCGGCAGTCCGCGCGGATCGATCGAGATGCGATTGGACTGGTAGGAGCGCAGATTGGGGATCAGCGCCGTTCCGTTGGCGCCCGTGCGCGCCACGACACGGTTCTCATGCAGAACATCGACATCGGGGGCGCCGACTTTGGCGATGGCGAAGGCATCGTCGATCCGGTTGGCGAGGAAGAGGCCGCCGCCAGCCGCGACCAGCGCGCCGTCGAGCTGCGCCGTCCCCGAGACGCGCCCCGCGCCCTGCTCGACGCCGCCCTCGACCTGGCCGTAATTGCCGCGATAGGCGAGCGACGCCGAGCGGCGGCGCTGGTAGCTGGCGCCTTCGACGTCGCGCAGGCGCCAACCGATACTGCCCGGCTCCTGTCCGATCGGCTTGGCGATGTCGGCGGCGAGCGCCCAGGCGCCACCGGACCGGGTGAAGCCGGACGAGGCGGTGATATTGCCGCCGAACGGGAAAGACAGGCCGGCGAAGATGCCCGCAGTCCCGCGCGTCGCCAAATCCGCGAAGACGGTGGCGTAGAATGATCCACCCAGAGGGAGGGGGCGCGAGTAGCTCGCATTGACGATCCGGCTCGAGCGGCCGCTGGCCTCCTTGAGATGGGCGAAGCCGAGATTGAGCCCACCGCCGAGCAAAGGTGCGGGGAGGCCGATCGAGATGCGCTCGACTGCGCGCGGCGGAAGCTGCAGCCAGGACCAGGCGTGCGGATCGTTGGCGGTGCGGCTTGGCAGGTCGAAGGCGAGCGTGCCGAGCGCCGTCGGCGAAGCAGTGGCCGAGGCGAGATCGTGATAATTGCCGAAACTGCGCTGGCTCGAAGCGAAGAAGGAGATGTCGCCGAGGCGGGTCTCGAAGGCGAGGTAGGCAAGGCCGCCCGTCGCGCCGTCTCGCCAACTGCCGGCACCTGCTGCGCTGACGATGCCGAGCGATCCGAGCCCGAGCACGGCGCCGGCCCCGGCATTGCCGAAGCTGCGCGCGCCTTCGCCATGGGCCATCAGCGTGACGCGGTCGCTCAGCCCGTAGCGTACGCTGCCCGAGCCTGCGGGCTGCTCGGCATAGAGGCTTGAACGCAATCCGTATTGCAGGCGCGGCATGCCGATCTCGGCGGAAAAATCGCTCAGGCCCGGCCGCAGCAGCTTGCTCGAGACCGCGAAGGGCAGGGTGGTCTCGGTCTGCTGGCCGGCTGCATCGCGCACGACGATACTGGCATTGCCGTTACCGGAGAGGATGGGGACGTTGTTGATGCGGAATGGGCCCGAGCCGACATCCTGCGACACGGTGCGGATGCCGTTGACGAAGACATCGACCGTGGAAGGCACGGCAGCGCTGCCGTCGATGCTTGGCAAGGGCAGGGTGACGAGATCGGGCCGCAGCCCGAAATTGCGCTGGATCTGCAGGCCTCCGAGGCGGACCGGACGCGTCCAGGGCAGGCCGCCGGAGATGGTGTCGCCGGCCCGATAGCTCAGCAGCGTGGCCGGATCGGAATAACTCCAACTGGTATCGAGCCGCAGGATGTCGGCCTTGTCCGTGGCGAGCGAGCGGTTGGCGACGATCCCGGTCTGCGACAGCACGCCGAGCGGGCTGAAGACGCGCCCGTCCAGATTGGCCGAGAGGCTGGGATAGCGCCAGAAATCATAAAACCGCGCCCCACTCGAACTGCCGAGGAGGGTATAATTGAGCACCGCGCCGGTTGCCGACCTGCCTGCGCCGGGCGCTGCGTCCGGTTGTGGCGTGGCATCGTAGATCTTCGCCATCCGGAGCCCCACGGGCGCCTGCAAATCGATCCGCTGTGCGGCCTCGTCATAGCGGTGGCCCAGGCCGGGAATGGCTGAGAGCGGCACGTCATCATCGGGCCGGAAATGCTGCGGGACCTTGATGCCGATCTCCTCGAGTTCCTTGCGGCGGGCCGAAAGGGCACCCGTCCCGTTCTGATGGAACGCGCCGATGAGGCCGACGGAATAGCCACCAATGGAGACATCGAGCTGAAGCTCCCGTACCGCGCCCTCGGCTGCCACATCGCCGCGAAACACCAGGAACAAGCCGGCATTGACGAGCATGACAACGAGCCAGCCGCTAGGGCGCCGTTTGAACGAGCGCGGTCGCATTGAAGGGACCGATTTCGCTGGAGCCGCTGATCGAGACCTTGCTGCCCGGGCGTGGCAAGACCCCCGAGGCCGGCAGTGGCCAGCTCATCGTGCCCTGTCCGAGCGAGTAGCCGACCAGCCCCTTATTGACGCCAACGAGGTTGCCTGATGTGTCGCGGATGCTGACGGCAGAGAGCCGCAAATGGATGTCACCACGGTTCCTGGCGCTGAGCACGAGGCGCTGGCCCTGCTTGCTGATGCCCCAGCTGACATCGGGCGCAGACGTGCCGCGGCTTGCGAAGAAGACCGGGACGACATGGCGCAGCACGAGCGAGACCGTGCCGGTGCGTTGCTGCGGTTTGGGCAGTTCATCGATGACGAGGCGATAAGCTTCCTCGCCGGTCACAGCCTGCTTTGCGGTCCGGACGACGCGCACCGTGTAGTCCTGGCGCGCGCGCAGATCGACGATCGGTGGGCTGGCGACGATGTCATTGGTCGGTTCGAGGCGCTCCTCGCCGCCGGTTTGAACCCAGCGATAAACGCGGATTTGCGCCGTGATGGGCTGGGTGTCCGTGTTGCGCAACGTGATCGTCGTGGAGGCCCCCGGGGCGGGCACGCTCAGCAGGACAGGAGCGACCTGCAGGGAGGCGGCAGAAGCCATCGGTGCTGGCAGGCAGCAGGCGATGGCCAAGGCGAAGCCATATCTCATCGCATCCTCCGTTGATGGCGACGGGCGCAGTTCGCCGTTGGCCACGGGGTCGTGGCCTGCCCGAGCTGAATGCTTGAAGAGCTCCTGGCGCCGGCAATGCCGGCAGCGGTCAGTAGGTGACGGTCACGGTGATCGTATCAGTGTAGAGAGCCGGACTCGGTGTCGCTTGCGCCGGCACCCTGCCATAGACGGTATAGGCTTGCGTCGAGCCGGATCCTGCTCCGACCGAGGTATCGGTGCCGATCGTTTCGCCCCAGTTCAGTGTCCGGGCGGGATCGCGGAACAAGGAATAGTTCACCGTGCCACCGGCACCGCTCATCTGCCGGGTCGTCACGGCGCCGCCATTAAGGCCGGCATTGAGGCTGATATTGTAGGGCGTGGTCGCCGTGCACTGCACGGTTATCGTGCTGGTGCTATCGATGTTCGTGGCGAGGACGCCGACATTTCCGAAGTTCATGTCGGTAGCGCTGGCGATCGTGCAGGCTGCCTGGATGTTGATCTGAACCTGGAAGGTGCCCGTCGCGGTCGCGGCATTCGCGTCGCCCGCCAGCATGCCGCTGAACAGCAAGATCCACGTCGAGCGCATGCTTCCCTCCATTTTCGTCAGCGGCGGTCAGTCGTGGCCGTCTCTCTCATTGCGCGTGCTTGAGGTCAGAGAATGGGCAAATGTGGTTAACGAAATGTTATCGGTAGGCAATTCGATTTCTGAGAACCTACGCATGCAGTCCATGCTTTTGTTTTGATCCTGTTTTTGAATTTTGAACTGCTTATTCTAAGGCTGAATTTCCATAGTAACGTTAGGTAAGATCTAAGCACGATGTGAACGCGCGCATCCGAGCCGGCGGCGTGCGCCGGCTCGGATGCAGGTATCGATTTGGAGGAACGTGTCGCGCCCCGATCGCCTCAAGCGGCGAGGCCGCCCTGCGATGCCTTGTCGCCGCGCAGTATGTTGCGCAGCTGATAGGCCAGCGCCACGGGCGCCGGGAAGCGCTTGCGGCAGAAGGCGATCTTGCGGACGTAAGAGTCGATCCGCCAGGTCGCCCAGGTCTTTCCGGCGAAATAGGCGATGTCGCCCTGGCGCAGCGTGCGCTGCGAGCCGTCCTGCGCGGTGACGTGGACCTCGCCTTCGAGAATGATGACGGTCTCGTCCCAATCGAAGAACCAGCGGAACTCGCCGGCAGTGCAGTCCCAGAGGGCGGTCGAGGCCGCCTCGTCCTTGCTGCGTGAATGCAGGGCAACGCGCGCGACGGGATCTCCGGCGATAATCCAGGATGGCTCAATCGGGGCGGGCGTCATCGGCAAGTCGTCGGGCGCGCCCGACACGAGCGGCGCCTGCTCGACCGGTGCGACCAGCGGAAGCTGCCGCAGCATCATCGCGGCGGCGCCGGCGAGCATCATCTTCAAGGCCATCGATCCCTCCCCAATATCGCGTGGATCATAGGGGAGGAGGGGTAAAGTCGGCCCTTCGGAAATCGCTCGCATTTGTCGGCATCTGGAAACGGCTCGGGTAACCATCCCGAGCCGCAATCCACACAGGTCTTCTTTCAGGTCTTATCGACTGCGATGATGGCCTCCGCGAAAGCGGCCGGCGCCTCCTGCGGCAGGTTGTGGCCGATGCCGCCATCGAGCGTCCGGTGCCGATACCAGCCGGAGAACTTCTTGGCATAGGCTGCAGGATCGGGATGCGGTGCGCCATTGGCGTCGCCCTCCAGGGTGAATGTCGGCACGGTGATCACCGGTAATGCCGCCAGCTTGTTCTCCAGCGCATCGAACTGCGGCTCGCCCTGTGCCAGGCCGAGGCGCCAGCGGTAATTATGGATCGAGATCGCGACATGGTCGGGATTGTCGAAGGACGCTGCCGAGCGCGCGAAGGTCGCGTCGTCGAACTTCCATTTCGGGGAGGCGGTCTCCCAGATCAGGCGGGCGAAATCCCGAGTGTTCTTGGCATAGCCGGCCGCGCCCCGCTCGGTGGCGAAATAGTACTGATACCACCACTGCTGTTCGGCCTTGGGCGGCAGCGGGGCTTCGTTCAGCTTCTGGCTGCCGATCAGATAGCCGCTGACCGAGACCAGGCCCTTGACGCGCTCGGGCCAGAGCGCGGCGACGATACAGGCCGTGCGGGCGCCCCAGTCGCAGCCGCCGAGGAGCGCCTTCTCGATCTTGAGCGCATCCATCAGCGCGATGACATCGACGGCGAGCGCAGCCTGCTGGCCGTTGCGCGGCGTCTGCTGCGAGAGGAAGCGGGTTCCGCCATAGCCGCGCAGAGAGGGCACGATCACGCGATAACCCTTGGCCGCCAGCAGCGGCGCCACGTCGACATAGGTGTGGATGTCGTAGGGCCAGCCATGCAGCAGGACGACGACCGGGCCGTCTGTCGGGCCCTGCTCGGCATAGGAGACGCTGAGCACGCCGGCCTCGACCTGCTTGAGCAGGCCGAAGGATGACAGCGCTGCCGGCGCCGCCAGCGCTGGCCGGCTCAGGCCGAGCCCGGCCGCGGCGATCGCGGTCGCCATGGCGCCGACTAAGAGGCGGCGGCTGGGATCGATGGTTTCAGGGGTCTTGGTCATGGCGGGATGCCTTCTGCGCGGGGCGATGACTGGAGAGGGAGGGCGCCGGCGGAGATCTCCACACGGCGCCATCCGGTGCGGCTCAGACGAGGTTGATCTCGACCTCGATGTTGCCGCGGGTCGCCTTGGAGTAGGGGCAGGTCTGGTGCGCGGCATCGACCAGGGCGCGAGCCGTGTCGCGATCGAGCCCCGGCAGAGCGACGTTGAGGCGGGCCTGCAGGAAATAGCCGCGCTGGCCATGGCGCAGGTCGACCTCGGCATCGACCGCCGTCTCGGCGGGAACCGCAACCTTGCGCTCGCGTGCCGCCAAACCGATCGCGCCGATGAAGCAGGCCGACCAGCCGGCGGCGAAGAGCTGCTCGGGATTGGTGCCGGTCCCCGGGGCGCCGGGCGAAGTCAGGTTGACCTCGAGACGGCCATCCGAGCTGCGGGCGGCCCCGTCGCGGCCGCCGGTGGTGTGGGTGCGGCCTGTGTAGAGAACCTTGTCAGTCTGGGACATGTCGAGCTTCCTTCTGTTTTTAGATCGGACGCGATCTAATCGGGTGCGGCCTTATATGTGAAGCTCGGAAGCGATGTCAACTCTTCCGATTTAATCGGATGCGATGTATATTGAGGGAATGATGACGCATTCACGACGAGGCCCGGCCATGCCCGCTCCGACTCCGAACCGCCCGAATGTCCCCCGGCTGGCGGATTTCCTTTGCTTTGCGATCTATTCGGCCAACCTGGCCTATGGGCGCGCCTACAAGCCGATCCTCGACGAGCTCGGGCTGACCTACACCCAGTACATCGCGATCATCGCACTGTCGGAGGAGGACAATCAGAGCGTCGGCGGCCTCGGCGAGAAACTGTTCCTTGAGTCGAACACGTTGACGCCGATCCTGAAGAAGCTGGAAGCGCTCGGCTATATCCGCCGCCAGCGCGACTCGGCCGATGAGCGCCAGGTGCGCGTCAGCCTGACGCCGGAAGGCCGCAAGCTGCGCGAGAAGGCGCTGCCGATGAACCTGGTGGCCGCTGCCGGCCTCGGCGAGGATTTTCCGGTGGTGCAGAAGGCCGTGGTCAGACTGCGCAGCAACCTGCTCAAAGTGGCGCGGGGCCAGCCGGCACAGCCGGCTGGCGCGTCTGTTTCGAAGTAAGGTCTGTCTCAGTCTTCAGGCGACGGCCGCGACCTTCGCCGCGTTGCTTGGCTCGCGCCCTTCGAGATCGGCCATGGCTGCTGCGACGCCGCCGCTGCGATGCGGCACGCCTGCAGCCGCAAGGCCCATCTCGACACCGGAGAGGGCGCCGAGCAAAGCGAGTTCGTTGCACTCGCCGAGATGGCCGATGCGGAAGACCTTGCCGGCGACCTTGCCGAGGCCGGAGCCGAGCGAGATGTTGAACTTCTCCAGCGCGATCTTGCGGAAGCGGTCGGCATCGTGGCTCGGCGGCATCAGCACCCCGGTCAGGACCGGCGACTGCTCGGCCGGGTTCTCGCAGAGCACTTCCAATCCCCAGGCCTTGACCGCGGCACGGCAGGCACTCCCGAGGCGCTGATGGCGGGCGAAGACCTGGTCCAGCCCTTCCTCCTGCAGCATGGCGAGCGCCTCCTTCAACCCGTAGAGGAGGTTGGTCGCCGGGGTGTAGGGGAAGAAGCCGCCGGCATTGATCCTGATCATCTCCTCCCAGTCCCAGAAGGAGCGCGGCAGTGTGTTGCTCTTCGAGGCTGCGAGCGCCTTTTCCGAGACGGCGTTGAAGCCGAGGCCGGGCGGCAGCATCAGTCCCTTCTGCGAGCCTGAGACGGTGACGTCGACCTGCCATTCGTCATGGCGGTAGTCGACCGAGGCGAGCGAGGAGATGGTGTCGACCATGAACAGGGCCGGGTGGCCGGCGGCGTCGATCGCCTTGCGGATCTCGGCGACGCGGCTGGTCGCGCCGGTCGAGGTCTCGTTGTGGACGACCATCACCGCCTTGATCCTGCGGGCCCTGTCCTCGGCGAGCCTCGCTTCGATCGCAGCGGGGTCGGCGCCGCGGCGCCAGTCGCCGGGGATGAACTCGACCTCGATGCCGAAGCGCGTCGCGATATTCTTCCACAGCGTCGCGAAATGCCCGGTTTCGGCCATCAGCACGGTGTCGCCGGGCGAGAGCGTGTTGACGATCGCCGCTTCCCAGGCGCCGGTGCCGGAGGAGGGGTAGATCACCACGGGGTGAGTCGTCTTGAAGACGGCCTTGCTGCCCTCCAGCACCGTCTTGCCGAGCGCTGCGAACTCGGCACTGCGATGGTCGATGATCGGCATCGCGGTGGCGCGCAGGATCCGGTCCGGAATCGGGCTCGGGCCGGGAATGTGCAGGAAGTGACGCCCTTGCATGATGTTTTTTTCCTCCCAGGGGGCCGGGCGCTATTGCGCCGCTGGTCGATATTTTGCATTCATTTTTTGAAAGATCAATCGCCTTCTGGTATACTGATTACGTGCAATCGGGCTCGACAGCGGGCTCGAGCCGACTTAGCGATGATGCATGAGCGAGCCATTTCTCGATACCATTGATGGGCGGGGCCCGGCGCCAGCCGAGGCTGCGAAGCCGGTTGCGTCCCTGCACGAGGGGCTGCTCGTCGCGCTGCGCGACTTCATCGTCGAGGGCAATCTTGCCGATGGCGCGCGCGTCCCGGAGCGGGCGCTGTGCGAGCGTTTCAACATATCGCGCACGCCATTGCGTGAAGCGCTCAAGGTGCTGGCGGCGGAAGGGCTGATCGAGCTCCTGCCCAATCGCGGCGCGCGGGTGCGCCAGCTCAGCCCCGAGGATATCCGCGAGCTCTTCGACGTGATGGGTGGGCTCGAGGCGCTGGCTGGACGACTGGCTTGCGAGCGGATTTCGGAGGCCGAATTCACCGAAATCGAGCGGGTGCATCACGAAATGTACCGGTTTTACCTGCGCCGCGACATGCATGGCTACTTCCATTGCAACCAGGCGATCCACCAGTTGATCGTCGCCGCGGCCGGCAACGCGACCCTGGCTACGACCTATGCCGGCTTGGCCGGGCGAATCCGGCGGGTGCGCTATTCGGCCAATCTCGCCAAGGACCGCGACCGCTGGGGCGAGGCCATGCGCGAGCATGAGGCGATCCCTAGATGCGCTGCGCCGGCGTGCCGGCTCGGAATTGTCTGACATTCTATTCGTGCATCTGCGCAACAAGCAGAAGGCGGCGCAGGCTTCAGCTTAATTGCTATCGGGCCCGCGCTGCCGGCAGTGGATGACGAGGCAGCCCAGTTCTCGCCGACGATCGCACTGCAAAAATCGTGGTCATTTTTTATTTCTGAAATTTTGGATTGAATGCAAAATTTTTTGATCTAAGGTTCCTCCACGGCGCCGTCAGAGCGCAATCATCGGGAGGAGCGATCATGAAGCAGCACTGGTTGGCCGCGACCGCAATTATGGCTGCCGGCATCGGACCCGCAGCCGCCTGGGAGCCGACGAAGCCGATCGAGATCGTGGTGCCGTTCTCGGCAGGCGGGGCCTCCGACCAGATGGCGCGGACGATCCAGGGCATCATCCAGAAGCAGCAATTCACCAAGCAGCCGATCATCGTCGTCAACAAGCCGGCTGCCGGCGGCGCCGAGGGCATGCTCGACATCCAGAAATCGGCTGGCGATCCGCACAAGCTGATCACCACCTCGAGCGGCATCTTCATGACGCCGATGGCGACCAAGCTGGCGCTGAACTGGACCGACTACACCCCGGTCGCGATGCTGGCGCAGGATTCCTTCCTGCTCTGGGTCAACGCCAAGGCCCCTTACAAGAATGCCGGCGACCTGATGACGGCGGCCAAGAGCGCCAATCCGGCGATGAAGATCGGCGGCACCTCGTCCAAGCGCGAGGACAATCTGCTCGTCTTCGCCATGGAGAAGCAGGGCGGCACCAAATTCGCCTACATCCCCTACACCTCCGGCGGCCAGGCCTCGACGCAGTTGTCGGGCGGGCATGTCGAGGCCACCACCAACAACCCGGCTGAGGATCTCGCCAACTGGCGTGGCGGCGCCACGCGTCCGCTTTGCGTCTTCGCCGAGCAGAAGATGGCCTATACCGAGAAGGTCGCGGACGGGCAGTCCTGGGCCGACATCCCGACCTGCGCCTCGCAGGGGCTGAATGTCAGCTACCAGATGCTGCGCGGCATGTTCATGCCCGGCAAGGTCAGCAAGGAGCAGCAGGCCTTCTATGTCGACCTGTTCAAGAAGGTCTCCGAGACGCCGGAGTGGAAAGAGTACCTCGCCCGCAATGCACTGGCGGCGGATTATCGCGACGGCGAAGCTTTCGTTTCCTTCCTGAAGGCTGACGAGGCGAAGCACGAGAAGCTGATGACCGAAGCCGGCTTCATGGCGAAGTGAACGGCTCGACGCGACGTAAGCCTTTGCCGCCTCCAGTCCGGGTCATCCCGGGCGTAGCGAAGCGAAGACCCGGGATCCATGCCGGCACGGTTCAGGCATGGATCCCGGATCAGCGCCGCTGACGCGGCTTGTCCGGGATGACATGGGAGGGGACGGATAATGTCGAGCCCTAGCGAAACCGAAACACCCGAACGCGGCATCTCGCGCCGGCCGGTCGAAATCGCCACGGCGCTGCTGCTGATCGGGCTCGCGGGAATCGTCCTCTACGACTCGCATGGCCGCGGCGCCGGCTGGGATGGCGGCCCACAGAACGGCTTCTTCCCGGCTCGCGTCGGCTGGATTTTCCTCGCCGCCTCGCTCTTCATCCTCTGGCAGTCCTTCCGCCGGCCGGACGGGGTCTTCGTCACCTATGAGCAGTTGCGGCAGGTCGTCAGGGTGCTGGGGCCGCTCGTCCTGTTCGTGGCGCTGATCCAGCCGCTCGGGATCTATGTCGCCTCGGCGGTCTTCATTGTTGCCTTCATGGGGGTGGTCGGCACTTCGCGCTGGTGGTCGATCGGGCTGACGGCACTGCTCGTGCCGGTCGTGTGCTTCTGGGTCTTCGAATTGCAGTTCCGCGTGCCCCTGCCGAAGGGTCCGCTGGAAGCCATGCTCGGCTATTGAGGGTAAACGATGGACGACCTCTCCTCGCTCATCGCCGGCTTCCAGGTCGCGCTCTCCTGGCACAATATCGGCTTCATGGCGGTCGGCGTCATTCTCGGCATCATCGTCGGGGTGCTGCCGGGCTTGGGTGGGCCGAACGGCGTCGCGATCCTGCTGCCACTGACCTTCGGCATGGACCCGACCTCGGCGATCATCCTGCTCTCGTCGATCTACTGGGGCGCGCTGTTCGGCGGCGCGATCACCTCGATCCTGTTCAACATCCCGGGCGAGGCCTGGTCGGTCGCGACCACCTTCGACGGTTATCCGATGGCGGTGCAGGGCAAGGCGGCGGAAGCGCTGACTGCCGCCTTCACCGCCTCCTTCATCGGCGCGCTCTCCGGCGTGGTGCTGATCACCTTCGTCGCGCCGCTGGTCGCGCAGTTCGCGCTCAAATTCGGTCCGGCCGAGTTCTTCGCGGTCTTCCTCCTGACCTTCTGCTCCTTCATCGGCATGGGCCGCGAGAACCGCGCCAAGATCATCGCCTCGCTCTGCATCGGCTTCCTGCTTGCCGCTGTCGGCCTCGATTCGATCTCCGGCGACCTGCGCATGACCTTCGGCTCGACCGAGCTGATGCGCGGCTTCGACTTCCTGATCGTCGTCATTGGCCTGTTCGGCGTCAGCGAGATTCTGCTGACGGTCGAGGAGGGGCTGGTGTTCAAGGGCAAGCAGGCCAAGATCGACCTCAAGGTCGTGCTGCGGACCTGGGCCGGCCTGCCGCGCTACTGGGCGACATTGGTGCGCTCGGCGATCGTCGGCATGTGGATGGGCGTGACGCCGGGCGGCGCCATCGCCGCTTCCTTCATGGGCTACGGCCTCGCCAAGCGCTTCTCGAAGCGAGGCAAGAATTTCGGCAAGGGCGAGATCGAGGGCGTGCTGGCGCCCGAGACCGCCGCGCACGCCGCCGGCACCAGCGCGCTCCTGCCGATGCTGGCGCTCGGCATTCCCGGCTCGGCGACCGCGGCGGTGCTGCTCGGGGGCCTGCTAGTCTGGGGGCTGCAACCCGGGCCGATGCTGTTCGTCGAGCAGAAGGAATTCGTCTGGGGGCTGATCGCCTCGATGTATCTCGGCAATCTCGCTGGGCTGATCATCGTGCTGGCGACGGTGCCGCTCTTCGCCGCGATCATGCGGATACCGTTCTCCTTCGTCGCGCCGGTGATCCTGATCGTCTGCGCGATCGGCGCCTACACGATCTCGAACTCGATCTTCGACATCTGGCTGATGCTGATCTTCGGCGTCGTCGGCTATGTCTTCAAGAAACTCGACTACCCGCTCGCCCCGATGATCCTGGCGCTGGTGCTGGGCGATCGGGCAGAGGACGCCTTCCGTCAGGCACTACTCGGCTCGGGCGGCTCGCTCGGTGTCTTCTGGGCCAACGGGCTGGTCACGACGCTGGTGGTACTCGCCTTGCTGCTGCTCTGCTGGGGCCCTGCCAGCGATGCGATTGCGGCACTGCGCGGCCGCGGTCGGAGCGAAGCAGAACCCGCAGAGGCTGCCCGATGACGCAGGCCGCGCTGCCGCGCCCGCACAGCCGCAATCTCGGCTTCGAACGCAAGCTGTCGCAGGCGCTGGAAGGGGAGGTGCGCTTCGACGCCTTCACCCGCGGGCGCTACGCCACCGACGCCTCAATCTACCAGATCGTGCCTGAAGGCGTCGCCTTCCCGAAGAGCGAGGCCGACATCGCGGCGGCGCTGACGATCGCGGCCGAGCACGGCGTCCCGGTGATCGCGCGCGGCGGCGGCACCTCGCAGAACGGCCAGCCGATCGGCGATGCGCTGATCCTCGACATGAGCCGGCATTTCAACGCGATCCACGACTACGACCCGACCTCGCGGACGGTCTCGGTCGAGCCCGGCATCGTGCTCGAAGCGCTGAACGGCCACGTGAAAAAGGACGGCCTGTTCTTCCCGGTCGAACCCTCGACGGCGAGCCGCTGCACCATCGGCGGCATGGTCGGCAACAACTCGTCGGGCGCGCGCTCGCTGCGCTATGGCAAGATGGTCGACAATGTCGTCGCGCTGAAGGCGATGTTCCATGACGGCGAGCCCTTCGCGCTCGGCGAGGGGCCGGTCGGCGACAACGCCTCGCCGCGGGCGCGAGCGCTGATGGAGACGATGCTGGCGCTGGCCGACCGGCACCGCGACGAGATCGAGGCGATCTTCCCCAAGGTGCAGCGGCGCGTCGGCGGCTATAATCTCGACGAGTTGATCGTGCCCCGGCCGAACCTGTCGCACCTTCTGGTCGGCTCGGAGGGCACGCTCGCACTGACGACGCAGGCGACCTTGAAGCTCTCAGCCTTGCCGCAGCACCGCGTCATGGGCGTCTGCCATTTCCCGAACTTCCGCGCGGCGATGGAGACGACGCAGCATCTCGTCGCGCTCGGGCCGGTCGCGGTCGAGCTCGTGGACAACAATGTGCTGGTCCTGGGCGCCGACATCCCGCTCTTCGTGCGCACGCTCGCCGATATCACCAAGGGCAAGCCGAACTGCCTACTGCTGGTCGAGTTCGCCGGCGACGACCTCGCCGCTCTGAAGGGCGACCTCAGGCGGCTCGAACAGTGCATGGCCGATCATGGCTTTCCCGATGCGGTGGTCGAGGTCGTCGAGCCCGCGCGGCAGAAGCCGGTCTGGGACGTCCGCGAAGCCTGCCTCAACATCATGATGTCGATGAAGGGCGACGGTAAGCCGGTCTCCTTCATCGAGGACTGTGCCGTCCCGCTCGAGCACCTCGCCGACTACACCGACGCGGTCACCGCCCTGTTCGAGCGGCACGGCACGCGCGGCACCTGGTACGCCCACGCCTCGGTCGGCTGCCTGCATGTCCGGCCGATCCTCAACATGAAGACGGAAGCCGGGGTGAAGGCGATGCGCGGCATCGCCGAGGAGGCCTGCGAGCTGGTGCGCCGCTTCAAGGGCTCGTTCTCGGGCGAGCATGGCGACGGCATCTCGCGCTCGGATTTCGTCGAGCCGATGTTCGGCGGACCGCTGACCCGCGCCTTCGAGGCGGTCAAGGACGGGTTCGATCCGGACAACCGGCTCAATCCCGGCAAGATCGTCCGGCCCTACCATATGGACGACCGCAGCCTGATGCGCTTTGCGCCGGGCTACGCCACGCCGGTGCCGGCCGAGACCGCGCTCGACTGGTCCGACTGGGGCGGGCTCGGCGGCGCGGTCGAGATGTGCAACAACAACGGCACCTGCCGGAAGATGGCCGGCGGCACGATGTGCCCGTCATATAGGGCGACGCGGGACGAGCAGCACCTAACTCGCGGGCGCGCCAATACGCTGCGGCTCGCCATCTCCGGTCAGCTCGGCGAGGAAGCCTTCACCTCGCCGGAGATGAAGCAGACGCTCGATCTCTGCGTCTCCTGCAAGGGCTGCAAGCGCGACTGCCCGACCGGCGTCGACATGTCCAGGATGAAGGTCGAGTTCCTGCATCACTACCACGCGAAGCATGGCCTGCCGCTGAAGGAGCGCTTGATCGCCTTCCTGCCGCGCTATGCGCCGGTGGCCGCGAAGCTCGCGCCGTTGATGAACCTGCGCGACCGGATCCCGCTTCTGGCCAAGCTAAGCGAACGCTGGCTCGGCTTCTCGGCGCGGCGTTCGCTGCCGGTCTGGCGCAAGCCGTGGCGCGAGGCGGCCATGCCATCCGACCCCTCCGTCGTGAAGGGCGATGGCCGCGACATCGTGCTCTTCGGCGACACCTTCAACCGCTATTTCGAGCGCGAGAATCTGGAGGCGGCCGAGCGCGTGCTGCTGGCCGGTGGCTATCGCTTGCATCGTGTTGCGGCTGCTGGGGGAGGCCGGCCGCTCTGCTGCGGGCGCACCTTCCTCTCGGCCGGGCTGGTCGACGAGGCCCGTGCCGAGGCGCGGCGGACCCTTGACGCACTCGCGCCTTTTGTTGCCAGGGGCGCGCGGATCGTCGGGCTCGAACCCTCCTGCCTGATGAGCTTCCGCGACGAGTTCGGCGCACTGCTGCCGAAGGCCGAGGTCGAGCCATTGGCCAAGGCGGCGCTGCTGGTCGAGGAACTGCTGGCCGCCGACATGGCCGCGGGCCGGACCAGCCTGCCATTGCGCGACCAAAGCGGGCGCGTCGCACATCTGCACGGGCACTGCCACCAGAAGGCCTTCGACGCGATGGGCGCGGTCGAAAAGACGTTGCGCGCCGTGCCGGGCCTCGAGGTCAAACCGATCGAATCGAGCTGCTGCGGCATGTCGGGCGCATTCGGCTATGGCGCCACGACGATCGACGTTTCCCTCGCCATGGGCGAGCTCTCGCTGCTGCCGGCGGTACGCAAGGCGGCCAGCGATGACCTGATCGTCGCCGACGGCACGAGCTGTCGCCACCAGATCCATGACGGCGCCGGCCGCGAGGCGGTGCATGTCGTCAGGGTGCTGGACGAGGCGCTGAAGGAGCACGGCACACCGACATAGAGAACGACAAGCCCGGAAAACGGGGCAACAGAGGGAGGACGAACATGCTGCGGACGACGCTTCTCAGGACTACCCTGACGCTCTGCGCCATAGCAGGTGCGCAGCAGGTCATGGCGAAAGACTATTTCCTTGCCAGCGGACGCTGGGACAATGTCGTCCTGGTCATCGATCTCGAAAAGGCGATCGACCCCGCCAATGACGGGACACCAAAAGCCGTCGTCAATCGCCTGCGCGTCACGCCGGACATCCAGGTCGACGGCAAGACCGTGGTTTCGAGTGGCCAGCCGATCTCGATCGCGATAGCGCCGGACTATCGACGGGCCTATGTCGTCAATCACTCCGGCCGCACGGCGCCGGAAGCGGCAGCGGCCTTCCAGCATGGCCATGCCGGCACGGTAACGGTCGTCGATCTCAAGAAGGCGCTCGATCCGGCGAGCAACGGCACGCTCGGCGCCGTCGAAGGCTATATCGAGACCGGCGGCTTCGGCCCGACGGGCTTTGCCATCGCCGCCGACGGCAAGCATGCGGTCCTTGCCCATGCCGAGCAGGAGGGCGACGAGGATGGCGGGCGCCATCTCAGCATCGTCGACCTCTCGACCAACAAGGTTATCCGCAAGGTCGAGCAGGCCTTCGGTAAGCCCGGCTTTCCCTGCCCGCCCAATCCGATCCCGCATCGCGCGCCCGATCCGAAATTCGGCTGCTTCCCCGACACCAACGGCGTCACCATCAGCCCGCTCGGCGGCGGCACGATCTTCGGCGCCAATGGCGGCACCGACGACATCACGGTGATGAGCTTCGCCAAGGCGATCGCCGGCGAGAACGGGGCGGAGATCGCGCGCATCCCGGTCCAGGCCGGTGGCTTCGGCATCTCGACCAGCCCGGACGGCAAGCTCGTGGCCCATGCCTCGCGCGAGAACGCCCAGACCGATACGCCCGGCAACACGGTCAGCATCGTCGATGTCGAAAAGGCGCTGAGCGATCCCGGCAAGGCCGAGGTGGCGCGTGTGCTCGTCGGCACCGACGACAAGGCGACGCCGACGCGCCCGTTCGTCGCGGCCTTCCTGCCGGACGGCAAGCGCATCCTGTCGACCCAGTTCCGCTCGAACAACATCGACATCATCGATGTCGCCAAGGCGCTCGCCGGCCAGCCCGCGACAATCAAGCGCGTCGAATTGAAGACGCCAGGCGGCGAACCGTCGCGGCCGCGTGGCATCGCGATCACGCCGGACGGGAAATACGCGGCGATCACCGGCGCGCCGAAGGGCAAACCCAACTCCAGCGTCGTCTGGATCGTCGACCTGGCGAGCTATGAGGTGAAGGGTCGCGTCACCGAAATCGGCAATGAAAGCTACATGATCGGCGCCTTCCAGGCCGACTGAGAGCGACGGGCACAGGCCACGATCCACAGCTATCTCTGGCTCGAGTTCAGGGGGCGTTAACCCTGGCCCGGTACCTCTCGATGCTCAGTCGAGTGAGTGTCGGGCCAGCGTTGATCCATGCGTCGAATCCATCGCAATCTCCAGGCGAACAGCGCCTCTCCTGCCGCTCGGATCTCGGATCAATTATCTGATTTCGCTGAGATTTCGGCGCCGACTCCGGTCGATCGCCGCGTGTCTGGAGCAGAGGTTCCGCCGGGGCCAGTCCGCTACGGGCGCACCCCCGACAAGGTCCGCCGGCAGGAGGTCGAGCGCGTCGCTGCCGAGGTGCCGGCTCCGCTGCCCGAGTCGGTGCCGGAAGCGCCTGTCGATCCCGGTCGCGTCCGCTATTGGCGGACCCCGCGGCACATGCTCCAGCAGGTCTGGGGAGGTGCCTCGGCCGAAGCGCTCGTGCCAGAAGAGCAACTGCAGGTCGAGGCCGAAATGGCCGGAGAGGGCGACGGTGCCTTGATCACTCCCGCGGTCGACGTGCCGCTGCCGGAGGAGAACCCGGTCGAGGTTGTCGCGACCCCGTTCGCCTTCCTCTCCGACGCCGCCTTCTGGGAGTTCATCCCGGATGCCGAGCAGGAGGACGACGCCGCGTTCGAGGCCGCGCCACCGGTTTCCGCAGCGAAGGCGCCGCTGGTGACGGCCCAGCCGGTCACGCTGGCGGCAGCGGCTGAGCCGGTGCGTGCCGCGCCTGCTCCGGTCCCGGCGGCTGCATCGGCGACGATGACGTTCGGCTGGACGCAGCCTTATCGTTTCGAGCTGAGTCTGACGCCGCCTGCTCTACAGGTCATTGCCCCGCTTCCGGTGCCGGCCGCTCGGGCTCCCGCGCCGAAGGCACAGGCTCCGGCGCCGCGCCGCAGGATCATGGGGCAGCTTGCTCCCGCTGCTGCTCCAGCCCTTGCACCGGTGTCGAGGGTCGCCGAGACGGAGGCCGCGCCTGCTTCAGCGCAGTCGAAGGTTTCGGTCGTGCCTGCGGCGCCAAAACTGCGCGCGATCGCTCCGCAGCCCAGACCGACCGCCTTTCATGGCTTCGAGCTGCCGCCGATCGAATTCCTGGCCGAGCCGCCGCAGATCGCGGCAACGATCCCGATCGAGCTCATCCAGCAGAATTCCGGCCTGCTCGAAGGGATTCTGGAGGACTTCAACGTCCGTGGCGAGGTCGTTCAGGCCTGCCCCGGCCCGGTCGTGACGTTGTACGAGCTCGAGCCCGCGCCCGGGACGAAGAGCTCCCGCGTCATCTCGCTCGCCGACGACATTGCGCGGTCGATGAGCGCGATCTCGGCGCGTGTCGCGGTGGTGCAGGGCAAGAACGCGATCGGCATCGAACTGCCCAATGCCAAGCGCGAGACCGTCTTCCTGCGCGAGCTCCTGGCCAGCCAGGACTTCGAGGGTACCAAGCACAAGCTGGCGCTCTGCCTCGGCAAGACCATCGGCGGCGAGCCGGTGATCGCCGACCTTGCTCGCATGCCGCATCTGCTCGTCGCCGGCACCACCGGCTCGGGCAAGTCGGTCGCGATCAACACCATGATCCTGTCGATCCTCTACCGGCTGAAGCCGGAGGAGTGCCGGCTGATCATGGTCGATCCCAAGATGCTCGAGCTCTCGGTCTATGACGGCATCCCGCATCTGCTCACCCCCGTCGTCACCGACCCGAAGAAGGCGGTGGTCGCGCTGAAATGGGCGGTGCGCGAGATGGAGGAGCGCTACAAGAAGATGTCGAAGCTCGGTGTGCGCAACATCGACGGCTTCAACGTCAGGGTCGGCGAGGCCTTGGCCGCCGGCGAGGTCATCACCCGCACGGTCCAGACCGGCTTCGACAAGCATTCGGGCGAGGCGATCTACGAGGAGGAGGCGATGGACCTGTCGCCTCTGCCTTATATCGTCGTGATCGTCGACGAGATGGCCGACCTGATGATGGTCGCCGGCAAGGAGATCGAGGGCACGATCCAGCGCCTGGCGCAGATGGCCCGCGCCGCCGGCATCCATGTCGTGCTGGCGACGCAGCGTCCCTCGGTCGACGTGATCACCGGCACGATCAAGGCGAACTTCCCGACCCGGATCTCCTTCCAGGTCACCAGCAAGATCGACTCGCGCACCATCCTCGGCGAGATGGGCGCCGAGCAGCTGCTCGGCCAGGGCGACATGCTCTACATGGCCGGCGGCGGCCGGATCACCCGCGTGCACGGGCCGTTCGTCTCGGACGCCGAGGTCGAGAAGGTCGTGGCGCATCTGAAGACGCAAGGACGCCCGGACTATCTCGACGCGGTCACCGCCGAGGAGGAGGCCGCCGGAGCCGAGGACGAGGACGGGGCGGTCTTCGACAAGAGCGGCATGGGCCAGGCCGAGAGCGACGACCCCTATGAGCAGGCGGTCGCGGTCGTGCTGCGCGACAAGAAGGCCTCGACCTCCTACATCCAGCGCCGCCTGCAGATCGGCTACAACCGCGCCGCCTCGATCATGGAGCGGATGGAGAACGAGGGCATCGTCGGACCGGCAAACCACGCCGGAAAACGCGAGATCCTCGTCGAAGCAGGAAGAGCACGCGAAGACGAGGACTGAGGCGCGGGCTCAGTCCGGCCAGGACAGCAGGATCTCGTAGGCCGTCGGCTTGACCAGGCGCATGTCCGGGTCGGACGAGGAGAATTCCTTGTCGCCCGAGAGCCGGTCGAGCGCCTTCACATCTGCGCCTTTCGGATAGCCGAAGCGGACCGTCAGCTTGCAGCCGGCGAAGGCTCCGGCGAGCTTGCCGCCCTGCCAGTCGGCGGCGGTGCCAGAATAGTCCCAGTCGAAGCCGAGGATGCTGAAGGGCTTGCCATTGGCGCCCTCGACCATGGCGAGGGCCGTGCCGATGGCGAGGCGCTCGCCTGCCGGCCCCGCGACTGCCCAGCCCGAACCCTCGCGGACATAGATCGTGCCGGGACCGCGGCGCTTGGCTCCATCGCGCCAGATCAGTTCGAGTCGGCGCTTACGGTTCTTGGGATAGAGGATGGCACCGGCTGCCTTCTCGCCTTCGCCGATCTCGATGCGGGCGCGCTGGACGTTCTCCGCGCCGAAGGCTCGGATCAGCGCAGCTTCGTCGGCATTGCGGGCGAAGGGGCCGTTGCAGGCGAGCAGATCGGCCGTCTGTGCCCCAGCCGTCACGGCCGAGGCGAAGAGCGCGACCGTCGCAAGTCGCAAGGCGAGAGCCAGCCTGTTCATGCGACACCATCCCCCTGCCGTCGGCGGCGAGTGCAGATGGCGCCACCCGCGTCAGACCTTGGGAGGCTTTGAAGCACGATCGAAGACGGGTGTCGCCTCGGTCTTACCGGCCGGGTCCTGCCCGGTCGGGATGTCCTCGGCCGCGTGGCGGACGGCCTCCTCCTGTTCCGTCAGCCCGTCCATGGTGTCGTTGGCATCGCTGCCGGCGTCATGGACATTGGTTTCATCGCTCGCCCGACGGCGATCATTGATCGGTGTCTCCTGATCCGGACGGACCGAGGCGTCCTCTGGACGCACCGGGTCGTTCGGGATGCGCTCATCGAGCAATGCAGGATTCTCCCGCGGCTTTCCATCGTGCGGCATGATTCTGCTCCGTTGCTGAGGGCCTACCGAACCAAGCTGCGAGCCGCGGCATTGTTCCGCGCGGCCTGCCGCGAACCTTCGCGAGGGATGAGCGTTTGTGAAGGCATGCAAGGAGTGCCCTCATGACAGCGATCCATCAAGCCGGCGGACCGCCGGGCGGCGTGCCGACCAGCCCGACGCCGCCACCGGAATTGCCGCCGATGAACCCAGGCGAGGTGTCGCCGGCGCCGCCGATCGAGAACCCGCCGGACAATGAGCCGAACGGCATCCCGAACGACCCGCCGCCGGAACTGCCGCCGAACGCGCCGCCCGAAGGGCCGCCGGCAACGCCGATCGACCTGCCGCCGGCGCGCGATCCGCGCGAGCCGCAGGAGCCCAGGCAGTAAGGGAACGCATCATGGATGAGGAACTCGCCGGCATGACGCCGGAGCAGTTGATCGCTGAGGTGAAACGCCTGCGTGCCGGCATCCGCGCGCATCGCGATTCATCCGGGCACGACCTGTGCTGGCATCACCCGCAGCTCTGGAGGCTGCTGCCCGAGCCCATCGAGCCGGAGATCGCGGTGCCGCCCTGGCCGAAATTCCTGCGCGGCTGCCTGCATTATCGCGAGGCCTGGAGCGGCAGCGTCCGGGCGCTGCCGTGTTCGACCGTGAGTATAGCGAAGGCGACCGGCAGGCCGCCGCGCCTCAGAGCGCCGGCCGATCGCTCTCGCCGAGATCCCAATAGAGCCCGGCCATCAGGCCGAGCGCCTCGCGCGGGATTGCGACCGGGACATGCTCGTTGGGGGCGTGCTGCGAGCAGCCGGGATAGGAATGCGGCACCCAGATCGTGCGCATGCCGACGATGTCCGCGAAGATATCGTTGGGCAGCCCGCCGCCGAGATTGGGCAGCAAAGCGGGCTTCTTGTTGGTGCTCTTCTGGAGCGAGGCCAGCGCCCATTCGACCCACGGATCATCGGGATCGAGCCGCGTCGCGTTGAAGACCGCATCGCGCGCCTTGGTGATCTCGACCATACCGAAGCCATGGCGGTCGAAATGGCGGCGCAATGCCGGCATGACGTCGTCGGGATCGATGCCGACGACGAAGCGCAGGGCGCAGCGGGCCCAGGCACTCGGCGGCACGGCGTTGACCGGGGTCTCCGGTACGCCGGACTTCATCGCCAGCACGTCGAAGGAGCACCAGCCGAAGACCTGCTCGGCCGGCGACAGGCCGGGCTCGCCCCATTCGCGATCGATGGTCGGGCCGTCGGGCCCGCCGTCGATCTCGCAATCTGCGAGGGCCTTGCGCACGGCCGCCGGTAGTTCCTTCGGTACCCATTCATGGATGCGGATCTGGCCGGTCGGCGAGGTGATCGAGGCGATGGCATGTGCGAGCTGGATCGCCGGGTCGGACAGGATGCCGCCCCAGTTGCCGGAATGGTGGCCGCCCTCGCGAGCGTTGATGGTGAGATCGAAGGTCACGCCGCCGCGGGCGCCCAGGAAGATGGTCGGGCGCTCTGCATTGAGGCGCGGCCCGTCGGAGGCGATCAGCACGTCCGACTTGAACAGCTCCTTCTGCTCGGTGCAGAGCTCGCGCAATCCGGGCGAGCCGCATTCCTCGCCCATCTCGATCAGGTATTTGACGTTGAAGCCGAGTGTGCCGCCGCGCGTCTCAAGCACGGATTTCAGCGCGCTGATGTTGATCAGGTGCTGACCCTTGTTGTCGACGACGCCGCGGCCATACCAGCGGTCACCGCGCTCGGTGAGGGTCCAGGGCGAAAGGCCTTCGGCCCATTGCGCGTCGAGCCCGCGAATGACGTCGCCATGGCCGTAGCCGAAGATAGTCGGCAGGCCTTCGCCCTCGATGCGCTGCGCGAAGAGGAAGGGGCCCTTGGCCTTGGGATGGTTCAGCGTCTGGCAGGAGAAGCCGAGGCTCTCCAGCAGCGGCTGCATTTCCGTCTCCAGATACTCGGTCAGCACCGGGGCACGCTCGGGATTCTGGCTCTCGGTCGGCATGGCGATCAGCCGCGACAGGTCGCTCTTGAAGCTGCCGGAGTCGAAATAGTCGAGCGCATGGGAGATGGCCTTGGCGCGAGTCATGGGGTGTTCTCCATCTGGATTCGAGTAGCCTGACTCTCAGCCCTCATCCTGAGGAGCAATCTGTAGGATCGCGTCTCGAAGGATGCTCCAGGAGGTTCCGGAACCTCCTGGAGCATCCTTCGAGACGCCGCTGCGCGGCTCCTCAGGATGAGGGCTGTGGGTAAGAGCCGGCCGGAGTGCATCAGTTGCGCTTTTCGGGCGAGATCACGTCGCGCAGACCGTCGCCGGCGAGGTTAATCGCGAAGATCAGCAAGGCGAGCGCCGTGCCGGGCAAAGCGATCAGCCAGAATGAGAAGAACATGTAGGCCTTGGCTTCCGAGACCATCAGGCCCCAGGACGGCAGCGGCGGCTGTACCCCGAGGCCGAGGAAGGAGAGGGCGGCTTCGAGAAGGATGGCGCTCGCCGCTTCCAACGTCGCCACCACGATCAGATGTGGGGCGATGTTGGGCAGGACCTCGCGCAGGATGATGCGCGTCGTGCTCGCGCCGGAGGCCTGCGCCGCCGTGATGTAGTCGAGCGAGCGGACCTGCTGCGTCGCGCTGCGCATCACCACGGCGAAGCGGTCCCATTTCAGCAGGCCGAGCACCAGGATGACGATCCAGAGCGAGGAGCCGATGATGGCGACGACGGCGAGCGCCACCAGGATCACCGGCATGGCGAGGCGCGTCGTCACCATGAAGGTCACGGCCATGTCGATGCGACCACCGAAATAGCCGGCGAGCAGGCCCATGGTCGTGCCGATCAGTCCGGCGATGGCGACGACGCTGATGCCGATGATCAGCGAGATGCGGGCGCCGTAGAGCAGGCGCGAGAGATAGTCACGCCCGAGCGGGTCGGTGCCGAGCGGGTGGAGCCAGTTGCCCTTGTCGTACCAGAACGGCGGGACATTCCGCGCCGTCAGGTTCTGCAGATAGGGATCGTGCGGTACCAGCAGCGGGGCGAGCAGAGCGAGCACCACGAACAGCAGCAGCAGCCCGAAGCCGAACAGGAAGGATTTCTGGGCCAGCGCCCGACGCAGCAGGCGGCGCCCACCGGTGACGTCGCTCGCAGCTAGGGGGAGGGAGGTCGCGTCGCTCATGTCAGGATACCCGGATGCGCGGATCGAGCCAGGCATTGGCGATGTCGGCCAGCAGCGTCAGCAGGACGTAGACGACCGAGAGCAGCAGGACGATGACCTGCATGACCGGGAAATCCTTGTAGGTGATGCTCTGATAGGCGAGGTAGCCGAGCCCATCGAGCGCGAAGATCGTCTCGATCACCACCGAGCCGCCTAGCAGGAAGCCGAGCTGCACAGCCGTCAGCGCCACGACCGGCACGGCGGCGTTGCGCAGCGCATGGGTGATGACGACGGCATAGGGAGAGAGGCCCTTGGCGCGGGCGGTGCGGATATAATCGGCCGAGAGCACCTCGATCATGCCGGCGCGGATCAATCGCATGAAGGCCGGCGCCGTATAGTAGCCGAGCGCGATCGTCGGCATGACGTAGTGCAGCCAGCTGCCTGAGCCGGAGACCGGCAGCCAGCGCAGGGTGATCGAGAACAGCATCACCAGGATCAGCGCGAAGAAGAAGTTCGGCATCGCCTGGCCGAAGACGGCGATGGCGAGGGCCAGCCGATCGATCCAGCTGTTGGAATAGATCGCGGCGAGCACGCCGAGCGGGATCGAGATCGCCAGCGCGAAGGCGAGCGATGAGACACCGAGGATCAGCGTCACCGGCAGCTTGGCGAAGACCAGCGTGGCGACGTCGGTCTTGAAATAGATCGAGGTGCCGAAATCGCCAGAGAGCGTCTTCAGCAGCCAGTCGAGATACTGGACGACGAGCGGCCGGTCGAGCCCGTAGGTCTTGCGGATGACGTCGAGATCGGCCTGCTGCGCGCCCTCGCCGGCGATCGCGACCGCGATGTCGCCGGACAGGCGCAGCAGGAAGAAGGCGATGGCCGAGACCGCGAGCGCGACGAGCAGCGCCAGGCCGAGCCGTTTGACGATGAAGCCTAACACAAGGTGCGTCCGGGGCTGGTCATGATGCAGAGTTTCCAGCGATCCCATTGTCGAGCGAGGAACCGCGACGCGAACCCCTCCCCCTTGTGGGGAGGGGGCAGGGGTGGGGGCGAGTGACTGGGTGAGCGGTCGAACGCTCGGGCGGCGGGCTTCGGCTTTAGTACGACAAGCGAATGTCGCATCCTGGCTTTCCGCCCCCACCCCTAGCCCCTCCCCACGAGGGGGAGGGGAACGCGCCTCTGCGTCACTTCCAGCCC
This sequence comes from Bosea vestrisii, assembly GCF_030144325.1. Taxonomy (NCBI): domain Bacteria; kingdom Pseudomonadati; phylum Pseudomonadota; class Alphaproteobacteria; order Hyphomicrobiales; family Alloboseaceae; genus Allobosea; species Allobosea vestrisii. Next base: position 1,068,299 of record NZ_CP126307.1, on the reverse strand, counting down.
ATCTCCCAGAAGCGGACGAGCTCGTCCGGATAGGCCTTGAAGTTCAGGTCCTTGTTGGCGACGTAGTAGACCGGCAGCGAATAGAGCGGCACGGCATAGGCCTTGTCGGCGATGATCTTCAGGCCGGCCTTGTAGGCCTCCTTGCGCACTGCCGGATCGACCGAGTTGTTGCCCTTCTCCAGCAGGTCGCGCACGGCGGCGTCGCGGGTGATGTCCTCGCTGCGGAAGGCGAAGTAGTTCGGCGTCGCGGCCGAGACGTCATTGACCGAGAACGAGCCCCAGGTCTGGTGCGTCAGCATCGCCTTGTTGGTGGCGATCTGCTCGCGCATCGCGGCGTATTGCAGGAAGCGCAGATTGGTCTTGATGCCGACGGCCTGGAGATAGCCGATCAGCGCCTCGGTCTGGTTGCGCTCGCGATAAGCGACGATGTCCATGGTCAGGCTGGGATGGCCGGCTTCAGCCAGCAGCGCCTTGGCCTTGGCCGGGTCGTAAGCGTAGCGCGCCGCGCCCTCGTCGGTGCAGCCGAACTGCGAGGGGAAGCAGATCGTGTTGATGACGCGCGAGCCAGTGCCGACGATGTTCTTGACCATCGCCTCGCGGTCGATGGCGTGGATGATCGCCTTGCGGACGCGCTCGTCCTTGAGGGCGGGAGCGGGCGTGCCATCCTGGATGTTCATCTGCATGAAGACGATGCGCATGGTCTCGCCGGAGACGACCTGCAGCGTCGGGACCGTCTGCAACTGGTCGGCCTGGTCCTTCGGAACGTGCATGATCAGGTCGGCGCCGCCCGAGAGCATCTCGGCCATCTGGGTCTGGCGATCGGGGATGAAGCGGATCTCGAACTTGCCGACCTTGGGCTGCGGCTTCGGCGAATCCTTGAAATAGTCCTTGTTCAGCTCGAGCGAGATCGACTTGCCCGGGACGTAGTTCGTGACCTTGTAGGGGCCGGAGCCGACTGGCTTCTCGTTCTGGCCCTTGGGCCCGACCTTCTCGTAATACTCGTTCGGGTGGATCACGACCGGGCCGGCGAGATACTCGATCGCGGCCGGGAAGATCTCCTTGGTCGTGAGCCGGACCTTGTACTTGTCGAGCTTCTCGGCCTTGGCGATCCAGTTGACGTTGCCCTGGGTGACGACCTTGTTCTCGGTCTTGGAGATGAAGTTCAGCGTGTAGACGACGTCGTCGGCGTCGAACTCCTCGCCATTGTGGAACTTCACGCCCTGGCGCAGCTCGAACTCGATGGTCTTGTCGTCGACCTGCTTCCAGCTCTTGGCGAGCTGGCCCTTGTACTCGTTGGTGGCCGGATCGCGGTAGATGAGCGTGTCCCAGACATTGGCGCCGATGATCACGCCGATGCGGACATTGTTGAAGAACGGATCGACGCTTTCCGGCGCCTGATCATAGGCGAAGCGGACGGTGTTGGCCGCCTTCTGGGCCAAGGCTGGCGTCGCAAGAGCGGTCGCAGCCAAAATGGTAGCGGCCAGGGCCGTTGAGGCCTTGTCGAAGAAGCGCATGTTTTCCCCTCGCAGCGTTGTCGCTTGTCTCGTTCGGCGGGCAGCACGAAGCCACCGTCACGCCGACGACACAAACTCTGCACAGCTTCGTGCTTGCCGCCATAAGAATGAATCGAAAGGATCGTTGCCGAGACGGCAAGGGGCGGCTACTGCACGCTCATGCAGACCCCGGCCTTGCGGTATTTCCTGTCGGTAGTGCGGACCGGCTCGGTCAGCGCCGCGGCGCAGCGCCTGCGCGTCGCGGCCTCGGCGGTCAGCCGCCAGATCGCCAATCTCGAGAAGGAACTGGACGCCGCCCTGTTCGAGCGGCGCTCGCATGGCATGATCCTGACCCAGGCGGGTCAGACGCTGGCGGCCTATGCCCAGCGGCTTGAGCTGGAGAGCGAGCAGGTCGTCAGCGAGATCCGCGAATTGCGCGGCGCCAGCAAGGGCCTGATCAGGCTCGGCGTTACCGAGGGCTTCGCGGTGAGCTTCATCCCCGAGGTGATCTATGCCTTCCGCGAGGAGCATCCGGACGTCGCCTTCGACGTCAAGGTGATGTCGCCGCAGGTCGTCACCGAGCATGTCCGCACCGGCACGATCGATCTCGGGCTGACCTTCGTGCTGCAGCAGGAGCGCGGTGTCACCATCAACTGGCAATGCGCGGCACGGACCTACGCCTTCGTCGCGCCGCACCACCCGCTGGCGGCAAAGGAATCGATCAGGATCGAGGACATCTTCGTCCATCCGGTCGGGGTGCTCGACACCGAGGCGACGGTGCGCAAGATCGTCGACATCTATTTCTCGGCGCGCGGGCTGACCGTCGACGCCGTCCTGACCTCGACCAATGTCGCGAGCCTGCGCCATTTCTGCAAACTCGGCGGCGCGGTGATGTTCGCAAGCTCGATCACCTTCGGCGCCTCGATCCGCGACGGCTCGGTCGTGGCGCTGCCGTTGAGAGATGGCGACCTGCCGCCGCGCAGCCTGCAGATCCAGACCATGTCGGGCCGGGCGCTGCCCAAGGTGGTGACCAATTTCCTCGGCGTGCTGATCGAGGAATTGCAGCGCGCCGATGTGCTGGCGGCGATGGCGACCGAGCCGGCCGCGGCGTCCGAGGTCCGGCAGGCATGAGCGTTCCAATGAAGGTCGCTGCGCCCGAGATCATGGTGCCGCATCCGCACCAGCTCGTGGCACGCGATGCGATCCTGGCGGCGCGTGCTGCCGGCAAGCCCGGCTTCCTGCTTGGCGACCTGACCGGGCTCGGCAAGACGCTCTCGGCCTGGCTCGCGATCTCGGCGATGCCGGAGCAGGAAGTTCTGGTGATCTGCCCGAAAGGCGCGATCCCGCAATGGCGGCGTACCATCGCCCATGCCGGCTTGCCGGCGAAAAAGTTGACCTTGATGAATTTCGAGCGGACCAAGTCGCTGCTCGCGCCGCCGCCGGCCAGCAGCAAGCGCTCGACCCGGGCGAAGAACAACGAGCTCGCCAAGCACGGCACGCCGAAGCGGGTCTGGCCGCTGGTCGTGATCGACGAGGCCCACCGCATCCGCAACCCGAACTCGCAGCAGGGGCTGGTCTGCCGGCAGATGGCCGCGGCGGCTGAGTTCACGATCTATATGAGCGCGACGGCCGGGCAGGCACCGCATGAACTGTCCTATCTCGCGAGATTGCTCAGCGATGCGACGGGCGCGCCCGGCGCCGATCTCGACGGCTTCCGGGCACTGATGAAACGCCTGAAGATGGGCCGGGCCAAGGGGCGCTGGAAGAACTGGAGCTGGGAGCCGAACGAGAGCGACCGGAAGGTGATGGCGGACCTGCTCTATCGCGGTGCCAATGCCATCGGGCTCAGGCGCCGGCCGGAGGAGATCGCCGGCTGGCCGGAGGTTCAGCGCGAGCTTGCGCCGGTTGCGCTCGATGCTGCCGAGCGCAAGCTCTACGACGCGACCTGGCGCGAGTTCCGGCGCGAGCTCGGTCTTGCCGGCGGTTCGACCCGCAAGCCCGCCGGCTGGGCCGCTGATCTGCGCTTCCGCCAGAAGGCGAGCCTGCTGCGCACCGCCGGCACGGCCGAGTTCTGCCAGGACCTGCTCGAAAATGACGAGCAGGTCGCGATCTCCGTCGCTTTCCTGGAGACCGGCGCGATGCTGGTCGAGAAGCTCTCGGGCAAGGGCTGGCGCGTGGGTTCCATCACCGGCGAGTACTCAGGCGAGGCCAACGAGGCGACGCGCATCGCCTTCCAGACCGGCAAGCTCGACGCCGTCATCTTCACCGTGACCGAGTCGATCTCGCTGCATAAGGCTGAGATGCCCGGCGGCGAGCGCGAACGGGCGCTCGTCGTCCATGATCTGCGCCACAGCGCGATCCAGCTGCAGCAGATCGAGGGCCGCTGCCATCGCGACGGCCAGCATGCGACGATCTTCTACACCTATGCCGAGGACACGGTGGAGGAGAAGGTCGCCGCGACCGTGCTCGCCCGCATGGCGGCGATGGAGGGGCTTGCCGGCGACGAGACGGCGCTGCTCGACGCGATAGCCGGAGAGGTCGAGCGGGCGGCGCTGGCAAGGGAAGCGGCGTAGACACTGCCCTTTCCGTCATGGTCGGGCTTGTCCCGACCATCCACGTCTTACTTCGGGCAAGGCGGTGTTCAAGACGTGGATGCTCGCCACAAGGGCGAGCATGACGGCGAAGCTCAATTCGTCTGCGAGCGCGGCGGCTCGTCGGGCTTGCGCTCGCCGACCCGCTTGGCCTCGTCGACGACGCGCTCGGTCGCGCCGACCGCCTTGTACCAGAGGTCGCGCGTGTAGGCGCCCTGATGGACGATGGCGTCATAGCCGATCGCGATGACTGCGATCACCAGCAGAATGCGAAACATGGGACATCCCCCGTCCGAATTGGTCCTCGGCAGAGAACGCGGCGGAGGAAGGCCGGTTCCGGTTCTTCGCGTTTCACGGGTGCGACGATCGCGCGCCCTGGAACTTCTGGCGGCTGGCTCGCGTTTGGCTCATTATAGAACATATAGTGAACATGGAGGCTGGCTTGGCGCAGCTCACGACGCTCCAGAAGCTGGAGATCCTCAGCGATGCGGCGAAATATGACGCCTCCTGCGCTTCCTCCGGCACGACCAAGCGCGATTCGGTTGGCGGCAAAGGCGTCGGCTCGACCACGAGCTCGGGCATCTGCCACTCCTATGCGCCGGACGGGCGCTGCATCTCGCTGCTGAAGATCCTTTTGACCAATTTCTGCAGCTATGACTGCGTCTTCTGCATCAACCGCAGTTCGAGCAATGTTAGGCGGGCGCGCTTCTCGGTCGAGGAGGTCGTCGCGCTGACGCTGAACTTCTACAAGCGCAACTACATCGAGGGCCTGTTTCTCTCCTCCGGCATCATCCGCTCGCCGGACTACACCATGGGCGAGCTGGTCCGCGTCGCCGAGGCCCTGCGGCTCGATCACGATTTCCGCGGCTATATCCACCTCAAGCTGATCCCGAGCGCGAGCCAGGATTTGATCGACCGCGCGGCGCTGTTCGCCGACCGGGTCTCGATCAATGTCGAACTGCCGAGCGAGACCTCGCTCAAGCGCTTCGCGCCCGAGAAGCAGCCGCTCGATATCCGCAGCGCGATGGGCGGCCTCAAGCTGAAGATCGACGAATCTGTCGCCGAACGCGAGCGCTCGAAGCGGGCGCCGGCCTTCTCGCCGGCTGGGCAGAGCACGCAGATGATCGTCGGCGCCGACGAAGCCAGCGACGCGACCATCCTGCAGCGCAGTGCCCATCTCTACGGCGCCTATGGCCTGCGCCGGGTCTATTATTCCGCGTTCAGCCCCATTCCCGACTCCTCCAAGCAATTGCCTTTGTCGGAGCCGCCCTTGATGCGCGAGCACCGGCTCTACCAGGCCGACTGGCTGACGCGCTTCTACGGCTTCGAGGTCGACGAGATCCTCGATGCGGCGCCGGGCGGCATGCTCGACCTTGCCGTCGATCCCAAGCTCGCCTGGGCCTTGCGCCATCGCGGGCGCTTCCCGGTCGATGTCAACCGCGCCGACCGCGAGATGCTGCTGCGGGTGCCGGGGCTTGGTACCCGCAGCGTCGATCGCATCCTCGCCATGCGCCGGTTCCGGAGTCTGAGGCTGGAGGATGTCGGGCGGCTGGTGCGTTCTTTGCGCGTGCTCAGGCAGTTCATCGTCACCACGGACTGGCGGCCGGGCGCCGCGCTCGACGGCGACAGGCTGAAGGCGCAACTGGCGCCAAAGCCGCAGCAACTGGCGCTGCTCTGATGTTCGTCGCGCGCCTTGCTCATCCCACCGATTTCGAGGGCTGGCGCAGCTTTTGCCCGACGCTTCGCGCAAGCGTCCGCAGCGCCTTCGGCGATCGACTGGCGCATCGGCGACGGTGAGACCGGCCTGTTCGGCGAAGACGTGGTCGCGGGTGGCGAGGGCAGGGCCTTGAGTGTGCCACGCGCCTTTATCGCGCTGGCGCAGCAGGTGATCTGCCACAGCGATCCCGCGCGCTTCGACCTGCTCTATCGCCTGCTCTGGCGATTGCAGGAGGAACGCGAATTGCTCCAGATCGCCTCCGACCACGACGTCCACCGCGCCGAGGCGCTGGCGCGTTCGATCCGGCGCGACATGCACAAGATGACTGCCTTCGTGCGCTTCCGCGAGGTTGATGACGGGGAGGGCGGCGAGGCCTTCGTCGCCTGGTTCGAGCCCGAGCACCATATCCTGGAGAGGGTCGCGCCCTTCTTCGTCGAGCGCTTCACCACGATGCACTGGACGATCCTGACCCCGAGGGGGACGCTGCTCTGGGACGGGCGCGAGCTTCGGCTCGGCAAGGCGGCGACGCGGGCGCAGGCGCCGACCAGCGACGCGATGGAGGAATGGTGGCGGACCTATTACGCCAGCATCTTCAATCCGGCCCGGCTGAAGCCCAAGGCGATGAAGGCGGAGATGCCGGTGAAATACTGGCGGAACCTGCCGGAGGCCGAACTGATTTCTCCCCTGATCGCCGACGCCGCCAGGCGAACGCAGGAGATGATCATGAGCGCTCCGACCTCACCGCAGAGGCGACGGCCCGCGACGGCTGCGTCCGATCCGGCCGTTTCCGACCTTTCTGCGATCGAGAGCTGGGAGGAGGCTGCTTCCGCTGCGCGCTCCTGCCGGCGCTGCGATCTCTGGTGCGATGCGACGCAGACCGTCTTCGGCGAAGGCCCACGTAGCGCGCGGGTCGCCTTCGTCGGGGAGCAGCCGGGCGATCAGGAGGACCTCGCCGGCAAGCCCTTTATCGGCCCGGCGGGCAAGGTTTTCGACCGCGCCATGGCCGATGCCGGGCTCGACCGCAGCCGTGCCTACGTCACCAATGCCGTGAAGCACTTCAAATTTCAGCTGCGCGGCAAGCGGCGTATCCACGAGAAGCCGAATGCGGGCGAGGTCAAGGCCTGCCGCTTCTGGCTCGATCTTGAGCTCGGCTTCGTCAAGCCGCAATTGGTGGTGGCGCTGGGTGCGACCGCGCTCAAGGCGCTGAGCGGCCATGCCGGTTCGCTCACCGCGGCACGCGGGCGCGAACTCGCCCTGCCGGATGGGACGCCATTGCTGGCGACCGTCCACCCATCCTATCTGCTGCGCCTGCCAGAAGAGGAGGCGAAGGAAGCCGAGACCAGGCGCTTCATCGCCGATCTCAAGCAGATCGGCAGCCTTGTGCCGGGCTTGCGCTTGCCGAAGGCGGCTTGACCGTCACTGGCTCGCAGTGTCCGCTGCCGCCGTTCGCGATAGGCAGGCCAATGTTCGACGATCTCAACGGCAAGCGCATCCTGGTGACGGGCGCATCCTCGGGGCTTGGCGCGCATTTCGCCCGGCTGCTTGCGGGCAAAGGCGCGCTGGTCGCCGCCGCGGCGCGCCGGACCGAGCGGCTTCAGGAACTGGCGCGTGAATGCGCGGGATTGCCCGGCCGGGTCGTGCCGCTCGCGCTCGATGTGAGCTCAGTCGCAGCGATCGAGGCGGGCATCGGCGAGGCCGCCGGGCTGCTCGGCGGGCTCGACGTGCTGGTCAACAATGCCGGGGTCGGCGAGACGGAAGCTGCACTTTCGGTCAGCGAGGCGCAATGGGATCATCAGCTCGACGTCAATCTGAAGGGCTGCTTCTTCGCGGCGCAGGCGGCGGCGAAGATCATGGCCGAGCAGGCGGGAGGCGGCGCGATCGTCAACATCGCCTCGATCCTGGGCGAGCGTGTCGCCGGTCGGGTCGCGCCCTATGCGATCTCCAAGGCGGGCTTGATCCAGATGACCAAGGCGCTGGCCCTGGAATGGGCGCGGCATAGCATCAGGGTCAACGCACTGGCGCCGGGCTACATCGTCACCGACATCAACCGCGAGTTCTTCGCGAGCGAGGCAGGCGAGGCGCTGAAGAAGCGCATTCCGATGCGCCGACCCGGCGAACTCGACGATCTCGACGGGCCCCTCTTGCTGCTCTGCTCGAATGCCGGGCGCTACATGACCGGCGCGGTCGTCGCGGTCGATGGCGGGCATCTGGTCAGCGGGCTGTAGGAATCCGATCGCGCTCTTCCGTCATTGCGAGCGAAGCGAAGCAATCTAGAGGCGAAAGAGCTGTACGGCCTCCCGGATTGCTTCGTCGCTTCGTTCCTCGCAATGACGAGTAACCTTCTTCAAGCGCCCGGCAGCAGGTCCTTCAGCCGGATCAGCGCGATCTTCTCGACCTCCGCGAGCGCCGTCTCGAACTCCTGCTCAGGCGTGCTCTTCAGCCGCTCCTCGAAGGAGGCGAGGATCGCGTCCTTGCTCAAGCCCTTCACCGCCAGGATGAAGGGGATACCGAATCTGGCCTTGTAGGCCTCGTTCAGCGCGGTGAAGCGGGCGCGATCGTCCGAGGTCAGCCGGTCGAGCCCGGCCGAGCCCTGCTCATTGGCCGATTCCGGCGTCAGCTCGCCGGCGGCGGCGATCTTGCCGGCGAGGTCGGGATGGGCGTCGATCAGCGCCTTCTGCCGCTCGCGCGAGGCCTTGCGCATCACGGCGACCATCGCCTGATGCAGGCCTTCGGCATCGTCCTGCTTGGCCGAGAGGCCGGCGGCATGCGTCTCCTCAGCGATCCAGGGCGAGTGCTCCCAGACGCGGCCATAGACTTCGGTGAACAGCGCCTGCGGCAGGCGCGATGGCCTGTAGCCGCCGGCCGGCGGCTGCGTCCTCACCCAATGGCGGGCGATGTCGAGCCGGGTCGCGACCCAGACCTTGTCGTGGCTCTGGACATAATCGAGGAAGCGGGCGAGCGCGGCGGCGCGGCCGGGCCGGCCGACGAGCCGGCAATGCAGGCCGATCGACATCATCTTCGGCGCGGTCTCACCCTCGGCATAGAGCGTGTCGAACGAGTCCTTCAGGTAGGCGAAGAACTGCTCGCCGCTGTTGAAGCCCTGCGGCGTCGCGAAGCGCATGTCGTTGGCGTCGAGCGTATAGGGCACGGCAAGCTGCGGGCCGTGCGGGCCTTCGAGCCAGTAGGGCAATTCATCGGCATAGACGTCGGCGGTGTAGAGGAAGCCGCCTTCCTCCATGGTCAGGGGGATGGTGTTCTGCGAGGTGCGGCCCTGGTAGCAGCCGAGCGGGCGCTCCCCGGCGATCTCGCTCTGGATGCGGATCGCCTCGGCGATGTGGGCGCGCTCGGTCTCGGCCGGGAGGTCGCGATAATCGATCCATTTCAGGCCGTGAGTGGCGATCTCCCAGCCGGCCTCCTGCATCGAGGCGACGATCTCCGGATAGCGCTGCAGCGCCGAGGCGACGGCGAAGACCGTGACCGGCAGCTTGCGCTCAGTGAACATGCGCCAGAGCCGCCAATAGCCGGCGCGCGAGCCGTATTCGTAGATCGACTCCATGTTCATGTGGCGCTGGCCCGGCCAAGGCGCCGCGCCGACGATCTCGGAAAGGAAAGCCTCCGAGGCGGCATCGCCATGCAGGATGCAGTTCTCGCCGCCTTCCTCGTAGTTCACCACGAACTGCACGGCGATGCGGGCCTCACCGGGCCAGTGCGGATGCGGCGGGGTGCGGCCATAGCCGACGAGGTCGCGCGGGTAGGGGGAGGTGTTCATCGATCGATTCAAGTCCATGCGGCGGTGATTCAAGCGCGGCTTGCAAGCCGTTGGCGACAGAGTCGTTTTTCAGCTGCCGCGATAGGTCGAGTAGCTCCAGGGCGAAGCGAGCAGGGGGACGTGATAATGCCCCTGCGGCTCGGCGATGGCGAAGCGGATCGGCACGAGATCGAGAAAGGCAGGCTCGGGCAGTTTCGTGCCGAGATGGCGGAAATAGTCGCCGATCGCGAAGGTCAGCTCATAGCTGCCGACCGGCAGCGTGCCGGTGAGCAGTGGTGCATCGGTGCGGCCATCGGCATTGGTGACGGTGTCGACCACCCGCTCGCGGCTGCCATCCGGCAGCAGTGCATCGAGCGCGATCGCGACGCCAGCGGCCGGCTTGCCGCGGACCGTATCGAGCACATGCGTCGACAGGCGCCCCATGCCTTAAAACCTCTCGTTGAAGCCGCGCCGCGCGGCCGGAATGCCGCTTGCCTTCCAAGGCTGCGAACCTAGTCTTGAAGGCGATGCAAGTTCCATCCCGGATTCGGCCCTGTCAATTCGCTCGCATGCGGCTCTGCCTGGAGCAGGTCCGTGCTTGAGGCCTATCTGATGGAATGGGGCAGTCAGCTGCTGCGCTGGCTGCACGTCATCGCGGCGATCGCCTGGATCGGCTCGTCCTTCTTCTTCATCCATCTCGACGCCTCGCTCCGGGCAGCGCCCGACGCGCCCAGGACCGAGGCCGGCCAGCCGACGCAGTTCCTCGCCTGGCAGGTCCATGGCGGCGGATTCTATGCGATGCGCAAATACCTGGTCGCGCCGGAGGTGCTGCCGAAGGAGCTGACCTGGCACAAATGGCAGGCCTACTGGACCTGGATCTCCGGCTTCTTCCTGCTGGTCTGGGTCTATTACGCCCAGTCGGAGCTTTATCTGATCGACCCGGCGGTGATGGCGCTGTCACCGGTCGCGGCGGGCGCGATCGGCATCGCGGCGTTGGCCGGCGGCTGGTTGTTCTACGACCTGCTTTGCCGGTCGCCGCTCGGCAAGAACGACGTCGTGCTCGGCCTGCTCGGCTTCGGCTATGTCATCGCGGCGAGCTGGGCCTTCGCCTCGGTCTTCTCGGGACGCGGCGCGCTGATCCATACCGGCGCGTTGATGGCAACGATCATGTCGGCCAACGTCTTCTTCGTGATCATGCCGGGCCAGCGCAAGACCATCGCTGCGATGGTCGCCGGCGAGGTGCCCGATCCGAAATACGGCAAGCAGGCCAAGCAGCGCTCGCTGCACAACAATTACATCACCCTCCCGGTGCTGTTCCTGATGCTGGCGAACCACTACCCGGTGACCTACGCCAATTCGGCGGTGATCCCGGTGCTGGTCGCGCTGATCATCGTCGCCGGTGCGCTGATCCGGCATTTCTACAATGTCCGCCATGCCGACCATGCCAAATCGCCGTGGTGGACCTGGGCGGTGGCGGCGCTGGCGCTCTGGCTCGCCTTCTGGGTGGCGATGGCATCCTCGCCCGGTGGGCGTGAACGGCTCGGTCTGAAGCCACTCGACCCGGTGAAACCGGTGATGCTTGCCGGCCTCGTGCCGCCTTCGCCCGAGGTCGCAAACATCGTCACCGGGCGCTGTGCCATGTGCCATGCGCCAGAGCCGTCCTGGCCCGGCATCGGGATCGCGCCCAAGGGCGTCTATCTGCACGAGCCCGAGCTGATCGCCCGCCAGCGCCGCGCTATCGGCGTGCAGGCGGTGCTGACCCACGCCATGCCGCCGAACAACCTCTCCGGCATGACTGCAGACGAGCGGCGAGTGCTCGCCGCCTGGGTGGCGCAGAAGCGCTGAAGCCGCGCTGCCGGCAGCGGCATGGTGACGCTACCGGGCCACAGTCTGGCGCCTGATCCGCGCCGTTCAGTTTCATTCAGTTTCGGTTCATCGCGGAACCATCATCGTCGACCGTGATCACATCGGCGTGATCGGCGCGTGATCATGCGCGATCGGGAGCGCCAGGGGGCCTTGGGGGTCCAGTTGAAAGCGGTTTGGAGATCGGGCTCCAGCTACTGGCTGGCGGCCGCGCTGTTCTGTTGCGCCTGGGTGGCGCTGTGCTGGCCCTGGCTGTCGGGGGGGTGACGATTCCGTTCGACGCCAAGGCGCATTTCCAGGCGCAGATCCAGTTCCTGGCGCAGGCGCTGCATTCCGGGCAATCGCCGTTCTGGACGCACAACGTCTTCGCCGGCTCGCCCCAGGTCGCCGACCCGCAATCGCTGATCTTCTCGCCCGCGATCTTGCTGGCGCTGTTCAATCCTTCGCCGAGCTTCCGCGCGGTCGATGCCTATGTGCTGGCGCATCTGCTGGTCGGCGGGCTCGCCATGCTGATGTTCTTCCGCGATCGCGGCTGGCATCCGGCCGGCGCGCTGCTGGCGGCACTGGTCTTCGCCTTCGGCGCCTCGGCCGCCTGGCGCGTCCAGCATGTCGGACAGATCGCGAGCTTCGCCTTCTTCGGCCTCGCCTTCTGGATGACGGCGCGGATGCTGCAGCGCGCCTCGCTGCGTTACGGCCTGCTCGCGGGCTTCGCTGCCGGCATGATGGTGCTCGAGCCGGACCAGGTGGCGCTGCTCGGCGCCTATATCCTGATCGGCATGGTCGTGGCGTACTGGCTCTCGGAGGGCTGGGCCGGCTTCCGCGCCAGCATCGCGCCGATCGCGGCCGCTTGCTTTGCCGGCATCGTCACCATCGCCGTGCCGCTGCTCTGGACCTGGCTCTTCGCCGAGGCGACGACGCGGCCGGCTATCGATCTCGTCGAGGCGGGCAGGGGGTCGCTGCACCCCGCCTCGCTGCTGACCGCCTTCGTCGGCGACCTGTTCGGCGCGCGCGATCCGGCTGTCGATTTCTGGGGGCCGTACAGTCCGCAATGGGACGCCAAGGAGCTGTTTCTGTCGCAGAACATGGGGCAGGTCTATGTCGGGGCGCTGCCGTTCCTGCTGCTGATCGTGCCGGGCCTGTCGCGCGGCTGGCTCTGGGACAAGGCGATCCGGCCTTTCACCATCCTGTTCGTGCTGATGGTGCTGTTCGCGCTCGGGCGTTACACGCCCTTCTTCCACCTAGCCTACGACTATCTGCCGGGCGTCAAAGTCTTTCGCCGGCCGGCCGATGCGACCTTCCTGATCGGCGGGCTCGGGGCGGTGCTCTCGGGCTATCTGCTGCACCGTATCCTCAGCGAGGAGAAGCCCGGTCCGATCTGGCGCGATCTCGGCATCGGCGCCGTGGTGATCGCAGCGCTCATCGGGCTGGCGCTGCTGGTCTCGAAACAGGCGGGCCATCTCGGCGACGCTTTCTTGCCGAGCGCGACGGCGGCGGCCTGGTTCGCGACGGCACTGGCGCTCCTCGTCGTGCTGACACGCTGGCGCGGCGCTGCGGCTCCCCCTGGTCGCGAGCCTGATCGTGACCGGCGTCGTCGCCGCCGACCTTGCCGCCAATAACGGCCCGAACGAGTCGACGGCGCTCGCGCCGGAACTCTACGACGTGCTGCGGCCGGAGACCAAGAACGAGACCGTCGCCGTGCTGAAGATGCTCACGGTGCAGCCGCCGGATTCGCCGCGGCGTGACCGGGTCGAGCTGCTCGGCATGGGCTTCGAATGGCCCAATGCCGGCATGATCCACGGCTTCGACCATACGCTGGGCTACAACCCGCTGCGGCTCGCCGATTTCTCCGATGCGGTCGGCACGCGCGATTCGATCGCGGCGCCGAGCGAGCGCGTGTTCACGCCGCTGTTCCCATCCTATCGCTGCCGCCTCGCCGACTTCCTCGGCCTGCGCTACATCGCGACGCGGGTGCCGATCGGCGAGGTCGATCGCTCGCTGCGTGCGGGCGATCTCAAGCTCGTCGCCTATACCAAGGACGGCTACATCTACGAGAATCCGCGGGCACTGCCGCGCGCCATGTTCGTCGGCGGCTGGCAGCTCGCCGATTTCGAGGGGATGAAGTCGGCCGGGCAATGGCCGGAGGCCGATCCGCAGCGGGTCGTCCTGCTCGAGCAGGAGCCCGAGCCCGGCGTGCCGGAAGGACCGGTCGCGACCAATGCCGAGGTCAAGCTCAAGCGCTACCGCAATACGGTGGTCGAGATCGAAGTCACGACCGCCCAGCCCGGTTTCGTCGTGCTGAACGACATCTGGCATCCCTGGTGGCGGGCTGAGCTCGACGGGCAGGAGGTCGAGATCCTCAAGGCCAATGTCCTGTTCCGGGCGGTGCAGGTCCCGGCCGGCACGCATAAGGTCCGCTTCAGCTTCCACCCGCTCGACGGCGCGCTCGCCGAATTGCGGGACCGCGTGACGCCGCCGGAGGAAGAGGGCGTGGTCGCCGAGGCGCCGACGCATAGCGGTCCATCGGGTTCGCTGGCGACACGGCTTCAGCCTGTTCTGCCCGAGCCGGTTGCGCGCCCGGCGCGCGATCTGGCCGCGCATGACATGCAGACATCGTCGGTCATGTCGGTGGTGCGGTAGGGACAGGTCGCGACCTCCCTTCTCCCCTTGCGGGAGAAGGTGGCCCGAAGGGCCGGATGAGGGGTCGCTCAGGTCTGGAAAGTTTCGAGAAATGTCGCGTCGGGCCAACGATCAGCGTCGCACGACCCCTCACCCTAACCCTCTCCCGCAAGGGGAGAGGGGATAGGTCACACCCTCTCAAGCCACGCCGAGCTTCTTCTGCAAAGCGGTCGACGAGGTCGTGTACTGGAAGGTCAGCCGCTTCTCCGGATAGACGTAGCGGTGGACTTTCTGGGCGGCGAGTGCTGCCTCGTGGAAGCCCGACAGGATCAGCTTCAGCTTGCCCGGATAGGTGTTGATGTCGCCGATGGCGAAGATGCCGGGCACATTGGTCTCGAACTTCTCGGTGTCGGCCGGGATCAGGTTCTCGTGGAGGTTCAGGCCCCAGTCGGCGATCGGTCCGAGCTTCATCGTCAGGCCGAAGAAGGGCAGCATCGTATTGCAGGCGACCTCGAACTCGGCGCCGGCATTGTCGCGGCAGACTGCCCCCTGCAGATCGTTGCCTTCGCCCTTGAGCCCCAGCACCTGGCCGAGCTTCAGATCCATTGCGCCGGAGGCGACGAGGGCGCGCATCTGCTCGACCGAGTGGGGAGCGGCGCGGAAATCGTCGCGCCGGTGCATCAGCGTCACACGCTTGGCGATCGGCTGCAGGCTCAGTGTCCAGTCGAGCGCCGAATCGCCACCGCCGACGATCAGGATCTCGCGGCCGCGGAAGGCCTCCATCTTGCGTACGGCATAGTGCACGCCGCCGCCGTCATGGCGGCCCTCATAAGCCTCGATGCCGGGGATCGGCGGCTTCTTCGGCTGGAACGAGCCGCCACCGGCCGCGATCAGGATCGCTTTCGTTTCGAAAACCGTGTCGGCATCGGTACGCAGGCGGAAGCGCGGCGCTTCCGCGGTACCGAGCACCTCGACCTGCTCGATCATCTGGTTGAGATGGAAAGTCGCGCCGAATGGCTTGATCTGCTCCATCAGATTGTCGACCAGCCCCTGGCCGGTGACGAGCGGGAAGCCGGGAATGTCGTAGATCGGCTTCTCCGGATAGAGCTCGGCGCATTGGCCGCCGACCTTGGGCAGGATGTCGACGAGATGGGCCTTGATGTCGAGGAGGCCGAGCTCGAACACGGCGAACAGGCCGCACGGGCCGGCGCCGATGATCAGCACGTCGGTCTGGACGGTTTCGCCCTCGATGGCGGTGGCGATGTTCATGGTCGCAGTTCCTAAAGACGGCTTCAAGGGCCGCCGGTCACGCACCCGTTGCCGGAAATCCGCCGGCCTTGCAATGCGACATGGCGCAGGGCCGGACCGGCAGGGTCGCATGCGACGATAGCAGAGTTCAGCCGCCGGTTTCAGCCACCAGTCCGGCTGCGGCGATGCCGGCGAGCGCCGCCGCCTCGTCATTGTCGGAGGTGTCGCCGGAAATGCCGACGACGCCGATGAGGTCGCCATCGGCATTGCGAACCAGCGCCCCACCGGGGACAGGCACCACCGGCCCGCCGACCGAGAGCGCGACGCCGTTGATGAAGTGCGGGCGCTCGAGCGCCATCTTGTTGAGGGTGCGCGGGCCGACGCCGAGCGCGATCGCGCCATTGGCCTTGCCGAGCGCGATCTCGCCGCGCTTCAGACTGGTGCCGTCCTGCGCGAGGAAGAATTTCTGCGCGCCGCGCGCGTCCAGCACCGCGATGGCGAGCGGCTTCAGGGCATTGTCGCGCGCATATTTCAGGGCGCCGTCGATGATCACGCTGGCCTGTTCGAGGGTGAGTGCGGTCATGGCTGGCCTTTCACGGTATCGATGACGGGCGTTCTTTGGTTCGGCCCCGTTCTGCCAGTGCCGACGACGCGAGGGAAGGGCGACGACGCGGTTTCGTCTTGCAGTTGTCGTTCCGAATGGGCTTGATGGATTGCCCGTCCGGGAACGTGTTCCGCAAGGTGACGCCACTTTTGCGACCAGAACATGCTCCAAGGCTGTCGGGTTGCGTGAAGTCCTAGCGTTCGACCAATCCTGGTCGAACGGAAGGCGCGCCAGGAGAGCATGCTATGGGTCTGTTCAGTTTCATCAAGGAAGCCGGCGCCAAGATCTTCGGGTCGAGCTCCGCCAATGCGGCGACGGCAGATCAGTTGCAGAAGGAACTGGCCGGCCACGGCCTGCCGTCCGACGTCAAGATCGACGTTACGGGTGACAAGGTGAAGGTCTCCGGCAAGGCGCTGAGCACCGAGGAGGCCGAGAAGATCATCCTGGCGATCGGCAACACCGCCGGCGTCGGTTCGGTCGAATCGGAGCTGATCGTCAACAAGGAAGCGGCTGCCGCGGTGTTCTACACGGTGAAGAAGGGCGACACGCTCTGGAAGATCGCCGAGGAGAATTACGGCAAGGGCAAGGGCGCCAAGTACACAGAGATCGTCAAGGCCAACACGCCGCCGGTGAAGGATCCCGATCTGATCCAGCCGGGCTGGGTGCTGCGTATTCCGCCGCTGGCCTGATCACGCTCGCGAGAGCGGCCCGCCGGGCAAGTTCCGTCGGGCTTGCGAATTAGTTACGAATGAAACTATAAGGCCGGGAAGGCGTGAGACTTCCGGCCAGTTTGCATCGGGGCCGGTTTGATCCATCTTGCGTCTTCGCGAGACGGGCCAGCCGGCCTTTTGCTGGCAAGGCCCGCGGCAGGGTGAACGCAACAACGCAGAATTCCCGGGGAGGGGACCCAAATGAGCTTTGATCGCCGCAAGTTCCTGACGCTCGCCGGCTCGGCCGTGGCCGCTCCCGCGGTGCTGCGCGCCAGCCGCGCCAATGCGCAGGAAGTGACGCTGCGCATGCACCACTTCCTGCCGCCAGTGGCCAACGGACACTCCAAGTTCCTGAAGCCCTGGGCCGACAAGGTCGGGGCCGAATCGAACGGCCGGATCAAGATCGACATCTTCCCGTCGATGCAGCTCGGCGGCACCCCGCCCCAGCTCTACGATCAGGCACGCGACGGCGTCGTCGACATCGTCTGGACGCTGCCCGGCAACACGCCCGGCCGCTTCACCGGCATCGAGGCGTTCGAGCTGCCCTTCGTGGCGAACAAGCGGGCGCTGGTGAATTCGCTGGCCCTGACCGACTATGCCAGCGAGCACCTCAAGGACGAGTTCAAGGACATCCATCCGATCTGCTTCTGGGCGCATGACCACGGCCTGATCCACGCCAACAAGCCGGTGAAGACGATGGAGGACCTGAAGGGTCTGAAGCTGCGCTTCCCGACCCGGCTCGCCGGCGAAGCGCTGCGCGCGCTCGGCGTCAACGCCATCGGCATGCCGATCCCGCAGGTGCCGGAATCGCTGGCGCAGCGCGTGATCGACGGCTGTGTCGTGCCCTGGGAGGTCGTGCCCTCGATCAAGGTGCAGGAATTGGTCAAGAACCACACCGAGATCCCGGGTTCGCCGACCTTCTATGTCGCGACCTTCGTGCTCGCGATGAACAAGGCGAAGTACGAGGGGCTTGCGCCCGATCTCAAGGCGATCCTCGACAAGAACTCGGGCGCCGTGGCGTCGGCCATGGCCGGCAAGGTCTGGGACGAGCAGGCGATCGTCGTTTCCGAGATGGTCAAGAAGCGCGGCAACAGCATCACCACCATCGACGAAGCGGAAGCGGCGCGCTGGCGCAAGACGACCGAGCCGGTGATCGAGGGCTGGCTCAAGACCGCCAAGGACAAGGGCCTCGATGGCGAGAAGCTGCTCGCTGCCGCCCGCGCTGCGCTGACCAAGCACCAGAACGCTGCCTGATCGCCGCGATGACCGGGGACATGGGGGAAAGGCCGCCATCGCGCATCGACGCGGTGGCGGAGGCGGTCGCGCTCATCGGTGGAGTGCTGCTGATCGCGCTCGCGACCATGGTCGTGGTCAGCGTGACCTTGCGCAGCGATCTCGTCGGCGCGGCCGGTGTGCCGGGCGATTTCGAGCTGGTGCAGATGGCGACGGCTGTCGCCGCCTTCTGCTTCCTGCCGCTCTGCCAATTGAAGCGCGGCAACATCTTCGTCGACACCTTTACGCTGAAGCTGCCGCAGCGCTGGCGCGACGGGCTCGATGCGCTCTGGGACGTGGTCTACGGCCTCGCCATGGCGCTGATCGCCTGGCGGCTCGGCGTCGGGGCGCGCTCGGCGCTCGCCAGTGGCGAGAACACCATGGTGCTGCAGCTGCCGAGCTATCTGCCGATCGCGCTCTGCGCGGTGCTCGCCGGCTTCGTCGCGCTTGCGGCCTTCGTCAGCGCCAGCCGCCTGCTGAGGCAGCCCCAATGAGCGGTTTTTCCCTCGCGACCGCCGGCTTTGCCGTCATGCTGGCGCTGATGGCGCTGCGCCTGCCGATCGGCCTCGCCATGCTGGTCGTCGGCAGCGCCGGCTATATCCAGCTCAACGGGCTCGAGCCCTTCCTCAACTATATCCGCACCACGCCCTACCAGATCTTCGCCAATTACACTCTGTCGGTGATCCCGCTCTTCGTGCTGATGGGCGCCTTCGCCGAGCGCTCGGGGCTGGCGGGTGACCTGTTCAAGGCGGCCTCGGCCTTTGTCGGCCATCGCCGCGGCGGCCTCGGCATGGCGATGATCGGCGCCTGCACCGGCTTCGGCGCGATCTGCGGCTCCTCGGTGGCGACCACCGCGACCTTCGCCCGTGCCGCGCTGCCGCAATTGCGCAGCTACCGCTACGATCCCGGCTTCGCCTGCGGCGTCACCGCCGTCGGCGGCACGCTCGGCATCCTGATCCCGCCCTCGGTCATCCTCGTCGTCTATGCGATCTCGACCGAGCAGAACATCGCCAAGCTGTTCCAGGCGGCGCTGATCCCGGGGCTGATGGCCGCGGCGTTCTACTGCATCACCATCGCCATCATGACCCGGCTCGACGGCACGCTCGGCCCGGCGCATGCGCGCACGCCCTGGCGCGAGCGCTGGCCGCTGCTCGTCGGAGTCATCCCGGCGATGGCGGTCGCGGTGATCGTGGTCGGCGGCATCTATGGTGGCATCTTCACCCCGACCGAGGGAGCCTCGGTCGGCGCCTTCATCATGCTGGCGATCGGCCTGTTCCGACGCACGCTCGGCCTCGCGGAGATCAAGCAGGCGATCCTGCAGACGGCCGAGACCTCGGCCATGATCTTCGCGATCCTGCTCGGGGCGGAGGTGTTCAACGCGTTCCTGGCGCTGACGCAGGTGCCGACGGCGGCGGCCGAGATGATCGCGGCGTCCGGCTGGGCGCCTTACACCGTGCTGGTCGGCCTTCTGCTGTTCTACATCGTGCTCGGCGGCGTGATGGACGAGCTCGCCATGATCCTTCTGACGCTGCCGGTGTTCTTCCCGATCGTGACCGCGCTCGATTTCGGCATGCCGAGCGACGACATCGCGATCTGGTTCGGCATCCTCGTCCTGGTCGTGGTCGGCATCGGCATGACCTGCCCGCCGATCGGGCTCAATGTCTTCGTCGTCGCCTCGCTGGCGCGCGACGTGCCGGTGACGCGGATCTATCGCGGCGTGCTGCCCTTTGTCGCCGCCGACGTGATACGGCTTTGTATCCTCGTGGCATTTCCGGCGATCGCACTCTATCTGGTTAAGCTCCTGAACTGAGCGACACCCGAGAGCGACAGCATGATCGTAAACGACCTCGACATCGACGCCGTCAAGGCAGGGCTCGCCGACGGCTCGATCCTGATCGTCGACGTGCGCGAGCCGCATGAGTTCGCGGCGGGGCGCATTCCCGGCTCGGTCTCGCGGCCACTCTCGCAGTTCGATCCCGCCGACCTGCCGGACGAGCCCGGCAAGCGCATCGTTCTCTCCTGCGCCGCCGGCGTGCGTTCGCTGCGGGCGCTGGAATTTGCGCAGGCGGCCGGGCTCGACATCGACAGCCACTATATCGGCGGCTTCAAGGATTGGGCGATGCGCGGCGAGCCGGTGGAATACTGAAATGTCGCCTTTTGGTTGCGGTTCGGGGCTCCAGCGCCGATAAGACGACGCGGCCTGAAATCCGGCCGTGGTCGATCCAAGGTGCACTGATGAAGGCCTCCCGCCTGCTGAGCCTCTCCCTCGCAGCCCTGCTTTGCACTGCTTCCGCAATTCCGCTCGCCTTCGCACAAGCGGCTCCGCAGACCGCAGCGAAGCGGCCGGCGCAGGATCCGGAGCTGCAGGCTGCGATCGCTAAGTCGAACGCCTATACCTCGCTCGCCAACCGGACGCTCAGGGCGATCGAATCCTGGGATCGCTACAAGAGCTGGGTCGATTTGAAGAAGGGCCCGACCGGCAAGGAGCGCTACATCGATTACGGGCTCTACAGTCTCTATGACGTCAAGGACGAGATCGCCAAGGCCGAGGCGGCGACGGGCCAGGCGCCGGCCCAGCCGGAGCTCGACGGCGCGGTCAAGCGCTTCATCGCTGCCTATCAGGAGCTGGCGCCGCTGATCACCCGGGCCGAGCGCTATTACGAGCGCAAGGACTATCGCGGCGACAATGTCGCCGAGGGCCGGGAGCTGCACGCCAAGATGGTGCCGGCGGCGGAGGCTTTCCTGCGCGAGCGAGCCCAGTTCGACGTGCAGCTCAACGCCTACAAGAAGGGCATCGACGCCCGCGAGCTTGCGGCGATCGAGGCGAGCGAAGGCCGCCTTGCCCGCTGGCAGCTGCGCAACATCATGATCAACGCCCGCGCCGTGATGGATTTGATGCCGAGCAATGAGCGACCGATCGTCGATCTCGCCGCCTTCGACACGGCGCTGGCCGGCTATTCCGGGGCGATCAAGGAGATGGACCGCTTCAAGGACAACAACCCGTCCGGCGTGCCGATGATCGATTCCTCGGCGAGCACCTGGCTCGGCTCGCTGCGCGATTTCCGCGAGAAGCTCGGCAAGTCGAAGGGCGATGTCCGCAAGGGCGCGGCGAACGATGCCAACCGGATCGTCTCCAGCTACAATATGATGGTGAGCATGGCGGACAGCGCCGCGCGCATGATCCGCTGAGTTTTCAAGGTCCGCCTGCCTGCGCTCGGCGCATCCCGGTCCCTATATGTGGACCGGGGTGACGGCGCGGCGATCCTGCGCCAGTCTTTCTCATTCGAGTGATCCGAAGGAAGTTTGCCGATGCGTCCGATGAAGTTCGGGATGGGCCAGCCGGTGCGGCGGGTCGAGGATCAGCGTCTGACCACCGGCACCGGCCGCTATACCGACGACACCGCGGTCGAAGGCGCACTGCACGCTTATGTTCTGCGCTCGCCGCATGCGCACGCGACCTTCAAGATTATCGACAAGGAGACGGCCAGGAAGCGCAAGGGCGTCAAGCTGATCCTGACCGGAGAGGACGTCGCCCATCTCGGCGACATCCCCTGCAAGGGGCTGATCAAGGACATTTCCGGCGAGGACGTGAAACCGAATCCGGTGCCGGTGCTGCCCACCGATACGGTGCGGCATGTCGGCGAAGCCATCGCCTTCATCGTCGCCGAGACGCTCGACCAGGCGCGCGACGCCGCCGAGGCGATCGAGATCGAGTTCGAGACGCTACCGTCGATCACCGGCATCGCCGAGGCGCTCGACGGGACGGCGCCGCAGGTCTGGCCGGACCGGGCCGGCAATGTCGCCTTCGAGGCGGAGCAGGGCAACGCCAGGAAGACCGAAGACGCCTTCGCCAAGGCTGATCGCACGGTCTCGGTCACCATCGTCAACAACCGTCTCGCCTCCAACTACATGGAGACGCGTGCCTGTATCGCCGAGTACGACAAGGCGACCAGGCGCTGGACCCTGACGCTCGGCAGTCAGGGCAGCCATGGCACGCGCGAGATCCTCGCCGACTACATCCTCAAGGTCGATCAGTCCCGCATCCGGGTGATCACGCCGGATGTCGGCGGCGGCTTCGGCACCAAGATCTTCATGTACCGCGAATACCCGCTGACCATGGTGGCGGCCGAGATGCTGAAGCGGCCGGTGCGCTGGGTCGCCGATCGCACCGAGCACTTCCTTGCCGACACCCATGGCCGCGCCAATCTCAGCACCGCGACGATGGCGCTCGACAAGCGCGGCAAGTTCATCGGCCTCAAGGTCGATCTCGCCGCCGATATGGGCGCCTATCTCTCGCAATATGGGCCCTTCATCCCCTGGGTCGGCACGACGATGACGCCGGGCTGCTACAACATCCCGGCCGTGCATGTCCGCTTCCGCGGCGTCTTCACCAACACCACGCCGGTGGATGCCTATCGCGGCGCCGGGCGGCCCGAGGCGGCCTATCTGATCGAGCGGCTGGTCGATGCGATCGCACGCGAGACCGGCAAGACGCCGGATGCGGTGCGGGCGCAGAACTTCGTCAAGCCGAGCGAGATGCCGCACAGAACGCAGACCGGCCCGGTCTACGATTCCGGCGAGTTCGAGGGTCATATGCGCCGCGCCATGGAGGTGGCGGACTGGTCGGGCTTCAAGAGCCGCCTGAAAACCTCGCAGAAGGCCGGCAAGATCCGCGGCATCGGGCTCGCCTGCTATATCGAGGCCTGCGGCGGTGGCGGGCCGGAGAGTTCGACCGTGATCCTGGAGAAGGACGGCACCGTCACCGTGCTGATCGGCACCCAGTCGAACGGGCAGGGCCACGAGACCGCCTATTCGCAACTCGTCTCGCAGCATCTCGATATCCCGATGGACCGCATCAAGGTCATCCAGGGCGACACCGACCGGGTCGCGACCGGCGCCGGCACGGGCGGATCGCGCTCGATCCCCGTCGGTGGCGCGGCGCTGAACGCGGCGACCGGCATCCTTGCCGACAATCTCAAGAGCCTCGCCTCTGATGCGCTCGAAGCCAGTCCCGGCGATCTCGAGATCGTCGACGGCGCCGTACGCATCGTCGGCACCGACAAGAAGCTCGATCTCCAGGCGATCGCCAATCTGCCGGGCGCCAAGGCCGAGCAGCTCAGCGTCCACCAGAGCTGGACTCCGCCGGAGGCGACCTATCCGAACGGCACCCATGTGGTTGAATTGGAAGTCGACCCTGCCACCGGCGGCACCGAGATTCAGAACTATGTCGTGGTCGACGATTTCGGCGTGACGCTGAACCCGATCATGCTGCAGGGCCAGGTCCATGGCGGCGCGGCGCAGGGCATCGGCCAGGCGCTGATGGAGGAGATCCGCTTCGACGATTCCGGCCAGATGCTGACTGCGACCTTCATGGACTACGCCCTGCCGCGTGCGATCGACATCCCGAACTTCCATTTCGAGACCCGCAACGTGCCTTGCGTCACCAATGCCCTCGGCGTGAAGGGCGCAGGCGAGGCCGGCGCGATCGGCGCCTGTCCGGCGGTGATGAACGCCATGGTCGATGCGCTCAGCCGCGCCGCCGGCATCAAGGCGATCGACATGCCGGCGACCCCGGCCAAGGTGTTTGGGGCGCTGAAGGAAGCGGGGTATCCGCTTTAATGCAAGGCGCTGATTGCGTTTCTGCAATGATATTCACGACAATGCGACTTGGCGCTGTCGTGACCCTGCGCTGATCTGGAAGAGTTCAAAACAGCGCCTGTTCAGGCGCATGTCTTCCGGAGGACTCCCGCGCATGCTTCGTTCTGCTTTCGTCGCCCTCGGTCTCGCCGTCGGTGTCTCCGCCGTTCTGGCCCAGGCCAACCCGATCTCCGAGCGGCGCGACACGATGAAGGGCGTCGGCGCCGCGACGCGCGATGGCGCGGCGATCGCCAAGGGCGAGGCGCCGTTCGATGCAGCGAAGGTGCAGGCGATCTTCAAGACCTATGGCGATGCCGCCAAGAAGATGCCCGGCCTCTATCCGGACACCGCCAAGACTGGCGGCGAGACCACGGCGGCGCCGAAGATCTGGGAGGACCAGGTGGGCTTCAAGGCCGCCTTCGCCAAGTTCGAGGCCGATGCCGGCAAGGGTGCTGCCGTGACTGATCTCGCTGGCTTCCGCACCGCCTTCGGCGACGCCACCAAGAATTGCGGCGGCTGCCACGAGACCTATCGCATCAAGAAGTGACCGGCGGCCGCCGCCGCCAGATTTGACCTGCAGATTTGACCTGATCGAAGGAGCGGGCTTCCTTAGAGCCCGTTCCGATCGGCTTGCGCTGCAAGCTGATCGGAAAAACGGTCTCTAACTCAAAGTGAGAGACGGATTCACCGATCAGATTGATCCAATCTGATCGGATCCGACTCTAAGAGGCCCGCTCCTTTCGTGTCGGCGGCATCCGGAGCGAACCGTGTCGCGACACGGGCGTTGTTTGCCAGAGACAACTTGACGAGGAATCGATGCGCCGCCTGCTGATCACGCTTCTGGTCTTCATCGCTCTCGGCGCTGCCGGCTTCTTCGTCTTCACCGATCCACGGGTGGTCTCGCCTGGTCCCGAGGTCGGCACGCTGCCGGCACCCGACATCGAGAACGGCAAGCTGCTGTTCGCGGCTGGTGGCTGCGCCTCCTGCCATGCCACGCCGGGGCAGGAGGACAAGACGCGGCTCGGCGGCGGGCTGGTGCTGGGCTCGCCCTTCGGCAAGTTCCATGTGCCGAACATCTCGCCGCATACGCGCGACGGCATCGGCAACTGGGGCACGGCCGACTTCATCCAGGCGATGACGGCTGGCGTCTCGCCCTCGGGCCAGCACTATTATCCGGCTTTCCCCTACACCTCATATCGGTTGATGCCGCCCAAGGCCGTCGCCGATCTCCTCGCCTATATCCGGACGCTGCCGTCGGTCGAGGGCAGGGCGCCTGCGCATGAGCTCGGCTTCCCTTACAATATCCGCCGCGCCGTCGGCGCCTGGAAGCTGCTGTTCTTCGACGGAACGCCCTTCAAGGCCGATCCGGCCAAGAGCGAGGAGTGGAACCGCGGCGCCTATCTGGTGAACGGTCCGGGCCATTGCGCCGAATGCCATTCCAGCCGCAACCAGTTCGGCGCCATCGTCCAGGCGACGCGCTTTGCCGGCGGTCCCGACCCCGAGGGCAAGGGCTGGGTGCCGAACATCACCCAGGCCGAGGACGGCCTCGGCAAATGGTCGAAGGCCGAGATCGCCGAATTGCTCAAGAGCGGCTTCACGCCAAGCTTCGACAGCGTCGGCGGTTTGATGGCGGCGGTGGTGCGCAACATGGCGCAGCTATCGGATGCCGACCGGCTGGCGATGGCCGAATACCTGAAGTCGCTGCCGGCGGTGCAGGGACCACCACGACCGCCGAAGGCGGCCGGTGGCTAAGGAGACGAAGCTGGGGCTGCTAGCGGCCCTCAGTCCATCACTGCCGCTTTGAGGATGCAGACCATCAAGGCTGTGCCCGGCTGGCCGCTGACGCAGCGGACGACATGCTGGCGGTCACAGCGGTAGCGCAGGGTCTCGCCGGCCTTGGCGCGCTGGGTGATGCCGCCGACCTCGACCTCGAATTCACCGGCGCTGACCGAGAGCGATTCGATCGAGCCGCGCTGGTGGCCTTCTGAATCGAGCTCGCCGCCCGGCTCGGCGCTGACCTCGTACCATTGCAGCCATTCGACGGTCTTGATCCAGCCGATGATGGCGAGGCGCAGCTTGCCGTCCTCGGAGACCAGGATCGGTGTGTCAGATCGGGCGATCTTCTCGATGAAAGCCTCTTCCTCATTGGTCGAGAGGACGCGCTCGATCGAGACGTCGAGTGCCTGCGACAGCCGCCAGATCGTCGCCAGGGTCGGATTGGTCTCGTTGCGCTCGATCTGGCTGATGATCGACTTGGCGACGCCGGACTGTTCGGCGAGCTCCGAGAGCGAGAGATTATAGGCCTTGCGCAGGCGCTGGATCGTCTTGCCGAGCTGGCCCGAAATCACCTGCGCGCCGGATGCGAGCTCGCGGCCGCCACGTTCCTTGGTTTCGATGCCCATTGCGCTCTTGCCTGCCGCCGCCCGCTATCCGTTTGGGAAAGAGAACGATTGTTTGTCTTAGCGGACAATGCCTCGGATCGCTCCAAGCGGCAAGTCGAGCGGGTTCAGACCGAGCGGGACGGGCCGACCTCGCGGGTTTCCTTCTTGAGCAGGCCGAGCTGCTGTTCGCGCAGGATGACGTAGATGCCCGACGCGATCACGATCAGCGAGCCGATGAGCACGGCCATCACCGGCCATTCGCCGAAGACGAACCAGCCGAGCGCCGTCGCCCAGATCATCGTCGAATATTCGAAGGGCGCGATCAGCGAGGCGTCGCCATAGCGATAGGCCTGGACCAGCAGCATCTGGCCGAGGCCGCCGAGCACGCCGATCGTAACGAGCAGGATGAAGTCTTTCAGGTCGGGCACTGTCCAGCCGAGCGCGAGCGTCAGCAGGCCAAGCAGCGAGGTCAGCGACATGAAATAGAAGACGATGGCGCCGGTCTTCTCGGTATGGGTCAGGAGCCGGACCTCGATCGAGGCGAAGGCCGAGCAGAACGCGCCGGCAAGGGCGAGCAGGGCGCCGATGGCGGGGCCACCCGAGAGCCCATGGCCGAAGGCCTGCGCGCCCATATGCGGCGAGAGCATCAGCAAGACGCCGACGAAGCCCACGGCAACCGCGGTCCAGCGATAGATGCGGACACGCTCCTTCAGGATCAACGCCGCCAGCACCACGACGATCAGCGGCGCGGCGTAGCCGATCGCGACCGCATCAGAGAGCGGCAACAGATGCAGGGCGGCGAAGCCGAGGAACATGCCGGTCGAGCCGATGACGCCGCGCTTGAGATGGCCACGCAGATTGCTCGTCTTGAGCGCCTCGGGGAATTCATGGCGCCAGGCCAGCCAGATCATCAGCGGGATCAGCGCGAAGAACGAGCGGAAGAAGACGAGCTCTCCCGTCGGATAGCGCGAGGCCAGCGTCTTGATGCCGGCCGACATCAGCGTGAACGACAGGGCCGAAAGCAGCTTGAGGCTGATGCCGAGGAGCGGTGACAAGGCTAAAAGGTCGGGCAGGAGGAATGGAAGTCTTATGCAAGACCTCCATTCCTTAGACCACGAGCGTGGACCCGTTCCAAGCCTTGATGTTGCAAAACGGACCGGCGCGGTGCGGGGGGCGATCGACCCCGGCTCAGGTCAGGCGATATTCGAGTATCTCGTCATCACGGTGGTCGAACGTGCCGGTCGAGGACCAGCCGAGATGCCGATAGAAGCCGTAGGAGCGCACGGCTGGGTCGGACGAGCAGCTGAGGAACAGCCTGGCGAAGCCGAGCGCCCTGAGCTCGTCGACGACCAGATTCAGCAGCGTCTTTCCGATGCCCTGTCCCTCGTGTTCCGGCAGCAGCGCCAGCACGACGATCTCGCCGGTCTCACGCTCGCCGAAGCAATAGCCAATGATCTCGCCGCCATCGGTCGCGACATGGCCCGGCAGGCTGCCATCGGCGATGGCGGAGCGCCAACCTTCCGGCGTGACGCCCGCTTCCGCGAGGCGCTCGAGCGAGAAGGCATTCTCCCGCGTCTTCCCGCGCAGGACGACGCAGGCGGGCGTGTCCTCGGGGACGGCTCGTCGATAGGCGATGGTCATCGGCCTCAGTTTGGTTCTGGAGGTGAGAGCCGGGACGCCTGACGCGCCCCGGCCGGCCGGCGTCAGAAGTTCGTCCGGAACGAGCCGCCGTCGATCAGGAAATTCTGGCCGGTGATATAGCCGGCATGGGCGCTGGAAATGAAGGCGCAGAGCTTGCCGAACTCGTCGGGCGTACCGAGGCGGCCGGCCGGGACAGCAGCAAGCCGCCGCTTCGTCGCTTCCTCGATGCTAATGCCCTGCATCTCGGCAACCTTGTTTGTCGCGGTCTTGATCCGGTCCGTGTCGAATACGCCCGGCAGGATGTTGTTGATGGTGACGTTGGCATGGGCGATCTCGCGCGCCACGCCGGCGAGGAAGGCGGTGAGGCCGGCGCGGGCCGCGGAGGAGACATCGAGCCCGGTCAGCGGCGTCAGCACGCTCGCCGAGGTGATGTTGATAATGCGGCCGAAGCGCCGCTCGATCATGCCGTCGACGACGCGCTGCACCAGTTCGAGCGGCGTCGCCATGTTCTGCGCGACGCCTTCGAGCAGGCCCTCGCGCGTCACCTCACGGAAGGGCTTCGGTGGCGGGCCGCCATTGTTGTTGACGAGGATGTCGGGATTCGGCGCAGCGCTGAGCAACGCGTCCTGTCCCGCCTTGGTCGAGACATCGGCGGCGACGGCGATCACGGTGGCGCCGGTGCTGGCCCGAATCGCACTAGCGGTTTCCTCCAGCGTCTTGGCGTCGCGGCCGTTGACGACGACGGTGCAGCCAGCCTCGGCCAGCGCCAGTGCGCAACCACGGCCCAGCCCCTTGCTCGAGGCGCAAACGATGGCCGTGCGGCCGGCGATACCCAGATCCATCTTCGTCTCCTGGAAAGGTCTCGTTCCTGTCAGGGGAGGCAAAGCACGGTTTCGCCGCCGCGTCATCAAAGCGTAGTGCAAATCAGACACACGCCGGAGGCATCGCAATAGATAGGCCAGCGAGCATGAGCGACGACAGCGACGCCAAGCAGGTTCGCAGCATCTTCATCTCCGATCTGCATCTCGGCACGCGCGGAGCGCAGGCTGATCTCGTGCTGGAGTTCCTGCGCGCCTACGACGCGCCGAAAATCTACCTGGTCGGCGACATCATCGACGGCTGGCGCCTGAAGAGCGGCTGGTATTTCCCGCAGTCACACAACGACGTCGTCCAGAAGCTGCTGCGCAAGGTGCGCAAGGGCTCGACGCTGATCTACGTGACCGGCAACCACGACGACTTCCTGCGCGACTACACCGGCCTGCAATTCGGCGGCATCACGCTGGTCGACGACATCGTCCACGAGACGGCCGACGGCAAGCGCATGCTGGTCATCCATGGCGACCTGTTCGACCTCGTGGTGCGCAACGCCAAATGGCTCGCTCTGCTCGGCGACTGGGCCTACACGGTCGCGCTCGTGCTCAACCACGGCATCAACCGGGTGCGCCGCGTCTTGCGCCTGCCGCACTGGTCGCTCTCGGCCTGGGCCAAGCACAAGGTCAAGAACGCGGTGAACTATATCGGCGAGTTCGAGCAGTGCCTCGCCGACGAGGCGCGCCGGCATAAGGCCGATGGCGTGATCTGTGGGCACATCCACCACGCTGCCCAGCGCGACATCAACGGGCTGACCTATATCAACACAGGCGACTGGGTCGAAAGCTGCACGGCGGTGATCGAGCACGACGACGGCCGCTTCGAGATCATCCGCTGGCCGCAGCACCGGCTGACGGGCGAGAAGCCGGCGCTGCCGGCGCCCATGACACGCGCGACCCCTGTGCCGAGCCTCGTCGAGGCCGCGTGATGCGCGTCCTGATCGCGACGGACGCCTGGCGCCCGCAGATCAATGGCGTGGTGCGCTCGCTGGAACGCATGGTCGAGGCGGCGCCGGAGTTCGGCGTCACCCCGCACATGCTGACGCCCGAAGGCTTCTGGCAGGTCGGCCTGCCGTCCTATCCCGACATCCGCATCGCGCTGGCGACGCGCCGGCATGTCGCCCGGCGTATCGCCGAGTTCGGCCCGGACCATATCCATATCGCGACCGAAGGGCCGATCGGCTGGCTGACGCGGGCCGTCTGCCTCGCCCAGAAACGCACCTTCACCACGAGTTACCACACCCGCTTTCCGCAATATGTCGCGGCACGCTGGCCCATTCCGGAAAGCTGGAGCTATCGTTTCCTGCGCCGCTTCCACGGGCCGGCAGCCGGGGTGATGGTCTCGACAGCGACCGTCGAGGCGGAGCTGCGCGCCAATGGTTTCGAGCACATTCTGCGCTGGGGGCGGGGGGTCGACCTCTCCCTGTTCCATCCGCGGGCCGAGAGCGTGCTCGACCTCCCACGGCCGATCTTCCTCAGCGTCGGCCGGGTCGCGGTCGAGAAGAACCTCGAAGCCTTCCTGTCGCTGCGCCTGCCGGGCAGCAAGGTCGTGGTCGGCGACGGGCCTGCTCGTGGCGACCTCAAGCGCGCCTTCCCGGATGCGCATTTCCTGGGCGCGCGCGAGGGCGAGGACCTCGCTGCGATCTATGCCTCCTCCGACGTCTTCGTCTTCCCGAGCCTGACCGACACCTTCGGCATCGTCCTGCTGGAGGCGGCGGCGAGCGGGCTTCCCGTCGCAGCCTTCCCGGTGCAGGGGCCGAGCGATGTCTTCGCCGGCAGCCAGGCGGCGGTGCTGCATGAGGATCTGCGCAGTGCCGCACTCGCGGCGCTCCGTCTGCCGCGCGAGGCGGGGCTTGAACTCGCCGCCCATCATAGCTGGCGCAGCAGTGCCGAGCAGTTCTACGGCCATATGCGCCGGGCGATGCAGGCTGCAGCGGCCGGCACGCCGGTCCGCACCGAGCTGGCGCCGACTACGCTGTCGGTGCGGCTCGAGCCGAGCGAGCGGAAAGAGTTCGCGTAGGTCAGGCGCGCAGCCTCAGAGCCTGCGTGAACGGGCATGGCGCGGCAAAGCGGGCTGCGGTGCGCTTGCCGGCTTGAGTTCGCTGCGGAAATCATCGCGGCGCTGGTGCACGGAAGCGATGACGAGGCCCATCGGCACGCCGAGGCCGACCAGCGCCGCTTCCGACAATTGCAGGCTGGCCTCGATGGTCTCCGGCACGGCGTCGTTCACGCCGATCTCATAGAGATGCCTGGCATGCTTGGCGTCGCGGGCGCGGGCGACGATGACGAGATCGGGCCGCATGCTGCGCGCAGCTGTTACGACATCGTCGACGGCGCGGGTATTGTCGATCGTGACGATCAAGGCAGTCGCTTCCTCGACGCCGCAGAGCCGCAGGAAATCCGGCTTGGTGGCGTTGCCATAGAAGGCTGGTCGCCCGGCACGGCGCTGCGTCGCTACCAGCGCGGCGTCAGCATCGATGGTGATATAGGGCACCTTGTGCTGTTCGAGCATCTCGCCCACGAGCCGGCCGACGCGGCCGAGGCCGACGACGATGGCGCGTGGCGCGCGGTCATCCGGCGGCAGGATGCTCGCCTCCGCTGGGAGATTCGCCACCCGGAACGAAGCGGGCCGACAGCGTCCGCGCCATGCGGGCGGCGAGCGGCAGGAAGATCATGGTCAGCGAGACCGCGGCGAGCACGAGCGCGGCGGCATGCTGGTCGACCAGCTTGGCGGCGACGGAGGCGGTCAGCAGCACGAAGGCGAACTCGCCGCCGGGGCCAATCATGATCGCGGTTTCGAGCGCGGTCGACCGCGACAGCTTGAAGTAGCGGGCAAACAGGAAGGTGATCGCCACCTTGGCGAGAAAGAGCCCGGCGGCGATGCTCAGGATCGCAACCGGCTGAGCGGCGAGCGCTGCCGGGTTCACGCTCATGCCGACGGTCAGGAAGAAGACGCCGATCAGCAGCGATTTGAACGGCTCGATCGTCACTTCGATGGCGCGGCGATACTCGGTCTCGGCCAGCAGCAGCCCGGCGATGAAGGCACCCAGCCCCATGGAGAGCCCGGCCCCGGCCGCGATCAGCCCCGTGCCGAGTGCGACCAGGAGGGTCGCCGCCATGAAGCTTTCGGATGAATCGGTTGAGGCGACCAGGCGGAACAGCGGGCGCATGGCGACGCGGCCGATGACGACGATGGCGGCGATGGCAGCGGCCGCCTGCAGCAGTGCCTGGGTCAGGCCCGCGAGCAGCGAGCCATGCTCCTGCGCGCCGAGCACGCTGACCAGGAAGAGCAGCGGAATCACCGCGAGGTCCTGGCAGAGCAGGATGGCAAAGCTGGCGCGTCCCGCAGAGGAGGTCATGCGGCGGTGCGCCGAGAGCAGCTCGACCACCATCGCGGTCGAGGACAGTGCGAGCGCCGTGCCGATCAGCAGGGCCGCGGCCGCGGGCTGGCCGAAAGCATAGGCGATGGCGCTGATCGCGGTTGCCGAGAAGGCGACCTGGCCGAGGCCGAGCCCGAAGACCAGCCGGCGCATGGTCATCAGGCGCTCATAGGAGAGCTCGAGGCCGATGACGAAGAGCAGGAAGGCGACGCCGAGCTCGGCAGGGCCGGCAAGCGCCTCCGCATTCGAGACGGTGATCGCGCCGAGGAAGGGAATCTTGGCGGCGAGGCTGCCGAGACCATAGGGGCCGAGCAGGGCGCCGCAGGCCATGAAGGCGACGACCGAATTGACCCGGAACCGCTTGGCGAAGGGCACGATCACGCCGGCCGTGGCGAGCACGACCACGGCATCGCGATAGGCGGAAGGATCGATCGTCCCGGCCACGTCACCCTCGAAGAATCAAGCGAAGCTGCTGATCTCGAAGCTTTGCTTGGTAAAGCCTTGCAACACAAACCAAATCACGCGCCGGTCTGACGAAAACTTGCCCCGCCGCGGGCTGACCTCTAAGCACGATGCTATTCGCGGCGGCAGCATGGCCGCGGAGCAGCCATATGAAGGGCCTCGCATGCGCTTTACCGGCACCGCCTCCTACGTCGCCACCGAGGACCTGACCGTCGCGGTCAATGCCGCGATCCGGCTGGAGCGGCCGCTCCTGGTCAAGGGTGAGCCCGGCACCGGCAAGACCGTGCTCGCCGAGGAGATCGCCGCCGCGCTCGGCGCGCCGCTGCTCACCTGGCACGTCAAGTCGACCACCAAGGCGCAGCAGGGGCTCTACGAGTACGACGCCGTCAGCCGCCTGCGCGACAGCCAGCTCGGTGATGCCCGCGTCTCCGACATCGGCAACTACATCAAGCGCGGCAAGCTCTGGGAGGCCTTCGTCTCGCCAGTGCGCCCGGTGCTGCTGATCGACGAGATCGACAAGGCCGATATCGAGTTTCCGAACGACCTCCTGCTCGAGCTCGACCGCATGGAATTCCATGTCTACGAGACCGGCGAGACGATCAGGGCGGCGCAGCGGCCGGTGATGATCATCACCTCGAACAACGAGAAGGAGCTGCCGGACGCTTTCCTGCGCCGCTGCTTCTTCCATTACATCCGTTTCCCCGATGCCGAGACGATGCAGAGAATCGTCGAGGTCCATTTCCCGGCATCAAGAAGCGATTGATGGAGGAGGCGCTGCGCCTGTTCTTCGAAGTGCGCGAGGTGCCCGGCATCAAGAAGAAGCCCTCGACCTCCGAGCTGCTCGACTGGCTGAAGCTGCTCGTCGCCGACGATATCGGCCCCGAGGTGCTGCGCGAGCGTGATCCGCGCAAGCTGATCCCGCCGCTGCATGGCGCCTTGCTCAAGAACGAGCAGGATGTCTCGCTGTTCGAGAAGCTCGCCTTCATGGTGCGGCGGGAGAGCCGCTGACCTTCACCCCCGGCACCGCGTCGCAAGGCGGGATCGCGGTGGCGAGATCGACCTTGGGATCGATCTCGCGGACGGCCTCCTTGAGGTCGAAGTCGCGCATCAGCAGGACGTAGTCTTGCGTTTCCGACGTCCTGAGATAGCCGCTCATCGTGATCGGCTTGCCCGAGAGCTCGCCGAGGCGGCAGGCCTTGTCGGCGCCGAGCGCCAGGCTGCCGCGATTGCCGCTGTTCTGCGGGCCGGCGAACATCTCCTCGCGGAAGGCGCCGAGCCGTGCGGCGTCGCTCGGGCTCAACCTGAACACGGTGAAGCGGCGTCCCGGTGAAGCCATGGCCGGCAGCTTTGCCAGCTCGGCCGCGTCGCGTACCTCATCCAGCACGACCTTGCGCTCATGCCGGCCGCCATCCTTCGGGAGAGCGACGAGCGTCATGGTGGCGCCGCCGGGAAGCGTGCGGATATCGGCCGGCAGGCTGATACCGGCGCGCAGCTGCGCGAGATCGGTGGTCTTCATGTCGATCTTCGACAGCTTTGGAAGCGAGGTCAGCGGGATGTGGCCGCAGCCGGCGAGCAGGCCGCAAAGCAGGAGACTGATGGGTAAGGAGACGCGCATTGGACACTCGTTCAAATGACTTTGACATTTATAAATTCATCTATT
This sequence comes from Bosea vestrisii, assembly GCF_030144325.1. Taxonomy (NCBI): domain Bacteria; kingdom Pseudomonadati; phylum Pseudomonadota; class Alphaproteobacteria; order Hyphomicrobiales; family Alloboseaceae; genus Allobosea; species Allobosea vestrisii. Next base: position 1,034,407 of record NZ_CP126307.1, on the reverse strand, counting down.
ACTTTAATTTTGTCAATCACGGAGTGAAATGAGATGGCGTCCGTTGCAAACCCGACCCAGGGCCGGCCCGCCATGGCGCGGCTGCGCCGCGTGAGTACGGTCGCGCGCATCCTGTGCATCACGGCGGCTGCGTTGATGGCGTTCGGCGCGGTCTGGCTCTGGCGCGATCCTGAGCAACTCGCCGCCTATGCCCGCAGCACGATCGGGGTCAGCGCTCCGGTCGGTCCGCTCTCGGAACGCGGTTACTGGGCCGCTCTCGCGATCGGCCTCGTACCTGCGGGCCTCTTCATTGCCGCGATGTTGCGGCTCTCAAACCTGTTTGGCCGGTTCGGCCGCGGCCAGGTGCTGGAGGAGGAGAACGCGCAGCGCCTGGTGCGGATCGGCTGGCTCCTGACGGCGATGGGCGTGGCGACGCCGCTGACACGTGCGGCGCAAAGCGTGGCACTGACCTTCGACAACCCGTCAGGCCAGAAGCAGGTGGCGATCACGCTCGATCCCGGCATGTTCGGTGCACTGGCGGCTGGGGCTGCGCTGGTCGCATTCGGGCTGGTGCTCAAGGAGGCGGTCCGGCTCGCGGACGAGAATCAGAGTTTCGTATAGGAGTTGGGCGATGCCGATCATCGTCGAACTGGATGTCATGCTGGCGCGTCGCAAGATGCGTTCGAAGGAACTGGCCCAGCGCATCGGGCTGACCGAGCAGCAGGTCTCGCAGCTGAAGTCCGGCAAGGTCCGTGGCATGCGCTTCGACACGCTCACCCGGATCTGCGCCGTGCTCGACTGTCAGCCCGGGGATCTGTTGCGCTATGAGCCCGGCGCCGAGGACCTTGCGCCCGGCTCCGACGGCGATGATGCGTCGTAATTGTCAGCCGAGTCCGAGCAGCGGGCGCGCCTGCAGCGCCGCGACGAGCGCCGCCGTGGTGATGCCGGCGTAGGCGGTAGAGACCGTACCGAGTGCTACGAGGCCAGTTCTGCTCTGGCGCGTCGCCAGCCAGAGCAGCACACCGACCACCGGGATGATCTGCAAAGCGTGCAGGCCAAGGAAGTGCGCGATGCGCAGGTCTCCGATCGCGAGCGACCAGCCGAAGATGGGAAGCGTCCGGTGATCGACCGGGACGGCGCCGACATAGTGGCCGGTCGGGCTCGAGCCGAGGAGGGCACCACTCAGGAGCCCGAAGACGCAGGTGAGGGCAAGGCCGACGACCAGCGACCAGCGCACGACGTCCGGCATTGGCGCGGCGTCGCGACGGGCGAGCCCATAGGCGAGGAAGCCGGGCGCGATCGTGAACATCACCGCGCCGATGCCCATCAGACTGTAGAGCGCGATGCCGAGCGCGCTGTCGCTGTTGTAGTGCGAAGCTTCGACGCGCGAGGCGCGCCAGGCGATATAGAGCACTTCGAGGACGATCGGCACGATCACCGGCCAGACGATGTAGCGTCCGGCCCAGGAGGCGCGGAAGCGTTCGCCGGCGAGCGGCAGAAACAGCGCCAGCGTCAGCAGGTAGAAAGCGACCGATATCTCGAATTTCAGCGGCTTGATCCAGGTGTCGACGCCCTGGAACTGCCTGACGTCGACCAGCCAGGCGAACAGGGTCGGCACTGCCAGGGCGAACATGGCCAAGGCTGCCGCGGTGAGGCGCGGCTCGAGCTCGAGATCGGGCAGCCAGGACGGCAAGCGGGCCTGGAGGCGGGCGATGCGATCCTCTCGCGCCAGGCGGAAGCAGGCTTCCAGCAGGAGATAGGCGATGAAGCCGAACGGGCCGAACAGGAAGGTCATCAGCAGCACCGGCAGCATCAGCCAGTGCGGGATGCCTTCTGCTTGCGAGCGGCGGAGGATCCAGTTGCCGACGAAGAGGTCGAAGGCGAGATAATGGACCCAGCCGGCGAGCAGCAACGGCTTCGAGGCGAACAGGGCCGCAACCGAATCGAGCGTGGAAAAACTGCCCTTTGCGTCGTGCCAATGGACGGCGATCAGCACCGAATAACCGAGCGAGAGCAGGGCGGGGATGATCCAGCCGGCGAGCGCAGCCGAGATACCGCGCCAGCGCGGCAGCAGGATCAGCGCGAGCCAGCCGAGCATCGCAAGCTGGCCCGCCCGGGTGAAGGCATCGTCCAAGTTGAGAGGCATCATGCACTCCTATCTTGACGCTGTTCAGTTGCGATGCCGTCCTATTGCGATATCTTGACGGCGTCAAGTTTGATTTTGACAAGCGTAGGCAGGGCGTTGCGATGGCGGCAGGCGGCGTGATCAAGCGGGGCGGGTATCATCACGGCGATCTGCGCCAGGCGATGATCGATGCAGCCGAGGCGGTGCTGGCGGAAAAGGGCGTTGGCGGCTTCACTCTGCGCGAATGCGCCCGCCGGGCCGGCGTCTCGCCGGCGGCTCCAGCGCATCATTTCGGCAATCTCGTCGGCCTTCTGACCGCGATCGCCACACTCGGCTTCGACGATCTGTCGGAGACGATGGAGGCGGCTGTCGCGAAAGCCGAGGCGTCCGGCGGCGATCGACTGGCGGCGATCTGCGAGGGCTATCTCGAGGTCGCGCTGACGCGGCCCGGCCGCTTCCGCGTCGTCTTCGGACGGTTAGGCCTGAAGAGCGGCGACGACGATTTGCGCCGTGCCGCGGTCCGGGCCTTCGGCATCCTGGTCCGGGAAACCAAGCTGGCTCTGGGACGGCAGGTCGATGGCGCGGAGGTGCTGACGCGCCTGCCGTCGAGTTATGCCGACGATGCCGATCTCGCCGAAATCCTGTTCGTCTGGTCGATCACCCACGGTTTCTCGACCATGCTGATCGATGGCCAGCTCGCGCCGCTTGAAATGCAGCCGGGCGGACGAGAGCGCCTGCTGACGCTGTATTCGGGCCAACTCATGGACATGCTGCTCGCTGCAATGCGAACGGCGCCTGCCGAACCACTCGCAAATCCCGCCAGCCATGGTTAGATGGCGGCCATGCGCCGCCTGATGCTTCTGCGCCACGCCAAATCGGCCTGGCCCGCCAACACCGCCGACCGCGATCGCCCGCTCGCCATGCGCGGGCGCGAAGCCGCCCCGGTCATGGGCCGCTATCTCGCCGAGGAGCTTTTGCTGCCGGACCTCGTCCTGATCTCGCCGGCCAAGCGCACGGCCGAGACCTGGGAGCTGGTCAAGCCGATGCTGCCGGAAAAGCCGCCGACGCATTACGAGCCACGCATCTACGAGGCCAGGCCGGAACGCCTGCTCAACGTCGTTCAGGAGACCGAGCCCGAAGTCCGCACGCTGCTGATGATCGGCCATAATCCCGGTTTCGAGGAGCTCGCCGCCAAGCTCGCCGGGCATGGCGATCGCTACGCGGCGGCGCGGATGGCGGAGAAGTATCCGACCTGCGGGCTCGCCGTGATCGATTTTTCCATCGAGGACTGGCGCGATCTCGCCCTCCGTGGCGGCCGTCTCGACCGCTTCGTCACGCCGGCCTCGCTCGGCGAAGGCCCCGACGAATGATGCGGACCGCCTAATGGCGTCCGGCTCCTATCTCGACGAGGCGCGCAATGCCGCGCTCGCCTTTGGCGACAGTCTGCTCGGGCTGGCGCGACCGCGACTGCGCATCGGCGTCACCGGCCTGTCGCGCTCGGGCAAGACGGTCTTCACCACCGCGCTGATCCAGAATCTGGTCGAGAGCGCGAAGCTGCCGGTGCTGAAGGCGTCGGCTGAGGGACGGATCGCGCGCGTCAGGCTGGTGCCGCAGCCCGATCCTGAGATTCCACGCTTTCCCTATGAGGCGCATCGCGCCGCGCTTTCAGGCGTAGATCGGCGCTGGCCGGACTCGACGCGGCGGATTTCGGAGCTCAGGCTCGAGATCGACCATGAGCGGGCGCAAGGCTGGTTCAAGGGCCCGGCGACGCTGACGCTCGATATCGTCGACTATCCCGGCGAATGGCTGCTCGACCTCGCGCTGATCGGGCAGGACTATGCCGACTGGTCGGCGCAGGCGGTCGCGGATGCGCGCAAGGCGCATCGGCTCGCGATTGCCGCGCCCTGGCTTGAGGATCTCAGGCAGCGCGATCCGGCCGGACCGGCGGACGAGCTGGCCGCCGAGGCTGCGAGCGATGTCTTCAAGGTCTATCTCGCCGCCTTGCGGGCTGATCCCGAAGCGGTAGCGGTGACGCCGCCCGGCCGTTTCCTGATGCCGGGCGATCTCGAAGGCTCGCCCGCCCTGACCTTCGCGCCGCTCGACTTAAGCCCGGGGGCGCAGCCGCAGGCCGGCACGCTCGCCGCGCTGATGGCTGAACGCTTCGAGGCCTATAAGCGGGTCGTCGTCGGGCCGTTCTTCCGCGAGCATTTCGCCAGGCTCGACCGGCAGATCGTGCTGGTCGATGCGCTGGCGGCGCTCGATGCCGGCCCGGCCGCGCTCGCCGATCTCGAAACTGCGCTCGGACAGGCGTTGTCGGCCTTCGCGGTCGGGCGCAACAGCCTGTTGTCCAGCCTGTTCGCGCCGCGGATCGAGAAGGTCCTGTTCGCCGCGACCAAGGCCGACCATCTCCATCATACCAGCCATGACCGGCTCGCCGGGGTGATGTCGCATCTAGTCGCGCGGGCCACGGCGCGCGCACAAGGGGCGGGCGCCAAGGTCGAGGCGATGGCCTTCGCCGCGATCCGCGCCACGCGCGAAGTCCGTATCCGCGAGGGCCGCGAGGAATTGCCGGCGATCGCCGGCGTGCCCGAGGCGGGCGAGGTCGTCGATGGCGAGGTCTTCGACGGGCAGACGGAGGCTGCGATCTTCCCCGGCGACCTGCCGGAGCGGCCCGAGGCGATCTTCGATCCCGATGCGCCGCGCTGGCATGTGCGGGCGCCGCGCTTCCGGCCGCCGCTGGTCAAGCCGGACGCCGGTGGGCGGCTTGCGCCGCCGCCGCAGATCCGCCTCGACCGGGTGCTCGAATTCCTGATCGGCGATCGGCTGGCGTGAGGGAGGGGCGAGCATGAGCAAGGCACCGCGCGCCATCCGTCTCGATCCGCGGGAGGCATCCTCGGAGGACGCCGTCTTCAGCGGGCGTAGCGATGTCGCTGTTGTGCCGGAGGTCGAGCCGATCGAGCCCGAGGCCCTATCGGTGCCGGTGGCGGCACGCGGTCGCCGCTTCGGCTGGGGCAGCCTGTTCGTCGCGGCGCTGTCGGGCCTGTTGGCTCTGTCTGTCACGGTCTGGGCCGAACAGACGATCCGCTGGCTGCTTGCTCTCAATCCGGCCGTCGGCATCGCGGCGCTGGTCTGCGCCGGCGTTGCGGCGCTGGCGCTGCTCGTCATGCTGCTGCGCGTGCTGCGCGATATCCTGCGCGAGCGGCGGGTCGAGGCGCTGCGCGAGCGCGCCGTTGAGGCGCTGGCCGCGAGCGATCTTGCCAAGGCGCGAGGTGTCGCTGTCGATCTCGACAAGCTCTATGCCGGCCGGCCCGAGACGGCGAAGGGCAGGGCGGAACTCACCGCTCATACGCCGCAATTGCTCGCTGCGCGCGACCTCCTCACCGTCGCCGAGCGCAGCCTGCTCGCGCCGCTCGATGCGCTCGCACAGGCGCAGGTGGCGCAGGCGGCGCGGCGGGTCTCGCTGGTCACCGCGGTGAGCCCACGGGCGCTGGTCGATGTCGTCTTCGTGCTCGTCGCCTGCGCCCGGCTGCTGCGGGCAATCGCCACCGTCTATGCAGGCCGTCCGGGCACTCTCGGCCTGCTCCGGCTGGCGCGGCAGGTGCTCGGCCATCTCGTCGTCACCGGCGGCATTGCGGCGGGCGATGCCGTCATCCAGCAGGTGCTTGGCCAGGGGCTGGCGGCGCGGCTTTCGGCCAAGCTCGGCGAGGGCGTCCTCAACGGCTTGCTGACCGCCCGGATAGGGCTCGCCGCCATCGCGGTTTGCCGCCCGCTGCCCTTCGTCGAGGAGAAGCCGCCGGGACTGTCGGATGTCGCCGGCGATCTGTCCGGCTGGGGCGGCAAGGACCCCTGAGCCTCCGTAGTCATTCCGGGGCGACGCGGAGCGTCGAGCCCGGAATCCAGAGCCGATGTCGGTCCAGGATGGTCTCTCCAAAGCCGGCGGCTTCGTGACGAAGGTCATCGGTTCTGGGTTCCGGGCTCAGGCCTTTCGGCCTGCCCCGGAAAGACGCTGGCGCCCGGCAGAATTTGCCGGCGATGGACGAATCTGCCCGGTCGGAATCGTCTAGAAACCTTTCGAAAACCATCCAAGCCCTTGAAATAGCTTAAGCATGGCTCTGGCACAGGCCGTGCAAAACCAGCCTCGGTTCGACATGCCGCCCATGGGGGGCGCTGTCCGGTCGGATGACCAGGGTGAGGTTGCGATGGGTGTTTTCAGTGCGCTGACGACGGCGGTGACGGGCATGCAGGCCCAGTCCTATGCCCTCGAAAATATCTCCGGCAACATCGCGAACTCGCGCACCGCGGGCTTCAAGCGGGTCGATACCAGCTTCTCGGACCTGGTGCCGGATTCGGCGCTGAATCGGCAGATCGCCGGCTCGGTCGCTTCTTATAGCCGCGCCACCAACACGATCCAGGGCGACCTCAACGCCACCCGCATCGACACTAATGCGGCGATCAACGGCGACGGCTTCTTCGTGGTTGACCAGCGCCAGAGCGGCGTCGGTGCTTCGACCCAGTTCGCCAACACCAATCTCTACACCCGCCGTGGCGATTTCGACTTCGACGCCGACGGCTACCTCGTCAACGGCGCCGGCTACTACCTCAAGGGCCAGAAGATCGATCCCGTCACCGGCCAGATTATCGGCAGCCAGCCCGATGTGCTGCGCATCACCAAGGACCAGTTCCCGGCCAAGGCGACGACCCAGATCGAGTACAGCGCCAACATCCCGGCCTATCCGAAGACGAACAGCGCCGTTTCGACGACACCCGGCTCCGAGCTGCTGAATGCAGGTACGGGCTTCGGCACGAACCCTAGCGTCACGCCGGGCGGTACCGGCACCGTCGTGGGCAGCGACCTCACTCTCTTCCTCAACCGCTCGATTCCCGGCGGCTCGGTCACGGTCTACGATACGCTCGGCAAGGCGACGAGCGTCGAACTGCGCTGGGCCAAGATCTCCAATGCGACGACCACCCCGGCGCCGGGGACGCCCGACACTTGGAATCTGTTCATCGCCGAGAACACCGGCGCGACCGGTGCGGCCGTCGCCTATCGCAACGTCAATACCGACGTCACCTTCGATTCGACCGGCAAGATGACGTTGCCGGCCAACGGCAACATCACGATCCCGCCCATGACGATCGGCGGAAACGCCATCTCGCCCGCCACCGCGCCGATCAGCATCGTCACCAACGGCACCAGCCTGACCCAGAACGGCGACACCAGCGGCCAGATCGATGCCCGCAGCATCCGCCAGAACGGCTACACCGCCGGCACGCTCGACCGGGTCTCGATCTCGAACGAGGGCCAGGTGATCGGCACCTTCAGCAACGGCCAGGTCGTGGCGCTGGCGCAGATCGCGGTCGCCCGCTTCAACGCAGGCAATGCGCTGAAACGGCTCGATGGTGGCGCCTTCGAGGAGACAATCGAGTCGGGAGCTCCGATCGTCGGCCTCGGTACCGCGGCGCTGATCGGCGGCAATGTCGAACAGTCCAACACCGACATCGCCGACGAATTCTCGAAGATGATCGTCACCCAGCAGGCCTATTCGGCCAACACCAAGGTGATCTCCACGGCGCAGGAGATGCTGCGCGACGTCTTCAACATCATCCGCTGAGCGCAGCGCAGCCTGACGGCCCAGAAGGGCCGGGCCAGAACGACAGGAGTTGACGATGGGTCTCAGCACTTCGCTCGGCACCGCCATTTCGGGGCTGAACAGCGCGCAGATCGGCATCGGCGTCGTTTCGCAGAACGTCGCCAATGCCGGTACGCCCGGCTATGTCCGACGCAATGTCTCGAGCGTCGATTCGGTCTCTGGCGGAACGGTCGGGGTCAGCAATCCGAACGTCCAGCGTCTGCTCGACCGCATCGTCCAGCATCAGCTCCTGCAGGAGAGCTCGGGCGCGGCCTATACCTCGACCCGCGCCCAGGTTTTCGCCAATCTCGACCAGCTGTATGGCGCGCCGGGCAGCAAGACGGCGCTGGACTCGATGTACAGCAGCTTCACCAGCTCGCTGCAGGCGCTGCAGAACGACCCGTCCTCCTATACGAACCGCACAGCGGTGCTCGATGCGGCGAGCCAGCTCGCCAGCCGCCTGCGCGGCCTGTCGGAGGGGGTCCAGCAGGAGCGCAGCCAGGCCGAGGCCGGCATCGGCTCGGCGGTCACCCGCGTCAACGAGCTGCTCGACCAACTGACCAACGTCAATGCGCGCATCGTCAATGCCCAGCAGACCTCCGGCACGGCGGATCTGCGCGACCAGCGCGATCGGATCGTCTCCGAGCTGTCGCAATATGTCGAGATCCGCACCGATGAGCGACCGAACGGCTCGCTCAGCATCACCACTGCCTCGGGCACGCAGCTCTTCGACGGCCGGCCGACGGTCAAGTTCGAGTTCGATGCGCGCGCCAATATCGGGCCGCAATCGCAGTGGAGCAGCGATCCCGCGACGCGCGGCGTCGGCACGATCGTCGCCCGAGACCTGAACGGCAACGGCTTCGACGCCATCGCCAACAACACCTTCCGCTCCGGCGAGATCGGCGCGCTGGTCGAGCTGCGCGACAAGACGCTGGTGCAGGCGCAAAAGCAGCTCGACGAGATCGCCGCTCAGCTGTCGAGTGCGCTCTCCGACCGGGAGATCGCCGGCACGGCGGTGACCGCTGGTGCCGCCACGGGCTTCGATGTCGACCTTGCGGGGCTGCAGTCCGGCAATTCGGTGACGCTCGACTACAAGGTCACGCCCGGCGGGCAGACGCAGCGCTTCACCTTCGTCCGTGTCGAGTCGGCGGCATCGCTACCGCTGCCCGCCTCGGCCCAGGGCGATGCCAACAACCGCGTCATCGGCATCGACTTCTCCGGCGGGCCGGCTTCGGTCGCGGCGCAGATGCAGGCGGCTGTCGGCCCCGGCTTCACCGTCTCCAACACCGGCTCGGTGCTGCGCATCGTCGATGACGGCGCCGGCGCGACCCGTGATGTCGTCGGCCTGACCGCGCGGCCGACCCAGACCTCGCTGACCGGGGGCACGGGCGAGCTGCCCTTCTTCGTCGATGGCCGCAACAACGGCGTCTACACCGGCTCCTATGAGGGCGGAGCCCAGTCGGCAGGCTTCGCCTCGCGCATCACCGTCAATCCGGACCTGGTCGCCGATCGCTCCCGCCTGGTCGTCTTCAACACCAGCCCGGCGACGCCGCAGGGCGACACGACCCGGCCCAAATTTCTCTATGACCGCCTGACCTCGAGCCAGCGCAGCTTCACCAACGCCACCGGCTTCGACGGTTCGACAGCGACCTCGACCGGCACGGTGTCGAGCCTCGTCCAGCGCGTCGTCGCCGGCCAGGGCCAGGCGAGCGAGCAGGCCAAGCGCCTCGACGAGGGCCAACAGGTCGCCTTCTCTGCGGTGCAGAGCCGCTTCCTCGAGGACACCAAGGTCAATGTCGACCAGGAAATGTCGACCCTGATCGAACTGCAGAGCGCCTACGCCGCCAACGCACGCGTCATCTCCACGGTCAAGGAGTTGCTCGACGTGCTGATGAGACTGTGAGGAGATAGGTCATGACCATCACCCCCACCGGCACCGGCGCCTATCGCCTCGCCAACCCGAACCAGTTCGTCTCGATGCGCGGCCAGCTCGACGACCTGCAGCGCCAATTGGCGACGCAGAAGAAGTCGGAGACCTTTGCCGGCCTCGGCATGGATCGCGGCGTCAGTCTCGACCTCAACAACAAGCTCTCGACGCTCGACGGCTACCTGACCGGCATCCAGCGTGCCGACGTCAATCTCAAGCTGATGACGAAGGCGGTCGAGAACTTCGCCAAGCTCGCTGGCGAGACACGGGCCGATGCGCGCCCGGACAGCTATGTCGAGACCTCGACCGGCCGCACCTCGCCGCAGGTTCTCGCCGAGGAGAAGTTCAAGCAGACGCTTGATCTCCTGGGCACGCAGGTGAACGGCCGCTACCTGTTCTCCGGCCGGACCAGCGACGTCGAACCGGTCGAAGGCTTCTCGCTGATCATGGATGGCGACGCCACTCGCGCCGGCCTGAAGCAGCTGATCTCCGAGCGCAAGCAGGCCGATCTCGGTGCCGGTGGCCTTGGCCGGCTCGTCACCGGCGGTGCCGGCACGAACGCGACGATCGCCGAGGAGGCAGCTGGACTGCCCTATGGCTTCAAGCTGACCAACGCGTCGAGCAGCACGGCGGCCCTGACCACGGCCTATACGGCCGGGCCGCCGGCGGACATAGCCGTCAACGTGGCGGCGCAGCCGCAGGCGGGCGACACGCTGAAGATCGCGCTGTCTCTCCCGGACGGCACGACCAAAGAGATCACGCTGACGGCGCGGGCGGAAGGCACCACCGGCGCCGCCGCCGACGGCTTCGTCATCGGCGTCGACGCCAACGCCACAGCCACCAATCTGCGCGCATCGATCAACGCGGCACTGTCACGCGAGGCAAACACGTCACTCTCGGCCGCCTCGGCCCAGGTCGCGGCCAAGGACTTCTTCGCCGGCAGCCCGAGCAATCCACCGCTCAGGGTGCCCGGACCGCCCTTCAACACCGCGACGGCCGCGCCGGCGCCGGGCACCGCTGCCAATACGGTGATCTGGTACCAGGGCGACGATGCCGCCGGCTCGGCCAGGGCGACGGCGAGCGTTCAGGTCGATCAGGGCCAGCAGGTGGCGGCCGGTGCCCGTGCCAACGAGGAGGCGTTCCGGACCGGCCTGGCGCAGTTCGCGATCATGGCGGCCGAGACCTTCCCGGCAAGCGATCCGAACTCGAAGCTGCGCTACGAGGCGATGACCGAGCGGGTGCGCAACAATATCGGCTTTCCGACCGGAACACAGGCGCCCTCGGAGATCATCGTCGAACTCGGCTCGGCGCAGACCGCGATGACCCAGGCCAAGGAACGGCACACCGCGACGAAGGACTATCTGAGCACGACGCTCGCGGGGGTCGAGGACATCACCAAGGAGGAGGTGGCGATGCAGATCCTGGCGCTGCAGACCACCCTGCAGGCGAGCTACCAGACCACCTCGATGCTGCAGCAACTGCGCCTGACCAATTATCTCTGAGGCCGCCACGCTCCGCAGGCATGAATGAGAAAACGGCCCGGATCGCTCCGGGCCGTTTTCTCTTATACCAGATATCGTGGCGGGATCAGCGGCCGCGCAGGCCGGCGGCGATCTCGCGATTGATGTTGACGAGGGCAGCGAGTGCTTGCGGCTCCGGCGCTGCTGCGACCTGGAACGTTCGGTTGAAGATGAAGTTGGCCAACCCGAGGATGTTGCGCTTGATCTCGACCGGCAGCGGATTGTCCTCGGCGATCACCGCCGAGACCAGCAGGGTCCAGAGCTTGCGGTTATAGGCCAGGGCTGCGTCGAGCTCGCCGGAGCGAGCAACCCAGTCATCGACGATCATCTGGAGACGGGCGGCCGCCTTGAGCAGTAGGCCGGCTTCGAGTTCGCGCGGCGACTGGACGTTCAGCGCCGCCTTCGAGGCCGCGGCGTAGGCATTAAACCCGCTTTGCATGCTCGAGCAGTTCCGCCTCGTAGGAGATCAGCGTCTTGGCCGCCTTGAGTGCTTTGTAGAGCTCACCGCTTAAAATGCAGTTATTGATTTCCGAAATATGCGGCAAAGCACTTGGCGCCGCCTGCAGGAAGTCGCGCACCAGCTGGAAATAGACCTCGTGCTGCGTCGTCGGGTCGCCAGCCAGGTACATGAGCTGGATCGCGAGGTAGATCTTCTTGGCCGGCGTATCGGCGGTTGCGCCGGTGAGAATGTCCTTCTCGCGCAGGATCGGCGCCTCGCCCTCGATGAAGAAGCGGGTGCGCTGCTCGTCGTTGCGGATGACGACCGAGCCGATGATGATGCGCTCGTTCGGCTTGAGCTCGACCTTGAGGGCCATGGCTGTCCCGCCTTCTGGCTGGAGGAAAGAAGGATCAGCCGAACAGGCGCAGGACGCCCTGGTCGGCCTGGTTGGCGAGGGAGAGGGCGGTCTGCGAGAGCTGCTGGCGGGTGTTCAGCGCGAGCAGGCTGGCGCCTTCCTCGTTCGGATCGGCCAGGACGAGGTTGCCGGCGCCGGTGATCAGGACGTTGGAGAGCTCCTTGGTGAAGTCCTGCCGGGTCTGGGCGACCGAGAGGTTCGAGCCGAGCGTCGAGGCCAGTGACTTCAGCGAGGTCAGCGAGCCGGTCAGGGCGGTGGTCGCCTTCTCCAGATCGGCGTCGTTCTGGAAGTTGATGAAGCCGGCGAGCTGCGTGTTGATGGCGCGCGGAATGCCGAGGTTGTCGGCGGTGATGTTCGAGCCCTGGATGTCGAGCTTGGTCTGGTTCTTGCCGGTCTTCTCGTTGAAGACGATCGAGAGGCGATCGCCCGAGAGCAGGTTGATGCCGTTATAGCTCGAATCCTTGGCGAGATCGTCGATCTTGTTGCGCAGGTCGTTGAACTGATCGATCAGATTCGAGCGGACAGCCGAGGTGATGGCGGCGCCCTTGATCGTGGTCGTGCCGGCGGCGTTGTCGCCGAGCGCGAAGCCGATCGCAACGTTCTCGGACGCTGCGCTTTGTGCGTCGGTGACGGCGGGGATGCCCGCCGCGGCGAATTCCGCCGGCGTCGGGGCGCCTGCGGCAGCCGGGGTGAAGGTCGCCTGGCCGAGGCCGAACTCGACATCCTCCGAGCCGGTGCCCTTGACATTGAGCTGGCCCTTTTCGTCGACGAAGGCGCTCGCAATGCCGGATTTGTTGATCTCGTTGACGAGGTCGCGCACGGTGGTGTTGGCGGCGTTGAAAGACGCCGTGTAGGTGTTCGCGCCCGACTTCACCGAGATGGCGAGCACCTGGGAGTCGCCGGCGGCCGGGGCGGCAATGCCGAGATTGCCTGAATAGGTTGCGGTCGCGCCGTTGGCGACGGCGAGGTTGTCGTCGACCAGCTTTTTGTCGAGGGCGAGATCCTTCAGACTCTTGCTGGTCAGGACCACTTCGGCCTGAGTGGCCAACGCCCCGCCGGCCTTGGTCGGACGGTTCTGAGCCGCGTCGGCTTGAGCCTGCTTCACCGTCGATTGCAGCGACTGCACCAGCTTGGTGATGCCGTCGATGCCCTTGGACGCAGCCTGGATGGTCTGGATGCCGTTCGAGATGCCATCGAGCAGGCCGGTGAGCTGGCTCGAACGATCGTTCAACGAAACCGAGGTGAAGTAGTTCACCGGATTGTCGATCGCCGAGTTGACCTTCCTGCCGGTCGCCAGGCGATTCTGGATCACGCCCTGCTGGGCGGTGGTCTGCTGGAGGGTCAACAGGTTGTTGCGGACGCCGTTCGACAGGATCGTGTTGGCCATTTCAGGTCCCTCAGACAGCGCGGTTTGGCGCTCAACCAGCTTGCTCTGAGCCGACAATCCTTTGTTAAGGCTAATAAACGGTTAATGAGGCGGCTGGGCGCAAACGAAAAGCGGCGGAGCCTTGGCTCCGCCGCTCTTTTGCTTCGTCCCGCGTTCTGCGGGTTGATCCGCTTCTGCGGACCGAAGATCAGCCGAGGAGACGCAGGACGCCCTGGTCGGCCTGGTTGGCGAGGGAGAGCGCCTGCTGCGAGAGCTGCTGACGGGTCTGCAGCGCGAGCAGGGAGGCGGCTTCCTGGTTGAGGTCGGCGTTGACGAGGTTGTCGGCGCCGGTGGTCAGGACGTTCGACAGGTCCTTGGTGAAGTCCTGGCGGGTCTGGACGACCGAGAGGTTGGCGCCGAAGGTCGAGGAGAGCGACTTCAGCGAGGTCAGGGCGCCGGTGAGCGACTTGGTGGCGGCTTCCAGATCGGAGTCGTTCTGGAAGTTGACGCTGCCGGCGAGCTGGGTGTTGCCAGCCTTGGTGATGCCGAGGTTGTCGGAGCTCAGCTGGGTGCCCTGGACATCGAGCTTGGTCTGGTTCTTGCCGGTCTTCTCGTTGAAGACGACCGACAGGCGATCGCCGCCGAGCAGGTTGATGCCGTTGAAGCCGGAATCCTTGGCGAGATCGTCGATCTTGTTGCGCAGATCGTTGAACTGGTCGATCAGGTTGGAGCGAACCGCCGAGGTGACGGTCGGCCCCTTGATCGCAGTCGCCGCAACCGCGTCAGCGGGGAGGAAGTTGATAGCCGCGTTGGCGCCGCCGCCTTGCGCATTCGTGATGGCAGCGCCGCCGTTTGCACCGGCACCGACGCCGAACTCGAGGTCCTCGGAGCCGGTGCCCTTGACGTTGAGCTGGCCCTTCTCGTCGACGAAGGCGGTGGCGATGCCCGACTTGTTGATCTCGTTGACCAGGTCGCGCACCGTCGCGCCTACAGCAGAGAACGAGGCTTCATAGGTGGTCGAGCCCGCCGTCAGCGAAATACCGATATCGGTGTTTGCGACTGCGATGCCGAGGTCACCGGCGCTGGTCGCCGTTGCGGCGTCTACACCGACAGCACCGACAGCACTGTCGGCCAAGCGCTTGTCGAGGGCGATGTCCTTGAGGCTCTTGCTGGTGACGGCGACTTCCGCCTGGGTGGCGAGCGCCCCGCCGGCCTTGGTCGGGCGGTTCTGAGCCGCGTCGGCCTGGGCCTGCTTGATCGTCGACTGCAGCGAGCCGACCAGCTTGGTGATGCCGTCGATGCCCTTGGAGGCAGCCTGGATGGTCTGAATGCCGTTCGAGATGCCGTCGAGCAGGCCGGTGAGCTGGCTCGAACGATCATTCAGCGAAGCGGCAGTGAAGAAGTTGACCGGGCTGTCGATCGCGCTGTTGACCTTCTTGCCGGTGGCAAGGCGGTTCTGGATTTGCGAGGACTGGGCGGAGGTCGACTGCAGCGTCGTCAGGTTGTTGCGGACGCCGGCAGAGAGAGAAACGGCCATGATAGAATACCCTTCTGGTATGGTGCCTTCTGGCGCCGCAACCTTTCTGGCCGCGACCGATGGACCATGCCGCCGATCTCGTAACGAGGCGTAAATCCGAGCCCGCGAATTGCTCGAAATCCGGGCGAAGCCGCGGCATGGTTAACAGGGGTGAAACGGCTGCAGTCGGGAGAGGCCGTGCCTTACACCCCGGATCGACCCTCCGAACGAAACTGCCGCCCGCGAGCGTCGGCGATGCCAAAAGGGGAGAGCTGGCGCGCTCGGGCCTTAAACGGGCTTTGAAATGATGGGAGGAGTTTGGCGCGTGATCTTCAACGCTCCAGAGACGGAAAAAGCGGCGGAGCCTTGGCTCCGCCGCTCTTTTGCTTCGTCCCGCGTTCTGCGGGTTGATCCGCTTCTGCGGACCGAAGATCAGCCGAGGAGACGCAGGACGCCCTGGTCGGCCTGGTTGGCGAGGGAGAGCGCCTGCTGCGAGAGCTGCTGACGGGTCTGCAGCGCGAGCAGGGAGGCGGCTTCCTGGTTGAGGTCGGCGTTGACGAGGTTGTCGGCGCCGGTGGTCAGGACGTTCGACAGGTCCTTGGTGAAGTCCTGGCGGGTCTGGACGACCGAGAGGTTGGCGCCGAAGGTCGAGGAGAGCGACTTCAGCGAGGTCAGGGCGCCGGTGAGCGACTTGGTGGCGGCTTCCAGATCGGAGTCGTTCTGGAAGTTGACGCTGCCGGCGAGCTGGGTGTTGCCAGCCTTGGTGATGCCGAGGTTGTCGGAGCTCAGCTGGGTGCCCTGGACATCGAGCTTGGTCTGGTTCTTGCCGGTCTTCTCGTTGAAGACGACCGACAGGCGATCGCCGCCGAGCAGGTTGATGCCGTTGAAGCCGGAATCCTTGGCGAGATCGTCGATCTTGTTGCGCAGATCGTTGAACTGGTCGATCAGGTTGGAGCGAACCGCCGAGGTGACGGTCGGCCCCTTGATCGCGGTCGCCGCAACTGCGTCACCGGCGACGAAGCCGACTGCCGCGTTGGCGAGACCGGTCTGAGCATCGACGATCGCACTGCCCGCGCCGGAGGTAGCACCGGTCGTGCCGACGCCGACGCCGAACTCGAGGTCCTCGGAGCCGGTGCCCTTGACGTTGAGCTGGCCCTTCTCGTCGACGAAGGCGGTGGCGATGCCCGACTTGTTGATCTCGTTGACGAGGTCGCGCACTGTGGCGTTCACCGAGGAGAACGACGCCTCGTAGGTGGTGGAGCCCGCCGTCAGCGAAATGCCGATGAAAGTGTTTGTATCTATGATGCCGAGGTCGCCAGCGCTTGTCGCGGTCGCAGCGTCCGCAACCGCGTCCGCACCGACCAGTTTCTTGTCGAGGGCGATGTCCTTGAGGCTCTTGCTGGTGGCGGCGACTTCGGCCTGGGTGGCGCGCGCCGTGCCGGCCTTGGTCGGGCGGTTCTGAGCCGCATCGGCCTGGGCCTGCTTGATCGTCGACTGCAGCGAGCCGACCAGCTTGGTGATGCCGTCGATGCCCTTGGAGGCAGCCTGGATCGTCTGGATGCCGTTCGAGATGCCGTCGAGCAGGCCGGTGAGCTGGCTCGAGCGATCATTCAGCGAGGCGGCGGTGAAGAAGTTGACCGGGCTGTCGATCGCGCTGTTGACCTTCTTGCCGGTGGCAAGGCGGTTCTGGATTTGCGAGGACTGGGCGGAGGTCGACTGCAGCGTCGTCAGGTTGTTGCGGACGCCGGCAGAGAGAGAAACGGCCATGATAGAATACCCTTCTGGTATGGTGCCTTCTGGCGCCGCAACCATTCTGGCCGCGACCGATGGACCATGCCGCCGATCTCGTAACGAGGCGTAAATCCGAGCCCGCGAATTGCTCGAAATCCGGGCGAAGCCGCGGCATGGTTAACAGGGGTGAAACGGCCCGGTCGGCCAAAGCCTGCGCATGCCGGGGATCGGCATACGAACGAAAACGCCGCCGGCGAGTGCCAGCGGCGCTAAATTGAGAAGAGATCGGCAAGCTCAGGCGAGGCGCTCGACCTCATGGTTGCGGGGCGCTTCCGCCTCGCGGCTGCGCTCGAGAATCTCGCGCGACCAGATGCGCATCTTCAGCAGAGTCTCGTCAGGCAATTGCTCGACGACCTCGCCGGTGTCGCGATTGGTCTTGCGCAGGATGATGCTGCGCGTCTTCGGATCGATATCGAGACGTCGCTCGATCACGTCGCGCAGATCCTGCTGGCGACGCTGTTCGTCGAAGCGGCGCTGCTGCGTCGCCTCATCCTGCGTGCTCTGCTGGCGCTGCGCATCGGAGCGACGCTCTTCGGCACGGGCACGGATATCGAGCTGAACCGGTTCACCGGCGGCGATCGAACGGACGGTCTTCTCCGGTGGGAGCTCGACCGGCGTTGCGCCGTTCTGGACGGAAATATCGGTGCGGACCGTCGCCTGGACGGCACCGGTCGCGAACGTCTTTGGTGTCGCGCCGAAATCCATTCTGGACTCCTCTCGCAAGGGCGGACTTCTTCCAAGCATGAGAAGATGCGGCAGAGAGTTGAATCTGCCGTTAGGGAAATTGGTAAATTGCAATGCATCCGGCGCATTTTCTGCGCGCGGAAAGGGTTAATTCTCGCTTCGTCGAGTCGTTGCTCAGATTAACCATGAAATGGCTCGCTCTCGACATGCCTTGAGTTGGCTATGCCGCAGCTGTCGCGATGCTCTTCTTGCCTGCGTAGCTCTTACAGGCTCTTCGAAAGCACCAGGGGGCCAGCATTGGGCCGGGCGAAGACTCCAGCACCCACGGTCGCAGTCGGCCCGTAGCCCGGCGCCCGGTTCTGGCGGTTGGTGTCGGTCGCGAGGTCGCGCATGATCGATTCCGAGATCGCCCGCGCCGTCGCCAGCACGGTCTGGTTGAGGTCGATCAGCTCCTGGAAGGCGAGATGGGCGTTCTTCAGGCGCTTGACCTTCTCCGGCGCAAAACGGGCGAGAGCGACGGCGTTCAGCTTGATCTGCTCGACGCCCTTCATGTAGACGCCGGCGAGCTCGGCCTTGCGCGTCTCGCGCTCCATCGCGTCCTTGAGGCGGCCCGCCTTGACCAGGCCGGTCTCCTCGCCGACGACATGGGAGAGGGCGCCGAGCGTCTCCATGACGGCTCCGATCAGCGCTTCGGCCTCGACGGCGTTCGAGACGCGCGGGCGCTCGTCGACGACGCGCAGGCGCTCAACCATTGCCGGCTCCCGCCGGTCCGGTGGCCGACGCGCCCGCCTGGACCTGGATCAGGTCGCGCATGATCTGGTCGGAGAGGCCGACACCGCCGGCCCGCTGCATCTGCTTGGCGTATTCCTGCGTCAGCATCGAGCGCCAGACGTCGCCGCCGACGCCGTTCTCGCCGAGCGGGCCTTCGGTCCCGCTCGAGCTCATCATCGTCTGGGTGAAGTTCTCGAGGAAGACGGTCTCGAAATCGGCGGCGGTCTTTTTCGCCTTGGAGTTCTGCGAGCTCAGGGCGTCGGCGATGCCGCCGGCGAGATTGACGGCGGCGCCGATGGCCAGCTTGGCTGCGGGGGCGGCGAGGATGGCAGTCATTACATCACCTCGATGTCGGCTTGCAGCGCGCCGGCTGCCTTGATGGCTTGCAGGATGGACAGCAGGTCGCGCGGGCCGAGGCCGAGCGCGTTGAGCCCGTCGACCAGCTCGCGCAGGGTCACGCTTTCCTTGACCAGAGCGAGCTTGTTGGTGCCCTCGGTGTCGACCTTGACGTTGCTGCGCGGGACGACGACCGTCCGGCCTTGGCCGAACTCGTTCGGCTGACTGACCTGGGGCTCCTCGGAGATCGTCACAGTCAGGTTGCCCTGAGCCACGGCGACGGTCGAGACGCGCACGTCCTTGCCCATCACGATGATGCCGGAGCGCTCGTCGATGACGACGCGGGCGCCCTGGTCGGGCTCGACCCTGAGCTGCTCGATATCGGTGAGCATCCGGATCATGTTGCCCTGGAAACGCGCCGGGATCTGCAACACCACTGTCGAGGGGTCGGTCGGCTCGGCCGCGTCGCCGCCGATGAAGTCGTTGATCGCGGCGGCGATGCGGCGCGCGGTCGTGAGGTCGGGATTGCGCAGCGACAGGCGCAGCGTCTTGAGCTTGTTGAGGGCAAAATCGATCTCGCGCTCGATCAGGCCGCCATTGGCGATGCGGCCGACGGTCGGGACGCCGCGAGTGATCTTGGCGGCTTCGGCTTCGGCCGAAAAGCCGGAGATCGCGACGGGGCCCTGCGAGACGGCGTAGACCTCGCCATCGGCGCCGAGCAGGGGGGTGGCGAGCAAGGTGCCGCCCTGCAGCGACTTGGCGTCGCCCAGCGCCGAGACGGTGACGTCGAGCCGCGTACCCTGGACGGCGAAGGGCGGCAGATTGGCGGTGATCATCACCGCTGCGACGTTCGCCGTGCGCATGCTGGCGCCGCGGGTGTTGACGCCGAGGCGCTCCAGCATCGCGGTCAGCGACTGCTTGGTGAAGGGGGCGTTGTTGAGCGTGTCGCCGGTGCCGTTGAGGCCGACGACGATGCCGTAGCCAAGGATCTGGTTGCTGCGCACGCCCTCGATCGAGGCGAGATCCTTGATGCGTGAGAGCGCGGTTCCCATGCCGCCGCTGCCGGCGAACGCGGTGCGCGTGGCGCCGGCCTCGGCCGCGCCGCTGCGTGCCGGGCCGTTATTGGCGGGGCTGCCGCCGCGACCCGCCGGGCCCACAGGTCCCGCCGGGGCGAGATCGGCCGCCATGGCCGCGCCGGCGAGCAGCAGGGCTGCAAGCGGCGTCAGCAGATGGCGGAGGCGAAAGAGGCGAGGCATGAGGCACCGGGGTGATCTGATATCGCCAGCCCGTTGCGAGGAGCGTGCCAATTCGGGAGAAAACGAAAACGCTTTTTAATCAGGCTTTTAGAGATGCGTGGCCTGATCGTGCTGGGAGCGGGCGCAGGGGCAAAGCTGCCGCCTCGGCAAATCCTGCCGGGTGATTTACCGATCGTTAACCACGTTGCCGGCACAAGGAAGTGGGTCAGGCAGCGCCCTTTCCAGCGCCTTTGCCGACCTTGCGAGAGCGTCATGATCCGCATCGACCAGCGCAACCCCGTCACGTCGACCAGCCCGACCAGTCGCAGCGGCTCGACCAGCGGGTCGAGCTTCCGCCTGCCGGCGCGCGAGAGCACGGCGACGGCGCAAGGCACATCCGTCAGCCATGCCGGGTCGCTCGACGGGCTGCTCGCGGTCCAGGCCGATGAGGACGGGCAGGAGCGCAAGCGCCGTCAGGCCCGCCGCGGCCACGATCTGCTCGACGGGCTCGATCAGCTCAAGGCCGCGCTGCTGACGGGACGGGTGCAGGTCTCGGAGCTTGAACGTCTCAAGGCAATGTTGTCGGCGCGGCGCGAGACGACCGACGACCCGCGCCTCGACGAGGTGCTTGCGCATATCGAGCTGCGCGCCGCGGTCGAGCTGGCGAAGCTCGGACGCTGAGTTTCAACGCGGCGGTCTGATCTCGGGCAGAGGCGCGCGGGCCAGCCGTCCAACCTCGCCCGAGCGGCTGCTCTTGAGCTCCCCGAGAAAGCTGCGGATCGCGTCGTCGCCATAGGCGCGGCGGCTGATCGCGAACAGAAGCACGGCGTCACGCCCGCCAGCGCCCTTGCGCGGGACATAGCGATAGGCGTTCCATTCGGCGATCGTCTGGCCGCGCTCATGGGCGCTGATCAGGAAATCCAGCATCACCTCGCCGGTCTGCTTATTCTCCATGATCGCCATGTTGAACAGCGGGTCCTTGCCCTTGCGCTGATTGAGCGAGCGCACCTGTGCAGCCAGCGCTTCGCGCGGGCCAATCCCGGTATCGAGGAACTCGACCAGGAGCATGCGGGTGTGCCGGCCGAGCGCTTCGCCAGTCGGCAGATATTCCTGCTTGTCGTAACCGGGGCCTGGCTGTGAACTCCATGCCAGTCGATAGCTGGTCCCGCCGAAGCTGAGCGGACCGGGAACGCCCAACCGGTCGACCGGTTGGGCGAAAGCAAGGGAGGGGATACCTGCCATCAGGGCGGACAAGGCCAGAGCCCCAATGTCGCGCCTGCCCGGCACGCGCGAGCTGTCCGATCGTCGCATGGTCATCCACTCTCCATCCGCCGGGAGTTTCCCGGCTGGATGCTCTTGTCGGCGTCAGCGAATGAACTGATCGGCGTAGTCGGCCCCGAGCCCGTTGGTCGCGTAATGTGCCCGGCATTTGTCGAGCCGGGTGAAGACGTCGTCATAGCCGAGGCACTTGCCGTCCGGGTCGACATAGATCATCGCGCCATTGACCTGGAACATGGTGATCATCTCCTCGACGTCGGGATCGACCACCAGCGTATGGGTTTCGCCGGGCGCCTCGTAGACGTAGGAGCCTTCCGTCGCGACCCAGTCATGTTCGAGGTAGCGCCACTTGCCCTTCAGCACATAGCCGTGCACGGGCTGGGGGTGGCGGTGGCGCGAAAGTACGCCGGCGCGGCGTACGCGCAGCAGGTTCATCCAGTAGCCGCGCGTCACCGAGAGGCATAAGGGGCGGAACCAGACATTGTCGTCGACCGGCACCCAGACGCGCTCGTCCTCCGGGATGACGTTGGGGACGATCAATTCGGGGGCGAATCCTTCGGCTGCGGGTGCCGATAGGGGGTCCAGCGCTCTTCGGTGCTGACCTGGACGGGAACCGGGCTGATCTTGTTCATCGCTATTTCTCCGGTTGAATTCCTGATTCAGCTGGCTGGGCAACTGAATCAGGAAACGCGGCCATGCCGCTGGTGTTTCGAATCTTTTCTGCGTGCCCCTAGACAGCGAGATAGCCGCCGTCGACCGGCAGGATCGCGCCGGTCACGAAACGGGCGGCGTCGGATAGCAGAAAGAGGACGGCGCCGCCGACATCGCTCGGATCTCCCCAGCGGTTCATCGGGGTGCGCGACAGGATTGGCGCGGAGCGCGCCGCATCCTCGACGAGGGGCCGAGTCAGCTCGGTCGCAATCCAGCCGGGGGCAACCGCGTTGACGCGGATACCGTCCTGCGCCCAGGCGGCGGCGAGCGACTTGGTCAATTGCCCGACGCCGCCCTTCGAGGCGGAATAGCCCGGCGCATAGGCCGAGCCGTGGAAGGTCAGCATCGAGGCGGTGTTGACGATCGCGCCCTTGGCGACAGCCAGCTTCTCCTTGGCCGCCAGGCACATCCGCATCGTGCCGGTGAGGTTGACCTCGATCGTCAGCCGGAAGGCTTCGATCTCGAACTCCTTGCCGCCGCGCTGGATCATGCCGGCGCAATTGACGAGAGCATCGATGCGCTCGCAAGCAGCGACGATCGCCGCAACCTCGGCATCGCTGGTGACGTCGAGCCTGGCATGGCGGATCGCGGCATGGGCGGGCGCGGCTGCGACCTCGTCGTCAGTGAGGCCGGTGGCGAGGACCTGGTAGCCGGCCTGTGCGAGCGCGAGCGCGGCGCCGGCGCCGATGCCGCGGGTGCCACCGGTGACGAGGGCGAAGGGGGAGGAGGAGACTGTCATGTCTCCAATCTAAATCGGTTCGCAGCATTGCCAACTGCGCCGGAAGACGGGGCGCCCTGCGTTGGCGCGGCCGGCGGCGTTGCTTGCTCGCGGGCCGTTGCCCAAAAGGCCGGCTTCCCCCTGCGCTTCGAACCCGCTAGGAA
Source organism: Bosea vestrisii (assembly GCF_030144325.1). Lineage (NCBI taxonomy): Bacteria > Pseudomonadati > Pseudomonadota > Alphaproteobacteria > Hyphomicrobiales > Alloboseaceae > Allobosea > Allobosea vestrisii. The sequence continues at coordinate 1,011,802 of NZ_CP126307.1, read as the reverse complement.
GCGCGCGGGCTGGCAACGGCGGTTATGCTGTTGCCTGCAATCGTTCCAGACTGGCCAGAGCAGGGGTCGTATCACATGAGCAAGATCAAGGTCGCCAACCCGGTCGTCGACATGGACGGCGACGAGATGACCCGCATCATCTGGCAGAAGATCAAGGACACGCTGATCTTCCCCTATCTCGACCTCGAACTCGATTATTACGACCTCTCGGTCGAGAACCGCGACGCGACCGACGACCAGGTCACGATCGACGCGGCCAACGCCACCAAGAAGCACGGCGTTGCCGTGAAGTGCGCGACGATCACGCCGGACGAAGCGCGCGTGAAGGAGTTCAACCTCAAGTCGATGTGGAAGTCGCCGAACGGCACGATCCGCAACATCCTCGGCGGCGTGATCTTCCGCGAGCCGATCATCTGCAAGAACGTGCCGCGCCTGGTGCCGGGCTGGACCCAGCCGATCGTCATCGGCCGCCATGCTTATGGCGACCAGTACCGCGCCACCGACTTCAAGTTTCCCGGCAAGGGCACGCTCTCGATCAAGTTCGTCGGCGAAGACGGCAACGTCATCGAGAAGGAGGTCTTCAAGGCTCCGGACGCCGGCGTCGCGATGGCGATGTACAATCTCGACGACTCGATCCGCGACTTCGCCCGGGCATCGCTGAACTACGGCCTGCTGCGCAAATACCCGGTCTACCTCTCGACCAAGAACACCATCCTCAAGACCTATGACGGGCGCTTCAAGGACATCTTCCAGGAGATCTACGAGGCGGAGTTCAAGGCGGAGTTCGACAAGCTCGGCATCACCTACGAGCACCGTCTGATCGACGACATGGTCGCGTCGGCGATGAAGTGGTCGGGCGGCTATGTCTGGGCCTGCAAGAACTACGATGGCGACGTGCAGTCGGACACGGTGGCGCAGGGCTTCGGCTCGCTCGGCCTGATGACCTCGGTGCTGATGACGCCGGACGGCAAGACCGTCGAGGCCGAGGCCGCCCACGGCACGGTGACCCGCCACTATCGCGAGCACCAGAAGGGCAAGGAGACCTCGACCAACTCGATCGCCTCGATCTTCGCCTGGTCGCGCGGCCTCAGCCATCGCGCCAAGCTCGACAACAATGCCGAGCTCGCCAAGTTCGCCAGCTTGCTGGAGAAGGTCACGGTCGACACCGTCGAAGCCGGCGACATGACCAAGGACCTGGCGCTGCTGGTCGGCCCCGACCAGAAGTTCCTTTCGACCACCGGCTTCCTCGACAAGGTCAGCGAGAACCTGCGCAAGGCGATGGCTGCGTAAGCAGCGACAGTCTCGTCCGCAAAGAGAAGCCCGGCCGCTCTGGCCGGGCTTTTTTGTTGCGTAGCGGGTGCCGAACGCCTGGATCGACAGGCTCTCCTCCGGAGGAGGAGCTGAGCTTGGCCGGTCCGCTTTCAGAACTTCATCTCGACCCTGCCCTTGAGGGCGTGGTCCCTGGCGCGTTCGCCGATGGCGGCGGAGTAGGTCAGGCCGAGCGCGGTGGCGGATGAGATGCGCCAGTCGAGGCCGGCCTCGGCGACGAGCGCCTCGCGGTCGATCGGAGCGGCGAAGACTTGCGCCGGCGTGGTGCCGAGCGCGAAGGCGGTCTTGGCCTGCGGGGTGAGCTCGCCGAAGCCGTGGCGCCAGCCGAGCATGGCGCGGGCGAACAGCGGGGCTGCGCCGAGCTGGGCCTCGGCGCGCAGGCCGAGCGTGCTGAAGCCGAGCGTCTGCTCGGAAGACAGCACCCGCAGCGCCGCGGCGGCGCCCTGCTCGGTGCCAGCATCGGTGCTGACGCGGACCAGCGCCAGTTGCGCGAACGGTTCGAGCGCAAAACCGCTGAAGGCAAAGCCGTAGCCGAGCTCGGTGAAGCCTTGCGCCACCGCGCCCGGACGCTGCAGGCGCAAGCTGTCGCCAAAGCCGCGGATCGCGACCTGACGGCGGATGTCGCTCTCGGACCAGGAATAGGCCAGGCCGGCATCGAGCCTTAGGTTGCCGAAGCGGGCGCCGGCGTAGAGCGCCGCATGGCCGCTATCGAGCTTGCCGGAGGAGCGTCGCGCGTCGAGATCGAAGCGCGACTGGCTGTAGCCGCCGGCGACACCGACCCGCAGCGACGAGCCGGGATTGTCGTAGAGCAGCAGGTCAGCCCCGAGCAGCGCACCGCCGCTGCGGCGGCTGAGGCCCGCGGCGTTGCCGTCGGCATTGGTGTTGCCGGCGCCGCCGAAAGCCTCGCCCCAGAGGGCGTAGCGCGGCTGCGGGGCCGGGGCGGGCATGGCGACCGCGCCCTTGCGGCCAGGCAGGTCGGCACTGAAGGCCGCTGCAACCTGGCCGCCGGGCTGGGTCAGCAGCGGCCCGCGCAGGCGGTTGAGGATGGTCTCACGCACCAGCCGGCTCTCGTCGATCATCACGGAAACGGCCTGCGCATGCGCCTCGCCGGAGAGCAGGTCGAAGCCCGCGCGAGCCTCGGCCGCGGTGCCCGAGAGCAGCGTGTCGTAAATCGGATTGCCGACGCCGAGACGCTCAGCCGCATACCCGATCGAGGCCTGATTGCGGGTCCCCGCAACCTCAGGGAAGGTCGTGGCCGTCCGACTCATGCTCAGGACGACGTTGTTGCTGCCATAAGCCAGCGACGGCGTCAGGAAGACGAGGTTCGAGGTCACGTTACTGAACCGGCCAGTGACGCCGCCGGAAGCGGTCAGAATGGTGTAGTTCGTACTCGCCGCGTAGTTGCCAGTCTCGGCCAGGACCTGGACCGTGCCGCCCGAAAGCGTTGCGATCCCGGACGCCACGATCTTGTCGCTCTGGCCAGCGGCGTTGATCTCGACCTGATAGGTCGAGCCGCTCGCGAAGGCGACATTGCCGTTGATGGTGAGCGTCCCGATCGAATTGCCGGGCGCAACCGTGCCGCCGCTCGCGACGCTCATCCCGCCGATCGTGCCGGAACCGCCGAGCGAACCGCCATTGAGCGCCACGCTGCTGGCGAGCGAGCCGTTGACCACCAGCTTGCCGCCGGAGACCCTGGTCGAACCGGAGTAGGTGTTCGTGCCAGACAGGGTCAGCGTGCCGGTGCCCGCCTTGGTCAGGCCGCCTGTGCCGCTGATCGTGCCGGAGAAGCTGGTCGAACTGTTGTTCGCGCCCGCCGTCAGCGTGCCGCTGCCCAGCGTGACCGTGCCGGCGCCGGCGAGCGAGCCGATGCTCTGATTGAGGTTGGCGAGGTCGAGTGTCGTGCCGCTCGCGACCGTGAAGGTCGAATTGCTCGAGAACGCATTGGCGGCGCCGGCACGCAGCGTTCCCTCGGACACCGTGGTCGTACCGGAATAGCTGCTGGCGCCCTTCAGCACCAATGTGCCGGCGCCGGTTTTCGACAGCGAGCCCGCGCCCGTGAGGGACTGGTTCACGATGAAGCTGTTGCCGGCCTCGACGATATCGAAGCCGCCGCCATTGCTGCCGAGGATGATGTTGCGGGTCAGCCCGTTCAGCGTCGTCCCGGTCACCTGCAGCACGCCGCCATCCAGCGTCAGCGCCCCCGAGGTGCTGCCGAGATTGCTATCCTTGGAGATACTGATCGCGCCGCCCGCGATCGTCGTGCCGCCGGAATAAGTGTTTTCCTGCGTCAGCGTCAGCGTGCCCGTGCCGACCTTCCTGATGCTGCCAGCATCGTAGATCATGCCGGTGAAGGTGGTCGAGGCGTTGGTCGCGCCGGTCTCGAGCGTCGAGTCGGCCTCGATCCGGATCTGGCCGGCGCCAGCGATCGAGCCGGCGGTGACCGTGCCGAGCGTATCGTTGATATTGAGGAGTCCGCCGATCGCGATCGTATAGTCAGACGCCGCCGACATCGCGCCGGAGCCGTTGATGTAGAGCGTCCCGGCCGATACCGTCGTTGCGCCCGAATAGGTGCTCGTGCCCGACAGGGTAAGTATGCCCGTGCCGGTCTTGGTCAGGCCGCCCGTGCCCGAGATCGTGCCCAAAAACGTGGTCGAGGCATTGTTGCCGCCCGCGGTCAGCGTGCCGGCGCCGAGCGTGACTGCGCCGGCCCCGGCGAGCGAGCCGATCGTCTGGTCGAAGCCGGCGAGGTCGAGCGTTGCGCCCGACATGATCGTGACCGTGGAGCCTGCCGAGAAGGCGCCTGCCTGTCCGGCCCGCAGGACGCCGTTAGAGACCGTCGTCACGCCGGTATAGGTGTTGGCGCCGGTCAGGACGAGGATGCCCGCGCCGGCCTTGGTGAATCCGCCCAAGCCGGAGAAGGATTGCGTCACCGTGAAGGTATTGCCGGCGTCGGCAATATCGAAGCCGCCGCCATTGCTGCCGAGGACGATGTTGCGCGTCAGCCCGGTCAGCGTCGTGCCGGTCACCTGCAGCATGCCGCCGTCCAGCGTCAGCGTGCCGGAGGTCGCGCCGAGATTGCCCTCGGCGCTGATGCTGATCGCCCCGCCCGAGATCGTCGTCCCGCCGGTATAGGTGTTTTCGCCGGCCAAGGTCAGCGTGCCCGCGCCCTCCTTGACCACGTTGCCGGCGCCACTGACCACGCTGCTGATCGTCGCAGCGATCGTCTGGTCGAAGGTCAGCGTGCCGGTGTCGATGACGATGCCGCCATTGATCGTCGCCGAGGCGTTGCCGATAGTCAGTCGATTGTTGCCGCCGGTGAAATGGAGCGCCGCGGCGCGTGCCGTGCCGTCGCCCGAGAGGCCGCCCTCGATCGTGCCGTTATTGGTGATGATCAGGTCGGCGCCGACGATGGCCGCGCCGCCGGCAGCGCCGACGCCCATGGATTCCGCGCCGGGGGCAGGGGTACAACAATAGGAAGTCGGCAAATTCGAGCCGCCGCGCCCGCCATCGCCACCACGGATCGTACCATTAACGGTCAGCGTCGTGGTCGCGCCGCCATTGGTGAAGACCAGGCCAGCGCCGCCGACGCCGCCGGCACCGGCTCCGCCCGCGTCCGCGACATGCGAGCCGCCGTTTCCGCCCTTGCCGCCCTGGATCGTGCCGTCGATGGTCAGGGTTTGCGCCGCGCTGCCATCGGTGAAGAGCAGACCGGTGCCGCCGGAGCCGCCATAGCCGCCGAAACCATGAAAGGTGCCACCGCCATGGCCGCCATTGCCGCCGGTGACGGTGTCGGTGTTGGAAATCGTCCCCGTGGTACCCGCGCCCGTGACCACAGCGCCATAGCCGCCGGCGCCGCCGCCACCGCCGGAGAAGATGTAGCCGGAGGTGCCGTTGCCGCCATCGCTGCCGGTGCTGGTTCCGGCCGGCAAGCCAACACCGACGATTCCATGCACGCCGCCATCGCCGCCTCGGCCCTCGCTGGGGTTGCCGTTACCGGCTAGCCCGCCAGCTCCGCCGGTGGCAGCGCCGGCGCCACCGCCGCCACCGCCCGCGTTGCCTCCTGGCATTATTTGACCCCTGACGCCCGCACCACCGGCACCCGTCGGGTTGTCGACGCCGCCCGCGCCACCGGAGCCAGGTTCCACGCTGCTTCGGTCGCCGCCGCGGCCGCCATTTGCGAGCGCCTGGCCAGCGGACAGGAAGAGCACGAGTGCCGTGCCTGCGAGCAGGCGCGAGGCGAGTCGCATACGAGATGGTCCGCTGTTCGCAGGAGTGATGACGGATATCATGAGAGTGCCCAGCCCAATCGTGGACGCAGGCTTAGGCGGGCGCAGGCGGGAGGCAATGAACGGCCATTCACAACTCGCCAAATCGATAAACTGTGGCAGATTTGCCTAGGTCTGCCTGGTGGACTCGATGGCAACTATTGGTCTGGAGCTGAGATGAGCGAGACGATGACTCTCACCGGCGGCTGCCAATGCGGCGCGGTGCGTTACCGCCTGCTGAAGCCGCCCCACAAGATCTCGGTCTGCTTCTGCCGGATGTGCCAGAAGGCGGTGGGCAATTATTTCGGCGCCTTCGCCTCTTCGCGCATCGCCGATGTCGTTTGGACGCGCGGAACGCCGTCCGTCTTCCGCTCATCGGAGGTCGCCGAGCGCGGCTTCTGTCGTGAGTGCGGCACGCCGCTGAGCTTCAGTTATCCCGGCATGGGCACGCTCTCGCTCGCAGTCGGCAGCCTCGACGACACTACCGCCTTTGCTCCGACCCATGCTTATGGCGTCGAGGGCAGGGCGCCTGGTTCGACGCGCTCTGCCGGCTCCGGGGTACGCGGACCGAGGACGATATCCCGGCCGAGGAGTTGTCGGCCTATCGCTCGCGCCAGTATCCGGACCATGACTAGCGCGTGCTGGTCTTGCTCGAAACCGTTCCGTCTTTCCGGGGCTTCGCGCAGCGAAGAGTCCGGAATCCATGAACACCGAGCTTCGGCGAAAGGGCGCACTGCTCGCCCCGGAATGACGACATATGGGGTGGTCATTCCACTATCACTTCCCGCCGGGCCAGCACGCGCGGGCCCGTCAGCGGTGCGTCCATCACATAGCGTAACTCGTACGTGCCGGGTTCGTCCGGTGCTTCCAGCGTGTTCTCGACATTCTCGGCCGGGAAGAAATTCGGCCCCTGGGCTTCGGGCGGCGCGTCGGGCTTGGTGAGAACGACGCGATCGCGGTCGCCATTGGGGCCGATGCCGCGCACCGGCAGGGGATTGCCACGGGAGAGACGAGCGGGAGCGGCGAGTGTCGCGCTCGGCGTCGTCGTCACCAGCGGCTGGTGCAGCAGGATGACGGGCTTGCCATCGCTTTCGCCGAGCAGGCGCAGTTCGAAGGTGCCGACCTCGCCCGGGGCGGGCAGCGACAGGACCGAGACCTGGCCCAGCGGCGCGGCGACGATGGCTGATTCCGCGGGGTCGGTGGGCCTGGCGATGGCGAGACGGGCATTGGCCGGGGCGCGGCTGACGAAGGCGGCCGCCATGGCGCCGGCCATCAACGTGCGCGGCGCCGACAGGCTCGGCCCCTGCGGCGGGCGCTGCGGGCGCGCCTGCTGGGCTAGCGCGGGGCTGCCTGCGCAGAGGAGCAGGCCAAGGGTCATACGGCGGGTCGGCATCATGCTGCTGCGAGTCGGTGGAGATGGGCGGCCAGTTCCGGGTGGCGCAGCATGAGCAGGCGAAAATCGGCAGGATCAAGGACAAGGAGCTTGGTCGCGACGGTGGCGCGCACTGCGATCCCGCCTTCGGCGACCGCGAGCTCGGTGAGACTGAGCTCGCCGAAATAGCAGCCTTCGTCGAGCTGACGGCTGCCATCGGCCGCGATGATCTCGACCTCGCCGCTGGCGACGAAATAAAGCGAGTGGGCCGGCTCGTGCGGGCGCAGCACGATGCCACCGCCGCGCACGGTCTGGGCGCGCAGCGCATGCATGATCTCGGCGATTTCGGCAGCGTTGAGCCCGCTGAACAGTGGCACGCGCGCCAGCATGCTCCAGGTGACGACGAATTCGCGGCGGTGGATTTCCTGGGCGAAAGCGGTGGCGATGATGCCGACCGGCAGCGCCAGCATGACGAGGCCCATCACCGCGGTCAGCGAAGCGACGAGCTTGCCGAGCGGGCTGATCGGGAAGGCGTCGCCGTAGCCGACCGTGGTCAGCGTCACGATCGCCCACCACATCGCGTCGGGGATGGTGCCGAACTTCTCCGGCTGGACGTCGTGCTCGACGAAATGCATCGCCGTGGCGGAGAGCAGCATGACGCCGATCAGAATGACGATGCAGGCGACGAGCGCCTTGCGTTCGGCCGTGAGCGCGGCGTCAAGCGAGGCCATGCCGGGGGAATAGCGGCCGAGCTTGAAGAAACGCAGCAGGCGAAAGAGCAGCAGGATCTTGAGATCGCCATAGCCGAGCAGGGCGCTGTAGAGCGGCACGGTCGCGAGGAAGTCGAGCAGTGCCGGCGGCGAGAGCGCATAGATGCGCCGCGCCGCTCCGTCGCTCAGGTCGCGATAGCGCGCATGCTCCGGCGCGACCCAGAGCCGGACCGCATATTCGAGCGTGAACAGCGCGGCTGAGACGAGCTCGATCCAGTAGAACAGCCGCCCGTGGGCGTTAGCGAGGCTCGGGACCGATTCCAGTACGAGCGCCGCGATGTTGATGATGATCAGCGCGACCAGGGTGCCATGGACGAGCCTGGCCGAAAGATCGTCGCCGGCGCCGCGGTCGATGATCAGATGCGCCCGCCGCCGCCAGCTCGTGCCAGGCTGCGGGGCGGGCGTCATGACATTCTCACGCCAACGGCCAGTGACGCTGACGCGTCAGGCCGTTGGTCCAATGCGGATGTCTCACATGCAGCCTTCGGCTTGAGACATCCGCATGTTGAAGAGCAAGGGCCATCTGCAATGTCCCTCGCTCTCAGCCCATCGCGTCGGCGATGGCATCGAGCGCCGCCTGCGCCTGGGCGCCGTCCGGCCCGCCGGCCTGGGCCATGTCGCGGCGGCCGCCGCCACCCTTGCCGCCGAGGCGCTCGGAGGCGGCGCGCACCAGCGCGACCGCATCGAAGCGCTCGGTCAGGTCGGGCGTGACGCCGACGACGACGCCGGCCTTGCCGTCCTCGGCGACGCCGACGATGGCGACGACGCCGGAGCCGACGCGGGTCTTGGCCTCATCGACCAGGCTCTTCAGGTCCTTCATCTCGACGCCGGTGACGGCGCGCGCCAGGAGCTTGGCGCCGGCGACCTCGCGGATCGGGTCGCTCGCCTCGCCGCCGCCACCCATGGCGAGCTTCTTGCGGGCCTCGCTCAGCTCACGCTCGAGCTTGCGGCGCTCTTCGACCAGCGTTGCGACGCGCGCCGGCAATTCGGCAATCGGCGCCTTCAGCACACCGGCCATCTCGTCGAGCGCAACGCTCTCCTCGCGCAGATGACGGCGTGCCGCCTCGCCGGTGAGCGCCTCGAGGCGGCGCACGCCGGCGGCGACGCCGGCCTCGGACAGGACCGAGACGAGCCCGATGTCACCGGTCCGGCTGGCATGGGTGCCGCCGCAGAGTTCGACCGAGAAGGTCTTCTGCGTATCGGCATCGCGATCCGTGCCCATCGAGACGACACGGACCTCGTCGCCGTATTTTTCGCCGAACAGTGCCCGTGCGCCCGAAGCGATCGCGTCATCGACAGACATCAGCTTGGTGACGACCGGCTCGTTCTGCAGCACCAGGCGGTTTGCGATCTCCTCGACCTTAGCCAACTCCTCGCGGCTGATCGGCTTGGGGTGGCTGAAATCGAAGCGCAGGCGCTCGGGCTGCACCAGTGAACCCTTCTGCGCGACATGGTCGCCGAGCACGCGCCGCAGCGCCTCATGCAGCAGATGGGTGGCCGAATGGTTGGCGCGGATGCCGCCGCGCCGGCCATGGTCGACCGTCAGCTCGGCCGGCTTGCCGATCCCGATCTCGCCGGAGACGACCTTGACCTGATGGGCGAAGACATCGCCGAGCTTCTTCTGGACGTCGGTCACCTCGGCCTTGAAGCCATTGCCCACAAGGGTGCCGCTGTCGCCGACCTGGCCGCCGGACTCCCCATAGAACGGTGTCTGGTTGAGGATGACGATACCGCTCTCGCCTTCCTTCAGCGTCTCGACTTCGGCATTGTCCTTGACCAAAGCGGTGACCACGCCCTCGGCGCTCTCGGTATCGTAGCCGAGGAATTCGGTCGCGCCGACGCGCTCGCGCAGCGGGAACCAGAGCTTTTCGGTCGCGGCCTCGCCGGTGCCGGCCCAGGCGGCGCGCGCCTTGGCCTTCTGCTGCGCCATCGCCGCATCGAAGCCCTCGATGTCGACGCCGACGCCGCGGGCGCGCAGCGCATCCTGCGTCAGGTCGAGCGGGAAGCCATAGGTGTCATAGAGGGTGAAGGCGACGTCGCCCTTGAGCTTGTCGCCGGAACCCAGCGCCTGCGTTTCCTGGTCGAGAATGGACAGCCCGCGCGCCAGCGTGGTGCGGAAGCGGCTCTCCTCAAGCTTCAGCGTCTCGCTGATCAGTGCCTCGGCCCGGATCAGCTCAGGATAGGCCTGGCCCATTTCGCGCACCAGCGCCGGCACCAGCTTGTGCATCAACGGGTCCTTGGCGCCGAGCAACTGCGCATGACGCATGCCGCGGCGCATGATCCGGCGCAGCACATAGCCGCGGCCTTCATTCGAGGGCAGCACGCCGTCGGCGATCAGGAAGGCGGAGCAGCGCAGATGGTCGGCGATGACGCGGTGGCTCGCACTCATCGGCCCCTCAGAGGACACTGAGGTGAGGTCGGCGATGGTACGGATCAGCGTCGCGAACAGGTCGATGCCGTAATTGTCATGCGTGCCCTGGAGCACGGCGGCGACGCGCTCGAGGCCCATGCCGGTGTCGATCGAGGGCCGGGGCAGGTTGGTCCTGATGCCACCCGCAGCCTCTTCGTACTGCATGAACACGAGATTCCAGATCTCGATGAAGCGGTCGCCATCCTCGTCGGGCGAGCCCGGAGGCCCACCGGGGATATGGTCGCCATGATCGTAGAAGATCTCGGAGCAGGGGCCGCACGGGCCGATGTCGCCCATGCGCCAGAAATTGTCGGAGGTCGCGATCCGGATGATGCGCGAATCCGGCAGGCCGGCGATCTTCTTCCAGAGCGCATGCGCCTCGTCGTCCTCGGAGTAGACGGTGACCGTCAGTTTCTCCTTGGGCAGGCCGAACTCGCGGGTGACCAGGGTCCAGGCATGGGTGATCGCCTGTTCCTTGAAATAGTCGCCGAAGGAGAAGTTCCCCAGCATCTCGAAGAAGGTGTGATGGCGCGCGGTGTAGCCGACATTGTCGAGATCGTTGTGCTTGCCACCGGCGCGCACGCATTTCTGCGCCGTGGTGGCGCGCGAATAGGGCCGCTTCTCCTGGCCGGTGAAGACGTTCTTGAACTGCACCATGCCGGAATTGGCGAACATCAGCGTCGGATCGTTGCGCGGCACGAGCGGGCTCGACGGCACCACCTCGTGGCCGTTCTTCTTGAAGTAGTCGAGGAAGGTCGACCTGATCTCGTTGACGCCGCTCATCGCAATCTTGGCTCTGCTCATGCTGGGGCCGGCCGGCCCGGCGCAGTGGTTCTAGTCAGCGCGCTTACGCCTGTCCAGAAAGCGCCCGCAAGGACGCAGTACCGGCAAGCTGCTGACCACAAAACGGAAACGGGCGGCCCAAAGGCCGCCCGTCGACTTAACAACTCAGTGCCTTGATTTGAAGGCTTAGGCCTCACCCTCGTCCAGGTCCTCTGCGCTCGGGTCGGCATTGTCGAGGATGCGCTCGGCGACGAGACCGGAATTCTGCCGGATCGTCGCTTCGATCTTTGCTGCGACGTCGGGGTTGGCCTTGAGGAAGGCCTTGGCGTTCTCGCGGCCCTGGCCAAGGCGCTGGCTGTCGAAGGAGAACCAGGAGCCCGATTTCTCGACCATGCCGGCCTTGACGCCGAGATCGATCAATTCGCCGGATTTCGAGATGCCCTCGCCGAACATGATGTCGAACTCGACCTGTTTGAAGGGCGGCGCGACCTTGTTCTTGACGACCTTGACGCGGACCTGGTTGCCGGTCGCCTCGTCGCGCTCCTTCAGTGTCGAGACGCGGCGGATGTCGAGGCGCACCGAGGCGTAGAACTTCAACGCATTGCCGCCGGTGGTGGTCTCGGGTGAGCCGTACATCACGCCGATCTTCATGCGGATTTGGTTGATGAAGATGACCATGCAGTTCGAGCGCGAGATCGAGGCGGTGAGCTTGCGCAGCGCCTGGCTCATCAGGCGGGCCTGCAGGCCGGGCTGGACGTCGCCCATCTCACCCTCGATCTCGGCGCGCGGCGTCAGCGCAGCGACCGAGTCGATGACGAGCACGTCGATAGCGCCAGAGCGGACCAGCGTGTCGGTGATCTCGAGCGCCTGCTCGCCGGTGTCTGGCTGGGAGATCAGAAGATCATCGAGATTGACGCCGAGCTTGCGGGCATAGACCGGGTCGAGCGCATGCTCGGCATCGACGAAGGCGCAGACGCCGCCCTTCTTCTGTGCTTCCGCGATGGTGTGGAGTGCAAGCGTGGTCTTGCCGGAGGATTCAGGCCCATAGATCTCGATGACGCGGCCCCGGGGCAGGCCGCCGACGCCGAGCGCGATATCGAGGCCGAGCGAACCGGTCGAGACCGTCTCGATCTCGATCGCCTGCTGGTTCTTGCCCAGGCGCATGATCGAGCCCTTGCCGAAAGCCCGTTCGATCTGCGAGAGCGCTGCGTCGAGCGCCTTGGCCTTATCCATCGAAGAGCCTTCCACGAGCCTGAGATTCGCCTGATTCACGACGTGCGCTCCTTATGGCAGGGGCGCGACCACATCTCAATCCGCGCCATGGAGACGACTATGGTCATGGTTTGTTCTCTCTCGCAAGTTCTTTTTTGTTCTCGTTTGAGTGCGCGCTGGTTGTGGATCAGGGAAGCGAATACGATCGGCCCGAGGAGCGTGAGGCTTGATGCGCAAATCCCTGATCCGCCTGCTTCTCATCCCGCTCGACATCGTCGTCGGGCTCGTCATCCTGCTCGACGAGTTGCTGTGGCCGCTCTACCGGCCGCTGATCGCCCGGTTCGCCTCGCTGCGGCTGGTGGCGCGGCTCGAGGCGGCGATCGGACGGCTGCCGCCCTATGGCGCGCTCATCGCTCTCGCGATTCCCTTCGCCATCGTCGAGCCGCTGAAGCTGCTCGGCCTGCTGTTCCTGGCGCGCGGAGCGTTCACGGCCGGCATCGTCACGACGGTGATCGGCCATCTCGCCGGTTTCCTCCTGGTCGAGCGCGTCTACCATGCCGGGCGGGCGCAACTCCTCACCATTCCCTGGTTCGCCCGGATCATGGGCTGGATCGACGCGATCCGGCAGGTGGTGATCGGCCGGATCAAGGCGAGCGCAGCCTGGCGGCGGGCAGTTGCATTAGGGCAGGCGGCGCGGGAGCGCTTGCGTGGCTTGAAGCTCTGGTTCGCTCGCCGACGTGCCTGAGGGACCGACTTCAACCTCCGGCTCGGCCTGCCAGGCGGCGGCGAGCCGCTCCAGTTCCAGCGTGTAGCAGTAGACGGCGAACACGATCGCGAGGAGCAGGCTGGAGCGCCAGGCCAGGGTGAAGCTGTCAGAGAGTTTCGTCAGCTCCGGCAGATGGCGCAGGAAGTAGATCGAGGCGAGTGCGCCGCCGACGATCGCCCCGAGACGGGCGGCGAACGCCAGGACATGTCCAAGAGGCAGGCTGCGGAAGCCTTGCGGCACCGGCAGCAGATAAAGCCGCGTCCAGTAACAGCATTGGCCGAGCAGCGCCGCCACACAGACCTGCGCCAGAATCTCACTCGGCAGCGTCTGCTGCTGGCCGATCCGCTCAACCAGGATGCGGAAGGCGGTGTGGATATGGAAGAGGATCACCAGCGCGCAGAGGGTCTGCACGATCAGCAGCAACGTGTAGGCGAGGACGGGCCGTCGCGTCATGGGCGCACGATAAATCGCAGCCCGGTGCTGATCAACGCGCTAGCCTCGAAACGAGCCTGCGGCGAGAGCAGCGGCGGCGCGCCCGGCGGCCTCGACATAGGCGGGGTCGCGGTGGACGAGCATGACCGAGAAGGCGCCGTCCATCAGCAGCACGACCTGGCGGGCGAGCTCGTCTGGCGCGGCGGCGCCGTGGTCGGCACATGCGGCGGCGAGCCACCGCTCGAAGCCGGCCTTGTGGCGCGCGCCGATCTTGATGGCGGGATGGCCGGGCAGGTTGGCGAGCTCGGCGGCGGTGCGCAGGAAACCGCAGCCTTTCCAGCGGGGATGCCGGGCCGAGCGCGCGAGGTTCTGGAAGATCGCCTCGATCTTCTGCGGCAGCCCGCCTTCGGCCTTGTCGAACCAGCCGGCCATCAGCTTGAGATTGGGCTGGTCGCGCGCCTCGAGATAGGCGGCGACGAGCTCGTCCTTGCTTTCGAAATGATAATAGAGCGTGCGCTTGGTGACGCCTGCCTTCTCGGCGACGGCGTCGACGCTGACGGCGCGGATGCCCTCGCCATAGAAGAGCTTGCTGGCGGCCTCGATGATGCGGGTGCGCGTCGGCTTGTCGGGTTCGGCCATGCTTCATGTATACCGTACAGGTAGTATACATCGTCAAGCTCGGAGCGCAGCTTCGACCGGTCGAAACCGGAAGAAGGCCAAGGCGATGCCCGAGAATGATCCCGTCCTGATTCAACAGCGCGAGGCGATCGCGACGCTGACGCTGAACCGCCCCGAGAAGCTCAATGCACTGAGCTACGGGCTGATCGACCGCATGCTCGAACTGCTCGATGCGATCGAGGTCGATCCGTCCATCCGCGCGGTGATCCTGACTGGCGCCGGCGAGCGCGCCTTCTCGGCCGGTGGCGACATCCACGAATTCTCGCAGAGCGTTGCGGCCGGGCCGGAGCAGGCGGTGCGCGATTTCGTTCGCCGCGGCCAGGCCCTGACGGCGCGGCTGGAAGCCTTCGGCAAGCCGGTGATCGCGGCAGTGAACGGGCTTGCCTATGGCGGTGGCTGCGAGGTCACTGAGGCGGTGCCGCTCGCCATCGCCAGCGAGCGGGCGATGTTCGCCAAGCCGGAGATCAATCTCGGCATGCCGCCGACCTTCGGCGGGACGCAGCGCCTGCCACGGCTGGCCCGCCGCAAGCGCGCGCTGGAATTGCTCCTGACCGGCGATCCGTTCACGCCGCAGCGGGCGCTCGAGCTGGGGCTGATCAATGCGGTCGTGCCGCATGAGGAGTTGCTGCCGGCGGCGCATGCGCTGGCGGCGCGTATCCTGCGGCACTCATCGTTGGCTGCGGCGAGCATCCTCACCGCGGTGACGCGCGGCATCAACGCCAGCATCGCCGAGGGGCTGCTGATCGAGAGCGAGCAGTTCGCCCGCGTCGTGCCGACGGCCGATCTGCGCGAGGGGCTCGACGCCTGGATGGCGCGGCGCCAGCCGATCTATTCCGGCGATTGGTCGCTGGTCGCCAAAGCCAGCTGAGGGGGTGGGGATGAGCGATCATACGAGCTTCAGCCGCGAGACCTTCGCCGCCTTCCGTGCCGACAACCGACCGGGCCCGGTGCAGATGCTGAACCTGATCCGGCTCAATGCCGAGGCGCAGTATCCGGACGGCCCGCATGGCGGAGGCCGGGAGGCCTTCGCGGCCTATGGCCGGATCAGCGCGCCGGTGCTGGCCCGGCTCGGCGGGCGCATTCTCTGGCGCGGCAGCTTCGAGCAGATGCTGATCGGTCCGAGGGGAGAGCGCTGGGACATCTGCTTCATCGCCGAATATCCCAGCGTCGAGGCCTTCGCCGCCCTGTTCCGCGACCCGATCTATCGCGAGGCGATGGTGCACCGGCAGGCGGCGGTGAAGGATTGCCGATTGATCCGGCTGGAATCGCGGGAGGCGGGCGTAACCTTCGCCGGATAGGGCAGGGTCGCTCAGCCCTGCTTCAGGCGCCCGATCAGGCCATGGATGTCGCCGAGCACGAAGAGGTCGCGGACGCGGCCGTCCTCGAAGGTGAAGGCCGGTGCGCCATGCCACCAGACATGGCGGCCGCTCGGCGGCACCCCGAACATCTCGCGACGATGGAAGCCGTGGAAGCGCAGCCGGCCGAAGACGCGGTTGCCTTCCTCGACCAGCGCGAGAATGTCGGAGGTGTACTCGCCGAGCGAGTCGGTGACCCAGTCGACATAACCCGCGAATTCGCGATGACCGCGCAGGACCGGGCCGAGCGAGCCGCGGAAGGTGAAGTCCTCATGGAAGATCCGCGGGATCAGCGACTTGTCGGCATGGTCCCACATCTCCTTGTAGAAGACCCTGACGATCTCCTTCTGCGGCGAGAGCGCTACGCCATCGAAGGCGAACGCGGGTTCGTCCTGCGGTGCGTCTCGTCCTTCCGGCATCTGCGTCATGCTCGGCTCTCCTTCGATGTCGCAAGCTCCGCTGAAAACGCGGCGGACGAGACGTCAAATATCGCAAACCGCCATTGGGAAACCGCGCATGCCGGGCAGGTGTTGGAACCTCCGCCCACTGCGGCCAGCGTCTGATCAACCTGCTGCGCGCGGTGGTTCCACCATGGCGGGCGCGGCCGTTTTCGAGCCGCCGAGCCGACGCGAGAGGCCCTCCATGGCCAGGAAAATCACCGGGGTAATGAACAGGGTTAGCACCTGCGAGACGATCAGCCCTCCGACCACGGCGAGGCCGAGCGGCTGGCGCAGTTCGGCGCTGGCGCCGGCCCCGATCGCGATCGGCAAGGCGCCGAGGATCGCCGCCAGCGTCGTCATGATGATCGGCCGGAAGCGGCGCAGGCACGCCTCGCGGATCGCGGTTTCAGGTGGCTCGCCGGCGCGCTGCAATTCGAGCGCGACGTCGATCATCATGATCGCGTTCTTCTTGACGATGCCGATCAGCATCAAAAGCCCGATCACGGCGATGACCGATAGGTCGAGGCCGAAGAGCTTCAGCGTCAGAAGCGCGCCGAGCGCCGCTGCCGGCAGGCCGGTCAGGATGGTCAGCGGGTGGATGAAACTCTCATAGAGAATGCCGAGCACGATGTAGATCGTCAGCACGGCGCCGGCGATCAGCAGGCCCTGGTTGCCGAGCGACTGCTCGAAGGTCTTGGCGACGCCGGCGAAGCTGGTGCCGATCTGTGGCGGCAGGTTAAGTCCGGCCTTGATCGTGTCGATGCGCTGGACGGCTTCGCCGAGCGCGCGGCCGGCGGGCAGATTGAAGGAGAGGGTGACGGCCGGGAGCTGGCCCAGCTGGTTGACGGTCAGGGGGCCGGCCTTGCGCTCGATCCTGGCGAAGGTGCCGAGCGGGATGAGTGCGCCGGAGGCGGAGCGGAATCGGACCTGATCGAGCCGGTCGTTCGACCATTCGATGTCGGGATTGAACTCGATGATCACCTCATAGCTGTCGCTGGTCGTATAGATCGTCGAGATCTGGCGCACGCCGAAGCCGGAATAGAGGCTGGAGCGCAGCACGTCGGCGCTGATGCCCAGCGACTGCGCCTTGGACCGGTCGACGACGAGGTTGGCGAGCAGGGCCTTGTTCTGCAGGTCGGTGGTGACGTCGACGAAGAGCGGGTCGTGCTGCAGTGCCTCCAGCATCTTGCCCGACCAGTCGGAGAGTGCTGCCTGGTCGATCGCCTGCATCACGAACTGGTACTGGCTCTTCGAGGAGCGCGCGCCGATGTTCAGGTTCTGCACAGGCGACATGTAGGCCGCGATGCCGGGAATGGCCGCGAGCTCGCGGCGCAGGTCGGCGAGCATCTGCTGCAAGGGCGGGCGCTGCGCCTTCGGCTTCAGCTCGACGAAGAGCCGCCCGGCATTGAGGCTGCCGGACGAGCCGCCTGAGCCGATGGTCGAGGCGACATGGGCGACATAGGGCGAGCGCCGGAAGACCTCCTCGACCTTCTGCTGCAGCGCCGACATGGCGTCGAAGGAGATATCCTGGCGCGCCTCGGTCGCGACCTGCAACTGGCCGATATCCTCCTGCGGGAAGAAGCCCTTGGGGATGGTCATCACCAGCCAGGCGCTGGCGGCGACGCTGGCGACGAAGATCATCAGCACGACGCGCCGGTATTTCAGGCTGAGGTCGAGGCCGGCGCGGTAGGCGCCGAGCACGGCGTCGAAGCCGCGTTCGAGGAAGGCGAGCCGGTCCTTACCCTCGCCGTGGCCGGCCGCGCTGGCGCCGAGCCGCGCGCACATCATCGGCGTCAGCGTCAGCGAGACGAAGGCCGAGGCGAGGATGGCGACGGTGACCACGACGGCGAACTCGTTGAAGACGCGCCCGATCACGCCGCCCATCAGCAGCACCGGGATGAAGACGGCGACCAACGAGAGCGAGATCGAGATGATGGTGAAGCCGATCTCGCTCGAGCCCTTCAGCGCCGCGTCGAAGGCCGAGAGCCCGTCCTCCTCCATATGCCGGACGATGTTTTCGAGCATGACGATGGCGTCGTCGACGACGAGGCCGACCGCGAGCGTCAGGCCGAGCAGCGAGATGTTGTCGATCGAGAAGTCGAACAGGTACATCGCGCCCAGCGTCGCGATCAGCGAGATCGGTACGGCGACGGCCGGGATCAGCGTCGCGGTGAAGCGGCGCAGGAAGAGGAAGATCACCGCGACGACCAGCACGATCGTCAGCCCGAGCGTGAACTGCACATCCTCGACCGCCTGGCGGATCGAGGCGGAACGGTCATTGAGCAAACCGAGCGTGGTCGCCGGCGGCAGCAGCGACTGCATCTGGCCGATCGCTGTCCTGACGCGGTCGACGACCTGGACGGTATTGGCATCGGGCTGGCGGAAAACCGCGACGACGAGGGCGCGCGAACCATCATACCAGCTGGCGAGCTGGAGGTTCTCGACTGAGTCGATCACCTTGGCGACGTCGCCGAGCCGGACCGGGCGACCGTCGCGGGTGGCGATGATGATGTCGGCAAAGTGCGCGGCGTTGGCAAGCTGGGTCTCGGCTTCGATCGTCAACTGCTGCGGGCCGGACTGCATGGTGCCGACCGGGGTATTGACGTTGGCGGCGGTGATCGCCGTCTGCAGATCGTTGATGCCGATGCCGCGGGCGGCGAGCGCGGTCGGGTCGACCTGGATGCGCACCGCGTATTTCTGGCTGCCGAAGATCTGGACCTGGGCCACGCCCTCGACCGTGGAGAGCGTCGGTGAGAGCACCTGCTGGACGAAGGCGTCGATCTTGGAGAGCGGGGTGACCTCGCTCTTTAGCGCCAGCAGCAGGATCGGGGCGTCGGCGGGGTTGAACTTGCGGTAGCTCGGCGGCGTCGTCATGTCGACGGGGAGCTGGCGCTGGGTCCGGGCGATGGCGGCCTGGACGTCGGCGGCCGCGGCGTCGATGTCACGGTCGAGCGCGAACTGGATCGCGATCGAGGTCGTGCCGAGCGCGTTGGTGGTCGCGATCGAGTCGATGCCGGCGATAGTGGCGAACTGCTTGATCAATGGCGTCGCCACCGAGGTCGCCATGATCTCGGGCGAGGCGCCGGGCAATTGCGCGGAGACGTTGACGACCGGGAACTCAGCCCGCGGCAGCGCCGCGACCGGCAGCGAGCGCCAGGCGAACAGGCCGCCGAGGATAAGCGCGCACGACATCAGGATCGTCGCGACCGGATGGCGGATGCAGAAGGCGGAGACCGACATGGCGCGCCCTCAAGGATTGCTGGTTGGCGGGGCGGCCAGCCTGATCTTGGCGCCGGGCGCCAGCCGCGACTGGCCCTCGGTGACGATTTTCTCGTCCTGCGACAGCCCCGATGCGAGCGCTGCGACGCCGTTCTCGTTGGAGGCGACCTTGACCGGCCTCGCCTCGACCGTGTCGTCGGATTTAGCGACGTAGACGAAGGGGCCTTTCTGCCCCTCCTGCAGCGCGACCGAGGGCACGGTGACGGCGCCGGGCAGCATGCCGAGCTGGACGACAACATCGACATATTGCCCCGGCCAGAGCCGGTGCGGCTCGTTCGTGAACAGCGCCTTCACGCTGACCGTGCCCGAGGGGATGTCGACCGCGGAATCGATGAAGGAGAGATCGCCGGTGGCAAGTTCCTCGCGCGTGCCGGAGGCGAAGGCGGTGACTTTCGCCGGCGTTTGCGCCTTCGCCGCGGCCTGCACCAGGGTCAGGTCGCGCTCGGGCAGGGTGAAGGTGACGCGGATCGGGGCGAGCTGCGTCACCGTCACGAGATTGCTGTTGGCGTCGTTGACCCGCACCGCGTTGCCCGGCGTTGCCGTGATGGCGCCGAGCCGGCCGGAGATCGGCGCGGTGATCGTGGTGTAACCGAGCCGGACGCGGTCGAGCGCCAATGTCGCCTCGTCAGCCTTGACGGCGGCGTTGGCGACCGCCTCGTCGGCGGTCGCCTGGTCGAGGGCCTGCTGCGTGCCGGCCCCCTTGTCGACCAGGCTCTTCTGGCGGGCGAGATCGGCGCGCTTTTGTGCCACCGTGGCCTTGTCGCGCTCGACATTGGCCTCGTCGCGGGCGACCTGCGCCTTGAGTTCGCGATCGTCGAGGGTGAAGAGCAGGTCGCCCTGCTTGACCTCCTGGCCTTCCTTGACGTGCTGGTCAGCGATGACGCCATCGAGACGGGACTTGACCGCGACGATCGCGACCGGCTCGGCGAAACCGATCGAGCGGCGTGTCACGGGCACATCGGCGCGCCCGGCGGGCACGGTTGTGACCGGCGTCGCCAGCGGCCCCGCCCGACGCTCCGCATGAGCCTGCTCCGGACCGTCCTGCGGCCTGATTACGCGATAGGCGGCGAAGGCGGCGACAGCCACCAGAAGGGCTATGATCGCGTAACGTTTCATCGAAGGTCCCGGCGCAGCGCTGTCGACGACGAGCCACCTTACAGCCAACCGCCCGAGAGCGCCTGTCCGCAGGATGAACTCTTGGTAATGCTGATCGATGGCGGAGAGACGTCGTGCCTTCGTTGCGGCCAGGAAGGGCTCAGGCCAGGGGCCGGGCCAACGTGCCTGATAAGGAGGCAAAAGCGTTGATCGGATGAGCGCCAATTCTACGAAGCCGGATGCAATTATTTAAGGTGTCAGCGTTATTGGCTTGACGGTAATTGCTCAGAAGGTCGCTCTGCATGAGTGCGCTGTCGCCGAACGAATTCAGATCGTCAATCGATCTCGAAAAACGCAAATTCCACATGAAGTCCTATTTCGAGAGCAGTTTCTATCGGCAGTATCGCGCGGCGAACATGGCTCTGGGCAGTCTGGGGCAGAATCCTCGTATCCTGTCACTTGGGGCTGGCGGAGCTTTCGTCGAGGAGGTCGTTCAGAAACATCTCGATGCTTCGGTCTTCGTCGTCGATTTCGCCGAAACCCTCAAGATCGAGGGCGAACTCTACGGGAATTTTGCCGGCATGTTCGCCGGCGACATCTCCGCTCCGGAATGGGTTTCTCCGCTCGATGCCGTCGATGCTGTCTTCTGGTTCGACAATATCGAGCATCTGCGCACGGACCCGACAGGGATCCTGCGCAAGCTGCGTGCAGCTCTGTCGGACACAGGGCAGATCTTCATAACCACCGATAATTTCGCGCGCCTGAGGAACATCCTGAAGCTGATCTTCAACCGCTCGATCGTCGCCTTGCCGCCCGATCTCTTCGCCGATGTCGATTTCGAGCACGAATATGTCCACCGGCGCGAATATACCCGGCCGGAGCTGGAAACCTGCCTCGCCAATGCAGGTTTGAGGCTCATGGAAGTCGAGATGCTCTGGCAGAGCCCGTCGGAAAGCCTGAAGAAACTGCCGTTCCGGACTTTCGAGTATCTCTTCCCGCGCTTTCGTCCGCATATGCTGATCCGGGCGCAGAAGGCCTAGGGCCTTCCGATCAGGCTGGCCGTCATTCCGGGGCAGGCCGAAGGCCTGAGCCCGGAACCCAGAGCCGATGCCATCCCTAGAAAAGCGCGTCGATCGCCGCGCCATCATACCAACCGGCATCGGTTCTGGGTTCCGGGCCCTTCGCTGCGCGAAGTCCCGGAAAGACGGCGTAGTCCTGCGCGAACTCAGCCGTTCAGCTCATCGCCGCCTTCACCGTCTCGACGAGCTGCTTCATTGTGAACGGCTTGGGTAGGAAAAGGAACTCCTCGCCCTCCGGCAGATTCTTGCGGAAGGCTTCCTCGGCATAGCCGGAGACGAAGACGACCTTGGTGGTGGGGCTGCGCTTGCGCAACTCGCCGAGCAGGGTCGGGCCGTCCATTTCGGGCATGACGACGTCGGAGATGACGAGGTCGATCTTGCCTTCGTGCTGTATGAACAATTCGAGCGCCTCGACACCGGAAGCGGCCTCGTGGACGGTGTAGCCGCGCGAGACCAGCATGCGGGCGTTGAGAGCGCGCACGGCGTCCTCGTCCTCGACCAGCAGGATCATGCCGGCGCCGGTATGGTCGGCGGCGACCTTCTTCGGCGCCTCCCTGGCGGCCGCCTCGGCTGCGATGTCCTCCTCGGTCGGGATGTAGCGCGGCAAGAAGATGCGGAAATTGGTGCCGCGCCCCACGACGGAATCGCAGAAGACGAAGCCGCCGGTCTGCTTGACGATGCCGTAGACCATTGAGAGGCCAAGGCCCGTGCCCTTGCCGACCTCCTTGGTGGTGAAAAAGGGCTCGAAGATCTTTTCCAGATGCTCCTGCGCGATACCGGTGCCGCTATCCTCGACCTCGAGCAGGACGTAGTCGGTGGCGGGGAGGGCCTCGTAGCCGAGCTCGCCGACCTCGGCCACCGGCACGTTGCGGGTGCGCACCTGGAGCTTGCCGCCGCTCGCCATGGCATCGCGGGCGTTGACGGCGAGGTTGACCACGACCTGCTCAAGCTGGCCGAGGTCGGCCTTGACCGGCCAGAGGTCACGACCCTGGCGGACATCGAGCGAGATCTTGTCGGCGACCACGCGCTTCAGCATCAGCGAGAGGTCGGAGAGCACGTCGCCGAGCGCCAGCACCTGCGGCCGCAAGGTCTGCCGGCGCGAGAAGGCGAGCAGCTGCCTGACCAGCGAGGCCGCTCGGTAGGCGTTCTGCTTGATCTGCATGATGTCCGGGAAGGACGGGTCGGTCGGCTTGTGGCTGGCGAGCAGGAATTCCGAGGCGTTGATGATGACCTGCAGGACGTTGTTGAAGTCGTGCGCGATGCCGCCGGCGAGCTGGCCGACTGCCTGCATCTTGCCGGCCTGGTCCATATTGTCCTTGAGCTTGCGCTCGGCGGTGGTCTCCAGCGCATAGACGATGGCGCGTTCGCCATCGGTGTCCTCGCTTGCCGGAACGGGCGAGAGATAGAGCCTGGCGGAGCGGCCTTCCTCGCCGATGAGCGCGACGTCGAGCGGGGCGATCTCGCCCTTGCCGGCGAGCGCTGCGTCGAAGGCCTGGGCGAGGGCGCCATTGCCGTTGACCAGCTCCTGGATCGTCGCCGGCTGGGCTCCGCCTTGGGTCAAGCGGGCGAAGGAGGCGTTCGAGCGCAGGATCGCGCCGGTGCGGTCGACGGTCGCGATCGCCATCGGCGTTGCGTGGAAGAAGCGGGCGAAGCGCGCCTCGGCGTCGGTGTGACGGTCGGCCCCGGCTTCGCCGGCGGCGCGGTTCAGGACCAGCGTGCGCGAGGCGCCGGCGCGCCCGTCCTGGCCGAAGGCGACCTGATGGTGCAGGCGCACCGGCAGGGACTGGCCGTTGCGGCGGCGCAGGTCGACGTCGAGCACCTCGATGCGAACATCGCCGGGCTGGCCGCGAATGGCCTGGATCAGCGCTGCGGCGTTGGGCGAGGCGATGTCGTCGAGCTGCAGGCCGCCTGAACCGAAGCGGGCGAGGTCATAGTCGAGCCAACCGGCCAGCGTGGCGTTGAGATAGGGCACCTCGCTGTCGGCATCGATCGAGAGGAAGCCGGCCGGGGCATGGTCGAGATAGTCGATCGCGTGCTGCAATTCCTGGAAGGCGTTCTCCTGGCGCTCCCGCTCGGGGGTGACGTCGGCGACGCTCCACAAGCAGGCGGGCCGGCCGGCACGGGTGATCGGCGAGACGCGCACGCGATACCAGCCGACGGCGCCGCGTTCGTTCAGGGCCGGCTCTAGCCGGATTTCCTCGGAGAGCCGACGGCCGGCGCGCGCGGCGGTGGCGAGGCGATAGATCGCCTCGGAGACCTCGGCGCGGCCCTTGAACAGGCGCTCGACCGGCGCGATCTCGCTGGCGTTGCGGGCGCCAGCGAAGGCGAGATAGGCCTCGTTGGCGTAAACGATGCGATTGTCGCCCTCGGTAACGACGACACCGTCGTCGGCACTGTCGACGATCGCCTTGGTCAGGTCGTTGCGGGCCGAGCGGCCGGCGAACTGGATCAACCCGATCGCGAAAGCGAACAGGCAGAACACGCCGACGACCGAAAGCAAGGCGAGGAGGCCGAGGATCAGCGGCTGCGCCCATTCATTGGCGATGAAGCCGAGCGCGATCGCGGCGCCGACCAGGAGCCCCGCGATCAGCAGGATGATCCCGACATGGCCGGGCCGGTCGGACCGGTCGATCGCGGTCGATGCCGTGCTTGCGCTCATTGCAGCGGGTCCGTTTTCCTTCAGTCGCCCGTCGGTGATTAACTCAGGGCAGGGCGCCAGGATATTGTCGCCTGCCCGGCCAGCGAGTTAGGCGCGGCGACGCTTCAGGCGCAAGACGTATCCGATGACTTCCGCCACTGCCTGATAGTGTTCGACAGGAATTTCGTCATCGATCTCGACGGTGGCGTAGAGCGCGCGGGCCAGAGGCGGGTTCTCCACAATCGGAATGCTGTGCTCGCCGGCGACCTCGCGGATCTTCAGCGCAATGGCATCGACGCCCTTGGCAAGGCAGATCGGTGCGCCCTGGCCTTGATCATAGAGCAGGGCGATGGCGTAGTGGGTCGGATTGGTGATGATCACTGTCGCCTTGGGCACCTGCGCCATCATGCGCGAGCGGGCGCGCTGGGCGCGCAGCTGTCGGAGCTTGGCCTTAACCTCGGGATTGCCCTCGCTGTTCTTGTACTCGTCCTTGAGTTCCTGCTTGGTCATGCGCTGGCGCTGGTACCAGGTGAAGCGCTGGTAACCGAAATCGCCGATGGCGATGACGGCGAAGATCGCGAGCACGCCGGCCATCAGCTTGATCGTCAGCACGAGCACGGCCGGCAGCAAAGCGTGCACATCCATCTGGGCGAAGCCCTGCAGGCGGTCGCGCTCGCCCCAGAGCACGATCCAGACGCCGACGCCGACCACCAGGATCTTGGCGAGGCCCTTGGCGAAATTGACCCAGGCCTCCTTGCCGAAGATGCGCTTGGCCCCAGCCATCGGCGAAATCCGGTCGAATTTCGGCATCATCGGCTCGGTGGTCCAGAGCGGCTTGTGCTGGATCAGGGCGCCGGCGAGAGCGGCGACGAGGATGAAGCCGAGTGGCAAGGCGAGCGCGGCGAACCCGGTCATCACCCCCTGGCTGGTGACATGGAAGAGGGCGGTCGGATCGTCCGAGACCTGATGGGCGTTCATCAGGAAGGAGCGCAGCGAGAGCGCCGCATCGCGGGCGGCCGAGCCCGCGGCGACCATGAGCGCCAGCGTGAAGCCGCAGAGCACGAAGAAGGTGCCGATCTCCTGCGATCTTGCAACATCGCCCTTTTCGATCGCCTGCTCGAGCTTTCGCTGGGTCGGTTCTTCTGTGCGGTCTTCGTTTTCGACGTCACCGGCCATGCCTGCGCCTCCTCACAGACCGATGAACTGGCGCAGGAAAGCGCCGAGATCGTCGAGGAAGACGCCCATCATCACGCCGACCGTGGCGAGGAGCACCAGCATGCCGCCGAGGATGGAAGCCGGTACGGCGAGGAAGAAGACCTGCATCTGCGGCATCAATCGCGCCAGCACGCCGAGGCCGAGATTGAACAGCAGGCCGAAGACGATGAAAGGCGCCGAGATCTGCACGGCGAGCGAAAAGCCCTGCGCCATCGCCTTGACCGCGAGCGTCATCACGTCGCCGATCTCGGGAAAGCCGCCGGGAGGCAGCAGCCGGTAGCTCTCATGGATGGCGGCGAGCGCGATATGGTGCAGGTCGGCCGCCAGGATCAGCGTGATCCCGAGCATGGCGAGGAAGTTGGCGAGCGAGGGGTTCTGCAGACCGCCGGTCGGGTCGACGGTGACGGCAAAGCCGAGGCCGAGGGTCTGCGCGATGATGAAGCCGGCGGTCTGCAGGGCGCCCATTAAAAGGCGCACGGTCGCGCCGATGACGAGCCCGACCAGGATCTCGCTGATCAGCAGCCCACCGAGCCCGGCCGGGTCCTGCGGTATGGTGATCGTGCTGCGCGCCATCGGCAGGATGACGAGGGAGACGAAGAAGGCGAGCGAAAGCCGGCCGCGCGCCAGAATCAAACGCTCGCCGATGCCCGGCATCAGCATCACGAGTGTGCCGACGCGCGCAAAGACCAGCACGAACAGTGCGCTGAGCTCGGGCAGGATGGCGATCTGCATCGGGCGGACCCGGCTCCCACGCCAGTGAGACGCGCCGACCGGAGCCCACCGTAAGGAGACGGTGGCGCTGGCAGGCGTGAAGCTCATTCGCCCGTGGCGATTCGGACGGCGACCCTGCCCATATAACCCGCCAGGGCATCGCCCATGAACGGCAAAAACAGCAACATGGCCGCGAAGACCGCGATGATCTTCGGGACGTAGACCAGGGTCTGCTCCTGGATCTGGGTCAGTGCCTGGATCAGCGAGACGACGAGGCCGACCACGAGCGCGATCAGCATCAGCGGAGCGCCGGCCTTGAGGAAGACGACGATGCCGTCGCGGGCGACGTCGAGGATGGCTGCGGAGGTCATGGGCTCGGATCCGGTCGGCGTTGGATGGGATAGGACGATCGTCAGACCGGCATCCGCATGATTTCCTCATAGGCGGCGATGACGCGGTCGCGCACCGCCACCAGCGTCTCGATTGCCGCTTCGCTCTCGGCGACCGCGGTGACGACGTCGACCACATTGGAGCGGCCGGCGGCGACATTTGCCGGCCTGGATATCGGCCTGACGAGCGCTCTGCGCCGTCGATTCCAGTGCCTTGCCAACGAGGGACGAGAAGTCCGGCAGGCCGGCACCGGCTCCATCGAGGCCGCCGACCGAGGCCGGCTTCTTCAGCAGGGCGCTCGTGCCCATGCCTTGCATCGAGGCGTAGGCGCCGGCGGCGAAACTCGATGTGGTCATGAGAGTAGCTCCGCTTCAGCCGGTCGCGTCAGGCGCGCAGGATGTCGATGGTGCGCTGGATCATCCGGCGCGTGGACGAGATGACGTTGAGGTTGGCCTCGTAGCTGCGCTGGGCCTCGCGCATGTCCATCGTCTCGATCAGCGAATTGACGTTGGGCATCTTGACCTGGCCGTTGGCGTCGGCGGCGGGATGGCCGGGGTCGTACTTCGTCTTGAAGTCGCTGCGGTCGCGGTTGACCCGGCCTAATTCGACGACCTGGGCGTCGAGCTCTCGGTCGAGCTTGCCCTGGAAGCTCACGATCTTGCGGCGATAGGGGTCGACGCCGGCGCGCTCGGGTGAGGAATCGGCGTTGGCCAGGTTCTCGGCGATGACGCGCATACGGCCGGCCTGACCCTTCAGGCCGGATGCGGCGACGGCGAGGCTCTTGAGCAGATCCATGACGTGGCTCCTTAGCGGCCTTTGCCGATCGCGATCTTCATCAGCCCGAGGCTCTTGCTGTAGAGCGAGGCTGCGAGCTGATAGTCGGACTGGTTTTGCGCGACCTTCATCATCTCGTCCTCGAGATTGACGCTGTTGGCGCTCGGCGTCGTTTCGAAGCGCTTGGGATCGCGCGGGTCGAAGCCGCCTTGCTGGCCGGAGAGGCCAAGATGCATCGGCGAGGTCTGCAACAGAGTCGTGCCGCCGCCAGCCGGGGAGGGCGCGCGCAGGTCATGCGGCTTGAATTTGGGGGTATCGGCATTGGAGACGTTCTCGGCGAGCAGCTTCTGGCGCGCCTGGTGCCACTGCATGCGTGTCTTCAGTGCTCCCATCAGGCCAAGGCCATTATTCGCCATGCTGCCAATCTCCCGCCGGCTCTTGCCGCAGTAGGAAATTATTGCCGGGTGCATGGTTAACGCCGGGTTAACCCGGCGCGATCTGCAAGTTCATGTTAACCATCTGCTAACCATGTTTCTCGAACTGGCGGCGCTTATGGTATAGCCAACTCCGTCTATCCGTCTGATCGCCCTTACAAAGAGCGGTCGGCGGCTGTCGCGTCGCTTCATGAGGCAGACCTTGCAGACTTTGTTTGGCTTCGAACTTTCCTCCGGACTGCGTTGGATCATCGCCTTCGCAGTGGTGCTGCTCCTGGTCGCGCTGCTCGGCTTCTTCCTGCGGCGGATGAGCGGCGGCCGGCTGAAGTTCAAGGGGCAGGGCGGGGGACGAGCCCGCCAGCCGCGCCTTGGCGTAGTCGATGTCTACGATCTGGACCGGCAGCGCCAGTTGATCCTGGTGCGGCGCGACAATGTCGAGCACCTCGTGATGATCGGCGGCGCGTCCGATGTCGTAGTCGAGACCAATATCGTGCGCAGCGGTGGGCGCGCCGCAATGCCGGCGCCGACCGAAGGTCTGGCCGAGCGGCCGCTTGCCTTGGAGCCCGAGTCACGCCCGCACGCTGCCGAGGAGCTGCGTCCGCTGCCGCCTTCGCCGGTCCCGGCCCTGGCCGTTCCTATCGACCCCGTTCCGCCGCCGCGTCCACAGCCTCCGGCAGCTCCGGTTCCCGTCGCACGCCCAGCCGCCCAGCCTCAGCCGCCGCGGCCTGCGCCGGCTCCGGTTTCTCCGGCTGTCGCCGCCGGGGCTGCCGGCATCAGCGCCACCCTGGCTCGCGATCCGGCTCCAGCCGCCAGCGCCAGCGAGCTCGGCGACATGGCCCGCCAGCTCGAAGAGGCCTTGAAGCGTCCGTTCTCCGCCGTGCGGCCTGGTGCGGCTGCTCCGCGCGCTGAGCCCGAGGCGCCTGCGCCGAAGCCAGCCGCTCCGCCGCCGGCGCCCCCCGTGCCGCAGGCTCCGCCAGTCGCTGCCAAGCCGCCGGCTCCGACGCCTGCGCCCGCTCGGCCGGCGTTGGATATGGAGGCCGAGCTCGAAATGGCGCTGGGGCTGAAGCCTGCACCGGCCCGACCGGCCGCGTCCGAAGCCCCAATGGTCGCCCCGCCGGTCTTCGCCCCGCCGAAGCCGCCGGCCATCGAGCCGGTCAAGGTTGAGGAGAAGAAGCCTGCCCCGGCAAAGGAGCAGGCGTCGCCGGTTCCGGCTGCGGATCAGGACAAACCCACCAAGTTCGCGCCGGTCTTCGATGACGTGCTCGACGACGAGCTGGATTCGACCAAGGCAGATGCGCACGAGGCTCAGGCCAAGAGCGAGGGTAAACCCAGCGAGGCCAAGCCGACCGAGGCGAAGTCCGTTGAGCCCAAGCCCGCTGAAACCAAGCCCGCTGAAACCAAGCCGGAAGCGGGGGCCAAGCCGGTCGAACCGAAACCGGCCGCCAAGCCGTCTGAGGACGACCCGTTCTCGGTCGATGCGATCGAAGCGGAATTCGCCCGGCTGCTCGGGCGCGATCCCAAGCCGAAAGGCTGAGCCACCTCCCGGCCGCGAAGGCGGCAGGGGATAGCGACGCAAACCCCCTTCGCCCGCCCCAGAGCCTTGCTCTAGCGTTCCCCGAACCCGCGCCTTGATTCGGGTGGGGACGGATGATGGGCAGGCGGATACCCACGGGACGGAGATTGCGCTGGCCGGCGGTGTTCGCCGTCGTGCTGGGGGCGCTGGGAACCATCGCCGCGGCGCAGGCCCAGACGCTCTCGCTCGACCTCGGCCAAGGCGGCGTCACCGAGCGGGCGCTGCAGGTGATCGCCGCGATCACGGTGCTGTCGCTGGCGCCGTCGATCCTGATCATGGTGACCTCGTTCACCCGAATCGCGGTGGTGCTGTCGCTGCTGCGCTCGGCGATCGGTACCCAGACCGCGCCGCCCAACGCCGTGATCATCGGGCTTTCGCTGTTCCTGACCGGCTTCGTGATGGCGCCGACCCTGAAGGAGGCCTACCGCGTCGCCGGCGCGCCTTTGATCGCCGGGCAGATGCAGCCGCAGGAGGCGTTCGAGCGCGGCATCGTGCCATTCCGCGAGTTCATGCTGAAGCATGTGCGCGAAAAGGATCTGGCGCTGTTCATGGAGATGTCGCGCGAGCCCCCACCCGAGCGTCCCGATCAGGTTCAGATCCAGGTGCTGGTGCCGGCCTTCATGATCTCGGAGCTGCGACGCGCCTTCGAGATCGGCTTCCTGCTGTTCGTACCGTTCCTGATCATCGACCTCGTGGTCGCCTCGATCCCTGATGTCGGTCGGCATGATGATGCTGCCGCCGGTGACGGTGGCGCTGCCGTTCAAGCTGATCTTCTTCGTGCTGGTCGACGGCTGGGGACTGGTCGCCGGCTCGCTGGTCAAGAGCTATGGCAGTTGACGCGACGGCTCAGCCCTGGCCCGGCCGCGGGCCGGCATTGGCGGCGTCCGCTTCGCCGGCCTTGCGCCTTTCGCGCACGGAGCTGGAATAGGCCGGGTAGCGCTTGCGGTATTCCTTGAGGAAGTCGGTCATGGTGTCGGAGCCGGAGGCAGAACGCGCGGCCTCGCGGATATCAGCGGCGTTGGCGCGGCTCGCGCCGGTGACGAAGCCGAACAGGCGCGCATCGGCACCCTGCGCCATCTTGCCAGCGAACTTGGTGCGCAGGCGGTCGAGCGAAAGTGCCTCGTCCGACATGACATAGCCGATTGCGGCGCGCATCACGTCGCCGCGCTCGCCGTCGCTGAGGGGTGCCTGTCCGCGCCAGCTCTCGCCGAGGATGCGTTCGAGCGCTTCGCCGGCCTCGCGCCAGCGCCGCCCGCTCCATAGGATGTCGGCGTTGAGCCGATCGACCTCGGGTCCGCTTTCGCCCTCCATCAGGTCGAGCGCCTGGTCGGTGCGTGAGAGGTCGGACAGCGCCTTGGCCTCGAGCAGCAGGCGGGCGCGCTTGACGTCGGCCGGCAGCTCGGCGAGCCGGGTCGAGACGATCGCCTGCAGGGCCTCGGCCGGCTTGCCGTTCATCAATCGAATCATGGCGAGCCGCGTCGCCACGGTGGAGCGCGCCGCGCCGGTCAAGCGCCGATCCATCTGGTACTGCAGGATGTCGCTGGCCTGGTCGAGCAGGTCGAGCTCGACCAGGCGGTCAGCGAGCAGGCGGGTGATCTCGTCGCCGCGCCGGCCGATCGGCAGGAACTCCTTGAAGTCGTAGAACAGCGCGAGCGCGTCGAGCCGGGGCAGCTTTTCGAGATTGGGATCGCTGAACAGCGCTTCGAAGCGCTGGGCGGTCTCGTCGTGCAGGAGCCGCGTCGCCGGATGCTCCGGGAAGACCTCGTTGGCGCGCCGCGCCGTCTGGAAGGCGTCGCGCCAGCGCTGCTGCTCGGCATAGAGGCGGCCGAGCTCGGCCAGCGTCTCGATCTCGACCTCACCACCGCGCCAGATCGCCGAGACGGTCTCCAGCCGGGCGATGGCCTCGCCGACTGGCAGGTCGGTGCGCTTCTCGGCCCGAGCGAGCTTGACGGCGCGCAACTGCGCCTCGGCTGAAACGGGCCGGGTTTTCGCCTCGAAGAGCGGACGATAGCCGTTGAGCGCGGCCTCCGGCCGACCGCTGACATCGTCAAGCCTGGCGCGCAGCAGCGCCAGCTCTTCGGGATTCACCAGTTCCTCGGACATCTCGGCGAGACGCGCAATCTGCTTTTCCGCCACCGTCGCCTCGCCGGACGCAAGCGCGGCTCGCGCCATCGCCGGACGGAACTCGGCCTGGAGATCGGGAGGGTAGCGGTCGAGGCTGCCTTCGGCCCGGCGGAAGCCGGCGAGCGCCTGGGCGTTGCGGCCGAGCCGCTGCTCGGCGAGGGCACGCCAGAGGCCGGTTTCGGCCTCGTCGCGGATCGGTGCGGCCTCGAAAGCCTTCAGTGCCTCGGCACTGCGGTGCATGCGGGAGGCGATGACGCCGCGCAGGAAGAGCGCGTCGCGGTTGCCGCGCATCGCGGCATCGTCGGCCAGGAGCGCATTCAGCGGCCCGGCGGCTTCCGATATCATGCCGTTGGCCGCCAGGAAGCGGGCCAGCGCCAGCCGGGTCTCGGATTTGCGTCCACGCGAGGCGCCAGCGACCTCGCGCAGCAAGGCTGCGGCGCGATCGCGGACATCGGCCGTATGCAAGGCGGACCAGACCTCGCTGTCGAGCAATGGCAGGGCGGCAGCCGCAGCGTTCTTCTTCTCCGCCTCGCTCGGCTTTTCGGCGTCGAGGCTGATGATCAGCCCGTTGCGGCGACCGATCCGCACCTCGTCGGTGTCGGCGCGCACCGCGAGATCGTCGGCGATAGCGCTGACGACGACGCCGTGAGCGCTCTGCGGCAGACCGAATTCGACGAAGCGATAAGGCTTCGAGACGGCCCGCGTCGGCCCCATCGCGGTCGCGACCGCGATCGTCGGGCCGCCCTCGCTGTTATCGAGCCAGTGCACGCCGGTCAGGCCTGGCACCGGCACGTTGACGATGGTCTGGCCGCGCTCGTCGGCATCACGGCGAGGGCTGAGCGCACCGGCGGGCTTACCGGCCTTGTCGCCGAAGGTCAGGGACCATTGCGGGCCGTCATCAGAGAGCCGCACGATCTGCTGGCGGCGCATCTTCAGCCTGACGATCGTGACCTTGGCCTCGCGCGTGACGGTGACGTCCTGGACCAGCGCGGGCAGCACGCCCTTGAGCTTGTCAGGGTCGAGCGTGTCGCGCGTGTCGAAGACCAGCGTGACCCGGCCGGGCTCGGCGAAGGCGGCGGCGCCCGTCGGCCGCGAGAAGCGGAAATCGATGCGGCCGCCATCGCCGTCGGCGGCGGAGGCGATCTCGATATCGCGGGGCGGGACGTCGGCGGCGGCTGAGGCAGCCACCGGCTTGGGCTGGGCCTGTGGTGTATCGGCCTTCGGGGCAGGGGGCGGCGATGCTGCGGCCGTTTTCTGCTCGGGCGCCTTGGCGTCCACCGGCCTGCTCCCGCCTGGCGGGGCAGCCTGCAGATCGGCCAGCGAGAGCGGGATGGCGGCGCCGGGGTGCGGCAGATCCACGGTCCAGCCGGCGTCGTCGCGGAAGCTGCGAAGCTGGCGATCCTTCGGCACAGTAAAGACGAGCTGTGTCTGATCGTCCTGGATCGTCGCCTGCTCGAGCGTGAAGTCGGCCGGCAGGAGGCTGCGGATCTGCGACGGCGTCACCGCCAGCGGCTGGTCGAAACTCAGCGTCAGCTTGCCGTCGCCCAGAACGGGCGTGAGCATGGTCTCCGGCGGCGTCGAGAACATCAGGCGATCGAGCGTCGGGAGGCGGGCGCTGCGGAAGCCGAGCGGCTTCGGCGGGATCGCCGGAGCGCGGGCGATCTCGCGGGCGCGCGCCTCGGCGAGACGCAGGCGCTGGGTGAGTTCGGCGAGAATCTCGGGTGGCAGGCCCGGCAGCTGGCCGGTCCAGTTCTCGGGCAGCAGGTCGACAAAGGCCCTGTCGCCCGCTTCGAGCAGGTTGGCGCGATAGGGACGGGCGAGCGCAAGGCGCAGGCCGCGGCCGTCGGGATCGATCCGAACGACCGAAACATAATTCGGCAGTTCGGCGGCAAGCCGGCCCGGATCGAGCTTCACCGGCTGGCTGAAGCCGATGACGACGACGCCGTTCGAGACCCGCACGCGCGTGGTCACCGGTTCGTCGAAGGTGAAGGCGAGGCGGCCGAAGCCGGCGCGCATGGCTTCGCCGCGCAAGGTCGCGGTGGCCGCTGCCACCGGCGCGACGAAGCCGGCAGCGAGGCTCAGCGCCGCCAGGCCAATGCCGAAGCTCAGGGACCGCAGGATACGCACGACCGCTACTCAACTCGACGCGATGGCGGAGCGGCGACAGGCCGCTCCAACCTGCGCGGAGGCTAGCCCGTCAAGGATAACGGCGGGTTAAGCTCTGACGAAGTTGGGCCACGGATTCATGTCGCCAATAAGCGCGCTCTATGCATGTTTGGCAGCATAGGCGCGGGCGCTGCGGGCGAGATGCTGCGCGAGCGCTCGTGCTGCAGGGGACAGGGTTCGGCCGTTCCTGACGCAGATCTTGACGCAGGCCTTGCGCAGATTGCGCCCGCGTATCGGCACCGCGACGAGGCGGCCCTCTGAGACGTCCCGCCTTGTCGCGCACCGCGTCAGGATGCTGACGCCCATGCCTGCCCGCGCAAAGGAGCGCAGCGATTCGATCGAGTTCGTGACGAGGGCCGGCTTGAGCGCGATGCCGGTCGCCGCCGCGACGTCATCGACCAGGCGCCGCAGGCCGAAAGTCCGGTCGGGGAGGGCCAGGCGCGCCTCACCGATTTCGGCGATGGTCGTCGACTGACGCTGCGCGAACGCGTCGTCGGGGTGCGCGGCGGCGACGAGCGGGTCGGCGATCTCGGCGAGCGACAGGACGCTCCGGTGCAGGATCGGGTTGAACGCGGCCACCACATCGGCCTCGTCGTCGAGCAGACGCTGCACGAGCTGGTCGGAACTCGCGACCATGACCTCGAAACTCACGGACGGATGCGCGGTCGAGAACGCGGCAAGGGCAGGGTAGAGAAAATCATCGAGCGCACCTTCGACTGCCCAGACGCGCACGTGGCCGCGCTTCATGCCCTGGAGCTCATCGATGGCGGAGCGGGCTGTCTGGACGCTGTCGAGGATGGTGCGAGCCGTCTCGAGGACCGCCGTTCCCGCCGTGGTCAGCCGCATGCCGCGCGCCCGGCGCTCGAACAGGGCCGTGCCGTACTCCTCTTCGAGGCTGGCGACCTGGCGGCTGATCGCCGACGGGGCGACGCGCAGCGCATCAGCAGCTTCGCGGACGGAGCCGTGATCGGCGACGAGCGCGAAATACCGATAGCGGGTGAGCGACATGCAAGGAGCCTTTCGGCGCAAGCGAACCTGTTGGCTAAACAGTAAGAAACTGTTGCCGGAACGGCAACGATCTCTTCGCGATTCCAGTCTGGCTGGCCGATCTTCGCTCCCTCTAGAAATGATCAGAACATTGTGGGGGAGCCGATCTGATGTATTCGACGCAACCGAGCCAGGACGGCAGCTACCGGTTCATCCCTGCTGTTTTCCAATACTCCGGTGGCGTTGCGGCGCAGCCCGGCTTCCGGATCGAGCGGGCGCAACTGGCGACCCCGGTCGCGCTGGACCAGGGCCTTGCTATCATCGAGGCGCATCTGAAGCGGGTCGGCAGGCCGCTGACGGCGTTCTGCGCCTGCGAGCTGCGCTCGCCCGAGCCCTTCTCGGAGGGTGGGTTCGACGCCTTCAACCGGCTCTATGCCTCCCGACTCGATCAATGGGGGGTCCTGCAGGGCAAGGTGAACCCGGTCGCCCGGACGAATATCTGCCCCGAACTCGGCAAGCCGGACACCGTATCGCTCCATGCCTTCAGCTATACCGTTCCCGATGCCTCGGCGCGGGCGAGCTTCGTGGTGGCCGGCAGCGGCGAGGGCACCGGAAGGCGGCGCGAGCTACGCGCAGGGTACGATCCGGCCGGGCGATGCCTCCCCCGAGGGCGTGCGCGCCAAGGCCGAATGGGTGATGGGCGAGATGGAGCACCGCCTGACGGGGCTCGGCCATAGCTGGCAGGATGCCACGGTCGCGAACATCTACACGGTTCGTGACATTCACCCGCTCCTGGCGGACGTGCTCCTGCCGATCACCAGTCTCGGTCGTGGCCTGACCTGGCACTTCTCGCGGCCTCCGGTGGCTGTCCTCGACTACGAGATGGATGTGAGAGGTCTGTCGCGAGAGATCGTGATCGAAGCGCAGTTCTGACCAGAAGCGACCTGGCTGCGCGTGTTGCCGGAACGGGAACGCAATGCAGCCGGCAACAGCTTTGACGATCTCATGCTTGGAGAGCCCCGATGTTGCTTGATCGACGCGCGTTGCTCCTGGCGGGATTGACCGCTCCGGCTCTCGCAAGAGCGGACCAGGCAAGAGCGCAAACCGAATGGCGACCGACGAGGCCGCTGCGGCTGATCCTGCCTTTCACGGCCGGGACGTCGATGGATCCGGTCGCCCGGCTGGCGCAGGAGAGCCTCAAGGACACGCTCGGCCAGACCGTCGTGGTCGAGAACATTGCCGGCGCCGCCACCGTCATCGCCGGGGCCGAGACGCTGAAGTCGCCGGCCGACGGGCACACCATGCTGATGATCGCCAACAGCTTCGCGGCGAACATCACGCTGCGGACGCGGACCGCGGATTGGCAGCGTGCCTTCGTCCCGGTGGTGCAGGCGACGGTGGTGCCCCACGTCCTCGTGGTCGAGCCGTCGCTGAAGACTGACTGGGCAGGCTTCGTCAAGCGCCTGCGCGAGAGCGGCGACTCGATGACTTACGGGAGCCCCGGGATCGGGACCTCGCCGCATCTCGGCTCCGAGCACTTCCTGCGCCTGATCGGCGGCAAAGCCGTCCATGCGCCCTATAACGGCACCGCGCAGCTCTTCGTCGACCTGTTCGCCGGCCGGATCGATTTTGCGCTCAGCAATCTTCCGGACGTCGTCCAGTCGATCGAGGAGGGCAAGCTCATCGCGCTGGCGGTCACCGCCGACAAGCGCGTACGGGAGCTGCCCAATGTCCCGACATTCACCGAGCTTGGCCTGCCGGATCTGCTCTCCGACAGCTGGTTCGGCATCATGGTGCGTCGTGATACGCCAGCTGCCGCCCGCAACGCACTGGAGCGCGCCTGGCTCGCGGCCCTGACGCGCCCGGATGTGCGCGAGCGTCTCCAGAATCTGAGCTTCACGGTACTGGCCCGATCGGGCGCGGAGTTCGAGACCGTGATCGATCGCTACGTTTCGACCTATGCGACGATCATCAAGGAGAGTGGCATCTCGGTTCAGCAGTGACTGTCGAACCCATGACCTGATCGCAGTGCGGCCTGTCTGGGCAAAGCCAAACCGGCCGGGTGGTCAGCGGCGCGGGGCGGGCTCGATCGCCGGCAGCTCATTGCCTGCCGGCATGGCGGCTGGCGCGCGTTCGGTGGCGACAGCAGGACGTCCACGCACTGAGAGCGCGACGGTGAGCCGCTCTGCCGCCTCCGGCGACATGGCGGCCAGCACATCCGACATCTTGCGCGGGCTCATCTGCTGGACGACGGGAACTAGGATGTCGAGCGCCAGCCGGTCGAAGACACGGGCGGCGTCCTTCGGCTTCATCGTCTCGTACATGATCACCAGGTTCTTGACGGCCTGGTTGGCCTCGGCCTCCTGCTTGCGCGGACCTTCAACCTTCTCTTCCAGCGCCTTGAGATCGTCGACGCGGCCGCCGAGTTTCTTCTCGGCCGAATCGAGCAGCTTCTCGCGCATGTCGAGCTCGCGCATGCGGGCGTCGATCTCCTCGCGGCGCTGGCCGAGGCGTTCGAGCAAGGCCTTTTCCGCCGGCGAAACCGGCTGAGCCGTGCCGTTCATCAGGCCGGCCTTGTTGTTCGGGCTGGCGTCGCGCTTGGCCTGCTCCTCCGGCACAACCTTGGGGGACGGCGGGTCGATGGTGCCGGTGGTCTCGGGATCCATGAAGACGTCGGGCTGATGGGCTTTGGCAATGATCTTGGCCAGGCCCCAGACCTCCTTCTCAGGCTTTGCGGCGACGACCTGGGCGCTGGGTGGTACCTTGCTCGGAGAGGGTTCCGCCGACCAGGCAAGCAGCTTCAGCGCCAGGAGACCCATGGCGCCGAGGATGACGGCCGGGATCAGGCGGGGCGACTGGATCACGCAGCCTGGCCTTCGAGCCTGCGGGCGGCGCGGGCGCGGATCGCGGCGGCGGCGTCGGCGGCGCTCGCCATGCGTGAGACGACCGGCTTCTCGGAGACGGGCTCGGGCTTGGCGGCGACCATGCTGGCGGCGCTGACGATCTGGCCGATGCGCTCCATCACGCCCTGGCCGGCCTCGATCTGCTGGGCGAGGTCGGCGGCGTAACGCTCGGCGGTGCGCAGGCGTTCGCCGAGGGTGCGGTCGCAGTCGCCGAGCGTCAGCTTCA
Source organism: Bosea vestrisii (assembly GCF_030144325.1). Classification (NCBI taxonomy): domain Bacteria; kingdom Pseudomonadati; phylum Pseudomonadota; class Alphaproteobacteria; order Hyphomicrobiales; family Alloboseaceae; genus Allobosea; species Allobosea vestrisii. The sequence continues at coordinate 974,396 of NZ_CP126307.1, read as the reverse complement.
GGCCGGCGATGGCGCGCTCGGCCGTGTCCGTAGCGGAGATCAGGGCGCCGATGGTCTGGCGCATCGCGCTCTCATCGGCCTTCAGCCGCTCGATGCGCTTGGAGAGCACGAAGCAGGTGATGATGGTCGCGACCAGCAGGCAGCCCACCAGCACATCGGCGATCAGGGTGATGGTCATGGTGCAGGAACTCCCTGGTCAGGACGCCGGATTGAGATGGCTGGTGTCGAAGGCGGCCATGGTCGTCTTCGAGCGCCGCAGGGGGCTGACGACCTGGACGGCGATCTTGTCGTCGACGCGCCCGATCCGGCCCTCGCTGACGATGAACTCGCCGCAGCGCAGCGAAGCGACGGAGTCGGGGCGCGCGTCGAACATCAGCGTGTCGCCGATCTCGAGCTTCATCACCCGCTTGAGCGGCATGGTGCATTCGTGCAGCACGCATTTCACCGCGACATCGGCCTGCCAGACCTCGGTGGCGAGGTGATTCTCCCAGATCGGGTCGCGCCCGAGCTTCTCGCCCATGAAGCTTTCGAGCAGCAATTCCCGGATCGGCTCGATGGTGGCGTAGGGCAGGAGCAAATGGAGCGAGCCGCCGCGGCCCTCCATGTCGAAGCGCAATTCGACGCGGATGGCGGCGTTGGCCGGGCGCGAGATCGAGACGAAGCGTGGATTGGATTCGATCCGGTCGATCTTGAAGTTCACCGGCGAGAGCGGCCTGAAGGCGGCCTCGGCATCGCCGAGCACGACGCCGATGACGCGGCGCAGCAGGTTCATCTCGATCGAGGTGAAGGGGCGCCCGTCGACGCGCGCCGCCGACTGGCCGCGCTTGCCGCCAAGCATGGTGTCGAGCACCGAATAGGTGAGGGCGGACTCGATGGTGATGAGGCCGAAATTGTCCCATTCCTCGGCCTTGAACACCGCGAGCATCGCCGGCAGCGAGATCGAGTTCATGTAGTCGCCGAAGCGCACCGAGCGGATGCCCTCCAGCGTCACCTCGACATTGTCGCTGAACAGGTTGCGCAGGCTGGTGGAGAGAAGGCGGACCAGGCGCTCGAAGATGATTTCGAGCATCGGCAGGCGTTCATAGGTGACCGAGCCGGAATCGACGATCGCCTGGATGCCGTTGCGGCCGCCCTTGCCGTCGTCTCCGGCCGAGAAGCCGAGCATCGTATCGATCTCGTCCTGATTCATCAGGCGATCGATATTGGCTTCCGTCTCGCCACCGTCCTCGTCGACGATGTCGGGCATGGCAGCCCACTCCGCCGCCATGCCTTCCGGCGTCAGCGGCAGCTTGTCCTTGTCCTGGGCTTCGAGGTCGCTGCTGGCCATGTGGTCTGCTCGAACGAGTTAGGCCGCCGCTATTGCAGCAGCAGTTCCTTGAAGAGGACGGCGTCGACCTTGGCCGGGTAGACGGTGACGTTGACCCGGCGCAGCAGCTCTTCCTTCAGCCGGTACATGCCGGCCGAGCCGTCGAGGTCGGAAGGGCGCAGCTCGCGCATGAAGACCTGGAAGGCGTCCTCGACACGCGGCAGCAGCGGCTTGACCTGGTCCGCGGTCTTGGGATCGGCGATCTCGAGCGCGACCTTGATCTTGACGATCGGCTGGCGGTCCTGCTGCGGCCCAGCGGAGATGCCGATCATCATGTCCTTCATCTCGACGAAGGTAATCTGCTTCTTGGCTGCTGCGGCAGCCGCCTCGGCGCTGATCTCCTCGACAGGCTTCTTCTTCAGGAAGAAGAACCAGCCGCCGCCGAGCACGGCGACGAGCGCCAAGGCGCCGCCGATCATGACGAGCTTCTTCTTGCCGGGCTTCGACGCCGCGTCGGCGCCGTCCTCGGCGGTCTCGTCGTCCTTGCCCGTCTTTTTCGCCATCTCGGCTTGCCCGCCCGGGACGGGTGCCGCCCTGGCCCGTCTCTCTGTCGCTGACCCTGCCCAATTACGGTTAACGGGCCGTTAAGGAGGGCAATTTTTGCCGGGTCGTTTCTGCCGCGCGGGCGGGTTCGAACCAGCGCGATTGGGGGCGCCTTTTAGTATAATAGTTAGTTATATCAATTACTTGTGTAAATTAACCATGTTGGCACGTCGTTTGCGACCCTGTTGGTGTGGTCACCGCGCTGGGGAGCGTCGGGGCGATCACGGGACAGATCGGGAGCAGGAGCCGTGGAAAACGCGCTTCTCGTCAGCCTGTCGCGCCAGATGGCTCTGGCGCGTGAGCTCGACGTCATTGCTAACAACGTCGCGAATGTCGGCACGAACGGCTTCAAGGCGCGCTCGGCGCGCTTTGCGGAGTACGTCTCGCCGACAGCGCGCGCCGACACCTTCCAAACGCAGGACCGCCGGCTCTCCTATGTCATCGACAAGGGCACGCCGATCGATCTCTCGCTGGGGGCGATCGAGCGCACTGGCAACCCGCTCGATGTCGCGGTTCAGGGCGACAACTATCTCGTCGTCCAGACCCCCCAGGGCGAGCGCTACACCCGCGCCGGCTCACTCGATATCAATGGCCGCGGCCAGCTCGTGACCCAGGCCGGCCAGCCGGTGATGGGCGATGGGGGGCCGATCGTCTTCGGTTCGACCGAGAGCAATCCGCGGATCGCCGCCGACGGCACGGTCACGTCCGACCAGGGCCAGCGCGGCAAGCTCCGGATCGTCCGCTTCGACAACCCCGCCGCGCTCGCCAGCGATGGCAGCAACCTGTTCTCCTCGACCACCGCAGCCCAGGCCGCAGGCCCGCAGGCACGGCTCGAGACCGGGGCGATCGAGCGCTCCAACGTCAAGGCCGTGGTCGAGATGACGCGGCTGGTCGAGGTCCAGCGCGCTTATCAGACGCTCTCGGCGATGATGGCCAAGACCGACGAACTACGTGCCAAGGCGATCACCCGCCTGGCCGATCAGCAAGCCTGACGCGGAAAGGAGCCAAACGATGCGCGCGCTTTACACTGCCGCCACCGGCATGATGGCCCAGGAACTCAACGTCCAGGTCATCTCGAACAACATCGCGAACGTCCGCACCACCGGCTACAAGCGCCAGCGCGTGCATTTCAGGACCTGCTCTACGAGCACTTCCGCCGCGCCGGCACGCAGACCTCGGACCAGAACACGCAGGTTCCAGCCGGCACCTTCGTCGGCTCGGGCGTCAAGACCGCGTCGACCGGGCGGGTGATGAGCCAGGGCAACCTGACGCCGACGGAGAAGCAGTACGATATCGCGATCCGCGGCGAGGGCTTCTTCCGGATCCAGATGCCGGACGGCCGCACCGCCTATTCGCGTGACGGCTCCTTCGACCTCGATAGCCAAGGTCGGCTGGTGACGCGCGACGGCTACCAGGTCCAGCCGGGCATCACCGTCCCGAACAACGCGACCAGCGTCAACATCAACGCGCAGGGCACGGTCGAGGTCAATCTTCCCGGCCAGACCGCTCCGCAGCAGCTCGGCCAGATCCAGCTCACCCGCTTCATCAACAAGGTTGGCCTCGAATCGATCGGCGACAACCTGTTCATCGAAACGGCTGGCTCCGGCCCGGCGATCGACGGGCTCGGCGGCGAAGAGGGCTTCGGCACGCTGCAGCAGAACTACCTGGAAGAAGGCAACGTCCAGGCGGTGACCGAGCTCTCCTCGCTGATCGCGGCGCAGCGCGCCTACGAGATGAACTCCAAGGTGATCTCGGCCGCCGACCAGATGATGCAGTCCACCACGCAGATCATGCGCTGAGAGGGATGAGCCAGATGATCCGCTCCATTCTCCTGATCGCGACCATGACCGCGATTCCCGTCATGGTGCTTGCGCAAGCAGCGGCTCCGGCCGGCGAGCGCGCGCCCGCAGCCGCACCCGCGGCAGCCGCCAAGCTCAAGCTGAAGACGGACCTCACGCTCTCGCGCGATATCGTTGGCTTCGGCGATCTGATCGCGGGTTTGTCGCCGCAGGATGCGGCACTGCCCGCCTTCCGGGCGCCGGCGCTCGGCGAGACCGGCACCATCCAGGTCAGCCGGATCGTCGAAGCCGCGGTGAAGCACGGCCTCCTGCGCGATGCGCAGGAACTCGACAGCCAGGGTGTCGCCCAGGTGGTGGTGACCCGGGCGGCGCGCCGGATCACCGGGCTTGATGTCGAGGCCGCCGTGAAGTCGGCGCTGCTCGAACGCTTCGGCTTCGACGGACGCGCCTTCGCGCTGTTGCTCGATGGTGGCGCGCCTTCCGTCGTGGTCGAGCCGGAGCTGACAGGCGACCTTGCAGCGCTCGACCTGAATTACGACGCGCGCAGCCGCCGCATCACAGGCCGCCTGACCATGCCGGGCAGCGCCGCGACGCGGCTGAAGCCGGTGCGCGTCTCAGGCCAGCTGGTCGAGACGACGGAAGCCGTGGTGTCGCTGCGCACGATCGCCCGTGGCGAGACGCTCAAGGCATCCGACGTCACCATCGAGCGCCGGCCGCGCGATGCGCAGTTCAACGACGTGATCGGCGAGGCGAAGGCGGCGGTCGGCAAGGTCGCCAAGCGGATGCTGGTGGCGGGGTCGGTACTGCGCAGCGGCGATGTCCAGCGCGAGGAGATCATCGGGCGTGGCGACGTCGTCACTCTCTTCTACGAGGGGCGCGGCATCGCGATCAGCATGCGCGGCCGCGCCAACGAGGCCGGCGCGATCGGCGACGTCATCTCGATCACCAATCCACAGTCGAAGCGCGTGCTGCAGGGAACGGTCACCGGTCCCGGGCGCGTCAATGTCAGCCCGCAGGGCGGCGGCCAGATCGCCGCTGCCCGCTGATGCCGACCCCATTGCTCCAGTTGCGGACCGTTACCATGACCCGGACCAAGCCATTCGCCATCCCCGCCACTCTCGGCCTCAGCCTCATGCTGGGCGCTTGCGGTGCCGCAGACAGGCTCGCCAATGTCGGCCAGGCGCCGGCCCTCTCGCCGATCGAGGATCCGACCGCCGCCAAGGGCTACAAGCCCGTGCAGATGCCGATGCCGCCGATCGAGCACGCCTCCTTCGCGCCGAACTCGCTCTGGCGTACAGGCTCGCGCGCCTTCTTCAAGGACCAGCGCGCCCGCCAGGTCGGCGACCTCGTCACCGTCAAGGTCAAAGTCACCGACCGGGCGCAGCTCGACAACACCACCAAGCGCAGCCGCAAGAACGGCGAGGATTTCGGCGCCGAGAATGCCTTCGGCGCCGAGAGCAAGTGGAGCAAGAAAGCGGATCCCAGCTCACTGCTGAAGCTCGACTCGGATTCGTCGAGCGAGGGCAGTGGCTCGGTGCGCCGGGCCGAGCAGCTCGCCACCAATGTCGCCGCCGCCGTCACCCAGACCCTGCCGAACGGCAATCTAGTGATCGAGGGCAAGCAGGAAATCCGGGTGAACTTCGAGGTGCGCGAATTGATCGTCGCGGGTGTGATCCGACCGGAGGACATCGAATCCGACAACACGATCGAGTCGGCCAAGATCGCCCAGGCCCGCATCGCCTATGGCGGCCGCGGCCAGATCACCGACGTGCAGCAGCCACGCTACGGCCAGCAGGTGATGGACATCCTGCTGCCGTTCTGAGGCCACCAATCCCGAGTTTCCGGCGCGACGGCAACGCTCCCCACGTTTCATGCCTTCGCGCCGGGCCGGCGGTCTCTCCCGAGCCGCCTTTTCTCCCGGCCGCCCGCCACGCTCCCCAGCTATCCACGGCTGGCGGCCAGAAGCCCCGCGCCTCCCGCGCGGGGCTTTGCTTTCACGAGGCTGCAACGGCCGCTATTGCCCTAGAGCACGCTGATTTTACCCGGAGCCACGCCGTCATCCTGGACAAGCGGCGAAGCCGCGCAGCTCCGGGATCCATCGTAAGGCTCCGGAGCTCTACGATGGATCCCGGGCCGAGCTTCGCTCGCCCAGGATGACGATGGTGGGTGAAGTCAGCTCACTCTAGGGTGAGAACCGGACGAAGAGGCGTCGCGGGTCTGCCGCAGCACGCCGGCCGACTGGCGGACCATGTCGGATATCTCGAGCAATTGCCTGGCCAGCGGGCTGGTCTTGCGCCAGACCATGCCGATGGTTCGCGAAGGCTCAGGCTGCCCGAAGCGCACGACCGAGACTGAGGCGGAGCGCGTCTCGACCGCCACCGCCATTTCCGGGATCAGGGTGACGCCTAGTCCCGCATCGACCATCTGGACCAGTGTCGACAGCGAGCTCGCGTCCAGGAGGTCGCGCGGCTGCATGGTACGCGCCTTGGTGCTGCAGAAGGAGAGGGCCTGATCGCGAAAGCAGTGGCCCTCTTCGAGCAGCAGCAACCGCATCTCCCGCAAAGCCTCGCGATCCGGGGGAGGCTTTCCTTCATCCGCGCGCGGCCGGACGAGGACGAAGCTTTCGGTAAAGAGGGCGACCTCGGTGAGCGATGGTTCCGACACCGGCAAGGCGACGATCGCCAGGTCGAGCCTGCCCTCGTTCAGCTCCTGGACCAGCCTCGGCGTCAGCGTCTCGCGCACATGCAGGTCGAGGCCGCCATGCAGGCGGGTGAGATCGCCGATGAGGCTCGGCAGCAAATAGGGCGCAACCGTCGGGATCACGCCGATGCGCAGCTTGGCGACGAGGCCGCTCCGGGAGGCGCGCGCATAGCCTTCCAGTTCGTCGAGCGCGCGCAGGATGTCCTTGCCCCGCTGGGCAATCTCCTCGCCGAAGCTGGTCAGGCGCACCTGGCGCCTGTCCCGCTCGAACAGCCCGGCGCCGAGCTCTTCCTCGAGCGTCTTGATCTGCATGGACAACGCCGGCTGCGAGATGCCGCAAGCTTCTGCGGCACGCCCGAAATGGCCATGCCGTGCCAGCGCCTCCAGATAGCGAAGCTGCTTGAAGGTCAGGTTTGTCATAATTTCAGCTTATCGTCGTGATCAGAAAATCGGAATTAAAATAATGAAATCCTTTTGCTAAGACGCAACCCAGCAGCCAGCTGAACTCGGAGAATGACATGAACGCGAAGACTGAGGACAGCACGGGCAAATGCCCCGTCGCCCATGGCGGCGGCGCCCGGCAGAACCATGACTGGTGGCCGAACCGGCTGCCTGTCGAGCTGCTGAGCCAGCATTCGGCGAAATCGGATCCGCTGGGTGCGGCCTTCGACTATCGCGAGGCTTTCGCGAAACTCGATTACGCCGCGCTGAAGAACGACCTGCGCAAGCTGATGACCGACTCGCAGGATTGGTGGCCAGCGGATTTCGGCCATTACGGCCCCCTGTTCATCCGCATGGCCTGGCATAGCGCCGGCACCTATCGCCTCGCGGACGGGCGCGGCGGCGGCGGCCGCGGCCAGCAGCGCTTCGCTCCGCTCAACAGCTGGCCGGACAATGTCAGCCTCGACAAGGCGCGCCGCCTGCTCTGGCCGATCAAGCAGAAGTACGGCCAGGCGATTTCCTGGGCCGACCTCTTGATCCTGACCGGCAATGTCGCGCTGGAAACGATGGGCTTCCGTACCTTCGGCTTCGCCGCCGGACGCGCCGACACCTGGGAACCGGATCAGGACGTCTACTGGGGTCGCGAGACCACCTGGCTCGGCGGTGATCTGCGCTATGCTCATGGTTCGGAGGGCGTGAAAAAGCCTGCCGGCGAAGCCGTGCTCGTCTCCGACGACGATGCCGACGGCAAGGTGCATTCACGCAACCTCGAAAACCCCCTCGCTGCGGCGCAGATGGGCCTGATCTACGTGAATCCGGAAGGTCCGGACGGCAATCCCGACCCGCTGCTGGCCGCAAGGGACATCCGCGACACCTTCGCCCGCATGGCGATGAACGACGAGGAGACCGTCGCTCTCATCGCCGGCGGCCACACTTTCGGCAAGACGCATGGCGCCGGCCCGACCGACAATGTCGGCGCCGATCCCGAGGCCGACGGCCTCGAGGCGCAGGGCCTTGGCTGGCGCAACAGCTTTGGTTCCGGCAAGGGCGACGACACTATCACGAGCGGCCTCGAGGTCACCTGGACCCAGACGCCGGCGCAGTGGAGCAATTTCTTCTTCGAGAACCTCTTCGGCTTCGAATGGGAACTGGAGAAGTCGCCGGCCGGCGCTCATCAGTGGGTCGCCAAGAATGCCGACGCGATCATCCCTGACGCCCATGACCGGTCGAAGAAGCGCAAGCCGACCATGCTGACGACCGATCTGTCGCTGCGCGTCGACCCGGCCTACGAGAAAATCTCCCGCCGCTTTCTCGAGAACCCGCAGGCCTTCGCCGAGGCCTTCGCCCGCGCCTGGTTCAAGCTGACCCATCGCGATCTTGGCCCGCGCTCACGCTATCTTGGGCCCGAAGTGCCGAAGGAAGAGCTGATCTGGCAGGATGTGGTGCCGGCGGCCGACCATCCGCTGGTCAACGCGGTGGATATCGCTGCGCTCAAGGAGAAGATCAGGGCTTCCAGCCTCAGCGTCTCCGAACTGGTCGGGACCGCTTGGGCCTCCGCCTCGACCTTCCGCGGCGGCGACAAGCGCGGCGGTGCCAATGGCGCGCGCATCCGCCTCGCACCTCAGAAGGACTGGGAGGTCAACCAGCCGGCGCAGCTCGCCAGGGTGATCGAGGTGCTGGATGGCATCCGGCGCCAGTTCAACAAAGAGGCGGATGGCGACCAGAAGGTCTCGCTGGCCGATCTCATCGTGCTGGCCGGCAATGTCGGCGTCGAGCAGGCGGCCAAGGCGGCCGGTCATGAGGTGAGCGTGCTGTTCACCCCGGGCCGCACCGACGCCAGGCAGGAGCAGACCGATACGCACTCCTTCGATGTCATGGAGCCGGCAGCCGACGGCTTCCGCAACTACCAGAAGGCCGGGGCCAAGGTGCCGGCCGAGGTGGCGCTGATCGACAAGGCGCAGCTGCTGACGCTGACCGCGCCCGAGCTGACGGTGCTGATCGGCGGCCTGCGCGCGATCGACATCAATGCCGATGGGACCAAGCACGGCATCCTGACCGACCGGCTGGGCGTGCTGACGAACGACTATTTCGTCAACCTGCTCGACATGGGCACGCAGTGGAAGGCAGCTTCCGAGGCCAAGGACGTGTTCGAGGGCACGGATCGCAAGACCGGCGCGGCGAAGTGGACCGGCACCCGCACCGATCTCGTCTTCGGCTCGAACTCGATCCTGCGCGCGCTCGCGGAGGTCTATGCCAGCTCGGATGCTCGGGCGAAGTTCGTGAACGACTTCGTCGCGGCTTGGACCAAGGTGATGAACCTCGATCGCTTCGACATCGCCTGAGCGTTGATGAGATGACGCCCGGCTACCGCCTCCAGCGGGGCCGGGCTGATAACCTTGCTATTCGATGCAAAAAGGCCCCGCAGCAAAACTGCGGGGCCTTTTTCTTGAAAGGACGATGTTGTCTACCGCATCTCAATCGTCGCGGAAGACGCGCTCATTGCGCTCATGGCGCTCCTGGGCTTCGAGCGAGAGCGTCGCGATCGGGCGCGCTTCCAGACGCTTCAGCGAGATCGGCTCGCCGGTTTCCTCGCAATAGCCGTAGGAACCGTCCTCGATGCGGGCGAGCGCGCTGTCGATTTTGGAGATCAGCTTGCGCTGGCGATCGCGGGCGCGCAGCTCGATGGCGCGGTCGGTTTCCGAGGAGGCGCGGTCGGCGATGTCGGGGTGGTTCTCGCTCTCGCTCTGCAAGGTGACCAGGGTCTCCTTGGCCTCCTTCAGAATCTCCTCCTTCCAGGCGAGCAGCTTGCCGCGAAAGTACTCGCGCTGCCGCTCATTCATGAACGGCTCCTTGTCGGAGGGTTTGTAGTCAGGCTCGAGACTGATCTGCTTCGACATGAGAGGCCTTCTGCATGAACGTCCGCTCGAAGGCCCCGCCGGCTTTGCCGTGTCGAGGCCGCCGATTTGGCGCCCTTATAGCGACTGGTCACATTAGGAACAATCGCTTTCGCGCAGCCGTGAACAAGCTGGCAAAGTGCTGGAAAATCAACGCAATCCGATGATCGCCTCGGCGATGTCGGCCCCGAGCGGCCCGGCGATCTTCTGCCGGTAGTGGGTATGGTCGAAATAGTTGTCCGGCGCGCGATTCTCCGGGCGGTCGATGCGCCAGTCGATCAGCGCGGTTTTCGGGCGGCTTGCGACGAGGGCGGCATAGGCGTCGCGGCAGGCGGCGTCGGCGCCGGCGCCGGCGCTGCCGGGCACGGGCAGGGCGGAGACGAAGTTGGGCGGCCGCACCAGGACGACGGGCACATCCGGCGCCATCCGGCCAAGCACCTCGCGCAGCGCCGTGGCGGCGGGGAAGGGGCCGGTGATGTTGCCCCCGCTGGTGTCGAGCGGCTCGAGCAGCCTGGCGCGGCGGACGGGGTCGCTGTGGAAGCCCTGAACCTCGTAGCCGGCCTCGTAGTCCCAATAGCCGTCCGGCCGGGCGCGCTCGGGCGCCTTGGCCGAAAGATAGCGCAGCCGGCGCAGCGTCTCCTCGATCACGTCGAAGCGCATCAGCCCGGCGAGGTAGCGCAGGGTCGAGCGCTCGAACAGCCAGAAGGGAAAAGGCTTTTCGATTGCGAGCGTCGGGTCGGGCGTGCACCAGCGTACATCGATGCCGATCACCAGCGCCCGGGCCGGCTCTTTGCGATGGCGCAGGAACCAGTCGAGCAGGATAAGCGTCTCGCGCGGGCCAGTCGCCGGGGCGATCAGCGAGACGAAGGGGATGCCGGTTTTCTGCGCGAGGAGTTCCGGCGAGACGAGCTGGATATGCGAGTTGCCGAAGATCGCGCCGGAGAAGTGCGGGTCGCGACCGCGGCTGGCTGCGGCGGTGCGCGGCCCTTGCGGACTGACGCCGGCCTTGAATTTGAGCGGCGAGCGGCCGCTGTCATAGGGGTCGACCAGAAAGGCGAGCGCCAGCAGCGCGGCGACGAGGAACGTCGCCGCGAGCAGGAAGGTGCGGCCGAAACCGCCCCAGCGCGGGTCAGAACTGGAAGTAGATGAACTCATAATTGGCGTCGTCGCCGATCTTGAACAGGACCAGCACGAAGAGGATGGCGGTGAGCACGGCGAGCCAGCGTGCCGGGGGCGCCTTGTGTACGGCTGCCCAGGCGGTCGGGCCGATCATCGCGACTGCGGCGGCCGGCAGCAAAGCGCGCCATTTGAAGCCGGTGCCGACGGGCGAAAAGCCGAACAGTCCCTTGTAGATCGCGAGCGCCGCATCGAAGGAGCTGGCACGGAACAGCACCCAGCAGAGGGCGACGAAGAGGAAAGTCAGGGCCCAGCCGAGCAGCTTCGGCATCGGCAGGCCGGCGCGACGCCAGAGCACGCCGATGGCGAGCACGACGCCGTGTGCCACGCCCCAGGCGACGAAGTTGAGGCCGGCGCCGTGCCAGAGGCCGCCGAGTGCCATGGTGGCGAACAGAGCCCAGAGCTGCAGCGGCAGGCCGTGCCGCGAGCCGCCGAGCGGGATGTAGAGATAGTCGCGCAGGAAGCGCGACAGCGTCATGTGCCAGCGCCGCCAGAAATCCTGCAGGCTGACGGCGCGATAGGGCACGTCGAAGTTCTGTGGCAGCACGATGCCGAACAACAGGGCGAGGCCGAGCGCCATGTCGGTGTAGCCGGAGAAGTCGAAATAGATCTGGAAGGTGAAGGCCAGCGTCCCCTGCCAGGCCTGCGCCATGGTCACGACGTCGCCGGCGGCGGCCGCGGCGAAGACCGGATTGGCGTATTCGGCGAGGGGATCGCCGAGCAGCACCTTCTTCGCCAGGCCGAGCGTCAGCAGCATGATGCCGCGGGCGATGCGCTCGGCCGCGTCGGGCCGCAAATAAGGCCGCTCCTCGAGCTGGTGCATGATCTCGCGCCAGCGCACCAGCGGCCCGGCCAGCACCTGCGGGAAAAAGGCGATGTAGAGCGCGTAGCGGACGAGATCGTAGCGCGGCGCTTCGCCTCGGCGCAGATCGGTCAGGTACATCACATGGTGGAAGGTGAAGAAGGAGATGCCGAGCGGCAGCGCCAGATCGAGCTTCGCCGTCGGCAATCCCGGAATCACCGCAGCGAGATCGGCGAAGAAGTTGAAGTATTTGAACAGCGCCAGGATCGCGAGATTGATCGCGATGGCGAGCGTGATCAGCGCGCTGCGCTTGGTCTTGAGGAAGGCTTCCGCGATCAGCCAGTTGAGCAGGATCGAGAAGGCGAGCAGCGGCACGAAGCGCCAGTCCCACCAGCCATAGAAGGCGAAGGAGAGCACCGCGAGCAGCGGCAGCCGCCAGGCCGGTGCGAAGCGCTCGACCAGCCAGTGCAGGGCGAGGGCAAGCGGCAGGAAGCCGAGCAGGAAGGCGAAGGAGTTGAACAGCATCGGGCGGGTGAGGGCGGCAGGAGAGGGCCGCCTTAGACGATTACGCGCCCGATGTCATGGGCGTTGGTCCTTGGGCCTCATCCTTCGGGCCAATGATGATCATCGCCACGAGATTGATTTCCAAAGCCTGTCCGATCAGCTTGCGGCAGGCTGCGGCGGTCGCAGCATCGGCGTCAGGACTGGCGACGATCCGATCTGGATGGTTCCGAGAACTTCGAACCCGTGTCTCTGATAAAGCGGGATATTCCGCGGGTTCGACGATTCCAGATAAGCTGCGACGCCCTCGCGGTCGCAGCGTGCGAGCGCATGACGCATGAGCGCGCTGCCAATCCCCTGGCCCTGCCGCGCTGGGTCGGTGCCGATCAGCGGCAGATACCAGTGCGGGCCCTTTGGATGATATCGCTCCATTGCTTCGAATATCGCATCGACATCGGATATGATCGCTGGATCGGCGTTCTTTCGAATAAGGCGTCCCAGCGTCTCGATGTCGGGCTCCACGCCGGGCGGCAGCCACAGCGCTGCGCCGCCGAAATCGTCGCTCACATAAGCGCTGTCGCTATCGTAGGCGGCGGCGCCGAACGCCCGGATCAGGTCGGGCATCACCGCAAGATAGGTGTGTGCCTCCCCCAATGACCAGCGCGTCATCGGATCAGTGGCAAAGGCGAGGACGATGACCGCCGAAACGGCGCCCTCTTCGTTGCGGGATGCGGAACGTACAACGCTGGACGTCATGGCATGGTCCGGATGTTTGCAGTCGGCACCAGGATATATGGGATAGTCGCTTCGCCCGCGCCATCACGCCGCATACGTTGGAAGCGGGTGCACTCATCACCGATCTGGTCGCGCGCGGAACGGGGACCCACATGACCCAGGTAATGCGCTATGCAAATCACGAGGCGCGGGCCGCCGCGATTGCTAACGGCTTCACCGATGGCCTGGACGAAGTCTATGAGAAGCTTGAGGTGCTGCTGACCGCTGAATGAAGTGGCGGTGGGTGAGGCAGACCTGAAGAAGCTGATCGGCAGCTAAGCGGGTAAAGTCTGCAGAGGGTCGGGACCTGACGTCCGGCGCCCTAGCCGCTAACGTCCGCTTCCGGGCAGATCGCGAACGTCGCTGTTCGGCGAGCTCGAGCACGAACCGAGCAACAGCGATCGAGGCCGCATGCGGTGCTCGCTCAAAAGCAGTGTCGCCACATTCGACTTTGACGGTCACCAGTCTGAGCTCAATCCCTGCTAAGCTCGCATGTTGCACACGATGGGCAAAGGCAAGCGCCTGCTGATAGGCGCGCTCGGCTAACCGCGTCGGCGGTTATCAGACCGCCGGAATTTCAGGTCTCTTCTATGAGAGCAGCCTTCCGGTTTCGCATGATCGTCGGCGACAGCATTGCAAGCAGCATAACTGCGACGATGCCCAGCAGCACCGCGCTGATCGGGCGCTGCAGGAAGACCGAGAAATCCCCCTCGGACAACAGCATCGCGCGGCGGAAGTTCTCCTCGAGCTGCGGACCGAGCACCAGGCCGAGCAGCAAGGGCGCCGGCTCGACCCCGACCTTGATGAAGAAGTAGCCGATCGCGGCGCAACCGAGCATCAGCCAGACATTGAACAGGCTGTTGGCGATGCCATAGGTGCCGATGCAGCAGAACAGCACGATCGCAGGAAAAAGCAGGCGGTAGGGAATCTTCAACATCGAGACCCAGAGCCCGATCAACGGCAGGTTGATCACCAGCAGCATCAGATTGCCGACCCACATCGAGGCGATCACGCCCCAGACGAGCTTCGGTTGCTCCGTCATGATCTGCGGGCCGGGCTGGATGCCCTGCATCATCAGCGCGCCGATCATCAGCGCCATCAGCGCATTGGCCGGGATGCCGAGCGTCAGCAACGGGATGAAGCTCGTCTGCGCGCCGGCATTGTTGGCGGCCTCGGGGCCGGCCACACCCTCGATCGCGCCTTTGCCGAAGCGGGAGGGATCCCTGGCGAGCTTCTTCTCCAGCGCATAGGAGGAGAAGGGCGGCAGCGCCGCCCCGCCGCCCGGCAGGACGCCGAGCACCGAGCCGAGCGCCGTACCGCGGACCATCGCCGGAAAGGCCGCCCGCAGATCGGCCCGGCTCGGGATCAGGCTGCGGATCGACTGGCTGACGACGCGCCGCTCCGCTGGCCGCTCCAGATTGGCGATGATCTCGCCCAGGCCGAACAGGCCCATGGCGACCGGAACGAAGTCGAGCCCGTCGGAGAGCTCGGCGACGCCGAACGTCATGCGCGCCGCGCCCGAGCTGACATCGATCCCGATAAGGCCGAGGAGGAGGCCGAGCAGCACCATCGCCAGGGATTTGGCGACCGAGCCATGCGCCAGGACGACGGCGGCGATCAGGCCGAGCACGAGCAGGCTGAAATACTCGACCGCCGTGAACTTCAGCGCCAGCACCGACAGCGGCACGCTCATCACGGCGATGACGACAGTCGCCACCGTGCCGGCAAAGAACGAGGCGAGTGCCGCGATCGCCAGGGCCGTGCCGGCCTTGCCCTGCTTGGCCATTTCATGACCATCGATGCAGGTGACCACCGAGGAGGTTTCGCCCGGCACGTTGACGAGGATGGCGGTGGTAGAGCCGCCATATTGCGCGCCGTAGAAGATGCCGGCGAGCATGATCATGGCGCCGGGCGGCGACAGGCCGAAGGTGAAGGGTAAAAGCAGCGCCACTGTCGGGATCGGCCCGATGCCGGGCAAGACGCCGATGGCCGTGCCGATCACGACGCCGAGCAGGCACAGGCCGAGATTGTTCAGCTCGAGCGCGGTCGAGAGCCCGAGCAGCAGATTGTCGAAGAGTTCCATCGGCGGCTGGAGCCTTCAGCGCGGCCAGAGGGGCACCGGCAACGCCAGAACCTTGATGAAGAGGACGACCGCCGCGCCCGACAGGAGCAGCGCGAAGCGAACGGTCTCGCGCAGCCGGCCCTCGCGGGTGGCGAACCCGGCCAGGATGACCGTGACGACAGAGGTGATGGCCAGCCCCAGCCGCTCCGCCGTCAGCGCAAAGACACCGACCGCGCCGAGCACGGCCAGCAGCGGGCGCATCTGTACGGCTTCGATCGCGGGGCCCGCCCGCCTGAGGCCGCGACCGCAGAAGAACAGGCCGAAAGCCAGCAACGCGAGGGAGACGACCCGGGGCATGTAGCCTGCGCCCATATCGGCGGCGTTGCCGACAGTGAGGTTGCGGGTCGCGACGAGTGTGCCCGCCGCGACCGCCATGAGAAACAGGCCGAAGAGCAAATCCTGCCAGTCGATCGTGGAACGCGTCATCGGCCCGGCTCCGCTCAGCTGCCCTTGATGCCGGCTTCCTTGATGATGCCGCCCCAGCGCGTGGTCGCATCGCTCAGCCAAGTCGCGAACTCGGCCGGGGTGCCGGCGCGGACGACGCCGCCCTGCTCGGCGATCTTGGCCTTGATGTCGGGCATCTCCAGGATTTTGCCGATCTCGGCATTGAGGCGCGTGACCATCGCCGGCGGCGTGCCGGCGCGGGTCAGGATGCCCTGCCAAGTGCCCGCGTCGCCGCCCGGCAAGCCGACTTCCTTGAAGGTCGGGAGCCCCGCAACCCGCTCCTCGCCAGTGACGGCGAGACCGACGAGCTGCTTGTTCGAGACGAAGGGCAGCGTCGCGGTCGAACCGTTGATGATGACGCCGCTTTCACCGGAGACCACGGCTCGCGAGGCTGCCGCGCCGCCCTTGTAGGGCACGTTCTTCCACTGGATGCCGAGTTCCTTCGCCATCTGCACCGCGGTGATGTGATTGGCTGCGCCGACGCCGGAATTTGCGACCGCGAGCTTGTTTGGATTGGCCTTGGCGTAAGTGACCAGCTCCTGCGCCGTCTTGGCCGGAATGGATTCATGCACCGCCAGCACATAGGGGCCGAACATCACCATCGAGACCGGCGCCAGATCCTTGACGGGATCGTAAGTCAGGTCAGAGAACAGACTCGGCGCGGTCGCGAGCGAGCCGACATCCATCAGCAGCAGGGTGTGGCCATCGGGCGGCGCCTTGGCGACGGCGTCGGCACCGAGATTGCCGGCGGCGCCCGGCTTGTTCTCGATCACCACGGACTGGCCGATCGCGGCCGAGAGCTTGGGGGCGATCAGGCGGGCGAGAATGTCGGAAGTTCCGCCGGGCGCGAATGGCACGACGAGCCGGACCGGGCGCTCGAAATTCTGCGCCGCGACGGGCTGGGCGGCGAGCGCGGCACCCGTGAACGCTGCCAGGACGAGGCCCTTCATGAGGGTCGTCGAGAATCGGAATCTGGGTGGGATCATGATTTCCTCCTGTGGGGCGCAAGCCTGGCCCGATGGCCGGATTGCGAGGTCGCAAGCAATCTTGAAAGCTGCCTTGTCCGCCGCAGGATAGGTCAGGCACGATGCGCCGATGAGTTAGATTGGCAATGGAACGATATCTTTTTTGGATCGCACGATAGCGGCAAAGAGCTTGCCGGAGCCCGGTGGCCGCCTACTCTCGCCGGCAGACGACAAAAGTCGCGACGGGGATCTTCGGGAGGACATGATGAGCAGATCGATCACGCGCCGTGCGGCGCTCGGCCTTGCGGGCGGTGCGCTCGCCATCCCGCTGGTTTCGCGCCGCAGCTTCGGACAGGCCTATCCGACCAAGCCCGTGACGGTGATCGTCCCGTTCGGGGCCGGCGGTACGACCGACCTCGTCGGACGCATCATCTGCGAGAAGCTGACGCAGCGGCTGGGCAAGGCCTTCGTCATCGAGAACCGCGCCGGCGCCGGCGGCAATACCGGCGTGGCCGCGCTCTCCCACGCCACGCCCGACGGCTACACGATCGGCATGACGACGCCCTCGACGCATGGGATCAACCCGAACCTCTACAAGGAAAAGCTGCCCTTCAAGCCGTTCGACGATTTCGAATTCCTGTCGCTGGCCTCGTCGCAGCCGAACTTCCTGTGCATTCATCCCTCGATCCCGGCGCAAAGCGTCGCCGAGCTCATCGCCTATCTGAAGGCTAATCCGGGCAAGGAGAATTTCGGCTCCTCCGGGATCGGGACCTCGATTCATCTTTCCGGGGAGCTCTTCATGCAGCTCGCCGGCGTGACGATGCAGCATGTCACCTATCGTTCCTCGGGCGCGCTGGTGCAGGATCTGATCGCCGGCAACGTCAAGATTTCCTTCGACAACTTCACCTCGCCCTATCCTCACTACAGGGCGGGCACGCTGCGCGGGCTCGCCGTCACGACCACCGAAAGGGCCAAGATCGCGCCGGAGGTGCCGACGCTCGCCGAGACGCTGCCGGGCTTCGACATCAGCTCCTGGAACGGCTTCCTCGCACCCAGGGGCACGCCGAAGGAGATCTGCGACAGGCTCACCGGCGAAATGCAGGCCGTGCTGAAGGACCCGGCCGTGGTCTCGCGCTTCGAGGAACTGGGCGCGGCGGCGACGCCATCCAGCGGCGCGGAGGCCAGGAAGAAGGCGGAGACCGAGATCGCGAAATTCAAGGGCATCATCGACAAGGCCGGGATCACCATCCAGAACTGACATCACGCCACTGCCGGACTGGGCTGGCGCCGCCGGAGAGGCTGGACATGTTCGAGTTGAGCCAGCTGCGCTGCTTCGTCGCCGTCGCCGAGGAGCTGCATTTCGGCCGGGCGGCGGTGCGTCTCAACATGACGCAGCCCCCGCTCAGCCGTCAGATCCAGATTCTGGAGCGGATACTCGACGTCGTGCTGCTGGAGCGCAGCAACCGGACGGTGAAGCTCACCCCGGCGGGCGAGAGCTTCCTGGCGGAGGCCCGCCGCCTGCTCAAGCTCGCCGAGAGCGCGGCGCTGCTGGCCAAGCGCGTGGCAAACGGCAAGGCCGGATCGATCAATATCGGCTTCACCGCGACCTCGGCCTATTCCTACGTGCCGGAACTCGTCGCCGCCTGCCGCCGCGAACTGCCCGATGTCGAGGTCTCGCTCAAGGAGATGGTCAGCGGCGATCAGCTCAAGCGGCTGGATTCGGGCGAGATCGACATCGGCCTGCTGCGCCCACCGATTCCACGCACCGGCCTCAGCGCCTTTCGCGTCACGGCCGAGCCACTGATCGCGGCCGTGAACGTCGGCCATGCGCTGGCACGTTCCGAGACGATCGCGGTCGAGGACCTCGCGGCCGAGCCCTTCATCATGTATGCGCCGTACGAGGCGCGCTATTTCCATGATTTGCTCGTCGAGCTGTTCTCGCGGGCAGGCCTCGTGCCGAATTATGTCCAGCACCTGGCGCAGATCCACTCGATCCTCGCCATGGTCCATTCCGGGGTCGGCGTCGCGCTGGTGCCGCAGGCCGCGATGAACCTGCACTTCAGCGGCGTGGCTCTGCGCCCGATCGATCTACCGAAACAGAGGCCGGCTGAGCTGTTCTTCGTCAGCCGGGAGGACAACGACAATCCGCTCCTGCCGATCGTCGCAGCGCTGGCGCGGGGGCTGGCCCAGGAGCCGGCAAAAGCGGGCTGAACGATCCAATGAATGGATCGCCCGATACAGTGATTGGTCTCAATCGGCATCGTTCTTGATCTACTGCTCGACTGAATTCAGCGAGGAGCCGATCATGAGCAAGATGACCCCCAGGAGATGGCACGACATATCGGCAACGGGTTGCTGTCGTTTCCAGTCACGCCCTTCGCTGCCGGCAACATCTTCGACGAGGCGCGCTACCGCTCCAATCTGGACTGGCTCTGCGGCTATGACGTCGCCGGCCTGTTCGCCGCTGGCGGAACCGGCGAGTTCTTCTCGCTCTCGCCGGCCGAGGTCGTGACCGTGGTGGCCACGGCGGTCGCGGAGACCAAGGGGCGGGTGCCGGTTCTCGCGGGCGTCGGCCACGGCACGCAGATCGCCACCGAGCTCGCGGCGGCGGTCGAGAAGGCGGGCGCCGACGGCATCCTGCTGCTGCCGCCCTATCTCGTCTTCTCCGAGCAGGAGGGGCTCGCCGCCCATATCGAGGCCGTCTGCAAGGCGACCAGGCTCGGCGTCATCGTCTACAATCGCGACAACGCCATCATCACCGAGGAGACCTTGGCCGGGCTCTGCGAGCGCAATCCCAATCTCGTCGGCTACAAGGACGGCATCGGCGACATCGAGCTGATGACGCGCATCCATCTGCGCATGGGCGACCGGCTGACCTATATCGGCGGCCTGCCCACCGCCGAGACCTTCGCGCTCCCCTATCTCGAAATGGGCGTGACGACTTATTCCTCGGCGGTCTTCAATTTCGTCCCGCACTTCTCGACCAAGTTCTATGCCGCAGTGCGCCGCCGCGATCGCGAGACGGTGCAGGCCGGGCTGCGCGACTTCATCCTGCCGCTGATCGCGATCCGCAACCGCAAGCGAGGCTATGCCGTCTCGATCATCAAGGCCGGGATGAAGGTGGTCGGCCGCGATTCCGGCCCGGTCCGGACGCCGTTGACCGACCTCACGCAGAGCGAGATGGAAGAACTCGCGGCCCTGGTCGCCCGGCTCGACAAGGGCGAATTCGCGACGCGCGAACTCGCCGCCGCCTGAGCACCATCCCTGCGGAGACGCCGACGATGTCGCACTGGGCCGGTGCGGCGTCGCTTTCGGTTGCCGAGGCAACCGCGACCGCGATGCGTCGATTGCATCGGTCGATACGTCCTTTGAGCTGTCCCCTGGCGGTCGCGGCCCTCTAACCTGCCTCCTCATAAAAGGTCGAGCTGCCGGCAAAGGCGGCCGACGCCACTGGGGGGACGATTATGATTGCCACGAAGACCACTGGTGTCGCCGCATTGGTTGCGGTCATGATGATGGCCATGCCTGCGACTTCAAAGACCATGGTCTATGTCTCGAACGCCGACAGCCGCCAGATCAGCGTGCTCGAGCTCGATGCGCAGCTCGGCGAGCTCAGACCCGTCGAGACCGTCGCGGTGACCGGCACCGCGATGCCGATGGCGATCTCGCCCGACAAGCGCCATCTCCATGTCTCGCTGCGCTCGCAGCCCTTCTCGGTCAGCACGTTCGCGATCGACCGGCAAAGCGGCAAGCTCGGGCTGCTGTCCACCGTGCCCTTGCCCGACAACATGGCCTATGTCGCGACCGACCGGACGGGCCGCTTCCTGCTCAGCGCCTCCTATTCCGGCGACAAGATCGCCATCAACCCGATCGACGCCCAGGGCATCGTCGGCGCAGAGCCGGTCCAGGTCGTGCAGACCCGCAAGCATGCGCACGCGATCCTGAGCGACCGTGCCAACAAGCATGTTTTCGCGAGCAATCTCGGCGGCGACATCCTGCTGCAATACAAGTTCGACGCCACGACCGGTCGCGTCACCCCGAACGAGCAGCCCTTCGTCGAGACCAAAAAGGGCGCAGGGCCGCGCCATTTCGTCTTCAGCCCCGATGACCGGTTCGCCTATCTGGTCAACGAACTCGATGGCACGCTCAACGCCTACCGTTTCGACACCGCCAAGGGCACGCTGGCCGAGATCGGGAGCGTCAGCATCGTGCCGGCCGGCTTCCAGGGCGGTGCTCCGTCCGCCGCCGAGCTTCGCATCGCGCCGAACGGCCGCTTCATCTACGCGTCGGAGCGGACGTCGAACACGATCACAGCTTTCAGGATCGATGGCACTAACGGGGCGCTGGCACCCGCCGGCCATTTCGCGACGGAAACGCAGCCACGCGGCTTCAATATCGACCCGAGCGGGCGCTTTCTGGTCGCGGCCGGGCAGAAATCCGATTCCGCAACGCTGTATGCGATCGACGCCGAAAGCGGAGCGCTGACGGAATTGAAACGCTATCCGCTGGGCAAGAATCCGAACTGGGTTGAAATCATCGATCTGCCTTGAGCGACCATCTGCTTGAACTGCGACGGCGAGCCCGCGCGTCTCGCGGACTTCCCGCTGATGAGCCGCGATGGCCGCCAGATTCCGCTCGACCAGATCGGCCGCCCCGAAATCCGCCTGGAGGAACCGATCCTCAAGCGCCGCGATCGGATGCCGACAATCGCGATCCGCTCGGACATCAACGAAGCGACCCAACCTCCGGAGGTCTCCAAGCAGGTCATGACGGCGCTGCAGCCGGTGATCGCATCGCTTCCCGCCGGCTATCGCATCGAAATGGGTGGATCGATCGAAGAAGCTGCCAAGGCCAACACCGCGCTGGGCAAGGTCTTCCCGGCCATGATCGCGATCACGCTGATCGTCATCATGCTCCAGGTGCGGTCCATCTCGACCATGGCCATGATCATGCTGACGGCGCCGCTCGGCCTCGTCGGCGTCGTGCCGGCGCTGCTCGCCTTCAACCAGCCCTTTGGTTTCAACGCGATTCTGGGCCTCATCGGCCTCGCTGGCATCCTGATGCGCAACACATTGATCCTGGCCGAGCAGATCAAGGAGAACTGCGCCGCCGGCCTCGACGACTATCACGCCGTCATCGAAGCCACCGTCCAACGCACGCGGCCGGTGATCCTGACCGCGCTCGCCGCCGTGCTCGCCTTCATCCCGCTCACGCACTCCGTCTTCTGGGGCTCGATGGCCTACACGCTCATCGGCGGCACGGCCGTCGGCACCGTGCTGATCCTGCTCTTCCTGCCCGCCCTCTACGCCGCGTGGTTTCGGATCCAGCCGATCGCAGATGAGGCGGCTCAGGTTTCAGCTGAGGAACCGGAGCTGCGAACCGCGATGGCTGCGGAGTAGAGGTGTCGGGAGAGACCCTCAGGGTTCCGAGTTGAAGCTCATTCGGCCGACTATGAGGTCCGCTTTCTGGTAGGCATCCAATGTCAGGATCTGGCGCATGGCTGGCTGTCGCGAGGCCTAGCCGATCTGGTCGCCGCCGCCGCTCCAGTGGAGATGGGTGCGCATGAGCGCGGCGGCCTGCTCGCGGTCGTCGCGTTCGAGCAGGTCGAGGATCTGCAAATGCTCTTGGGTGTGGCACTCGACCATCTCCAGGTCAGGAATGAAGCGGTAGGCGAACAGCCGCCGGATTCGATTGAGCCGGCGGAGGGCTTCGAGCAAGAAGGCATTGCCTGAACACTCCGCAATGGCTTCATGGACTTCGCAGCCGAAACGGAACATCTCGGAGAGGGTGAAGACTCGCAGGCCGTCCTTGCGGACGCGCTCCTGGTGCTCCCGCACCGGCGCCATCAGTTCGGCATTCCACCGGAAGGTCGGCTCGAGGATGCCGCCGGGCTCGATCATCATACGCAAGCGCCCGGTTTGGGCGTACGCTTGAGGACTGTTGAGGGTCTGCGTGAAGCGCCAGCCGTAGCCGCGCAGGCGTTCGACCCAACCCTCTGCTGCGATCCGATCCAGCAGACGCAACAGCTCGGCCCGCTTCAAATTATAGCGGCGCATCAGCTCGGCCTCGCTGATGACGTCAGGCACGCGCCCTTCGAGTCGGTCCTTGGCGATTGCCAGGTAATGGGTTTCGCTTCGGTCGCCGGCGTTTAGCGCCTTCAACGCGATGTCGGAATCGAGGCTCTGAACGAGGACGAAGCCCTTGTTCGGGACAGCCTCCGCCAAGCCGGCCTCTGCCAGCGAACGCAGGGCGGCGCGGACCGGGCCGCGCGAAACGCCAAGACGATTGGCGAGTCGATGCTCGAACAGCCGCTCGCCGCACCGGATGTTCTCGCTGCGCGCGATCTCGACGATCTTGCCCGCGAGCTCGATCGCTTTCGTTAAAGCTGAAATGCCGTCCCTCATGCCGGCCTTGTACCCGATATCTGTTCGACTGACTGCCGCCCTTGACTCCAGGCGGCGAGGGGGAATTGACAATCTGATTGCAGGTTTTGTACTTTGTCGCAACAAATAACAAAATAATGCTCTAGGGAAAACGATGCGCGATATCGAAATCTGCGAGGTTGGCCCGCGCGACGGACTGCAACTGGTGCGGCAGGTGATGCCGACGCAGACGAAACGGTCTTGGATCGAGGCTCTGGCGCGCTGCGGCTTCGGCGAGATCGACGCGACCAGCTTCGTGCCACCGCAGGCCTTTCCGCAATTCGCCGATGGGGCAGAGATGGTGCAGGCCGCGCGCACAGCCGACGCGCAATGGCGAGTCGGGGCGCTGGTGCCGAACGCCAGGGGCGCCGAGCGTGCAATCTCGGCGGGAGCCCAGATGCTCTATTGCATCGTCTCGGCCAGCCACAGCCACAGTATGGCCAATACGCGGCGCACGCGTGAGGAGCAGGCGGAGATCGTTGGCGCCATCGTCGCACAGGCGAAGGCACAGAGCGAAGCACCGCATGTCATGGGCGGCATCCCGACTGCCTTCGGCTGCTCGCTCGAAGGCCGGGTCGCCGAACGCGACGTCTGCCAGGTCGCCGAGGCGCTGGCCCGGCGCGGCGTCGACGAGATCGGGCTCGCCGACACGGTCGGCTATGCCGATCCGCGGCTTGTCCGGGCGCTGGTCAAGGCCGTCCGCAGTGCGATCGGCCCGGACATGCCGATCCGGCTTCATTTCCATGACACGATGGGGCTCGGCCTCGCCAATGTGCTGGCCGGGCTGGAGGCCGGGGTGACCACCTTCGACGCCGCCTGCGGTGGGCTCGGCGGCTGTCCCTTCGCACCCGGCGCCTCCGGCAACATCGCGACCGAGGACCTCGTCTTCATGCTGGAGCAGATGGGCCTGCGGACGGGGATCGACCTGGCGCGCCTGCTCGCAGCGACCGACATCCTCGCCGCTGCCCTGCCAGAGGAGCGGATTCGCAGCCATGTCCGCGAGGCCGGCCTGCCGAAGGTCTATGAGGTGGCCGCGTGAACCCGCTGCCGCTCGAAGGGGTCCGGGTCATCGAGTTCTCGCAGATGGTGATGGGGCCGTCCTGCGGGATGATCCTTGCCGATCTCGGGGCCGACGTGATCAAGGTCGAGCCGCCGAAGGGCGACCGGACGCGCTTCTTCAAGAGCGTCGCCTCCGGCTTCTTCAACACCTACAGCCGCAACAAGCGCAGCGTCGTCATCGACACAGCGACGCCGGAGGGGCGCGAGACCGCGCGCGAGCTGATCCTCGGCGCCGACGTGCTGATCGAGAACTTCCGCCCGGGGCTGCTGGCCCGGTATGGCCTCGACTACGAGACGCTCGCGCCCGACGCGCCCCGGCTGATCTATTGCTCGCTGAAGGGCTATCTGCCGGGCCCCTACGAGAACCGCCTCGCACTCGACGAGGTCGTCCAGATGATGGGCGGCCTAGCCTATATGACGGGGCTTCCTGGTAAGCCGATGCGCGCCGGCGCCTCGGTCAACGACATCATGGGCGGCATGTTCGGGGTGATCGCGATCCAGGCCGCTCTGGCCCAGCGCGAGCGCAGCGGCAAGGGCAGCTACATCCAAAGCGCGCTGTTCGAGAACAACGTCTTCCTGATGGGCCAGGCGATGATGTTCGAGAGCGTGACCGGCGAGCGCTCGGTCCCTTGGTCGGTGAAGGAATCACCCTGGCCTGTCTACGACCTGTTCGACACAAAGAGTGGCGAGAAGATCTTCATCTCGATCGTCGGCGAGGAGCATTGGCAGGGGTTCTGCCGGACTTTCGGCCGCGAGGCCTGGCTCGACGATCCACGGCTCGCGACCGGCCAGGGCCGCGTCGACAATCGCGGCTGGCTGATTCCCGAGATCAGGTCGATCGTGGCCCAGTACGACGTCGCCGAGATCAGCCCTATCCTGGAGCGGCTGGAGCTGCCCTTCGCACCGGTGAACAAGCCGGGCGACCTGTTCGACGATCCGCATCTCAACGCCTCGGGCGGGCTGCTCGACCTGACCTTGGGCGATGGCCGCACCGTGCGCACGCCCGCTTTGCCTTTCACCTTCGACGGGGAGCGCCTGAAGAAGCGGCGCGATCCGCCCGCGATCGGCCAGCACACCGACGAGGTGCTGGCGGAACTCCAAGACCGGAAGACCGGCACCGCCAACTGACACCGTCCAGGGAGGACACCATGGAGATCACACGCCGAGATTGGCTGGCAGGGAGCGGCAGCCTCGCGGTCGCCGGCCTTTCTCCCGCCGCCGGACGCGCCCAGTCGGCGACAGCTTCGCTCGCCTATGGGCCGCAGACCGCGGTCTACGCCCTCGGCGCGATCGCCGAAGCGCGCGGCTTCTTCAAGGCCGAGAAGCTCGATCTCAAGTTCGTCGTCGGCAATGCCGGGACCCATGGCCGCCAGACGCTCGCAGCAGGCCAGGCCCTGTTCGCCCACGGCGATGCGAGCCATCCGTTGCAGCTCTCGACGCGCGGCAAGCCCTGCAAGATCATCATGGCGACGCAGATGATCTCGTCGATCGCCAACGTCGTCATCCGCAAGGACCTGTTTGATGCGGGCATCGACAGCGTCGAGAAGCTCGCGGCCTACAAGCGGCCGAACGGCGGCAAGCCCGTTATCGCCGCGACTGCGATCGGCTCCGGTACCTGGATGTACGGGACTTATAATTTTGAGTCGAAGGGATTGGGCGACAAAGTGACCTGGGTCGCCGGTGGCGGGCTGAACACCATGCTGCCCGGGCTAGAGACCAAGCAGTTCGATGCGATCATTGCCCCGCCCGGCTGGGTGGTGGAATCGGAGGCGAAGGGCTTCGGCAAGGCGATCTTCGATACCTCCAAGCCCGGCGTCTTTGTCTCCGCCTATGGCGGCACTGTGCCCGTTCTCGTCCTCTACGCGCTGACGGAGACCTGCGAGCAGGAGAAGGCCAAGGTCCAGGCCTTCATCAACGCGATGTATCAGGGGATGAAATGGGTCAAGGCGACGCCGATCGACGAGGTCTACGCGCTGGTCGGCGAGAAGCTCTACAGCGGCCAGGACCCCAATGCGGTCAAGGCGGAGCTCGGCTTCGACAAGCAGACCTGGGAGTACGACGGGCGCATCGACAAGGGCTCCTTCGAGCGCGGCGGCAAGGTCTGGTATCGCCAGGGGACCGATATTCCGCCGGCGAAATTCGAGGACATCGTCGACATGACGTTCCTCGAAGCCGCGCGCGCCAAGTTCGGATGAGCCCGGTCATGGCACTGGCTCAACGCACCCGGCTCGGCACCTCGCTCGCGCAGGCGGAGCCGGCGCAAGAACGCGTCCGCATCACTGTCCGGAATCTCGACAAGCGCTATGGGGCCGGCGAAGCGGGGGTCAAGGCGGTCGACGATGTCTCCTTCGAGGTCAAGCAGGGCGAGTTCGTCGCGCTGCTCGGTCCGTCCGGCTGCGGCAAGAGCACCATCCTTAACATGGTCGCGGGCCTCATCCCGCGCAGCGGCGGCCATATCGCCATCGATCAGGACGAGGTCAGGCTAGGCGAGGTCAATCGCAAGGTCGGCTATGTCTTCCAGCGCGACACAGTGTTCCCCTGGCGGACGGTCGAGGCCAATATCGGCTACGGGCTCGAAATCGCCGGTGTCGACAAGGCCGAGCGCAAGGCCAAGGTCGCGCGAGCGATCGAAACGGCCGGGCTCGACGGCTTCGGAGCGAAGTTCCCGCGCATGCTGTCGGGCGGCATGCGCCAGCGCGTTGCGCTGATGCGCACCCTGATCATGGAGCCCGAGATCCTGCTGATGGACGAGCCGTTCGGGGCGCTCGACACGCACACCAAGCTCGAAATGCACAAGACCCTACTCGATATCTGGGAGCGCGAGCGCCAGACGGTGCTGTTCGTGACGCATGACCTCGGCGAGGCGCTGACCCTGGCGAGCCGGATCATCCTGCTCTCGGCCCGGCCCGGCCGGCTCAAGGAGGATTTCGAGGTGCCATTCGCCCGGCCGCGCGACGCGGTCTCGCTGCGCGAGAGCGCCGAGTTCGGCAAGCTCTACTCCCATATCTGGCATTCGCTCGGCGAAGAGTTCAGACGGACCAAGGCGGAGTGAGACGATGAAGCAATCCTCCGCGAAGGTCGTCGCCTGGCAGGTCGCGATCCTGGTCATCGTCCTCTCGATCTGGGAATGGGGCTGGAGCCTGCGCGCCATCGCTGCGCTGAAACCGCTCGTGCCCGGCATCCTCGATCCCTATTTCATCTCCAAGCCGTCGATGATCTCGACGAGCTTCCTGAAATTGAGCTGCCTGGGCGATGCGGCCGGCTTCGGCGCCTGCTTTGCCCGCAACGACAATAATCTCTGGCTGGCACTGCTGATCACGCTCAAGAACATGTGGTGGGGCTTCGTCTTAGGCACCGTGTCCGGAGTGGCCTGCGGGCTGATCCTCGGGCGCTCCGATTATCTCTCGCGGATCTTCCAGCCCTATGTCGTGGCGATGAACTCGATCCCGCGCATCGCGCTGGTGCCGCTGATCATCCTGATGTTCGGGCTCGGCGACATGTCGAAGATCGTCACGGCCTGGATCGTCGTGTTCTTCGTCGTCTTCTTCAACACCTTCGAGGGCACGCGCGCCGTTGACCGCGACCAGATCGCCGCGGCGCGTTTGCTCGGCGCGTCCGAAATGACGGTGCTGCGCACGGTCGTGATCCCCTCGGCGCTGGCTTGGGTGTTCGCCTCGCTGACCCCGGCGGTCTCCTTCGCGCTGATCGGCGTCATCGTCGGCGAGTTCATCGGCGCCGAGCGCGGTCTCGGCAAGCTGATCATCGAGGCGGAGGCGCGGGCCAACGCCGCCGAGATGATGGTCGCGATCTTCGCGATGATGGTCGTCGGCATCCTGCTCGCGACCATCGTGCGGCAGCTGCAGAGCTATCTGTTGCGCTGGCAGCCGCAATTCGAAGCGCAGGCCTGACCGGCCATGCGACCGATCCGCTTCGACGGCCGGGTGCTGTTCCTGTCGGCCGATGCCGGGGCCGTTCGCCGGCAGTTGCAGGGCGAGGATCTCGAACGCGAGACTGCGGGCGCGCTGCGCGACGACGTCTCGACCGACGAGATCACGCCGCTGCCCTCGCTGGTGCATTTCGATGACGAGATCGGCCGGCATGCCCATACCGGCTATCGCGCCGGCGAGAGCAACCCGATCCCGCTCGACGCCCTGCGCCTTGGCGGCTTCGGCGTCCTCGTCGCCGGCCGCCGCTACGGCAAGGGGTCGTCGCGCGAACATGCGCCTTTGGCCGAGCGCGCGGCCGGGATCAAGCTCGTCATCGCCGAGAGCTTCGAGCGGATCTACCGCCAGAACTGCGACAATATCGGGCTGTTCACCTCGACCGATTTCGGCCTGCTCGACCGCATCCGGGCCGGCCAAGCCATTCCGCTCGCCGGTCTGCTGCAGGGGCGAGATGAACTGGCGGCGCGAATTCTCGCCGCCGGTGGCCTGCTCGAATATGGTCGGACTCATCTCGGCGACGCGAAGCCGGCATCGTTGCCGGAGGATACGGTGCCGCGAACGCTCACCCAGAAGATCATCGCGCGCCATCTCCTGGCCGAGCGCGGGCGTCGCTGGACGGCCGAGCCGGGAAGCGGCGGCTTCGTTCGGGCGCGCTTCCGTTTCATCCACGAGATCTACACGGCGATGGCGGCGCATATGCTGCATCGTTGCTATGGCCGGCCGCTCGCTTTGCACGAGCCGGACACGATCCTCTGCTTCGAGGACCACAACTCCTATGCGCATCGCTCGCCGACGCATCGGCGGCAGAACCTGCTGCCGGCGATCCGCCGGCTCTCGGAAGGGCATCGCGCCTTCGCCCGCGACTACGAATTGAAGGACCGCGGCTATCTCGCCGGTGAGGAAGGTTCGGAAGGCATCTCGCATGCGCTGATGGCCGAGACCTATGCCGTTCCCGGCGAGATCTGCGTCGGCACCGACTCGCATACGCCGCATTCGGGGGCACTTGGCTGCCTCGCTTTCGGCGTCGGCACGACCGACATGGCCAACGCGTTCATGACTGGCGCGGTCCGGCTCACAGTCCCGGAATCGCTGTTGATCCGCCTCGAGGGCAGCTTGCCCTCCGGCGTGACCGCCAAGGACGTCGTCCTGAAGCTGCTCGCCGAGCCGCGGATCCGGGCCGGGCTCGGGCTCGGCCGCGTCTTCGAATTCGCCGGGCCGGTCGTGTCGGCGATGTCGATCGACGAGCGTGCGACGCTGACCAACATGACGGCGGAGCTCGGCGGCTTCAGCGGGATTGTCGCGCCCGATGCCGAGACTGCCCGCTTCATCCGCGAGCGGCGCGGGGACGACGTCGTGATCGAGGACTGGATGGCGAGCGATCCGGGCGCGCCCTATGCCGCCGAGCTGAACTTGGACTGCTCGGTCTTGACGCCGATGCTCGCGGCCCCCGGCGATCCCGGCAACGGCATCGCCTGCGATGAACTCGCCGCACCGGTCCCGATCGGCATCGCCTATGCCGGTTCCTGCACGGCCGGCAAGCGCGAGGATTTTGACCAATACCATGAGGTCCTGGCCTGGGCGGCGGCGCGCGGCCTGAAGGTCCCGGGCAACGTCGTCTTCTACTTGCAATTCGGCACTGTGGCCGTGCGGCGCTACTGCGAGGAGCGCGGCTATCTCGATACGTTCAGGCGCGTCGGCGCCCAGATCCTCAACCCGGCCTGCGGAGCCTGCGCGCAATGCGGGCCTGGCGTGTCTTCGCAGGCGGAGGAGGTGACGATCAGCGCGATCAACCGCAACTTCCCCGGTCGGTCCGGCCCTGGCAAAGTCTGGCTCGCGAGTCCGCCGACGGTTGCGGCCAGCGCGATCGCCGGCGAGGTCGTCTCGTTCGGAGAGTTGCAGCGCCGGATCTCGAATGTATGAGGTCAGGTCCCAGGATCGATCGATGACGGCTGTGCGCAGGCGGCGAGGTGCGCCGCCGACGCTTTCGGGCTCGGTGACAAACTGGACGCGCCGCGGTGACGGAATACGCGTGTTAATGACAAACTCTCTGTATCTTGAGACCTCGAAGGGGGATCGGGAGAGAGTTGCCATGATTTAATCAATCGATTGATTGAATTACGGAGCCATGCTATCGCTCCCGCCATGGCACGCACATCGATCCTCAAGGACGCCGAGGGCACGCGGCAGGCGCTGATCCGGACAGGGCTCGACCTGTTCGGCCGCCACGGCTTCGACGCGACCTCGACGCGCGAAATTGCCCAGGCGGCGAAGGTCAACAGCGCCGGCATCGCCTATCATTTCGGCGGCAAGGACGGGCTGAGGCAGGCCTGCGCCGAGGCGATCATCGCCCGGATGCAGGCAGTGCTGGCTGGCGGCGCGCCGGCGGTCGCGATCGCAGTCGATACGGCTGATCGCGATGCGGCCACCGAGCAGTTGCTCGCGCTGATCGACCGGGTCGTAACCTTCCTGACGACGGTGCCGGAGAGCGAAGTGGTCGCCCGCTTCGTCGTGCGCGAGATGCTGACGCCGAGCCCGGCCTTCGACACGATCTATGGCGGGCTGTTCGAGCCGGTGCATCGCCGGGTCTGCCAGGTCTGGGCGGCGGCAACCGGGATGGAGCCGGAAGCGCCGGCGACCAGGCTCGCGGTCTTTGCCGCGATCGGCCAAGTTTTCTATTTCCGTATCGCGCGCCCGGCGGTCACGCGGCGCCTGGGCTGGGACGATATCGGTCCCAATGAAGCGCGCGCCATCGGCGAAACCGTCAGGCGCTCGGTTCGCGCCAGCATTCTCGCCTGCAGGGGAGAGGCGTCATGATCCTCGACTTCATCTGCTCCTTCGCCATTGCCGCTTCGCTCGGCGTCTGTGCGCCGCCTTCGACCCGTGTCGTCGGCTATGTCGAGGGCGAATATGTCCGGCTCGGCCCGATCGATACGGCACGGATCGAGAGCGTTGCGGTCAGGCGCGGGGAGCGGGTTGCGCCGGGCGCACTCCTCGCCGAACTGCAGGCGGACGATGCCCGCAACGCCGTCGCCGAGAGCGAGGCGCGGCTGGTCCAGGCGCAGGCGCAGCTCGCCAACCTGCTCAGCGGCAAGCGGCCGGAGGAGATCGCCGTGATCGAGGCGACGGCCGTCTCGGCCAAGGCGCAGGAGCGCGAAGCGGAGCGGGCGCTGGAGCGGCGGCAGGATCTCTTCCGCCGCGGCGTCTCGACCCAGGCCGATCTCGACCAAGCCCAGACAGCGCGTGATGTCGCCACGTCACGGGTGCGCGAGACCGCCGCCAATCTGAATGTCGCCCGGCTGGCTGCACGCGAAGAGGAGATCAACGCGGCACGCAATCAAGTGGCGCAAGCGCAGGCCGGGCTCGACCAGGCGAAATGGCGGCTCGGCCAGCGCAAGCTGATGGCGCCGGCCGCCGGGATCGTCACCGACCTGATCCGTCATCCCGGCGAGCTTGCCGGTCCATCGGCGCCGGCGCTGACGATCCTGCCCGATGGCGCGGTCAAGCTCATGCTCTATGTGCCGGAGGCGCTGTTGTCGGGCACCACGGTCGGTACGCGGCTCGACGTGCGCTGCTCCGGCTGTCCGCAGGGGCTTTCCGCCACCGTCTCCTATGTCTCGCAGGAGCCGGAATTCACCCCGCCCGTGATCTATTCGGCGCAGACCCGCCAAAAGCTGGTCTATCTCGTCGAGGCACGACCCGAAGGCGGTCCGGCGGAGCGGCTTCAGCCCGGCCAGATCGTCGATGTCATGCTGCGGGGGCGGCGGTGAGCGACGGCAACGTCATCGATGTGCGCGGCATGACCAAGCGCTTCGGCAAGCGCACGGTGGTCGACAATGTCGACCTGACCGTCCGGCAAGGGGAGATCGTCGGCTTCCTCGGCCCGAACGGCTCCGGCAAGACCACGACGATCCGGCTGATCTGCGGGCTGCTGACCCCCGATGCGGGCGAGGGCACCGTGCTGGGGCTCGATGTCCGCACGCAGAGTGCTGAGATCAAGCTCCAGGTCGGCTACATGACGCAGAAGTTCTCGTTCTACGAGGATCTGACGATCGAGGAGAACCTGACCTTCGTCGCCCGGCTCTACGCGCTGAAGCCGGTGCAAGATGCAGTCGCCCGAACGCTCGACAATCTCGGCCTGACCTCGCGCAAGGACCAGCTCGCCGGCACGCTCTCCGGCGGCTGGAAGCAGCGGCTGGCGCTCGCCGCCTGCATCATGCACCAGCCGAAGTTGCTGCTGCTCGACGAGCCGACCGCCGGCGTCGATCCCAAGGCCCGGCGCGAATTCTGGGACGAGATCCACCGGCTCGCCGGCGATGGCCTGACCGTGCTGGTCTCGACCCATTACATGGACGAGGCCGAGCGCTGCCACCGCATCGGCTACATCGCCTATGGCCGGATGCTGGCGACCGGTACTGTCGACGAAGTCGTGAAAGGCTCGGGGCTCTCGACCTATGTCGTCCATGGCGCGCTGAAGCCGGCCGAGATCGCCGCGCTGGCGAAGACCGATGGCGTCGAACAGGTCGCGCCTTTCGGGACGACGTTGCATGTGGTCGGCACCGACAAGGCGAAGCTGGAAGCGGCGCTAGCGCCGCTCAAGGACCGTCCCGACCTCCGCATCGAGCCGGACGCAACCAGCCTGGAGGACGTCTTCATCCAGTTCATGGCGAAGGCGCAAGCCGAGGGGAGAGCGGCATGAGCGCGATCGCCCTGTTCTCGCCTGGCCGGCTTGGCGCGGTGCTAGCCAAGGAATTCGTGCAGATGCGGCGCGACCGCATAACCTTCGCGATGATGCTGGTGGTGCCGATCGTCCAGCTGCTGCTGTTCGGCTATGCGATCAACAACGATCCCAAGGGCTTGCCGGCGGCGGTTCTGGCGCTGGGTCAGGACCGCTACACCCGCTCGGTCGTCGCGGCGCTCGAGGTCTCCGGCTATTACCGCTTCGGCAAGCGGCCGGAGAGTGCGGCCGAGGCCGAGAGCCTGATGGCGCGCGGGGCGATCTCTTTCCTCGTCACCATTCCCAGCGATTTCGGCATGCGGGTCGAGCGTGGCGACGAGCCGCGCATCCTGGTCGAGGCCGATGCGACCGACCCGGCCGCGTCCAGCAATGCGGTCGGCGCGCTGCAGACCATTGCCAGTAGGGCTTTGACGCGGGCGCTCGGCACCGAGGAGCTGAAGCGCGAGCAGAGCGATAGTGCGCTCTCCTTCGTGGTGCACCGGCGCTACAATCCGGAGGGGATCACCCAGTACAACATCGTGCCCGGCCTGCTCGGCGTCATCCTGCAGATGACCATGGTGATGATGACGGCGATGGCGCTGACCCGCGAGATCGAGCGCGGCACGATGGAGAACCTGCTCGCCATGCCGGCAACGCCGGGCGAGATCATGCTCGGCAAGGTCTTGCCCTATCTCGCGGTCGGCAGCGTCCAGGTCGCGGTGGTGCTCTCCGCTGCGAAGCTGCTCTTCGGCGTGCCCTTCCTCGGCAGTCTCGCGCTACTCCTGACCTGCGTCACCATCTTCGTGCTGGCGCTGGTGCTGCTCGGCTACACGATCTCGACTATGGCACGCACGCAGCTCCAAGCGATGCAGCTGACGTTTTTCTTCTTCCTGCCGTCGCTGCTGCTCTCCGGCTTCATGTTCCCCTATGCCGGCATGCCGCTCTGGGCGCAGTGGCTTGGCGAGATCTTCCCGCTGACGCATTTCCTGCGCGTGGTCCGCGCGATCATGCTGAAGGGGGCCGACCTCGGCGATATCGGCACGGAGGTGTTCTACCTCTCCGTCTTCGTGCCGCTCTATGCCGGGATCGCGCTGATGCGATTCAGGAGCACGCTGGATTGAGGCGGGGCGCTGTGGCGTGCCCTACGCGGTCGTTGCTTGCAAAAAGATAGTGACTGCGGTAGCGGGACTGCGCCATGCAGCCCAAGCTCGCCCCGCTTGCCGAATGTCCCTGCGCCCTTGCGGTCGAAACCGTCGGCGAGTGGTGGAGCATCCTGATCCTGCGCGATGCGCTGCAGGGGCTCACCCGCTTCGACGAATTCGAGCGCAGCCTCGGGATCGCGCCGAACATGCTGGCGCGCCGGCTGAAGCATCTCACCGAGAGCGGCCTGTTCGAGCGGCGGCTCTACAGCGAGCGGCCGAAGCGCTACGAATATGTCCTGACCGAGAAGGGCCGGGACGTCTTTCCGGTCGTCGTGGCGCTGATCGGCTTCGCCAACCGGCACCTCGCGCCCGAGGGCGCCTCGCTGCTGCTGGCGGAGCGCCGGACGGGGCGGCCGATCTTGCCGATCGTCGTCGATGCGGCAACCTTGCAGCCGGTCACACCAGAAAGCGCCAGCGTCGTCGCCGGACCGCGCGCGAGTACCGACCTGCGCGAGCGCCTCGCTGCGCGCCATGCAGCCACCCGAGCCAGATCGAACTAGGAGTTCTCCATGCGTCGTATCGTCGTCACCGGACTGGGCGTCGTCTCGCCACTGGGCTGCGGAGCCGAGCTCGCCTGGCAGCGCCTTCTCGCCGGTCGCTCGGGCCTGCGCCGCCTGCCGGACGCGATCGCCGAGACCTTGCCGGCCAAGGTCGCAGGCGTCGTACCCAGCAAGGCGGAGGACAATGAGGGCGGTTTCGACCCCGATGTCGCGATCGCGCCGAAGGACCAGCGCAAGATGGATCGCTTCATCCAGTTCGCGCTGGTAGCCGCCAAGGAGGCGCTGGCCCAGGCCGGCTGGCAGCCGCAGAGCGAGACGGAGCGCGAGCGCACCGCGACGGTGATCGCGTCCGGCATTGGCGGCTTCCCGGCGATCGCCGAGGCGGTGCGGACCACCGATCAGCGCGGCGTGCGCCGGCTCTCGCCGTTCACGATCCCCTCCTTCCTGGTCAATCTCGCCGCCGGCCAGGTCTCGATCGAGCATGGCCTCAAGGGGCCGATTGGCGCGCCGGTCACGGCCTGCGCCGCCGGCGTGCAGGCGATTGGCGATGCGGCGCGGATGATCCGAGCGGGCGAGGCCGACATCGCGCTCTGCGGCGGCAGTGAGGCCTGCGTCGATCTCGTCGCGCTCGGTGGCTTTGCCGCGGCGCGTGCGCTGTCGACCGGCTTCAACGATGAGCCGGAGAAGGCCTCGCGGCCCTTCGACCGCGACCGCGACGGCTTCGTCATGGGCGAGGGCGCCGGGCTGCTGGTGATCGAGGCGCTGGAGCATGCGCAGGCGCGTGGCGCGACGATCCTCGCCGAACTGACCGGTTACGGCACCAGCGCCGACGCCTATCACATCACCTCCGGCCCGGAGGACGGCTCCGGCGCGCGCCGGGCGATGGAGACGGCGCTGAAGCAGGCAGGCCTGAAGCCCGGCGATATCAGCCATCTCAACGCCCATTCGACCTCGACGCCGGTCGGCGATCGCGGCGAACTCGCCGCGGTGAAAGCCCTGTTCGGCACGGACGGGGGCATCGCGATCAGCGCGACGAAAGCGGCGACCGGCCATCTGCTCGGTGCGGCCGGTGGGCTGGAGGCGATCTTCACCGTCCTCGCCTTGCGCGACCAGATCGCGCCGCCGACGCTCAACCTCGAGAACCCGGACGAGGACGCGGCTGGGCTCGACCTCGTCGCGAAGGTGGCGCGGCCGCTGGCGATGGAGCACGCGATCTCGAACGGCTTCGGCTTCGGCGGCGTGAATGCCAGTGCGGTGTTCAGGCGCTGGTCCTGAGCAGCGCGATCCGCGCCGTCAAAGCGTCACCACGATCTTGCCGAACTGCTCGTTCGATTCGAGGTAGCGATGCGCCTCGACGATCTCGTCGAACGGGAAGGTCCGGGCGATGATCGGCTTTAGCGAACCATCGCTCAGCCCGTCGAGGGTGAAGGCCTTGGCGGCGGCGAGGCGCGCTGGATCGCCGGTGATCTCGTGGACGAGATAGCCGCGTAGCGTCAGGCTCCTGCTCAGCACATTGAAGAGCGGGAAGGGGGTCGCCTCCGGGCTCTGGCCGCCATAGTTGATCAGGATGCCGCCGCGCGCCATCGCGGCGGTCAGCGGCAGGAAAGCGGTGCCGCCGACGGCGTCGAAGACCACCCTGATGCCGCCCTCGCCAGCGATGTCCTTCAAGCGGGCTCCGACGTCGTCTTCGCTCGATGCGACGACATGGGCGGCGCCGGCCTCCCGTAGCGCCTGGGCCTTGCGCCTGGTCCGCGTCACCGCGATCGGGATCGCGCCGATCCGGTTGGCGATCTGGATCGCCGCGAGGCCGACACTGCTCGACGCCGCCGTGATCACCACAGGCTCGCCGCGGCCGAGGCGGGCGATGTCGACCAGCGCGCCATAGGCGGTCAGATACTGCATCCAGCTGGCTGCGGCGGCCTCCCAGCTGAGCGTCGCTGGGTGCTTGATCACGAGCGCCGCGGGAACGGTGACGAGCTCGCCATGCACCGGCGAGCGCAGCATCGAGCGCGGCGGCACCAGACTGACGGGATCGCCGGGCAAGAGGCCTTCGACGCCGTCGCCGACGCTTTCGATCAGGCCGGCGGCTTCGAGACCGAGCCCCGAGGGAAAGTGCGCCTGCTCGATGTAAGTCCCCGAGCGGAACAGGGCTTCGGCCCGGTTGAGGCCGAGCGCCTTGGTCCGGATCTGGACCTCGCCGGGTCCGGGCGGTGCGACTTCGATCTCCTCGATCGTCAGAACCTCGGGACCGCCATGGCGGTGGAAACGGGCTGCGCGTGCCATGCTCTAAATCCAAATCACCGTGAGTGAATGAGCTATGACAGCAGCTTATTTCGCGATAAATCGTGGCTCGTGATTGACAATCGGAACGGTTGATTTCGAATGATGGATCGCCTCACCAGCATGACCGTCTTCGTCAGGGCGGTCGATCTCGGTTCCTTCGCGGCAGCCGCAGCGGCGCTCGACCTTTCCGCGCCGATGGTCGGCAAGCATGTCCGCTTCCTGGAGGAGCGCCTGGGCGTGCGCCTCCTCAACCGCACGACGCGCCGCCAGAGCCTGACCGAATTCGGCCGCGCCTATTACGAGCGCTGCCGGACAGTCCTCGCCGAGGCCGAGGCGGCTGATGCGCTCGCTGCCGACCAGTTGGGCGAGCCGCGCGGCAAGCTTCGGGTGGCGCTGCCGGTGCTGTTCGGCAGGCGCTGCGTCATGCCGGTCCTACTGGAGGTAGCGCAGCGCCATCCACAGCTTGAGCTCGACCTCGCCTTCGGCGACGGCTTCGTCGATCTCGCCGAGGGTGGCCACGACCTCGCCATCCGGACCGGCGAGCTGCACGACGCAGCGAACCTCGTGACGCGCCGCGTCGCACGTCAGCACATGATCGTCTGTGCCGCGCCGTCGTACCTCGAAGCCCGCGGAACGCCGCAGCAGATCGAAGAGCTGGAGGGCCGCGACGCGGTAGTCTATCGCCGCTCCGGCCGCGTCCGCCCCTGGCTGTTTCCGCGCGAGGAGGGGCCGCCGGCGGAGGTCATGCTGCGCCACCGTTTGCGGTTCGACGATCTCGAGGCGATCGCGGATGCGGCCGTGCTCGGCATGGGCCTGGCCTGGCTGCCGTCCTGGCTGGTGCGCGAGCGCCTCAGGGCAGGGGAACTGGTCGAGTTGCTGCCGGACGAGGGGCGATTGCCCTACGACGTGCACGCACTCTGGCTGCAGACGCCGCATCTGCCGCCCAAGATCCGCGTCGCCATCGACGCGCTGGCGGCGGAGCTGCCAGGGCTGATGTGAGGTCGCCCCGGCGCTTGGTCCGAGGCGTCCGTCTGAAACTCACAGTCCTCATCCTGAGGAGCGCCCGCAGGGCGCGTCTCGAAGGATGCTCCAGTTGTCTCCAGAACCTCCTGAACCATCCTTCGAGACGCCATTCCTGACGGAATGGCTCCTCAGGATGAGGGCTCAGGGAGTCTTCAAACGCTCTTCAGAGCGGGATGTTGTCGTGCTTGCGCCAGGGCCGCTCGACGCTCTTGGTGCGCAGCATCGCCAGCGCCCGCGCGACCCGACGCCTGGTTGAGTGCGGCATGATCACCTCGTCGACATAGCCGCGTTCGGCCGCGACGAAGGGGGACATGAAGCGATCCTCGTACTCTTTCGTCTTGGCGGCGATGCCATCCGCGTCCATGCCGCGGAAGATGATCTCGACCGCGCCCTTGGCACCCATCACCGCGATCTGCGCCGTCGGCCAGGCATAATTGACGTCGGCGCCGATATGCTTCGAGGCCATGACGTCATAGGCGCCGCCGAAGGCCTTTCGCGTGATCACCGTGACCAGCGGCACGGTGCATTCGCTATAGGCGAAGAGCAGCTTGGCACCGTGCTTGATCAGGCCGCCATATTCCTGCGCCGTGCCAGGCAGGAAGCCGGGAACGTCGACCAAAGTGACGATCGGGATCTCGAAGGCGTCGCAATAGCGGACGAAGCGGGCGCCTTTCCGGCTGGCGTCGGAATCGAGCACGCCGGCCAGCACCATCGGCTGGTTGGCGACGATGCCGACGGTGCGGCCCTCGATGCGGGCGAAGCCGGTGACGATGTTGCCGGCATAGGCCTGCTGGATCTCGAAGAAGTCGCCCTCGTCGACGACCTTCAGGATCAATTCCTTGATGTCGTAGGGCTTGTTCGGATTGTCCGGCACCAGCGTGTCGAGGCTCATATCGACACGGTCGGGCACGTCGAAGCTCGGCCATTCCGGCACGCCGACGGTGTTGTTGGCCGGCAGGAAGTCGATCAGGCGGCGCACCTGCAGCAGCGCCTCGACATCGTTCTCGAACGAGCCGTCGGCGACCGAGGACTTGGAGGTGTGGACCTTGGCGCCGCCGAGTTCCTCGGAGGTCACGGTCTCGTTGGTGACGGTCTTCACCACCTCCGGACCGGTGACGAACATGTAGCTGGTGTCGCGGACCATGAAGATGAAGTCGGTCATCGCGGGCGAGTAGACGTCGCCGCCGGCGCAGGGGCCCATGATCACCGAGATCTGCGGGATGACGCCAGAGGCCTGCACATTCCGCTTGAAGACCTCGCCATAGCCGCCGAGCGCCGCGACGCCCTCCTGGATGCGGGCGCCGCCGGCGTCGAAGATGCCGACGATCGGTGCGCGCATCTTCAGCGCCATGTCCTGGATCTTGGTGATCTTCTGGGCATGCGTCTCGGAGAGCGAGCCGCCGAAGACGGTGAAGTCTTTGGAGAAGACGAAGACGGTGCGGCCATTGACCGTGCCCCAGCCGGTGACGACGCCGTCGCCGGGAATCTTCTCGCCCTTCTCCATGCCGAAATCGACGCAGCGATGCTGCACGAACATGTCGAACTCCTCGAAGGAGTCGCGGTCGAGCAGCAATTCGATGCGCTCGCGCGCGGTCAGCTTGCCGCGCTTGTGCTGCGCCTCGATGCGGCGCTCGCCGCCGCCCCTGCCGCGCCCCGGCGCGGCGGTCTTCGAGCTGTTCGAGAATGTCCTTCATGGAGCCTCCGGGAAGCCTGCCAAAATCCGCTATCCGGCTTAAGGGCGGAAGGCGTGGCTGTCCATCGGGCGCGCCTCCCGCTTTGGTGCAAGGCCGGGTGCGACCGCGCGCGCGGCCTGCTCACTGCGCCTCCTAAGCGGGCTTGCGAGTCAAATAAGTCTATGCTTATGTGTTGTTCATGGAGCAGGACATCTTCAAAGCACTGGCCGACCCGACCCGCCGGGCGATCTTCGAGAAGCTCGCGGCCGGCGGGATGAACGCCAGCGCGCTACGGGATGGCATTGCGATCAGCCAGCCGGCGATGTCGCAGCACCTTGCGGTTCTGCGCACTGCGAAGCTGGTGCGGGAGGAACGGCAGGGGCGCTTCGTCAATTACGAGGTCGACCCGGACGGGCTCGCCCTGATCGCGCAATGGCTCACGAAGTATCGCGCCTACTGGCCGGCGCGCGTCGACGCCCTCAAGGACCTGCTGCGGGACATGGACCAATGAGCGAGATCGAGACGAAGGATCGGACGAAGCAGCTGGTCTTCGCGTATCAGCTCGATGCTCCGCCCGAGAAAGTCTGGCGGGCGCTCAGCATTCCGGCCTTCCGCGAGAGATGGCTGCCGGCCGAGGTCGAGGCGCTCTCCTCAGTGCCGGGGGAGGAGGTCCGCTACCGGCTGAGGGAAGAAAAGCCGCCCTTCCTGGAAAGCGTCGTGACCTTCCAGCTCGCGCCCAATGCAGATGGGACCGAGCTGCGCATCATCCACCAGCTGACGGATGCAAGGCTGGGTCAGCTGCCGTCGCCCGCGAACAGTAATCAGCCGCTCATGCTGCGCGCCGCCTGACGGCGCGGCCTAACCCACAACCCTAGTCACCAACAGTCCGGAACAAAGGAGGTCGTCGATGCACGGCACGATGCAGCTCGTCCCTATGGTCGTCGAACAGTCGACCCGCGGGGAACGCTCCTTCGACATCTATTCACGGCTGCTGCGCGAGCGGATCGTCTTCCTCAGCGGGGAGGTCAATGACGGGACGGCGTCGCTGATCTGCGCCCAGTTGCTCTTCCTCGAGGCCGAGAACCCGAAACGGCCGATCCATTTCTACATCAACTCGCCGGGCGGCGTGGTCACCAGCGGCCTCGCGATCTACGACACCATGCGCTACATCCGCTCGCCGGTGCACACGCTCTGCATGGGCACGGCGCGCTCGATGGGCTCATTTCTGCTGATGGCGGGCGAGCCTGGAGCGCGCGCGGCGCTGCCCAATGCCAGCCTGCACGTCCATCAGCCGCTCGGCGGCGCCCAAGGGCAGGCCTCGGACATCCTGATCCATGCCGAGGAGATCCAGAAGACGAAGCGGCGCATGATCCGGCTCTATGCCGAGCATTGCGGGCGCAGCGAAGAGGAGGTCGAACGCGCGCTCGACCGGGATCGCTTCATGACGGCGGAGGAAGCGCTCGAATGGGGGCTGATCGACCGGATTATGACCGAGCCGCCGCCGGCAGCTTAGTCAGGCGCTCGGCTTGCTCGGGTCGCCGAGCTCGCGATTGAGCGCGACCGCGGCGCGTACCAACTCGGCGGCAACGGCCGGGTCGACCGCGTCGCCCTCGCGCAGCACCATGGTGGCGAGCTCGAACTTGCCGCCCGGCTTTAGCCGGGGCTCGATCCCCCGCAACCGCTTGCCGCACCAGAAGCCGAAGAGGACACGCTCGGCTTCAGCCCGGATCAGCAGCACCGGCCCGTTCGAGACATAGACCAGATGCGTCCACTTGATCCGCTCATCGAGCGGGGCGGCGGCCTTCACCGCCGTGCGCAAAGCCTCAACCATCGCCAGTCGCCAGCCATCGAGCTGGGCGACATAATCGGCCGGGTTGTCGGCCTTGGGCGCGCCGGGAAACAAGGCGGCTAGCCTTTCATCAGCAGTAGCACGGCGGCGTCATACTCCTTGCGGCGGAGGACGCGGCGCTCGGCCGCTTCCTCGTCCTGGCCCCAGATGCCGATCTGGTAGTCCTCGTCGAGATGGGCGGCGGCCCAGGCCGCGTCGGCATCGATCAGCCCCTCAGCGAGGGCGAGCATCAGGATGGTCGAACCGGTCAGCGTCATGACGTTGTGGGCGCCGGCGAGCGCGACCGGGGAGTGGATCGCAGC
Organism: Bosea vestrisii; assembly: GCF_030144325.1. NCBI lineage: Bacteria > Pseudomonadati > Pseudomonadota > Alphaproteobacteria > Hyphomicrobiales > Alloboseaceae > Allobosea > Allobosea vestrisii. The sequence goes on along the minus strand of NZ_CP126307.1, from coordinate 932,898 downwards.
GACACGCCTGGCCACCGCATCGAGCATGGCCTGCGGCTGCTCGGCGAAGACCACGCCCTGCGCCATCATGAAACGGCCGCCGAGGCGCTCTTCCAGCGCGGCGATGAGTGGGTTCCAGATCTCATCCTGCCGCTCGACCAGTGCTTCTGGCTCGCCGGCGCGGTAGCAGAGCGCATCGCTGCCGGCATAACGCACGATCTCGGCGCGGACGGCTTCGCCCTGATCGGCGACGCCGTCTAGCGCCGAGTTGACCAGACGGGTCAGCGGCATGCGGGCCGGATCGATCCGCCCTTCCTGCGCCTGCCATTCGGCCGCGAGTGCATCGGCGACGGCACGGGAGGCGACGGCGAGCGGCTTGCGGGCCGGCGTGCGGGCGGTACGGCCGTCCAGCGCGACATGGAACAGTCCGTCGCGCTCCAGCGCCTCGGCCTTCTCGTAGAAGCGCTTGGGCAGCGGGTTGCGCATCGCCTGCTGGGCGGCGGCGACGGGGTCGGGTTGGCGCTGGCCGGCGGCGCCGAAGCGGGCGAGAAAATCATCGGTCGACATGCCGGTTCCATAGCGCATCCGGGGGCGGCTGCGAAACCGGCTTCGAGCGAATGCGCCTCGCCCGATCATTGACGCGCGCCGGGTGCTCGCTTAAACGCCTCCACCCCGGACGCGATGTGCAAGAGGGTTTTATGTTGGAGACTGTGGGAACCCGGTGAGGTTTCGCTGAGGCGAGACCTGATCCAGCGCCGGGTGAAATGAGGCCCAGCGCGCTTTCCGTTCGACCGGACCGGTCGAACGAAAAGAATTCGCGCAGACTCAAAGTAGAGCAAGTTCTCGTCGCAAAAGTGGTTCCCACTTTTGCGGAACATGCTGGAGGCCCCTTCACCGCTGCGCTTGTCATGGTTCCATGCACAGGCTCTACCAACATGAACATTTCGCGGGGCGAGCAGCGCGTGCTGCACGTGCTGGCCCGTGGCGGACAGATCCGCCATCTTCGCGGCGAGAACGGCCGCATCCATCACATCGATTGCTTCACCCATGAAGGCCACATCCTGAGCGATTGCACGCTCGCCATCTTCGGCGGGCTCAGGCGAAAGCACCTGATCGAGTCGCGCCAGGGCGGCCCCTATCGGATCTCGCAGCAAGGACGGCTCGCCGTCCGCTCGCAGGCCGACAACCGATGACGACAGCGGGAGGGCGCAAGCCCTCCTGTTTCCTTTGGGAGCGGTGCGCGCTGCGCTGTCGCCCAGCGGTGCGCGGCAATGATCAGGCCGACTCGAACAGCTCGATCAGATTGCCCGATGGATCCTCGCACAGGATCTGCTTGCCGCCAGGCCCGACCACGATCTCGTTTCGGAAAGGTACGCTCTTGCGGTGCAGGGTTTCCACGAGCCCTGCGAGATCTTCTACCTCGATGACGAAGCGGTTCCAGCCGCCGGGGATCGGCTTGCCCCCGTCCGGCATCGCCCGCGAGGCCGAGGCGCCGGGGCCGGCGAGCCAGAGCGTCAGGTCGCCACGTTCGAGGATCGCCATGGCCGGGCCGAACTGCTGCTTCAGCGCAAAGCCGAGCCTGTCGACATAGAAGCGCACGGCTTCGTCGACATCAGTCACGAAATAGCGGACGCTGGCCATCGGCTCGCTCCCTCGCGTCGTGGCGACTCAAGCGACCAACCTATGCACTGAACCTGTCGCGCCAGGCCGGCCGTGCACCCGGGAAGGGCAGGGCGCTGGCGCAGTATACCGCTCGCGCCACGGCCCGCGCCAGCACGTCGGCGGCGGTGGCGCAGAGCTCGGTCAGGGCATAGGCGTCGGACGGCGCGCCGCTATGACCGGTCGCGGCGGCGAAGACGACGTCGCCGTCGAGGGGGCATGCACCGGCCGGAGCGCCCGAGCGAGCCCGTCATGGGCGCAGAGCGCCATGCGCTTGGCCTGCGCCTTGGTCAGCACCGCATCGGTCGCGACGAGGGCGATGGTGGTGTTGGCGCCAGGGCCGCCTTTGAAGCGCAAGGCGAGATCCTCTGGCGGGATCGCCGCCGGCCAGCCGCGGCCACCGAATTCGCCGCCGTTCTCGTAAGGCGCGGCCCAGAAATGCGGGCCGTCGCCGATCGTTGCCGAGCCGACGGCGTTGACCGCGACCAGTGCACCGACGATCTGGCCGGTCGCGGCGACCGCGCTCGCCGAGCCGAGCCCGCCTTTCAGATTGACCGTGGTCGCGCCATGGCCGGCGCCGACGCTGCCGAGGGTGAACTCGGCTGCCGCGGCGGCACAGGCCTGGTTGGCTAGCGCGCGATAGGGCGCCTCGCCGTCGCCGCGGGCGAAGGGCTTGTCGCCGCCATTGGCGAGATCGAACAGGATCGCCTGCGGGACGATCGGCACGCGGTAGCCACCGATGGGGAATCCCCGCCCTTCCCTGGCCAGCCAGCTCAGGGCGCCATCGGCGGCGGCCAGGCCCCAGATCGAGCCGCCGGAGAGGACGATCCCGTCGACATGCTCGACCGTCATGCCCGGCTCGAGCAGCGCGGTGTCGCGCGTCCCGGGTGCGCCGCCGAGAACGGCGACGGAGGCGATGCTCGGCCGCTCGAAGAGGGCGACGGTCACGCCGGTCGCGGCAATGGCATCCTCGGCATTGCCCACGAGAATGCCACGAACATCGGTGATGAGATTGCGCACGATGGAACTCGCTGCCGATCGGAGATGAGCAAAGCGCCCGGCCGCATGGTGCGCCGATTCGGCACTGCGCGGCGACCGGCAGGAACTTCCCGCTCGCCGGCGCGTCGTCCTGACATTACGATCTTGTCATGCGCGCGCCATGGCTGGGTCAGGCCGGTTCCGGCACCGTGGCGATATCGCGACCCGGCTTCGAGACCCGCAAAGCGACCCGTTCTTGTAGGACCACAATCCCGGAGACTTCGCATGAAACGTATCGCCCTCATCGTCGCCTCCAGCGCTGCGGCCGTCGCGGCGACGCTGGCGATCGCCCAACCACAACCGATCCCGCCCGCACCGGGCAGCACTCCGCCGGCGCAACAGCAAAGCGAGCCGCGTGGCGACCGCGCCGAGCGGGGCGACCGTTCCGACCGGCGCGAGGAATGGCGCCAGCGCCGGGCCGAGCGCGCCACCGCCCGGATGAACGAGCGTCTGGCTCAGTTGCGCACCGATCTCAAGCTGAAGCCGGAGCAGGTTCCGGCTTTCGAGAAGCTCGAAGGGCTGATCAAGCGCAATGCCGAGCAGCGCCGCGAGAGCTTCGCCAAGATGCGCGAGCAGCGTGAGCATTTCCGCGACGCCGACATCATGGAGCGGCTCGACATGAGGGCGACCCGCCAGGCCGAGCGGGCGACCCGCAGCAAGGAGATGGCGGACGCTGTTCGCCCGCTCTGGTCGACGTTCAGCGACGAGCAGAAGACCGTGGCGCGCCGCGCCGTTCGCCAGGCCATGTCGGAAGGCCGCGAGCGGATGCGCGAAATGCGTGGGATGGAATGGCATGGCCGTGGCGGCGACCGTGATCGCGACGACGACCGTGGCCCGCGCCGCTGGCGCGACCGCGGCCATGACGACGACGATCGCGGCTGAGCAACGACAGGACAGCGAGATGAGGGCGGTCCGGCAGGGCCGCCCTTTTTGCTGACCCTCAGCCCTCATCCTGAGGAGCCGCGTAGCGGCGTCTCGAAGGATAATCCAGCTGTCTCCCCTGCCTTCTGGAGCATTTACCGTTTTCGTCATCGCCGGCAACACCTTGCTGCGGCCATTGGTCAACGCGATCAACCGCAGCCCGATCGACGAGAAGGCGTCCGAGGCGACCTATGAGGTCGTGGTCACCACCGATCCGGAGGCCCTGCCTTCGGTGCGCGAGGCGATGGTCGAACTGCTCGAGCAGGCGAATTATCCGGTCGACGTCAATACGGCCGAGCGTGGCGAGGAGGCGATCGAGATCGTCGCGACGCTGATCAGCACAGCCGTCGAGCGCAAGGAACTCGACGCCGTGGTCGAGCGCATCGAGCGCCTGAAGGGCGTTACGCACGCGACCTGGGAGAGCAGCACGAGCGATTGAGCGCTCTCGGAGAGCGGGCATAGAGCAGAGGGCTGAGAGATTTTTTCGGATGAGTATCCGGAGACGGCTCGGTCACGACCACAGCTCAAAGGGCTCGTCGATTTTCGCCCCGGTCAGGAAGGGGGATAGCAACACTGGGAGCTTGCCGGGATAGAAGCGCTCTTTGCTCTTCTGGATATCGGCTACGGACCACCACCGATAATCGAAGTGGTCTTCGATTTCGTAATCGAGACGCTCAGCGTAGCCGATGGCGGGTTTTCGCGCTTCGATCGCTATTCTGACGATCACCTCTTGTTGCAGGCGACGACGCCCGCGGTACCGAAACGACGCCGAACGGCACCAGAGCGGCGGCCCAACCTGCGCAGCCGCTACGACAATTCCGACCTCTTCGCGAAACTCTCGCAGCGCCGCCTCAAGGTAGGTTTCATCGTTGTCGATCCCACCCCCGGCAATTCCCACCAATCGCCAAGGTCCGGATCGGTCGCATCGCGAGTTCGCAGTAAAAGTACGTTTCCTTCGTTGTCCTGGGCGACGACGCGAACTGCCTTTCGTTCGAGAACGGGAAAATCATTGGGCAAGGTAATCACGATCCCCCTCCATCAGGGCAACGTAGCATTGGGCAACGCAGCATTGTTCTCACGCCTCGCTTATCTCAGATACTGGCGCGTGATGACGAGGGCCGCATTCCTTCGAAACGAGATCGGTACCTCCTGATCTTGGCTCGCGGCCTGGCTGCGATATTTGCGTATCAATGCCGCGCCTCGCCGGCCCCCTTCATCTTCACCTCAAAGCTCACCAACTGCCCGAATAACGGCGCCTTCCGGAAATCCTCATCGAACTCGCGGCGGGAGTGCCTTGTCTGCTTCCGGCTCTCGAAAACCCCCAGCCATGCCAGCGGGCGCAGGACGCGTGACATCATAGCGAACTCGGGGAGGTCGGGCCTCGGCACCTTGTCGAGCGTCTCCATGATCGTGCAGGCAAGCATCAGTTGCCCAGCGTTCGACCAGCCATGCGCCGTCACCGACAGACTCCAGAGGACCACGCCCATGTGGTGCTGCGGCCAGAACTCGATAGGATTCCTGTCGAAGTCCTGAAGGTTGACCTTCCAGAACACCGCTTCAAACAGTTCAGCCAGCAAGGCAGGGGCCGCTTCGGAGACCAGCAGGGTCTTACCCGCCTTGGTCGCCTTCAGGACTCCCAGGCGCTTCCTCAAGAGCCCCGCAGCTTGCAGCACGATCCTCGTGAAAAGGACCCCGTAGGCGTCATCCTCGTTGATGACCTTGTTCATCGCGAGCGTGGTGGCCTTGTCGTAACCCGGCCATTCCGTGCGGTCGAAGACGTGCCAGACATCGGCACGCTTCAAAGCACCGGCAGGCGTGAGGACAAGCCCGCCTTTCTCCACGGCAAGCTTCAGCAGGAGCCTCGCGGCGACGACCATCGGGACCTGAAGGGCCGCCTCGATGGGGACGTTATAAGGCGTGAGGCGGAGAGCCTGCGGGACCCTGCCGGGCGGCTCCAGGAGCGCCTTGAGAGAGTCGGGCTGAAGATGCGTCCAGGCGGGAGGGATAGAGGTCACGCCAGGGAGCGTAGGCGGGCCGGAGCCAAGGCTCAACAGCCAACCTGCGCGTGCGCTAAGCAAAAAAAGGCGGTCCTTGCGGACCGCCTTTTCCATGATTCTCACCAGAGGCTTGCGCGCTCCAGCTGATATCTTAGATCAGCGCGAGTAGAACTCGATTTTGGCTGTGCCTATCCCCTTGAACATATTGACGGATAACAGCTTTTAGCTATGCGTGTGGGGTGAAACGTGTGGGGGAGCGTGTGGGGTGGCGAAGATCGCAGGATACCTTGAGCCGCGTCGACAGGGCTTTGCGGCAGTCGTTGATGTGCCTACCGCTCTGCGGGAGGTCGTCGGTGCAAAGCGGCTCAAGAAGGGCCTCGGCACAAGGGATAAGCACCTTGCTCAGGCCCGACTTCCCAAGGCGCTGCTAGAGTTGCACTCACGGATCGACGCGGCCCGCCGAGGTCACCCCAGCACGGACCCGAGGACAGCCGAGGCGATGGAGCTTCGGGAGCGTTTGCAGGAGGTCCGGTCGGGGGCAGGCGCAGTCTATCAGCCGCATGAGGTGTGGGATCCGGCCGGGGGAAATACATCGTCATCGAGGCGGAGGTTGCCGAAGGGCTCCTCATCGACACCGTCCAAGCCCGCAGCGAGGCGATTGCTGATGAGGAAGGTGAGAAGCGTGGAGACACCTTCGCCGATTTGGCGCTCGGTCGCTCAACGCCGCTGAAGCATTACATGGAGACGTGGCTGTCGGAGCCCGGTAAACGCGGGACGGTGAGGGCGGAGCGGACGAAGCTCGAATACCAAGGCATTGTGTCGGCCTTTGAGGACTGGCTTGCGAAGGGTCGGCACGCTTCAACAGTCGAGGCCGTAACCCGGAAGATCGCAGGCGAGTATGTCAGCTCGCTCCACAAGGACGGCCTGTCGGCAGCCCGCATTCGGGATGTGTGCGCGGCCTTCTCCACCTATTGGGTTTGGCTGGAGAAGCGCGGGTGCGTCCCGGAGTCCTTCAATCCCTGGAAGGGACAGGCTGTCGCCAAAGTGAAGAAGGTGGTGCCTCTGTCGTCGGGGGAGGAACAGGACGACGACGAGCCTAGGCCGTTCGAGACAGACGAGTTGGAGAAGCTCTTCACGGATGTCGAGGATATTGCCCTTCGTGACCTCATGCACGTTGCGGCGCTCTCCGGGATGCGGATTGACGAGGCTTGCAGCCTGACAGTTGGGCAATGTGCGCAGGGCATCTTTGATGTCCGGGGCACGAAGACGAAAGCGGCCAAGCGGAAGGTCCCTATCCACCCTGACCTGTCGGAGTTGATAAAGCGACGCTGTAGCGACAAGCCGTCAACCGACTGGCTATTCCCGGAGGCTGGCGAGCCCGACAAGTTCGGTAAACGGGGGCCGGTCATGAGCGCCCGGTTCTATAAGTTCCGGACGAACCGGAAGGTTGATGATAAGCCGGAGGGACAGAGGATGTCCCGAGTCAACTTCCACTCGTTCCGCCGTTGGTTCGTGTCGGAGGCGGTGAAGGCCGCACAGCCCCTTCATGTGATCCGGCAGGTTGTCGGACACGAGCAGCCGAAGAGCGACGTGACGCTCAGCACGTACTTCCGGGGAGAGCTGGAACAGGCGAAAGTGGCGTGCGTGAACTCGGTGGTCATGCCGCAGAGCGTCCGGGAGCTGTTGCCGGTTTCTTCAGGTCAGCTAGCAGCGCCAGCGACAGGGGAGCTTCAGGAGGTGGATGGGTAGCATGAGGTGACTGAAAGGACTGTAGGCCCGTAGAGGCCAGCAGCCTAACTCTAGACGTCAGTGACTCTTCACATATCCAAACGAATATCCGCAGGATAGATACAATATCTACAGCTTCGCTTGCATTTCGCGAAGCAAAACCGCTGGAGAAATTCCCGTGTTCAACGAAATTGTTATCCGCAGGGGAATAAGAAGTGATGGATCGTTCGATGCAGGTTTGCTAGCAGAGACGCTGTTATTCTACGAAAATCCGCTGATTGTCCTTGATCGAGGCAGTCTCGTATCTATGATTAAATCAATCGGAAAGGAAGAAACGCTCGCTCTTTTGGACGAGAACGGACTTAAAATCTCCTATATGCAGGAGATGTTTTCTACAATGTCTCAGACGGAGAATGGCCTAAGAGTTCACCGTTTCGCTGAGTTCAAAGCAACGGACCCGAACCAGCGTCGCCGCGACGGGCATGGCGAGATCGAGGCCGTTCTCACCAGAGCGCTTGGCGCAAGCCGAGAAACGCGACAATTCGTTAAACGCCTGAATGGCAAAGCAGCTATCCACCGACTTCGCGCCGAGGAGGTTTTAGGCATCGACATTGCGTCCGCAGCTACTGCTGAACTCGATAACGAAGGTCAAACTGAAGCGAACATAAGGGCTGTTGTATCCCAGCTAATACCCGGTCATACGCTTCCAAGCCACAATCATTTTCGTGCTATTAGGATAGACGATAAGTCTTTTGTTCTCGATACAAATATAGATTTCGACCATCTAAATATTATATTCCCAGGTCATGTCAATGGTGAGAGCGGTACATTAACGCGCGAATATCTCATCAATAATCTATTTGAGGCGCGTGCAGATGCATATCTTTGTGGTCAGTACATGGCTCCATACGTGACTTCGCCGGTTGGTCATGAATTAATGAGAAGGCGGCTAGTCGAGCTTGTCTCTAGGCGAACCCGCGATGTCCGCGAACTGGACTTGTTTCAGGAGCTTTTGCCAGAAGGGCGAAGGGTACGAGAGGTCGTGAACTCAGGGGAGCGTACCTTCCCTGAAGTTCTTGATCTGCTTAAGAGCGCGAGGCGCTTCAAAGGCTGGCTGCGTGACAAGAACCCTGACCAGTCCCTCGTTGCCGAATATACAACCGCAATCACGGCACAAGGATGGGCAGCAAAACTCCCTTCTAAGTCTATGCGTTGGGTATTCATGACGGGGCTTGGCGCGGCAATTGACGCACTGTACCCAGCTTCGATCCTTGGCACCGCGACGGCGCAAGGTATTAGCGCTTTGGATGCCATGCTCTTGGACCGTCTGCTTAAAGGGTGGAAACCGGATCGGTTTGTCAGCGGAGAGCTTTCAGAATTTGTACGTGGCTCGATAGCAGAGCCCGTCTCCCCGAGAGCTTTCACCCTCCGGGGCTCCAAACATGAAGTCACTTCACTCTTCGTCGCCGCCGCGCGGCACCATGGCCCGGTGTGCCCTGATCTTGTCCCTCAGGATCACCTCACCGGCCTTGATGCGCCTTCCGTTGAAATTGAAGGCAAGCCGCGGTCAGCTACCTTGCGCAGCGAGGTACCGCGCCCTGAGGTGAACTGCCGTCTGATCAATGCTCGGGTAAACGGTCATCGCATTGATGTTCAGACTGTCTAGTTGTTCGAGGATGCGTCGCTTTTCTCGAATGGTCACGCGATTAATTTCGATGCCGTCTTGGCCGTGCTCCGGCAGTGTGGCTTCATGGCCGAACAGCAGGAATGCGCCTGACTGTGATTTAATCCTAGTGTTAGTGCGTTTTGCCTTCACGCAAATTATGGAGCCGAGGTCATCGGGCGCGATCCGGGCTTCGAAAAACCCCTTCTCTGACTTGATGTGATGTAATAGCTTAAGAGCAGCATCGGTCTTCTTAAATGCGCCGATGTCGAGTTTTAGGTCGATTTCGTTCTTTTGGCTATATGTTAAATTTGACAAATTAGCGAGGCAGCTAACAGTGTCTGAGTCGTAATACTTCATTCGATCCGCTTTGACGCGAAAAATGATAACTTCGCCGTCGATGTCCAGTGGCTCCGGCTCGCTATGACACGCAAAAAACAATGCAACAAGAGGATTGCTGGAAATGTCGAGTAATCGAGTAGGAAGTCTGTAGTGTTGCATACGGACGAGGCGATCGAAGCAGTATTGATCAGCTTGAAATTCTTCGTAATGAGCGATGAGCAGCTCCTTACAGAGCCGATCTTCGTTCGGCATGAACTGCCACCCGCCATCGTTCCTACGTCGCAGTAACGAGGGTGTGAGCTCAAATCGCTCGTTTTCATGTCCTCGGAAAAAAGTCTCTGTATCTCCCTTAGCCGGAAGCCCGTACAGAATTTGAAGAAATGCTTCTACGCTGTCGGCAGTGCCAATCAGTTTTTTGGTGCGCGGAGGCGGCTCGGCTAAAGCGATAGCTGGATTGGGGGCCAGTTGTGCTCTGACCTCATCGCTAAATTGCGGCTTGATTTTCGCAAGGCGTTCTAGGATTTGCTTCGGGGCGCCTTCTCTGACAGCCCAATGCGTACGATAAAGCTGAAAACCGCTGGCGTCGAAGACCGCCCGCGCCGCCTCAATGTCGGGAAATTCGACATTTCCAAAATCGATCAATGTCTTGAATGTAGACGATACTTCTTTTCGGCCAGATTTGATGTTTGTGATCCTCCCGTACTTGATAAGCATGGAGGCAGAGCTCTTAAAACGCTCAATCTCACTGCACAGAAAAGTCGGAAGACTCTCCAAGAATAAGATAGAGTCTTGGTCAAGAGCTTCAAGGCGTTTTGCTATATCGCTGGGCGTATATTCAAACATCCGCCCCCGAGTCATTCCAATGAGGCCATCGGGATTTTCGACTTCTTCGCGCGCGCCGAAGGCAATGTAGTTGAAATTCTCAGACATATGCCTTCGTTCCGACCGCAAGCACGGTCTCTAATTACAAAACAGAGAGTCACAGCAACAACGAGCCTAGCCGATTGTGAGGGCCTTCGACCGCGAAGGCAAGGCCCCGCCCGGAAGTGATCCGAACGGGGCCGTTTAGGCATTTGTGAAGTGACTTCAGTTTTGCCGGGGCTGCTGAACGAGTGCCCGCGCCCTTGCGATCTGGCCCTTGGTGATTTCCTGAGCGAGGTCAGGCATCTCCCTCTTCAGGGTCTCCATCGCCATATCGCGGTAGCCGCCGATGATGATCTTCAGGTGCCCCATGCGGGAGCCGTCAAAGTCCTCCTCTTCGTCGCCGTCCGTCATCATGTCCTGATAGGCCCGGCTGCCGATTTCGGCGGCGAGCATCTCATGGATGTTCATCTCGGCCATCTTCACCTCGCCTGTCAGCTCCAGCCAGCGGTCATAGGCGGTCTTGCCGGTGACCGGGCTGCGGTAGTCGAGGAGGTCTACGCCGTCCTTCGTCGTAGGAGGGGGCGAGAACCCCTTGTCCCCGATCAGCGCCAGCCTCGCCAGCTCGTCCTTCACGTCTTCCCGAGGGCTCGCCTTCCACTCCTTCGTGGTCGGCTGTTCCTTGCCCGTGTGAACCCCCGCAACAATCGGCGAGAGCCAGCCCGGCCCGTAGGTCGGAGGAGGGGTGACCGGTTCGCCAAGGATGTTCCGGACAGGGTCGAGGTCTTGAGAGAAGCCGGGGACCTTGCGCCGCACCGCGTCTATGGCTGACCGCGCCTCCCGCAAATACGGGTCGTCGTTCATCTTGGCGATGGCGTTCGGCGCGAACGAAGCCGCAAGGCTCTTGCCGAGCTTCTCCGCGTTCCTGTCGGGACTCGTCAGGGCGTCGAGGAACTCCGTAAGACCCTGAAGGTAGGACTTGGAGCTGAGCTGCTTCAACGTGACCACCATGGCCTTGCCGGCCGTCTCCCACATGTCATCGTTCGACATGCCGCCAGCCAACTCGGTGTAATCCGCAGCCATCCCGAGGAACCCCGCGAAAGGGTCCATACGGGCGAAGCTGACATAGGCCGTGGAGCCGTCCGCCTTCTGGACCCGCATTGAGTAGGGCCGCCAGCCGGTGGCCTCCAGCAATTTGCGCTGCCTCGGGTCCTGCGGCCCGGCTCCAGTGAGGGAGCCCTCGGTCGCCAGCGCAACCGCGCCGCTCCAGAGCACCCCGCCCATCGCCATCTTCGCCTTCGCATCGGCCTGCGCTTGGACACCACGGGCTCCCGTGAGAGCGTCGTAGTATTCCTTGCGGCCCAAGTTCAGGACCGGCGTGCGATCCCAAGCGAACCGCAGGAGGTTCGTCGGGGTCCTGATGAACGGCATGATGACCCGCATAGACGGGTGGTTGCCGGCGAACCGCTGAAGGTCCTCGCCGATCGTCGGCTTGCCGAACCACGTGGCGGCCCGGAGGTCCTTCGTGAAGGTGCTTTCGCGGGCATACTCCAGAGCATCCGGGTTCATCGCCCGGCCCATGTCGTCAACGCTCTCCTCCAGGCGCTTCGCCACGATCCGCCCGAAGGTGGTGAAGTCGCCCGACTTCCATGAGCCCTCCTGCATGGCCTCTCGGTACGCCTGAGCCCGGACCTCGCCGCGATAGCTGATCTGCTTCACGAACTCGTCCATGGACATCATGGTTCGTCCGGGGAGGTTCACGAGCGTCCCGAGGGCATCCGCGACCATGGCGACGGTCGAGTTCTGGATGTTGAACGCCTCTGACGGCGGGCGCTTGTAGGACATGTTCTCCATAACTCGAGAACGGCCGGGGTCGAGCTGCGGAGCGTTGAGGCGGAACGCCTTGGCCGCCATGCTGATGCCGTCCTTCACGGACGCGACCATTGTTCCGTATTGGATAGCCGCCTCCGCCATCTGAGCCCGGCCTTCCGCCGTCGAATAGCGAGTTGCCCCGGCAAGGAACTTCTCTGCCGGCCGGAGCGCGGCGGTCATCGTGGAGGACACGAGGTTGACCGTCTGCGTTGTGAGAGCGGAGAGCATGCCGTTGGTGCGGAAGGAAATGACCGCGTTGACGAGGTTCTCGGCGAACCCGCCACGGATGATGGTGGAGACCGCCTTCGCGTTGACGCTGCCGTCCGCATTCTTGCCGGCCGCCGCGATGTCCCCTGCCATGGCCCGAAGACGATCCTCGCCGGCTCCCCGCAGGCTCTCGATGTCGAGGTCCGCGAGGGCTCCTTCCCGGTTCTTCGCCGTGATCTTCATCGCGTTGAGCGAGCGGGCGATCTGCGTCTGCTGGCCCCGGTAGTAGGCTTGGATGTTCGCGGCGATCTCATAGTTCTTGATGAACGCCTCGGTGACCTCCTGCCGGTTCTTGTAGGGGCCGACGCCACCTAGCGGGTCGTGGTAGATCGCGGCGATGTCGGTGAGCTTCGTATAGGCCGTGGTGAGCACGTCCCGGTACATAAGCATGGTGGCCGGCAGGTTCTGGAGGTCGCCCGCCGTCTTGCCGATTTGCTGCATCAGGGCCGTAGAGTTGGTCCCGACGATGTCCGCCAGCTCGTCGGCCTGAGCCTTGAGCATGTCGTTGGTGAGGACATCCGCCCCGCCCCGCTGCTTGGCGATGGCGTCGGCGTACATTCGCTGCGTCGCCGACATGACGGCGTTAAGGTCGTCGCCGTTCTCGATCAGGTCCGTGCGGATGCCTGAGAGGTTCCGGCCTTGGCCCCAAGCCTGTTCGGTGATCGTCAGCTCCACGCTCTCGCGCAGGGCTTTCTCGTCAACCTTGATCGGCGCTTCGGGTGCCGTGACGTTGTCATTCGACGGCTTCGGCCCGGCCTCCTCGGTGACCTTCGCGGACGCCTCTGCGGAGTCCTTGGGGGCCTCCTTGGCGGGCGCTTCGGGGTTGGCGTTGGGGTCGGCCTTGTTGTCGTTCGTCGGCTTCTGAGCGGCTTCCTGCGGCTGCTCGATGCGGTCCTTCGAAAGGTCCGGCTCCTCCGGCTTGAAGCCAGACTGCTCCAGCTCGTCGAACGCCTTGAGGGCTTCCTCGCGGTTACCCGCACGAAGCGCCTTGACCCCCTTGACGGTGTGGATCAGGCCCTCCGCAGCCATGCCGATGCCGAGGCCCTCGATAGCGTTCTTCAGTCGGCCGACCGCCTGGCTGTCATCCGGCCGCGCCGCGAGGAACTGCGTGAGCGGATCGCGAAGGCTGGTGTGCGTCTCGATCAGGTTCGACAGGCGCTCCTCATAGGGATCGAAGGAGAGCATATCGACCAGAGCGCCACGGCCTGCACCCTGAGCTACGGCAGCGCCGACAGTCGGGGCCGCGACCATGCCGGCCGCCTTGAGTAGCCGCCCGCCCGAATAGTAGGCGGTGGCGAACTGCGTGACTTCCTTGACCAGCCCGCCCGTGACCGTCTCGGCCTTCGGGGTGACTGCGGTGTCCAGCGGGAGGGACAGCGGGTTCGCGGCTCCGCTCACGATGCCGGGCGCGATGCCCGACATGTCAAAGAGGTTCTCGTGCACCCACTTCACGGCAGGCTGCGTCACGAGGCCGTACATGGCCCCGGAGGTTTCGTTGATCGCCGAGGCGACGCCCCGGTTCACTTGCCCGGGGATTTCGAGGATGCCCCCACCGATGTCTTTGGCGATCTTGCCGAGGGTTGAGGGGCTCTGTGCCGGCGCTGCCACAAGGGACTCGCCGGAGGCTTCAAGGGCGTCCAGCTCGTCTAAGAGCGGGTTCTCGCCCGGTTTAATGAGCGATTGGCCGGAGGCTTCAAGAGCGTCCAGCTCGTCAAGCAATGCGTCTTCGCCCGGCGCGATGCGCTGGGGTGTGGTGGTTTCTGCCATGGTGGGGTGAGGCTTTCTGTGAGGGGATAGAAGGGCCGGAGCGGCTTTGCTGAAACTGCCCGCTAGGACGGCCGATTGCGTTCGGATGGGTATGGGTAGCGGCCGGGGCCGGGATGCCGTTGGGCGCTGGAGACCCTAAGCGGGAAACCGCAGCCCAAAGGGCGGAGTCAGGCCGCGAGCTTGCGGGCATTTAGCTCCGCCAGCTTCTCCTCATCGTAGGTGACGAAGATCGGCCCGCCGCTGTCATTCTCCCTAACGGTGAGCTTCGCGACCACGCCAAGGGTTCCCTTCAGGGACCATGAGGTTTCGCCTTCGTGGGTCATAAAGATGATCGAGGCGGGGTCGTGGCCTTCCTGAAGGAGAACCCGAGCGGCGGAGCACAAGGGCGTGCGGGTTGAGCAAAGGTCCCTGCCGGTGGCGTTGGTGGCCGTGAAGAGGGAGTTAGGGGGCCTTCCGGGGGCGGAAGGAGTCTTGCGGTAGGTGAGGTGGACTGGGGGGCTGGAGGTCATTCGTTCGTGTTGAACAGGGTATGAGAAAGCCCGCCAAGCTGGAGAGCCGGGCGGGCCTATGGGGTGACTTTGGTCTCGGATGTGGGGCGATCAGGATCAGCGTCTTGATAAGGCACCTAGTTTCCGGCGCTTTCGACCCGACCGCTTGAAGCTGCTGACAATCGCCCAACCCTCTCGGCCGAGGGCGTGAACATCTGCCCTGGCCTTGGCTCTGGCCGCGATGGCGTCCAGCTCCGCCGCAGCCGCACTATCGACCGGAGCTAGCTTGTTCTCCGTGTGCATCGCGAAGAGTTCCGCGATGACGATGGCGAGGTTCGTAGCTTCCGGCGTTCGTGCCTTACTGACGATGAAGGCGGCTTGGGCGCGGTTGAGGCTGTATTCGGTGACCTCCCGCTTTGCTCCCTTGCCGGCTTCGATCATGACGCCAGATTGGCGTAGTGATCCCATCGCCTCCAGTGCCGAGGCATGGCGCTTGATCAGCTTTCGGATATCCGCCGGTTTGGAATAGCCGAGCCTTTCGGACAGGATGATATCGCGGACGGTGGTTTCAGCTTCAGGAAGCTCGGGGACAAAGGGTCCGGGCTCTATTGCGGTGAGTGTGTTAGGCATCGCGACGCTCTCTTGGGCGAAAGAAAACCCGCCAAGCTGATGCCGGGCGGGGAAGGGGTTACTGGAGCATTTCCGAACGACGGGGCAGCGCCGCAATGTGTCGCTCAATGCGGGACAATTCTCGCGCTGTCGGCTCATAAGCGGGTAGCTCAATCAGCTTCCGCGCCGCGTCGGAAAGCGGAGGTATCAGTCTGTCACATTCGCCGGATGCCAATTCGGTCGCGGCGGTCAAAGAGTCCGCAAGAGCGGCGACATCAGTCAGCTCAACATCCTTGCCCGTAGTCAGCCGGATTGCGCGACCTCGGAGTTGCCTTAGTGCCTTCGTCAGTGGCGTCTTGATCTGGTGCATCTCCGCAAGCTCGGAAAGCTCTTCGGCATCTGCGATTGCGAGATGAAGGCGACCCCACGTCGTCTCAGGGATGCGCGGAAGCTCAGGAAGTTCACCCTTTCGAGTGCCTAGTGTTCCCATTTTCTTCATGAGAAGCCTGATCTCTCTGACGCCAGTCTCGGTATGGCCGATTAGGATCGCGATGTAGCGATTACTCTTTGCTGTCATGTGCTCGTAGGAAAGCACGGTCGAAGCGACGATGTTGGCAATACGTCGCCGGTCCGCATTGGTGACAATCCGAAAATCGGAGGACTTCATAGCTCTGCCTTTCGCTGATGATTGCGTTGGTGGGATGTTTCGAGTTCTATCCAATACCGGATAATCGTCAAGTATTATTTTCAGTATAGAATAGTGAAGCGTAGCTCCATTGTTGAAGTGTCACTCCATATTGCTTCGTTAGGAAGGTCATTGGCGAGGTTATCTGATTGAACGTCTGAGCTTCTCAGCTTCAGCCCGCGCGAGTCCGTCAACCTTCTCGTTGAGCGGGCATCCGGCATGACCGTGCTGCCAAACCCAATTGACCTTCGCGTGCTTGCTGGCAGCGGCCTCCAGGGCTTTCCACTCTTCGACATTCGCAACGAAGCCGCCGCTGGAGGTGCGCCAGCCGTTCCTCTTCCACCGCGCGATCCGCTCGCTCATTCCTTTGATGACGTATTCGGAGTCGCCGGTCATCGTGACGTGAGCGCCGGCTTTGATTTTGAGGAGCGGCTTCAGGGCGGCCGTCAGTTCCGCCTTGTTGTTCGTGGTGTGCCTGCCACAGGGACCGGAGATGGTGACTTCCTTCCCGGATGTCTCATCCTGAAGGATCGCGGCAAAGCCTCCGGGGCCGGGGTTGCCGAGGCAAGAGCCGTCGAAGTTGACCGTGATCTTCCTATTAGGGAGGGGCTCGGGAGTGGCGAGCGTCTCCGTCATGGGCGGCCGCTCTTCGTCTCGGCCACCGCAGTAGCCCGCCCCCCTGCGACGGGCCTGTACGCGGGAGACCTGTAGCGGGAAACAGGGGTCTGACGGCGGGAGTGTGGTCCGACTGTCATCGTCGCCACCCGGCTCCTGCCGGTGCTTGCGGGCGGCGATCATCGCGACCGTAACGAGGCTTGGTCTCCTTCACCTCATTCGTCACGAGGTTCGTGCGGCGGAGGTCCGTCTGATCGCCGTTGTCATGGGTGACGCGGATGGCTCGATGACCCTTGCCGGCAATCCCGAGGATGATGCGGGATACCTTCGCGTAGCCCGAGGTGGCGCTGTAGGTCGTGACGTATCCGAGGTTGAGATACCAATTTGGCGAGAAGCCTGCCGAGAGGACCTTCTGGTAGTCTGAAGGCGAGATGCGGGCGAACCTGTCAGAGTTCGCGAGGGGGATGAGGAGGAGGGGTGAGCCGTCCCGCTCATCGGTGGTGGGCGCGGGAGGCCGGAGAGCCTCGTATGTCATGGGGAGGTGTTTCCTATGCTTATCAGTGAGATTGAGAGACGACTGATCCAAACAGAGACACGCGCGAACAAGCGCGGCCGACCTGCCTGAACGGGTCTGAAGGTGACTACGGTAGGGCTCTAGGAGCTACGGGCTTCGCCCTCCGCTGGCGACCATCCCTGAAGGGGAAGACCATCCAAGGGAGGAAACCGAAGACCGAGGTCAGGGGTGACCAGAGAAATGTGGAGTCACTCCACTTTTCATCGGCCCTGCTGAAGGGGCCTATAGGTGATCCTGAAGGAAGACCTGCAAGATAACCCTAAAGAGAGAGGATAAAGGGAAGAAGTAAGGATCAACCTTAAGTCCTTCCTGTAGGGACCTTCAGGTATCCTTCTATCTACTGCCCCCTCCCCAAAACTCGGGAGGATAAAAGACAGTCACGGCCCCCTTGTGCGTGGTGTCTTGTCGTAGTCGTCCCGCCTGTTGCGGGTCTTGGGTAGGTGTAGGTGGTCCCTAATCGAATGTCGTCCGTTCGCCGGGTTGGCTGGTTATAGGTGCAACCTAACCCGTCTCCCGCCTGAGCGCCTTGGTCGGGGCCCGGAAATGTGAAGTCACTCCGCATTTTGGTTCGGGTAGGTGAAGGTGCAACCTAATCGACGTGAAGCGGACTTCACTGTTGGCGGTCTGGCCTTTCCAGAAGGTGGTCCCTAATCGCCGCGCCCGCCTAAAAGCCCCTCAATCTCCCCTGCAACGCTCCTGCCGTACTCCGTCAGACTCACCACAAGCACGCCCTTCTCCTTCCGGGTCCGGACCAACAGCGCATCCTCCATCAACACGATGTTCCGGTAGCCGCTGCCGGCTCCCATCGTCAGGGCCTTCTCCAACTCCGGCTTCGCTATCTCTCCTCGGCAGGCGACCAGCAAGAACGCTGCGGCCGACCTCATCTCCCATCGGTCGTGGATTTGGTTGAGCCGCTGGAGGACTAGCAGGAGGCGGGCAAGGGGCGGGAGGGCGCTGGCGGGTTTCATCCTGGGGGACTGTGTCGTCATGGGCAGCTCTTCGGGCAGTAGCTCGGCCGGCTCCCTTCCAGTTGGTCAGGGCCGCAAAGGCTCATGGCGTGCCGGAGCGTGTCCTTTTGGCTGGGCGAGTAGATCAGCACGACGAGGACCCCGAGGACGAAGGTGATGGCGGGCATTTGAGTGGCTCCCTGCGGTGGGAACAGAGACAGGAAGGCCGGAGTGGATTGCTCCGCCCCGGCCGGGTAGGCGTCGGAAAAATGAAGTGACATCAGAGTTCGGGGAGGAGGTCCGGGCGGCTAGGTCCTGAGAGCTTGCCGAAGAAGTGGGTGAAGAGGCCCCCGAGAAGGCACGCGGAGAAACCTGCAAGGGTTACGGCAGGAGCTGCGAGGACGAGCCAAGCGTTCTGGTTCCAAGTCAGCGGGGCGTTCCGGGTTTCCAGTCCGTCCTCGGTCGGGCGATCCACAGCGATGAGCCAGCGTCCGACGTGAAGGCTATAGCCCCGGATAGCCCCGTACCCTTTGATCTCAATACCGTCATCCCCGCAGGTATCGTCTTCGTGGTGCGTGTCGATATGGAAGAAGGGGAGCCACGCACGCCGCTTCTCTTCCCTATGAACGAACGATGCGCCCACGAGAGGGATGGCGATGTACTGAGCGAAGTCGATGCTGTTGCTGGAGGTCGTCACGGTCAGTCCCCGGAAAGGCAGCCTTATGGCTACTCTTTATTGAGTCTCTATCCGCTTCCGGTCTAATCAGTTTTTTGACTCGATCAGGTCAGACGGATTCCATTCTGTGATGTGTCCGGTAACGGGTAGGTGGACCGCAAGGACGGCCGGGGAGGGCGTCAGGCTTGTGAGGTAGCGGCCAGTGCGGCGAGGCGCCTGTAGACGGGCGACCTGTATCAGGAACCACCCCTACGCGGCGACGGCTGCGAAGTTGGCGGGCAACTACGTACCGCAGCGCAAGAGCGGGTCAACCGATAGGTTGCTGCCGATGCGATGCCGCGGCCCGCAGAGGCTTACGACCCCCGTTCCTGAGCAGCCCGGCCGATCTCACGGGTATCAGCAGATGTCTTGAGAGCTGCGTAGGCGGGTGACTCGTGCTTCCCCAAGGCCAGTTCTTCAACAAAGCGAAGCCGGTTTGGCGCTGTATTTGGCAGGTCTCGATCTGCGAGCCATCTAACGAACGGCTCTGGACGCACCGTCACGATCTGAAGCGCCTTGCCTCGTGCCAGCCATGCGTTCATCACCGCGACGGCGCTGCGGTGCCAGTCGTCATAGCTAGGCGAAAACTCGCCGCGATCCTCCGCTAGCTCCAGTAGCCGGGAAAAGTCCTCACGCTCATACCACGGCAGCGCCACGGTGTAGGCTTCGACGGTCGGTTTCATGTGCCGCTCGAAGGATGGAGACCGTGAAAATAATGCGCGGACGTTGTCGCAAGTCAACAGCCCCAACCAGTCCGTTGTTCGGGCCTTCAGGATGCGATAGCCGCTCGCCTTACCGAAGCCCTAGGCCGATATCTGCGCCGTCTCTTTCGCGATCTTCGCTACCTGCCCCCGGCTGCATCCGGTGATGGCCTGCACCTTCGCCCATGACATGCCTGCCTTGAGCAGAGAGGCGATGTTGTCGTTGCGCTCCGTGTTCACCGGGCGGCCCTTGTAGCGCCCCTCGGCCTTCGCCTGGGCTTGCCCTTGCGCCTGTCGGCGGCGGCGGTCCTCATAGTCCTTGCGGGCGATGGCGGCGAGCATGTCGAGCATCATCGCGTTGATGGCGTCAAACATCCGCACCGTGAACTCGTCGGCCTTGGGGTCTGCCATGGCCCAGCTCGTCGGCAGGTCCAGCGCGACGACGCGGACGTGGCGGGAAGCCAACTCGGCCTTGAGCTTGGACCAATCCTCTGCATTCAGGCGAGACAGGCGGTCTACCTGTTCGATGAGGAGGACATCGCCCGGCCGGCTGTCGGCCAGTAGCCGGAATAGCTCGGGACGCTTGAGCGAAGCGCCGCTCTCGTTCTCGATGTAGGTAGCGGCGATGACAAGCCCGCGCTCGCTGGCGAAGGCTTCAACCTGCTCGCGGGCTCGCGTGGCGTCCTGCTCTGTTGTGGAAGCTCTGAGATAGGCCCGGACGAACATATGCATCTCCCTAGTCCTCTTTGGATAGGTCACTATCTAGAGGTATTCTAAGGATAGGTCAATATGTCGTTTCGAGCCGTCTCCTGCCGGTCTTCCACGGGCATACCCAAGCGACCAGCAACGCCACGCCCGCGCCGTTGAGAATGACCTGTTAGGCAATGCGACTTTTCGCAGATCAGGCTCTGGACGGCATGGCCGCCATCTGGCAACGCCAACAACTTCGACAGGAAGGGCCAACGGATGCGCACAAAGGTGATTGTTGCTTTGGGTGTGCTGTTCACAGGCGCTGCGCAAGCTCAGCCTAAGCCAAGGGCAACCATTCAAGCAGGGATCGAGTTGATTGGCTTCCTAGTCGGCCGCGAGCACGCTTGTACGAAAGCGTTTGGCGCGACCCCGGATCGAACCAGATCAGAGATTGTTTCGATCGCCAAGAAAATGGGCTATGTGGAAGGCGACGAAACGCATGAGCGCCTCCTCCTTTTGCACTCGGTTAGGGTGTCCGGGGAAATGCGAGATGCCAAAGGCGGCCCCAAGGAAAAGGAATGCCTAGAGGGCCGAGTGATACTGGATGACGTTGTGAAACAGGCTAACGGCGGCTGACACTAGAGGCTAGATGGCGACAGCCTTTAACGGAGCGGACCTCCTCCGAAACGCCCTGTAAGCTCCCGGCCTGTAGCGGCAAGAGGCCCTTCAGGACCCCGGCAGTCTACCGCGATGTCACCTATAGGAAACGCGAGGGGCCCCGGGGGATTGGAGAGCGCGGCTGATCTTATGTGGGCTTTCACATTTTCGCCGCAGATTATCCGGAAGCGCCTCTAAACCCGAGAGCGCCGCCAGCCCGCCGCCTGCGCTTCAGCCTCCGAGCAGAACCACCGCTCCCCTCGCCACGGCTTAATCGTGGTCTCGGCGTAAAAGCTCTGTCCTGGCAGGTGATAGATGCGCTCACCGCTGGTTGGCCTGATGTTGCCCCGGACGGTGCAACTAGGCGAAAGAGCGGATTGCAGCGGCGTCCGATACAGCATCATTCCGCCTGCCAACGCGAGCCCGAGCAGAAAGACAGCATTGCGCGGGCGGGCAATCCACCTCCGCCATGCGGGCGCTCTCCGCCTTGGTCTGAAATGACCGCGATGCATTCCGGCAAGGTGCGGCAGCAGGCGTTATGGTGCCCTTACGGCGGACCGCATTATTTGAGCGAATGCGTTGCAGGCTTCGTTCCGCGTCCGGTGAAGTCAATGCACCACAAACCGAAATGCCCGCTGAGCAGGTCACGTGATGGTGGCCTACAGGAAACGCGAGGGGGCTACGGGGGGAATGGGGAGGCGGCCGCAGAGGAGAGGGCTCTCAGATTTTCCTGAGAAAAACATCTCGGTGGTCTAGCTGCACCGCGCTTCTTCCGCCTCCTCACGCTTGCGGTCGCAGCAACAATCCTCAGAGATAACGCACGACTCAAAACGGGATCGTAGGGATGACGTTAGTTCTGCTGTGGAAGAATGGTTCGGACGCCGTAGTCATTGCCGACACCTTGTTCCGGTCGGGCGAGCGCAATGCTCTAGAGGTGGGGCCGAAGATTTTCTCTATTCCTGTCCGGATCGAAGCCTACGGCGAACATGAAGAGCCGGCACGCCATTGCCTGGACATGGGTTTCGCGTTCGCTGGCCATACTGCGGCTGGACAAGTGACGCATGCGATAGCGAGCGCCGGCCTGCGGAACTTAACGGGGCCTTTGGGGAGTTCTGCGCCTTCGGTCGCTGCCGTTTCAGACTACTACGCGCGTTGCGCCGTTCAGGTCGTAGGTGAAATACGCAAGTATTATCCGTCCGATAAGTGCCTTTTCGAGGGAGTGGTCTTCGGCTGGGAGAACGAGGGAGCGGTGGCCCACAGCTTTGAGATCGGAGTGGATGCGGAAGGCGGAGCGACCAGCAAATCTGAGCCGATGGATTTCAAGCGCTTTGGACTGTACGGCCTTGGTCAAGGTGTCGCCGAAGTGCAGGATTTCATTGACCGGAGTTGGGCCGCTGGCCGCAAAGCAAGCCCGTATGAGGCTCTTCAGGCGATCATTGAAGACGAGCGCGTTCCGGGTGTTGGAGGCAGCATCCAAGCCGCGACTGTGAGCGTTCGGGGCGTTGAACTGAAGCCGGTGTTGCGGATCGATAACGGCGGTCTGGCCAAGGGCGGATACATGGGCATCGACCAAGATCGCTTGGGTGCGGTCGGCGATCTCTTACCACTAGGCACGCGACCTGTTGGACTGGTCAAAGTGCCTGCGCCTGATCGATCGCGCCTGGGCGACTGAAGCGGAGGGGCTACGGTGTGGGAGGCTTCTTGGGTTCTACCGAATGTCGAACTGCGTATCCCCTTAGAGTGCTCATATGCTGCACTCGTCCCGACCAACGATGTACGAGTACGAGCCCTTGTTAGGCGGCATCCGAATGTCGGCAGGTTCCTTCGGAAGTTCACTGACGGCTTTGGAGACCGGGTTCGCCCAAGCGTCCTGCTACATCGAGAAGACGCGCCAGCTTCGGTTCTGACGGTAGGTGCCTTAACTGGCTTCCGCGATGCCGTATCGATCAGTGTGCTCGCCGTTAGTCATGCAAACGCCCTTCTTCACGGTAGATCGTATGGTGCCAACTTCTCCGACTCGTTCGATATTCACCCGTGGGGGCTTAGCAACACGTACGACGAGCATCTTATATCATCGACGCCGAGCATGCTCGCTATTCACGACCTCAAGAAGTTCAAAGGCCAATCAGCGGCTGGTCTATCGCGATCAGTAATAAGTGACAGTGATTTCGATCAAGTACTGCTTTCGGCTTTGGTGGCTAGATGGGATGCGCTTTTTGCGGGCACGTCTAGGAGCATCGAAGATGTCGCTCTTTTTCGTTCCTTGAATATGGCGAACTACGCATCGCGCATGCCGGGCAGAGCCGATGCGACATTTCTGGATGCTGGGCGGGCTGTTGCCCTATGGGTGAGTGCGTTCGAGATACTTGCGCACAACGCAGGCTCAGGGCTTGGTCACGTACTGAGGCTGTTTGCAGATGTAAAATGGCAAAGAAAGGAGCGATTTGAGATTGATCGCGGTTTCAGGAAACAAAAACGAGTCTATGAGACAAACCTTGCTGGAGAGCTATACGAGCGCCTGCATCACGTTCGAAATCAGTTTCTGCATGGCAATCCCGTCACTCCCGACACGCTTGTGCTCTCACGGTGCGGACGCAGTCTTCTCAACTTCGCAGCGCCGCTCTACAGGCTAGCATTGACGGTCGCACTAGGTTTGTCGTGGGAGTGCGATCCAAGCATCGATGACCTAGAAGCCTTCTCCACACACCTCTGTGAGCACATCAGCTTCCACGCGCCGCAAAAGCATGTGGAGGATGCGTTGCTGATGGCCCGTGGCGACCACTCGACAGAAGGGGAGTTACCCGTCCGGGGGGCTCATGTACGCCGCCGCTAAATCCTGAGCGAGTGCCGCGCATTGGGCGGCCAAGGCAAACGGAGAGCGGACTTAGTGCTCGGGTCAACCGCTGTTCGAAAGCGTGAGGGGGAAAACGTGTAGGGTGGCGTGTGGGGGAAGGCGAAATCTCGCCGTCCCCCAAGCTGTTGAAAACAAACGGGTATTCGTTCCCGTTCCGAGTGTATTACCGAGAGTAGAACTCGATGACCAGGTTCGGCTCCATCTGCACCGCATAGGGCACGTCCGTCAGGGTCGGCGTGCGGGTGAAGGTGGCGGTCGACTTGTTGTGGTCGGCGTCGATGTAATCGGGCACGTCGCGCTCGGCGAGCTGAGCGGCCTCGATCACTATGGCGAGCTGGCGCGAGCTCTCCTTGACCGCGATCACATCGCCCGGCTTGACCTGGTAGGACGCGATGTTGACGCGCTTGCCATTGACCGTGACATGGCCATGGTTGACGAACTGGCGGGCGGCGAAGACGGTCGCGACGAACTTGGCGCGGTAGATCACCGCGTCGAGACGACGCTCGAGCAGGCCGACCAGGTTCTCGCCCGAGTCGCCCTTGAGGCGGATCGCCTCGGCGTAATAACGGCGGAACTGCTTCTCGGAGATCGAGCCGTAATAGCCCTTCAGCTTCTGCTTGGCGCGCAGCTGGGTGCCGAAGTCGGACGGCTTGCCCTTGCGGCGCTGGCCGTGCTGGCCGGGGCCGTATTCGCGGCGGTTGACCGGGGACTTCGGACGGCCCCAGATGTTCTGACCGAGGCGGCGGTCAATCTTGTACTTTGCCTCATGGCGCTTCGACATATCGCGTGTCCTCTGTGGTTCGCGAGTTGAGGACCGCGCCCTCCTGTCCCCGTTTCCGGGGTGACAGATCCGGCCTCCGAAGAGAAGCGGATCACGGGTGCGGAAAAAGCCACGCGGCCCCGTGAGGAGCCGCGCGACGCCGGTGCCTATGAGGGATGTCGAGCTGGAAGTCAACGAGCCGGCGTCAATAGCGCCAATAAGCGCGGCGATGATGCGGGTGTTTGTACCAGCCGAGATGGCGGCCACGATTCCAGCCATGGTGACGGCGCGGGCCGTAGCTGTGGCCGTAATGATGGCCCTTGTGCCCGTGCCAGCCTTTCGGCTTGGCTTGCGCGTAGTCGATGCCGCCGAGCCCGAACAGCATGGCGCCGAGCCCGAGGATAGCGGCCAGAATCAACTTCTTCATCGCTCTCTCCCCGGTAAAGGGTGGTGGTGGCGATAACGCCTTCAGATCAGAACTGTTCCAAAATATGGTCAGATCGAGAGCGGCAGCGGCTCGGTCTCGATCCGCGCCAGGCCGAAGCCGGCGAGCGCGATATGGGCCGGGCCTGAAAGACGCGAGCCGTCGGTGAAAACGGCGACGGTCATGGCGGGCTCCGGGCGGATCTGCGCCGGGCCGAGCAGTTGCGCCGTGCGCCGCGCGATCGCCGGAGCGGGATCGATCCACTCGACCGGCCAGGGCGCGAGCCGCTGCAGGCGCGCCAGCAGCAGGGGATAATGCGTGCAGGCGAGCGTCACCACATCGGTGCGCCTTCCGCCGCGGGTGACGAAGCAGGGTGCGATCTCGGCGGCGATCTCGGCGTCGGCGACGGGTTCGCCCTGCAATGCCGCTTCCGCCAGACCGGCGAGGTTGCGCGCCCCGACGAGAATGACCTCGCAACCGGCGGCATAGCGCTCGATCAGGTCGCGGGTGTAGTCGCGGGCGACGGTGCCGGGCGTCGCCAGCACGGAGATGAGGTGGCTGCGGGTGCGCTCGGCCGCCGTTTTCACTGCCGGGACGGTGCCGACGAAGGGAATGGCGAAGCGGGCGCGCAGGGCCGGCAGGACCAGGGTCGAGGCGGTGTTGCAGGCGATGACGACGAGATCGGGATGGAAGCGGTCGACGAGGCGCTCCATCACTTCCAGCACGCGCACGACCAGCGCCGGCTCGTCGAGGCGGCCATAGGGGAAGGCGGCATCGTCGGCGGCGTAGACGATGTCTGCGTCGGGGCGCTGGCGCATCACCTCGCGCAGCACGGTCAACCCGCCGAGGCCGGAATCGAAGACGAGGACGGTCGGAATTCGCAAGGGCAGCATCGGGGCGGCATAGCCGGCTCCGGCCAGAAGATCGACCTGCATCGCACTGGAACTCATCGTGTCTGCCGAGCTCTCGATTGGGCGCCCGGCCAGTTAAGGAGCGATGAATGGGGCGCTGCAGCGGACATGATAATTTAGTTGACTCTGTCCATTAATTGACGCTTCTCAAGCCCGATGAGGAGGCAAGTCATGTCCGCCGCCGGCACACCAGCAATCGCGACGATCCGCCGCTTCGGCCGTTTCCATACGCGCTTCGTCGGCGCGCTCAGCGGCGATCTGCACGGCTCCGGCTTCGGGCTGACGGAGGGGCGCGTGCTCTACGAGCTGGCGCAGCGCGACGGCTGGCGGGCCGGCGAGCTGGCACGCGAGCTCGGGCTCGATCCGGCCTACCTCTCGCGCCTGCTGAAGCGCTTCACCGACCTGGGTTGGCTGGAGCGGGCTAAGGCGGATGGCGATGGCCGGGCCTACGCGCTCAGGCTGACCGAAGCCGGGCACAAGGCCTTCACGCCGCTGGACGAGGCTTCGCACCGCCAGGCCAGCACGATCCTGTCGCGCCTTGCAGCGGGCGAGCAGGCGGTACTCGTCACCGCGCTCGATCGCGCCCAGGCGCTGCTCTCGGGCGCCGCCAGCCCGCAGCCTGCGGTGACGATCCGCGAGCACCGGCCCGGCGATATCGGCTGGGTGATCGCGGCCCATGCCCGGTTGTACGCGGAGGTCTATGGCTGGGACATCAGCTTCGAGGCGCTTGTCGCCGAGATCGCGGCGAAATTCCTGCGCGAGTTCCGGCCCGGACAGGAGCGCTGCCTCATCGCCGAGCTCGACGGCGCGCCGGTCGGATCGGCCTTCGTCGTGCGCGAGAGCGACGAGGTGGCGAAGCTTCGCCTCGTGTTGGTCGAGACGCGGGCGCAGGGGCTCGGCCTGGGCAAGCGCCTGGTGCGCGAGGCGCTCAGTTTCGCCCGGGCCGCCGGCTATCGCCGCATGGTGCTGTGGACCAACGACATCCTGCACGCCGCCCGCGCCATCTACATCGCCGAGGGCTTCAGGCTGGTGGCGGAAGAGAAGCACCATTCCTTCGGGAAGGATCTGGTGGGTCAGAACTGGGAGCGGGATCTGTAGCGCTCGGCCAGACCAGCAGCCAGAGGTAGGCGACGATCAAGAGAATGCCGCCGACCGGTGTGGCCATGTCGAGCGGATCCGGCAGGCGCGCGTTCGTCAAACGAGGCAGCACGAAGTTTTCAAGCAGTTCGAGACCGATCAGCGCCGCGATGATCGGCAGAACGGGAAAGCCCATGTCTCGCAATCGCTGCGCCGAGAGCGCCATCACCGCCCAGTAGAACAGCAGTGTGAGGATGGCGTTGGGGATAGGTTCGACAAAGAACAATGGGCCAGGCACTTCGGCTGGCGTCAAGCCGAAGGCCTCCGCGCCCAGAACCAGCAAGGCCACGAAGACGACGACCGTCGCCACGCAGCGCCAGGCATAGGCGAGCCGGCTGAGGCGCCCGTCGAAGCGCCAGAAGTTGGTGACGAAATCCATCATTGAGAGGGTCACTGCACGGAGGTCAGCGCTGCCCGCTGGAAGTCGGCACGGCGCTGCTGATGCAGCGAGCCGTCTCCCGTGGTCACGACCGAGAACATCACGAAGCCGCCCTGTTTGCGCGGCAGCACGTAGAACTCGGAATAGCGGGCATCACCGCCATTCTCGCAGGACGAGAAGCCGCGCAGCACGGCGCTGCCCTCGACCGTGTCGGTCGTCCGGCCCGAGGCGAACCTGCCCTGGCAACCGCGCGCATCGGCGGCGGAGACCGCGGCGGCGACGTCGACATCCTTCAGGTTCGCGCCGGTCAGGACGCGCACGAGGCCGGTCGCGTTCCTGGCCTGCCAGCCGGCGCCGTTGTTGCCGATGCCAGAAGGCGCCTCGGCGCCACTGAGCACTTTCGGCTCGGGTAATTGCGTCTTGAGCAGGAAGTTGGTCGCGAGCGTCACCGCCTCGAGCTGAAGGGACGGGTCGGCGGTGGCGGTCGTCGTGCTACCGCCACCTTGCGCCGGCGCCGGGGTGCCGGGCGCGACCTTCATGGTGGCGTTGGCCTTCACGCAATCGAGCAGCGCCGGCATGATGTCCGCGGTCGCCGTCAGGCGGAAGGTGTAGCGCGCGCCGAGCATGTTGGCTTCGAGGAGTTCGGCGCCGCGGAAGGCGCGGACGATGTTGGAATTCGCAGGCATGGTCACGACGACGAGCTGCGGCTGCACCGCCTTGGCGTTGATGCGGACGATGTCGTTGCGGTCGAAGGCCATCTCCATCGGCACGTCGGTGCCGGTCTTCAGCCCCCAGGCCCGGTTGGAGAAGCCGAGATTCCAGCCATAGCTGCTGTTGAGCGAGGCGTGCATGGTGACGCCGCTCTTGTAGCTCGCCGACACGGCGCAGTGTGAGAAGTCGCCGGTCTGGTTGTTGGTGAAGGCGCCGCCGGCCCAGTTACCGACCGAGAACTTGGCATAGGGTCCGGCGGCGAGCACCGGTGAGGCCAGCAGGACGCTGGCGAGAATGAGCGTCAGGCGCATCATCAGGCTCCGCATCGATCCCCAACGCTGCCATGGTGGCAAAGACTGGGCGGGTCGGGCAAGCCTTGTCGGTGCCAGAGTCGATCTCGGGCTCTAGACCTTGAGGCGCGCCACGGCTGCCGCGGCGGTGCGGCCGGCGAGCGTCGCGCCGCCTGCGGTCATTGCGCCGCCGCCGGCGGTCGCCTCGCCGGAAAGCCAGAGCTTGCCGCCGATGGGTTCGGCCAAGATGTCGCGCGCACCGGCGTGACCCGGCAGGCAGACCGAGTAGGAGCCGTGCGAGAACGGATCGGTCCACCAGGCTGGGAAGGAAACGGGGCCGGCCGCCTTGCGGAATTCGCCGCCGATCATCGCAGTGAGAAGATCGACGACCTGCTCGCGGGCGGCGGCGGGGCCGGCGATCGAGAGGTCGCGGGCGAAATCGCCGCCGCAATAGCCGATGACGAGGTCGCGGTCGTCCGGAAAGAGCTCGAAGCTGATCAGCCGCCCGGCCGCGCCAGCCTCGAAATAGGTCGTGCCCGGCGCAATGCCGAAGCGCTCGCCCTCGACCTTGAGCGCGATCTTGGTCAGCGCGCCCATGCCGATGCCGGCGAGCGCGTCGCGGGTGCGCGCCGGCAGCTCCGGCGTGAAGCGGATGCCACCGGCCTTCAGCACGCCGACCGGCACGGTGACGATGCAGGCGCGCGCCCTCAGCGTTCCCGAGGCGGTGGTGACCGCGACGCCGGCGCCGCTCCAGTCGATCGCCGTGACGGGCTGGTTCAGGCGGATATCGAGGCCAACGCCATAGCGCGCGACGAGATTGCCGTAGCCGCTCGGCACGACATAATCCTCGCCCGACCAGAGCCGCTGATAGTCGCGCGCCGAGATGCGCGCCGATTCCTCGCCGATCGAGAGCAGCAGGCCGGAAGCGGCGACCGGCGCGAGGTCGGGGCCAAGATCGCTCAGCAACTCGGCGACCGAGAGATCGCGGCTTTGCAGATCGGCCGTCTCCAGGCGTCTGTCGATCTCACCGAAGGCACCGCGGCGCCGGGCGCGGTCGCCCGCCGGCATCGGCTTGCCGCTCTGGAAGAGCTGGAAGCCGCCGCCCCAGCTTTCATCCGGGGTCGCGACGCCGAGGTCGCGGGCGATCTCGGTCCAGGGATTGCGTTCGGCCCAGTGAATGAACATCGCCCCGGCGTCGTAGGACGGGCCGAGCGACGAATCGGTGAAGGTGCGCCCACCAAGGCGACCACGCGCTTCGAGCACGATGGCCTGGCGCCCTGCGGCCTGAAGCTGCTTCGCCGCGGCGATGCCCGCCGCTCCGGCGCCGATCACGATCACATCGGGTTCGGCGGCCCGGGCAGGGAAGGGGCCGCCGGCGAGACTTGCTGCCAGCGCACCTGAACCCATCAGCCATCCCCGGCGGTCGAGCATGAAGAATAGTCCGTTCCTGCGACCGATCCATGATGGCAGCCGCTTTTCGCGCTGCAATACACGAGGACGAGTGCGGCGGGAGCAGGGCCATCACAGCTTTGCGAGGCCGCTGGGGCGCTCGCCTCCGAAGTGGGCGTCTTTCAGTTTAGATGAGTGATAATCTTAGTTTAGAATTCCAATAATTAAGTAATGTATCAGATTGCGGCGAGTCTATTGACAGTCAAACTGCATTTAAATAACCGCTGATGGTGAAAGTAAGGCATCAAGCTTAGTTTTCAGGCATTATAAAAAGCAATTCGTCTTGGCAAGTCAATTTGGCAAGCACGAATGCTTCTCAGCGACAGGATACAGGCGATGGGGATGAATTGCAGCGGGCTGCGCCAAGGCGTGGCGCTTGGGGCCTTGATGCTGGCCATGACGGTGCCGGCGCTCGCGCAGCAGCAACGGGCCCCTGTGCGTCCGCCTGTGACGCCCGATCAGGTCGTGCTCGACCAGATCAATGTGCAGGGTGAAGGGCAGGCGGCGCCACTGCTGCAGGGGCCGACGACGACGACGACGACCCGCGCCGAACTCGACCGGCAGCAGGTCCAGAGCCTGACGGACCTGTCCAACCGTGTCGAGGCGGGCATCACCTTCAACCGGGCGACCAATTCGCTCAACATCCGTGGCCTCGATGGGGCGCGCGTGCTGACGACAATCGACGGCATCCGCCAGCCCTTCCGGACCGATACGCGCGTCAACGGCCGCGGGATCGGCGCCGCCTTCGACTTCGATTCACTGTCCTCGCTCGATCTGCTGCGCGGCGGCAGCGGCGGTGCCACTCTCGGCGGTGGAGCGCTTGGCGGCGCGCTGGCGGTTCGTACGCTCGATCCCGAGGATATCATCCGCAACGGCCGCTCCTATGGCGCGCTCGCCAAGACGGGCTATGACAGCACCGACCGGGCCTGGTTCGGCAGCGCGGCGGCGGCGGCCCGCATGGGTAACACCTCGGTGCTGCTCCAGGGCGGCTTCCGCAACGGCCACGAGATCGACAACAGGGGCAGTCTCAAGTCGATCGGCGCGACCCGTACCGCGCCGAATCCGGCCGATTTCAACCAGTACAGCTTCCTCGGCAAGATCTACCAGCAGGTCGGCGAGGCGCATCGCTTCGGCTTGACCGCCGAACTCTTCAAGCGTGCCGACCGCGTTCAGACCCGGACGAGCACGGTTTCGCTGACCGGTAACTTCCGTCCAGGCTCCTATCAGACGGGGGAGGATGTCGAGCGCAACCGCGTCTCGCTGACCTATGACTACAAGCAGCCCGGCGGCTTCCTCGACGAGGCGCATGCGAGCCTCTACTGGCAGCGGCTGAAGCGCAACGATCTCGTCAACGCCTGGCGCTATACCAGTATCATCGGACCGTATGCGCGCGATAACGAGAACGAAGAAAACGCCTATGGCTTCAATGCCTATGGCGTGAAGACCTTCCAGACGGGGCTGGCTTCGCACCGCCTGACGTTCGGCACCGAGCTGCGCATGTCCTCGCTGGAGCAGTACTCCGCCGGCGTCGACAACTGCCCGGCGCGGCCGGCCTCCGGTTCGTTCACGGGTGCTTTGGCGACCTGCAACAACCTCTTCACCAACCAGGCTGACCAGCCGAAGGTCGATGGCCGGCTCGTCGGGCTTTATGTGCAGGACGAGATCGGCCTGCTCGACAACCGCCTGCGCGTTACGCCGGGCGTGCGCTTCGACTGGTACGAGGAGAAGCCGCAAGCGACGCCGGCCTATTCGCTCGGCGGCTCGCGTCCGGTCGGCCTGCCGCCGTCTTCGAACGAATCCGGCTGGTCGCCGCGCATCCGGCTTGAATACGACATCCTGAAGAACGCGCCTGTGGTGAAGGATGTCACCGTCTTCGCGCAATGGGCCAAGAGCTTCCGGACGCCGACCGCGGACGAACTCTACGGCCGCTTCGGCGGGCCGAGCACCTATCTGCGCGCCGGCAATCCCCTGCTGCGTCCGGAAACAGGTAACGGCGTCGATGTCGGTGTCCGCTTCGGCGACAAGCAGTTCGGCGGCTCGGTCACCTATTTCTACACCAATTACCGCAACTTCATCGAGTCGGTGCAGGTCCAGGCTCCTGGCGTCGGCGGCCTCTACCCGCAGGGTGGCATCACCAGCTTCCGCAACATTCCGCGCGCCGAGATCTCCGGCGTCGAGGCGAACATGCAGTACGCCTTCGCGCCGAACTGGCTGGTGCGCGGCTCGTTCGCCTACACCCGCGGCAAGAATACGACCGACCACACCTATCTCAACTCGATCCCGCCGATGCAGGGCATCGTCGCGATCGCCTATGGAACGGATGTCTGGGGGGCGGAGGTCTCGACCAAGCTCGCCGGCCGGCGCGATCACGTCGCGGCGACGGCAGGCACCAATGCCGGCTTCAAGGCACCGGGCTATGCGATCTTCAACGCTACGGCCTGGTGGCGGCCGCTGCCGCAGATCGCGGATCTCGAACTGCAGGTCGGCGTCTACAACATCTTCGACCGCAAGTATTTCGATGCGGCCAATGTGCCGACTGGCGTGCTGGCGCAGGCGCGCGACTACTACAGCGAGCCCGGCCGCACCGTGAAGGCGACGCTCAAGTACCAGTTCTGAGCGTCCTGGTTTCGAGACCGACTTCGGCCGGCCCCAACGGGCCGGCCTTTTTCGTTGGGACGCCGCGGCGTCTGGCCGAGTGCGGCTCTCCACCTGCGCTAGACGCAGCCCCCCGATGCGCCTCTTGCCTCAGGTCTTAACATTCCCTTAGCGGGCCGACTCTAGTCATGGTTGCACGCCGTTTGAATCGTTTCAGACGGCGCTGGCTACCGGGGATCGCATGCGCGCTGGTTCGAAGGGTTTCGCAGCAGGACAATTTCTCCGCACCGTCAGCTTTGCTGCTCTGGTGCTCGGCCTGGCCCACTCGGCAGCCTCGGCCGCGACCTATCTCGTCAGCAACGAGACGGATCTGCGCAACGCCATCGCCGCAGCGAATGCGAGCCCCGATGCCAGCTCGACGATCGTGCTGACCCAGAGTTTCACGGTCACAACCGCGCCCAATCTGGCGACGCCCACCAAGTCGCTGACGATCGACACGCAAGGGTTCGTGCTGTCGGGCGCCGGAGCCAGCAGCAATACGTTCAACGGCAATTTTCCGAGCGGTTCGCTGATAATTTTGGGCACTCTCATCGGCGGGACGGGAGGGGTCGGCCTAGTCGTCAACAGCGGCATCACGACGGTCGGCGCCAGCACCGGGCAGGTCGTCAACAATGGCTCGATCAGCGGCGGGGCAGCTGCTTCCGGCGGCCTCGGCGTCTCGCTCCTCAATGTCGTGACCTTCGTCAACAACGGCACGGTCAGCGGCGGCACAGGGACGGGCGGCGGCATCACCAACAACGGGGCCGGAGTCAATATCTCCAACAGCGGCGCGACACTGATCAACAACGCCAGCGGCGTCATCCAGGGCAGCAACAGCCTGGCGGCCGGGCACACCGGCGCGGGCGTTTTCGTGACCACGACTGGCAAGGCGGCGACGATCACCAATTACGGGACGATCCGTGGCGGCTCGGATCTCAGCGGCGCCGGCACTGGCAATGTGGCGATACGGGGCCGCGGTGCGGGCGCCAATCCGCTGACGATCAATAATCTTGGCACCGGCGTGCTGGAAGGCGGCAACGCCGCTGCCGCGATCACGAATGACGGTAACTTTCCATGGACAGTTTCGCTCACCAATAGCGGCACGATCCGGGCCGGTAACGGTTCGGCCACCGCGGTTCGGATGGCCAACAACATAGCCAATAATCTGACCCTGGAGCTTCAGGCCGGCTCGCAGATCATGGGCAATGTCGTCGCGAGCGCCGCCGGCACCCGGGACGTCCTGCGCCTCGGCGGCGCCGACAACTGGACGCTCGACGGCGGCATCGGCAGCGCCTCGCAGTATCAGAACTTCGACAGTCTGGAGAAGACAGGTGCGAGCGCCTGGACGCTCACCGGTAGCGGCGATTTTGCCGGCGCGACGACGATCTCCGCTGGCGCTCTGATCGTGAACGGCTCGCTTGCCGGCTCGGCGGTGACAGTTGCGTCGGGCGCGCGGCTCGGCGGCTCGGGCACGGTCGGGGCGCTGACGGTGGCCTCGGGCGGGCGGATCAGCCCCGGCAACTCGATCGGGACGCTCACCGTCAACGGTGCCTATGTCCAGAATGCCGGGGCCGTCTACGAGGTCGAGATCGATCCGGGCACGGTCACCTCCGACCGCATCGACGTGAAGGGCACCGCGACGCTGGCAAACGGCGCGATGATCTCGGCCATCAACTACACCGGCGCAGCCTTCGTCGCCGGCCAGCGCTATACCATCCTGACCTCGACTGGGCTGACGGGCGATTACGGCAGCACCGACCTCGTGCTGTCGCCCTTCCTCAGCCTGCGCAACGTCACCGACGCGACCAACGCCTATCTCTCCGTGGTCCAGACCGCCACGGCCGGCGGCATCGGCGGCACCGGCAACGAGCAGGAGGTCGGCAAGGCGGTCGATAGCCTGCCGACCGGCAACGCCGTCCAGACCGACGTTTACAACCAGGCCACGCTGGAGGCCGCACGTAGGGCTCTCGGGCAGCTCGCCGGCGAGATCCATGCCTCGGCCCGCACCGTGCTGATCGACGAGAGCTGGCTCCTGCGCCAGGCTGCCAACGACCGGCTGCGCTCGGCCTTCGGTGCGGTCGGCGCTAGCCCGATGGCAACGCTGAATTACGGCTTCACTGCCGATCTCGCGCCCGCCGTGAAGGGGCCGATGCCAAAGCCGCCTTCGGCCGAGCGCTTCGCCGTCTGGGGACAGGGTTACGGCTCCTGGGGCCGCACCGCCAGCGACGGCAATGCCGCGAGCCTCTCCCGCTCGACCGGCGGGCTGCTGGTCGGCGCCGACGTCGCTGCCTTCGAGACCATGCGTTTCGGCGTCGTCGCCGGCTATAGCCGCAGCACGTTCTCGGTGAACGGCCGCCTCTCCTCGGGCGAGAGCGACAACTACCATCTCGGCCTCTATGGCGGCGGGCAATGGGGTGCGCTGAACCTGCGCACCGGTCTGAGCTACACCTGGCACGACCTTTCCACCCGGCGCGGCATCGTCGCGGCCGGGCTCGGCGACACCTTGCGCGCCGATTACGATGCCGGCACGGCTCAGGCCTTCGGCGAACTCGGCTACCGCATCGATCTCGGCCAAACCGCCGTGGGACAGGTCGCGCTCGAACCTTTCGCGGGCCTCGCCTATGTCGTCCTGCGCAGCGATGGCTTCGCCGAGCGGGGCGGGGCGGCGGCGCTCTCCTCCGGCAGCGACGATACCAGCCTCGGCTATGCCACGCTCGGCCTGCGCGCCGCGACCACCACCCGCCTCGCCGGCCTGGATCTGACCTTGCGCGGCGGGCTCGGCTGGCGCCATGCCTTCGGCGATGTCGACCCGAAGACGACGCTCGCCTTCTCGGGCAGCGCCCCGTTCGCCATCGCCGGCCTGCCGATCGCCCGGAACGCCGCTCTGGTCGAGGCCGGCCTCGACGTCGCGCTTGGCGCCAACGTCACGCTCGGCGCCTCCTACACCGCCCAGCTCGCCGAAGATTCCCAGGACCACGCCTTCAAGGCAAACCTCGCGGTCAGGTTCTGACCGTGCCGTTCGTCAGGCTTTCGGCTCGCCGCTCCGGCCGGCCTTCGGTCCCTCAGTCAGGGACTTGAAGACGCCGCGCAGGGTGCGCGCCTCCTGTTCGGTCATGTCCAACCGGTGCAGGATGTCGCGCAGATTGGCGGTCATGACCGGCTTCTTGCCCGGCGGGAAGAAGCCGCAGCGCTCGAGCTCGCCTTCGAGATAATCGAACATCGAGAGCACGGTGGCCCGGCTTGCCGGTGGCGAGGGGTTGTTCTCGCGGAAGGGCGGTTCGCCGCCGCTGGCTTTCAGCCATTCATACCCGCAGAGCAGCACCGCCTGCGCCAGATTGAGCGAGGCGAAAGCAGGGTTGACCGGGAAGGTCAGGATCGCGTCGGCGAAGCTGATCTCCTCATTGGTCAAGCCGATACGCTCGCGCCCGAACAGGATGCCGACGCGCTCATCCGAGGCGATGCGCTCGCTGAGGTTCGGCATCGCCTCGGCCGGGGTGAAAACGCGCTTCATCTGGCCGCGCTCACGCGCCGTCGTCGCCAGCACATGGTTGAGATCGGCGATCGCCGCTGCGGCATCGGGGAAGAGCCGGGCATTGTCGAGGATATGGGTGGCGCCGGAGGCGGCTGCCGTCGCGCCCTTCTTGAGGCCGCCGCCACTCGGCCAGCCGTCGCGTGGCGCGACGAGCCGCAGCTCGGACAGGCCGAAATTCGCCATGGCGCGCGCGCACATGCCGATATTCTCGGCGAGTTGCGGTTCGACGAGGATGACGATGGGGGCATGTCCCGCGATGGACGGGCGCGTGCGGTCGGTGCCGGAACCGGTCATGAGAAGGCTGCTTCCTGAAGGAGCGCGCAGCCATGCGCCGGCTGCGCGGTCTCCGTCAACCGCCTCGTTGGGCTCAGGCGCGGCGGCGCTCGTGCCTCAGATCGACGAGGTGCCCGGCTTGGCCACCGTCATGCGTCCGGAAGGCCGCGACCAGCGCGTTCAGCCGCTCGATCTGCTGCCCCAGCGCCGTGGCCGAGGCGGCGCTCTGCTCGGCGAGCGCGGCGTTCGCCTGGGTCATCTCGTCCATATGGGCGATGGTCTGGCTCATCTCGTCGATGCCGCTGGCCTGCTCGGAAGACGCCGAGGAGACCTCGGTGACCGTGGTCGCGACGCGCTGCGAGGCCTCGACGATCTGGCCGAGCACGGCGCCGGCCGAGCGCACCAACTCGACGCCATCGCCAACCTGCGTGTTCGAGGCTTTGATAAGCGCCGAGATGCTCTTGGCCGCTTCGCTGGAACGCTGGGCGAGCGTCCGCACTTCCGATGCGACGACGGCAAAACCCCTGCCGGCATCGCCGGCGCGGGCAGCCTCGACCGCGGCATTGAGCGCGAGCAGATTGGTCTGGAAGGCGATCTCGTCGATGACCGAGGTGATGTCGGAGATCTTGCGCGAGGCCTCCTCGATGCGGCTCATCGCCTGAACCGCATCATCGACGATGGCGCCGCCCTTGCGGGCGATGCCGCTCGCCTCCTGAGAGAGCTTTGCAGCCTGGCGAGAAGCATCGGCCGCCGCCTTGACCGAAGCGGCGAGCTGCTCGGTCGTCGCGGCGCTCTCTTCCAGCGA
The DNA here is from genome assembly GCF_030144325.1 of Bosea vestrisii. Lineage (NCBI taxonomy): Bacteria > Pseudomonadati > Pseudomonadota > Alphaproteobacteria > Hyphomicrobiales > Alloboseaceae > Allobosea > Allobosea vestrisii. Next base: position 895,964 of record NZ_CP126307.1, on the reverse strand, counting down.
GGAGGCCTGTTCCTCGGTGCGCTTGGAGAGATCGTCGGCGCCGCTGGTGATCTCGCGCCCGGCGGTCGCGACTTCGACGGAGGTCGCCTTGATCGCGTCGACGGTGGCGGCCAGACGCTCGATCGCGGTGTTGAAATCCTGCTTCAGGGCCTCGTAGTCCTGCGCGACCGCATCCTCGATCCGGACGGTGAGATCGCCCTGCGAGAGACGGGCGAGCGCATCCGCCAGCAAGCCGACGACCTCGCGCTGCTCGGCGAGCAGGGAGCCCTGCGCGGCGGCCGCTTCCTCGCGCTGTCTGGTGATGGCGAGGTTCTGGCGCTCGGCTTCGGCACGACCTTCGCTCGTCTCCGCCTCCAGCCGCTGTACAGAGAGGCCGTTCTCCTTGAAGACCTGGACGGCCTGCGCCATCTGGCCGATCTCGTCGCGGCGCGACAGGCCGGCGACGGCGACCCCGTAATCGCCGTTGGCGAGCCTGAGCATGGCATCGCGCAGGCGGCGCAAGGGCAGGGCGGTGGTGCGGCCGACGATGAAGGCGGCGATCAGGCCGAGCACGAGCGCGGCCGCGATGGTTCCGAGGATGATCGCCTGCGTGCGGGCCTGTGCCTCCGCGAGGCGGGCGCCGGCCTGTGCTTCCTCGGCGGCGAGCCGGGTTTCGAGCTCCTGCAGCGGCGGGGCGATCAGGTCGAACTCGCCGGAGAGTTTTTCACCGGCGAGCATGAAATCCTTCTCGGCCTTGGTCCAGGCGGGCACGATCTCGGCATAGGCCGTGAAAGCCGGGCCGATCTCGGCCTTGGCCTCGGCCGGGATGCCCTGGCGGCCGAGCGCGCGTTCGAAGCGGCCCTGCTCGACCTCCCATTGGCCAAGCAGGCTCTCGTCGAGGGAGAGGCGATAGGCGGCATCGATTCGGCGCAAGGCCGCGAGAATGCCGGGGAGGCGAGCAAGGTCGGGCGAATCCGATCCCATGCTGTGGGAGCGAACCTTGGTCTCCAGGGCTTCGGCGGCGTCTTCCAGCCTGGCGGCGAGGCCTTCGGGAGCAGCGGCGCGCAAGGCGAGTTGCATCGCGCCGATCGCGGTGAAGTCGGACTCGATTGCTTTCATGGGGGCGTCGAGCGCGGCGATGCTGTCGCGCACGCGGTCGGCTCCGGCGGCGCTGCCGAGACGTGCGATCGCCTGCTTCAGAGATTCAAGACCGGTGCCGAAGTCTTTGATATCGGTGGTTTCCTGGCGGAAACGGACATCGCGACTGGCGGCCTTCAACGAGAAGCTCGCGGCACGCACCTCGCGCGACCGGGCGGCGAGCGCAGAGTAAGCTTTGGAGTCCTCGAAGGCTGCCGTGAGTTGGCCGCTGCCCGTCCAGGAGGCAGCGCCGATCAGGACGAGGCCGAGGACGAAGACGACGCTGACCAGCGCGATCCTGAGCTGAATCGTCAGGCGCGATGCGGCCGAGCGTGAACTTGCGGTAGACAACGCCATAGCCCTCTCACCTGCCGGGATCGGGCGAGAGCATGGCAAGTCATGCTTAATGTTCCGCTAAATGCAGAGCGGGCACGGCTTGAGGCCGTGCCCGCTCTTTTCGGTCATGATGCTGGGATGCGTCTCAGAACTCTTCCCAGCCGGCATCATTGGCGCGCTTACGGGCCGGAGCCTGGCGCGGCGGCGCCTTCTGCTGCTCGACGAGTGCCGCCGCGAGCTTGCGCAGACGCTCCGGCTCGGCGCCCCGGCCGGTCGCGATCGCTGCCAGGTCGGAAGTGCGCAGGGGTGGCGGGGCATAGGGGGCGGCAGCGACCGGCGACCTTGCGATCGGCGCGAGCTCATCGCCGGTCCTGAAGGCCGCGACGAGGGCATTGAGCTCGGAGATCTTGCCGGCGAGTGCGTTGGCGCTGGCGGCGCTCTGCTCGGCGAGCGCCGCGTTCGCCTGAGTCATCTCGTCCATATGCGCGACGGTCTGGCTCATCTCCTCGATGCCATTGGCCTGTTCGGTCGAGGCGGTCGCGACCTCGGAGATGGTGGTCTGGACACCGCTCGAGGCCTCGACGATGCGGGTCAGCGCATCGCCGGCCTGGCGCACGAGCTTCACGCCGGTCTCGACCTCGCTGTTCGAGGAGGAGATCAGCCCGGAAATGTCCTTGGCCGCAGCGCTGGAGCGCTGGGCGAGGGTGCGCACCTCGCTGGCGACCACCGCGAAACCCTTGCCGGCGTCGCCGGCACGGGCGGCCTCGACCGCTGCGTTGAGCGCGAGAAGGTTGGTCTGGAAGGCAATGTCGTCGATCACCCGGATGATGTCGGAGATCTTCTTCGTGGCCTGCTCGATCCGGACCATGGCCGAGACGGCCTCGCCGGCGATGGCTCCGCCATCCTGGGCGACCTGCATGGCCTGTCCGGCCTGGCGCACAGCCTGCTGGGCGGCCTGGGCCGAAGCCTTGACGGAAGCCGCCAGCTCCTCGGTGGTCGCGGCGCTTTCTTCCAGCGAGGAGGCCTGTTCCTCGGTGCGCTTGGAGAGGTCGTCGGCGCCGGTCGAGATCTCGCGGGCCGAAAGGCCGACATCGGAGGCGTTGGCCTGGATGGTGCGGAGCGTCGTCGAGAGCCGCTCGGCGGTCTGGTTGATCGCCTCCTGCAGCGCGGCGAAGCGGCCGCGATAGCCCGTCGTCACGCGGTGGGTGAGGTCGCCACCAGCGAGCGATTGCATCGCTCCGGCGAACTCGGTGGTCGCAGCGTCGACGACGGCGTTGATCTCGTTGACGCCCTCGACCAGTTCGCGCAGCGGCCCTTCGACATCGCCGGCTTCGGCGCGACCGGAGAAGTCGCCGGCGCGGGCGGCTGCCACGATCCCCGCGACCTCGCCGACGAGCGTGCGGACCTTGGCGGCCTGCTCCGCGTCAGCGAGCATTGCGACCTCGCGATCGCGCCGGTTGGTTTCGAGCGCGAGCGCGTTCTGGCGATAGACCTCGAGCGCGCCGCTGAGCGTGCCGATCTCGTCGGGGCAGGGGGGAGCTGGGATCTTATGGGCGAAATCACCGGCCTGCATGCCGGCCAGCGCCGTCTGCAGCTGGACCAGCGGCCGGGTGATGCGGCGCTGCACGCCGCGCCAGCTCAGCACGCAGATGGCGAGCAAAGCGAGGAACAGGCCGCCGGTGATGGCGAGCCGGGTCCAGGCCCGCGCCAGCGTCGCCTGCGTCACGTTCTCCATCTCGTCGAAGGACTGGCCGACGGCCGCAAGGATCGTGTTGAACGGGCCGTTGCACTGCTTCGTCCACTCCTCGGCGCCGACGACCGGGCTGCTGCCCTGGCCGACGCGGCCGATCTGCTCGTCCATCAGCCGGTTGGCGGCCGTGACCTCGGTGTTCATCGCTCCGATCTTGCGCACCAGCTCCGGGCTGACGCCCGGGCGTGCCGCCAGCTGGGTCAACTGGGCGACGCTGGCGTCGGAGGCACCGCGCATCTCGCCGAGCCGGCGCAGCTGCGCTGCGTCCATCGGCTTGTTGCTGCCGAAAACCGGGCGCAGCACCGAGCACTGCGTGCCGTAGCTCGACCGCACGCGCCAGCCGGCTGCCTTGAAGTTCTGAAGATCGGCGAGCGCCGGATCTGACATGCGGACAGCCGTGGAAGTTCCGTCGGAGGCCGCGGTCATCGCGGTCTCGATATCGCCGACGCCGTTGTACCAGGGCATCGTCGCCGCGAGGCCGCGCTGCGGCTTCGGCTTGGCCGCCTCGGCGTACATCTCCGGCAGCTTCGACGCGGTCGCCTTTTCCTTCTGGTCGATCGCATCGGCCAGCGCGTTCCGCTCGGCGAGATCGGTGCTGCGCAGGCGTGCCATGGCGCGCCCGAGCTCGTCGCGATTTGCCTGCTCGATCTTCTTCAGCGTCGGCGAAGGATCGTCCGCGACCTGGATCGCGGTCTGGGCCTGGCCACGGTTGGACCGGATTGTGTTGCCGGCGACGAGGAGGGCCTCGTCGGCGGCGACCAGCTCGACGAGCCGTCGGCTGGTCAGGACGTCCTCGACGGCCTGTTCCGCGAGAAAGGCGAGCGCGCCGAGTCCCGGCACGCACAGACACGCCATGGTGGCGACGAGATAGTTCCTGATGGAGGCGGGAAAGAGATTCACGGGACCTGTCCGGGCTGTTCTGGCGCGGGACAGGGGAGTCGCTAGCGCTCCGCCCCCGCTCGCAATGTCGGGCCCGAAAGGTCTCGCATCAGACCCTTAAAATTTTGCCTCAATTTTGCCTTGCCGCGACGGTCGCGCTCAACGCGCGGCCGCGCTTGCGACCGAGCGCATTACCCGCAGCATGTTGCCGCTGGCGAGCTTGGCGAGGTTCTCTTCCGACCAGCCACGGCGGATCAGCTCGGCGATCAGGGCCGGGAAGGTCGAGGCGTCCTCTAGCCCGTCCGGCGTGAGGCCGCCGAAGAAATCCGAGCCGATGCCGAGATGGTCATGGCCGATCCGCTTGGCCAGATAGTCGAGATGGTCGCAGTATTGCGCCAGCGTCGCCCTTGGCCGGGGGCCGGAGGTCTGGGTGATCTCGGCTTCCACCTTCTTGAAGTCGAGCCCTTCCCGCGCCTTGCCGTACTGATCCCTGGCCGGCCGGTTCCAGTCGCGCGAGGCCTGGTTGATGAAGTCGGGCACGAAGGTCGCCATCACGACCCCGTCCTTGCCGGCGACCCGGTCCAGCACGTCATCGGGGACGTTGCGCGGGTGGTTGCAGAGCGAGAAGGCGTTGGAGTGCGACCAGACCACCGGCGCCTCGCTGATGTCGAGCACGTCGTGCATCACCTTCGGCGCGACATGGGCGAGGTCGACGACCATGCCGAGCCGGTTCATGCGCCCGATCACCTGCTTGCCGAAGGCGCTGAGTCCATTGTGGCGCAGCGCATCGGTCGCCGAATCGCACCAGTCATGGGTGTCGTTGTGGCAGAGCGTCATCAGCCTGACGCCGAGGTCCCAATAGGCGTCGAGCGCATCGAGCTCGTTGTCGAGCGCCGAGCCGTTCTCGATCGTCATGAACAGGGCGATGCGCCCTTCCTTCTTGGCGGCTTCGACGTCATCGGCCGACAGGCCGGGCCGAAAGACGTCGGCGTGGTGTGCCCAAATCCGGCGCATCAGCGCGATCTGCGCCAATGCGAAGCCGGCGGGCTTGGGATGATTAGGCGGGACATAGGCCGCGAAGAACTGTGCCGCGAGCTTGCCGGAGCGCATCCGCGGAATGTCGGTGTCGGTCTCGGGATGGACCTTGCCGAGATCGTAGGTCGGAAGGTCGCCCTTCGCGGTCCGGTCGAGCCGCACGACATAGGGCAGGTCGTTGTGCCCATCGATCAGCGGGATGCGATCGAGCAAAGCGAGCGCCTGATCATAGGCAGCGTCGGCGAGGGGAGGAGCGGCGAGGACCATAGCGCACCTGAAAAACGGGAATCGCGGGAGCGTGATCGTGGCAGCGCGCGAGCTAGCGCGCGAGGCCAAAAGCGCATGCCGCCAAGCGCGATTGGAACCGCCATTCCGGTATCTCGCGCCTCGGTGGTGCGACATCGGCGACAACGGGCCCGGAATCGCGGGATCGTACACTGCATGCCGAGCAATCATCTTGCGCGGAATGCGCGCGGAGCAGCAGCATCGGCTGCCTATTGCATATGCAATGTCCCGCAGATTGCTTTTGACAGAAATGTGGCGTGGGGTGATTGTCGAGCGCGCAGACCGTTGGTAGCTCTGCGCCGTAATCGCATCCCGCATGCGTCGGCGTCATGCCGCGCAAAAAAGAACGGGTAACTGATTCGAGGGGTTAGGCGTCGTTCAATGGAAGTATTCGTCCAGCAGCTCATCAACGGGCTGACCCTGGGGTCAATTTACGGCCTCATCGCCATCGGCTACACGATGGTCTTCGGCATCATCGGCATGGTGAATTTCGCGCATGGCGACGTCTTCATGCTGTCGGCCTTCATCGCGCTGATCTTCTTCATGCTGATCTCGGCCTGGTTCGGGGCTGGTCTGATCGTGCTGGCGCTGATCTTCGTCCTGATCCTTGCGATGTTCTTCACCTCGCTGTGGAACTGGACGATCGAGCGCGTCGCCTACCGGCCGCTGCGTGGTTCGTTCCGCCTCGCGCCGTTGATCTCGGCGATCGGCATGTCGATCTTCCTGATGAACTTCGTCCAGGTCGTGCAGGGGCCGCGCAACAAGCCGATTCCGCCGATGCTGAACAAGTCGATCCTGCTGATCGACAGCGCGACCTATCCGGTCTCGATCTCCTACAAGCAGCTCGTCATCATCATCACCACGGTCGTGCTGCTCGCCGCCTTCTGGTACCTCGTGCAGAAGACGCCGCTCGGCCGGGCCCAGCGCGCCTGCGAGCAGGACCGCAAGATGGCCTCGCTGCTCGGCGTCGACGTCGATCGCACCATCTCGATCACCTTCGTGATGGGCGCCGCGCTCGCTGCGGTGGCGGGCGTCATGTACCTGGTGCTCTACGGCGTGGTGAACTTCGCCGACGGCTTCACGCCGGGCGTCAAGGCCTTCACCGCGGCCGTGCTCGGCGGCATCGGCTCGCTGCCCGGCGCCGTGCTCGGCGGGCTGCTGATCGGGCTGATCGAGGTGATGTGGTCGGCCTATTTCACCATCGACTACAAGGACGTCGCCGCCTTCTGCATCCTTGCGGTCGTCCTCGTCTTCATGCCCTCCGGCATCCTCGGCCGGCCCGAAGTCGAGAAGGTCTAAAGCCGATGGCCATGGACACATCGACCCCGGCCAAGCGCCAGGCCGACATGACGAAGGCGCTGAAGGAAGCCGCCTTCGCGGCGCTGATCACCTTCGGCCTCTGCATCCCGATCATCGCCTGGGGCACGCGCCAGAACCTCGACAACCAGCTCGTGCTCGATCCGCGCTGGGATGCGGTGGCCTGGGCCGTGGCGATCGTCTTCGTCGGCCGCTTCCTGATGGCGCTGCGCCAGCAGACGCGCAGTGAGGGCAAGTCGGCCGTGCGGCTCCTGCCGCATGGCACGATCGGCTTCTTCCAGCGCCATTCGCGGATCTTCTCGCTGTTCGGCCTCGGCTTCCTGGTCAGCTTCCCGATCATCGCGATCAATCTCGCCGGCTGGGGCGGGGCACTGAAATGGATCGACAATTTCGGCGTCCAGATCCTGATCTACGTCATGCTCGGCTGGGGGCTGAACATCGTCGTCGGCCTCGCCGGCCTGCTCGACCTCGGCTATGTCGCCTTCTACGCAGTCGGCGCCTATTCCTACGCGCTGCTCGCCAAGAACTTCGGCCTGTCCTTCTGGATCCTGCTGCCGATGTCGGGCATCCTCGCCGCCTTCTGGGGCATGCTGCTCGGCTTCCCGGTGCTGCGGCTGCGCGGCGACTATCTCGCCATCGTGACGCTCGCCTTCGGTGAGATCATCCGGCTCGTCCTGATCAACTGGACCGAGTTCTCGAATGGCTATGCCGGCATCTCCGGCATCCCGCGGCCGACCTTCTTCGGCATCCCGTTCACGGCGGGCGATGACGGCTTTTCCGCGGTATTCGGGCTTGAATTCTCGCCGCTCTACCGCACCATTTTCCTCTACTACGTCATCCTGTGCCTGGCGCTGCTGACCGCCTATGTCAGCCTGCGCCTGCGCCGCCTGCCGGTCGGGCGTGCCTGGGAGGCGCTGCGCGAGGACGAGATCGCCTGTCGCTCGCTCGGCATCAACACCACCAACACCAAGCTGACGGCCTTCTCGCTCGGTGCGATGTTCGGCGGCTTCGCCGGCTCGTTCTTCGCGGCGCGGCAGGGCTTCATCTCGCCTGAATCCTTCGTCTTCATGGAATCGGCGGTGATCCTCGCCATCGTCGTGCTCGGCGGCATGGGCTCGCTCTGGGGCTGCGCCATCGCCGCGATCGCGATGATCGGCGGCACGGAGCTGTTGCGCGAACTCGACTGGCTGAAGCAGATCTTCGGTCCCGATTTCGATCCGACCAAATACCGCATGCTGATCTTCGGCTTCGCCATGGTGGTGATCATGATCTGGAAGCCGCGCGGGCTGATCTCGACCCGCGAGCCGACCGCCTTCCTCAAGGAGAAGAAAGCGATCTCCTCCGACATTGTCCAAGAGGGGCACGGCTGATGACGAACCTGGTCGAGACCACCTCGGCGATGACAGCCGTCACGGCCGCTCCGCCCGGGACGCCGCTGCTCAAGGTCGAGCATCTGACGATGCGCTTCGGCGGCCTCACCGCCGTCAACGACCTCTCCTTCGAGGCGCGCAAGGGCGAGATCACCGCACTGATCGGCCCCAATGGTGCCGGCAAGACCACGGTGTTCAACTGCATCACCGGCTTCTACAAGCCGACCGAGGGCATGATCACGCTCACGCAGGAGAATCGTGACGGTTCTTCGGGCGACAGCTACCTGCTCGAACGGATGCCGGACTTCCGCATCGCCTGGAAGGCCAAGGTCGCCCGCACCTTCCAGAACATCCGCCTGTTCGGCGGCATGACGGTGCTGGAGAACCTCTTGGTCGCGCAGCACAACCCGCTGATGATCGCCTCAGGCTTCACCTTCCTCGGCGTGCTCGGCATCGGCGGCTACAAGGCGCGCGAGAAGGAAGCGATCGAGAAGGCCACGGGCTGGCTCGAGAAGATCAACTTGGTCCACCGCGCCGACGATCCTGCTGCCGATCTGCCTTATGGCGACCAGCGCCGGCTCGAGATCGCCCGCGCCATGTGCACCGATCCGGTGCTGCTTTGCCTCGACGAGCCGGCGGCCGGCCTCAACCCACGCGAGAGCCTCGACCTCAACAACCTGCTGCTGTCGATCCGCAAGGATCACGGCACGGCACTGCTCCTGATCGAACACGACATGTCGGTAGTGATGGAAATCTCGGACCATGTCGTGGTGCTCGATTACGGCACCAAGATCTCGGACGGCACGCCGGCCGAGGTGCAGGCCGATCCGAAGGTGATCGCCGCCTATCTTGGCGTCGATGACGAAGAGGTCGAGCAGGTGGAAGCGGAGGTCGGCCTATGAGCGAGGCAGCACCGCTCCCGGGCGCTCAAACCGCTCCGCTCCTCACCGTCCGCGGGGTCAAGACCTATTACGGCAAGATCATCGCGCTGAAGGGCGTCGACGTCGATGTCCGCCAGGGCGAGATCGTCACGATGATCGGCGCCAACGGCGCCGGCAAGTCGACGCTGATGATGACGATCTTCGGCACCCCGCAGGCGCGCGAAGGCACCATCACCTATGAGGGGCGCGACATCACCAAGATGCCGAGCCATGAGATCGCGCGCCTCGGCATCGCGCAGTCGCCGGAAGGGCGGCGCATCTTCCCGCGCATGACCGTGTTCGAGAACCTGCAGATGGGCGCGGCCGTCGCCGGCATGCAGCATTTCGACGAGGATCTCGAGAAGATCTGCGCACTTTTCCCGCGCGTGAAGGAGCGGCTGCAGCAGCGCGGCGGCACGCTCTCGGGCGGCGAGCAGCAGATGGTCGCGATCGCGCGTGCGCTGATGGCGCGGCCGAAGCTGCTGATGCTCGACGAGCCCTCGCTCGGCCTCGCGCCGCTGATCGTCAAGCAGATCTTCGAGGCCATTCGCGAGCTCAACCGCAGCCAGGGGCTGACCGTGTTCCTGGTCGAGCAGAACGCCTTCCATGCGCTGAAGCTCGCCCATCGCGGCTACGTCATGGTCAACGGCGTCATCACCATGAGCGGCACGGGGCGGGAATTGCTCGCCAATCCGCAGGTGCGGGCGGCCTATCTCGAAGGCGGCCGGCATTGAGCGGCGCGGGCCTGAACGGAGCACGATGATGCAGGGCATTCTCTACGAGGAGCCGACCATCTGGCTCTTCCTGCTGGTCACGGTGGTGATGGGTGGCTGGGCTGCCTGGATGGCGGGGCGGGCGGTGGCGATCACCTGGCGCCCGCCGGTCCAGCTCGTCATCTATACGCTGATCCTCGGGCTGGCGATCCGCTTCATTCACTTCGCCCTGTTCGAGGCGACGCTGCTGTCGCCGCACTATTACATCGTCGACACGATCGTGCTGTTCGCCTTCAGCTTCGCCGGCTGGCGCTACAACCGAGCGCGCCAGATGACGACGCAATATCGCTGGCTCTATGAGCGCACCGGACCCTTCACCTGGAAGGCTCGCGAGAGCACTTAAGGCGCCGAAAACACAACCAAAGTTCACGGGGCTTGCCGCGTGACACCACTGCGAAAAAGCGCAAGACTGCGTTTCACGGTGGCACCACGCGCCGAGACGGGACGGCCAAACCGGCCCGTAATATACTCACAGGGGAGTCACAACGCATGAAGAAGCTGCTCTTGGGCGGAATTGCCCTTGGCGCGGTCCTCGCCTTTTCGGGCGTAGCGAACGCACAGATCAAGCTTGGCGTCGGCGGCCCGATCACGGGTCCGAATGCAGCGTTCGGCGCGCAGCTGAAGAACGGGGCGGAGCAGGCTGCCGAAGACATCAACGCCGCCGGCGGCATTCTCGGCCAGAAGATCCAGGTTTCGGTCGGAGACGACGTCTCGGATCCGAAGCAGGGTGTGTCGGTCGCCAACAAGTTCGTCGGCGACGGCGTCAAATGGGTGGTCGGGCACTTCAACTCCGGCGTCACCATGCCGGCCTCGGAAGTCTATGCCGAGAACGGCATCCTTATGGTCAGCCCTTCGGCGACCAATCCGAAGATCACCGAGCGTGGCCTCTGGAACGTGTTCCGCACTTGCGGCCGCGACGATCAGCAGGGCTCGGTGGCGGCGGAGTACATCGCCAAGAACCTCAAGGGCAAGAAGATCGCCATCGTCCACGACAAGACGACCTATGGCCAGGGCCTCGCCGACGAGACCCGCAAGGGCCTGACCAAGGCTGGGGTCAAGGACGTGCTCTATGAAGGCGTCAACGCCGGCGAGAAGGACTTCTCGGCGCTGATCTCGAAGCTGAAGTCGACGGGTGCGGACTATCTCTACTGGGGCGGCCTGCACACCGAAGGCGGCCTGATCGTGCGCCAGATGCGCGACCAGGGCCTGAAGACCGTGCTGATCTCCGGCGACGGCATCACCACCGACGAGTTCGCCACGATCGGCGGCCCCGGCGTCGAAGGCACGCTGATGACCTTCCCGCCGGATCCGCAGAAGCGCCCCGAGGCGGCTGCTGTCCTCAAGAAGTTCGAGGCCCGCAAGTTCAAGCCGGAAGCCTACACCCTGTACAGCTACGCAGCCGTGCAGGTCATGGCCGAAGGCGCCAAGCGTGCGAACTCGCTCGATCCGAAGAAGATCGCTGCAGCGCTGCAGGGCGGCCAGCCGGTCGATACGGTGATTGGCAAGCTCGGCTTCGACAAGAAGGGCGACATCACCCGCCCGGACTATACCGTCTACACCTGGAAGAAGGGTGCCGACGGCAAGATCGGCTATGTCGAGAATTGATCGTCGCTGATCGCCTCACGGCGTGACACCAAGACCCGTTCCGGAGCCATCCGGGGCGGGTTTTTCTTTGAGGGCTGAGCCGGATCGCGGCATCCCGTGGTCAGAAAAACGAGGCGAGTGGTCGGGAGCTGCGATGGCTATTCGTCCTCCGGGAGCAAGCGCACGAAACAGCCACGGGAGCCGGCCAATGACCGTCATCATCACCGCCTTTGAACGCTCGCCCGACCGTGGCAATGGTCTGGCGCGTGACATGCGCCTTCGCTGGGCGCTCGAAGAGGTCGGGCAGCCCTATGAGGTGCGTCTCCTGTCGTTCAAGGCGATGAAGCAGCCCGCGCATCTCGGGCTTCAACCGTTCGGACAGATTCCGACTTATGAGGACGGCGATCTCTCCCTGTTCGAGTCGGGGGCGATCGTCTTCCATATTGCGGAGCGCCATGCCGGCCTGCTGCCGGACGATACGAATGCCCGGGCGCGTGCGATCACATGGATGTTCGCCGCGCTCAACACGCTGGAGCCGCCGATCTTCGACCGCACCTTGGTCAGGATTCTTGAGCGCGATAAGCCTTGGTACGAAGAACGCCTGAGCGCCCTCGATGACCTCATCCGCAAGCGGCTCGAAGGTCTCTCCAACCACCTCGGCGATGCCGACTGGCTCGATGGCGCATTCAGTGCCGGTGATCTCTTGATGGTGACGGTGCTGCGCAGACTGCAGAGCTCGGGTATCCTGGAGGAACACCCGAACCTTGCCGCCTATGTCGCCCGCGCCGAGGCGCGGCCGGCGTATAAGCGTGCTTTCGAAGCTCAACTGGCGGTGTTCGCGGCTTCGTCGCGCAGCTGACAGCGTGGTCGAAACTACCGCCCGCCAAGCCCGGTGCCTCGTGGTGCCCGTTGTTCGTATAGGTTGAAGCACCGCCAGCTCTTGCATCTTGCAATTGGTTTTGGTGAGCTAGCGGAGGATGGGCGGCCAAGGGCTGGGGATGGGCGAAATACCGACCTGGAAGACGGGCGGATTGATCCGTCGTGGCATCGCTTTCCTGATCGACCTGATCGTCGTGATGGTTGCAACGCAGCTGTTGGCGAGCGTTCTGTTTCCACTGTCCAACGGCGCGCTGATCGACAGCACCGCCGTGATCATCTCGTGTGAGCCGGCCAAAGAGCGTCCGCAAGAGGTCGAGGTTCGGCCCGGCTTTGATCCGACTGTGGAGAAGGTCTGCACTAGGAGCCTCTTCGGGCAGCCCGTCGCTCGCTTCTACACCATGTCCCGGCAGGAGGCCGGCTCGAGCGTCACGACATCGATCAGCTATTCGCTCGACAGCCAGAACCGAGTGGCGCTGACATTTGACCTGTCGCTGCTGCAATGGCCGCTGCTCGCCTTGATGCGCTGGCTGGTGGAGGCGCGGGGATGGCAAAGCCCTGGGCGTCAGGCGACGTGTCTTTATGTTCTGCCGCGCGCCGGCGTCAGCGCCGGATCTGCTCTGCGCCGCCGCTATGTCTTGTTCGCGCTACCTAGCACCGTTTTGATGGCGATCTCTATCGGGCTTTTTATGGCCTTGTGGGCTGGCCTGACGTTGCCGAGCGATCTGCCGCCTGCCTTGCTGTTCCTCTCCAGATTGCCTGAACTCACAGCGGTGATCGTCGCCGTCATCGCAATCGCACATGGTCGGGACGCCTTCTACGACGAGGCGGCGGGAACGAGCGTCGTCTACATTCGGGAAGAGATCGAAACGGCCGCACAATTCCCCGAACTACCTGCACTAGCGCCAAAGCAGGCAGGCAAATTGGGCGATCTGCTTTTCCCTGTTCCATGGGCCACGTTGGCACTGGCCGCAATCCTCGTCCTGGTCTTCCTGGGCGAGCTCGCCATGTCGTTCGAGGGCACGCGGGCCACGGTTGTGACCGGCCCGACGCTGGTGTTGTTCGGCGCGATGTCGAGTGAGTTGGTCTTTCAAGCAGGGCAATGGTACCGGCTGGTCTGTTCCATATTCCTGCATGGCAGCACGGCCCATCTGCTTGCGAATGTCATACTGCTCGTGATCGTCGGCTGGTTTCTTGAAGCCACACTCGGCATTGGCTGGTTGCTCGCGATTTTCATGCTGGGTGGGTTGGTAGGCTCAGTCGCTTCGGTCAGTTTCAATCCGCCTGCTCTTTTGGGCATTGGCGCGTCCGGAGCCGTGCTGGCTCTCGTCGCTGCGGGGCTGGTGCTCAGCTTCAAGGGGCCGGACACCACCCGAAGCAGATGGCTGAGCGGGTTTTGCCTCGCAGCCCTTTTCGGCGCCGTTTTTTCGAGTACCGGGTTCGGCCCCATCCGCGTCGATCATGCCACGCATATTGCCGGAGCGCTGAGCGGCGCCGCGCTCGGTTTGCTCGTCTGGTGGAGCTGGGACCGCGAAACGGAGCGTCCGCGCTGGCGTCGGATCGCTCTGGCCAGTGCATTCCTTCTTCCCGCGCTGACGTTCCTGTCGATTCCCCGGGCGGGCTTTGGCGACGTATCCCTTGCGAGATTTCTCATACCGGCCGAGCACCTGCCCAAGGCGGATGCCGAATGGGTCGCGCAATCTGCCGAGCTCGTACGGCGCTATCCTCGGGATCCTCGCAGCCACGTTGCCCGTGCCCTGGCGCTGCATGACAGCAAGGTCGAGCGCGAGAAGTCATTGGCACTGGTGGGCAGGACGCAGAGGGACCTGGTGTCTGCACAAGGTCCCCAGATCGAACAGAATGCCCTGTTTCTGGTCGGCCAGGCTCGGCGCAGAGCGCGGGATTGGGAGGCTGCGAACGATCTCTTCACACGGGCTGTCGCGATTGATGCCCCGCCGCGGTCCGACATTTTCGGCGCGCGTGCCTTAACAGCGCGCTCGCTTGGCCGCCCTGATGCCGCGCTGGATGACCTGCAAGCCCAGCTTCGCTTGCAGGTCATCAATGCCGAGATCCTCGAAAGGATGGCGGATGCTTTGTCGGCCCTGGGGCGCCATCCGGAGGCGCTTCAAAAGCTTGACGAAGCTCTGACCCTGAATCCGAAGAGCTTCAGCGCGGCCCGCCTGCGCGGGTGGTTCGCATTTCTCGATGGCCGCTCGGACGAAGCCATTCGAGGCCTGGAGCGCGCCCTCGATCTCAAACCAGATGACGCCTACACAGCGCTCTTCTTGCACATCGCCTCCGTGCGGGCTGGCAATGGCGAGCGCATCACAATATCTGCTGCAAAGGTCGACATGCAGCAATGGCCTGCGCCGGTCATTCGATACTACCGCGGCGAGATCGGCGCCGAAGAGCTCCGCGAAGCCGCGAAGGACCAGGACCCCGTCAAGTATAACGAGCAGGATTGCGAGGCGAGTTTCTATATTGCCGAAGCGCGTCTCATGCAGGGTGCGGCAAAGGACGCTGAGCCGCTCCTGAGCCATGCGTGGCAGATCTGTCCGAAGACATTTTACGAGTGGGGCGCCGCTCGCGCCGAACTGCGCCGCATCGGCCAATAGCCGGTGATCGGATGGCGAGCTTATGACGCCGGTCGCGTTGGCTCGGGCTTGGCCCCGCGCCACTCACACCGCCGTCAGGCTCTTCATGAAACCGGCGAAGCGCAGCAATCCGTCCGGCCAAGGGCCGTGGCCGGATTCGGTGTTGAGATGGCCGCTATCGCCGGCATCGACGAACTCCGAGCCCCAGGCCTCGGCCAACGCCTTGGCTTCGTCCTGCGTGCAATAGGGATCGGTCGCGCTGGCGATCAGCACCGAGCGGAAGGGCAGGGGCCTCCGCGGGATCGAGGCGAAGTCATCCGCCATGCCGGGAATGGCGCGCTTGGCGCGCTCGGACGCCGGCGCGACCAGGAAGGCGCCGGTGACCTCGTGCGGCTTGAGATGCTCGGCCGCATGCGCGACCGCGCTGCAGCCGGCCGAATGTGCGACGATGACGACCGGCCTGGTCGCGGCGCGCACGGCGGCGACGATGCGGTCGGCCCAGCCGTCGCGGGTCGGCTTGTACCAGTCCTCCTGCTCGACACGGCGAGCGGTGGCCAGCTTTGCTTCCCAGCGGCTCTGCCAATGGTCGGGGCCGGAGCCCGACCAGCCCGGCACGATCAGGATGTCGGTGTCAGAGGTTTTCATGGCCGCTAGATAGCGTTCAATTCTGCGAAATCCAGCAGGCGCCTCAAGCCTCCCCGAACACCCGGCGGAAGATCGTGTCGACGTGCTTGAAGTGGTAGCCCTCGTCGAACATCGCCTCCAGTTGCGCCGCCGACAGCTTGGCGGTCACGTCTCTGTCGGCCTTGAGGTTGGTGAGGAAGTCCTCGCCATGCTCCCAGGTGCGCATCGCATTGCGCTGGACCATGGAATAGCTGTCCTCGCGGCTGGCGCCTGCCTGGGTCAGCGCGAGCAGGACGCGCTGCGAATTGTGCAGGCCACCGAGCTTGTCGAGGTTCTTCCTCATGTTCTGCGGATAGATCAGCAGCTTGTCGACGACGCCGGTGAGGCGGGCGAGCGCGAAGTCGAGCGTCACCGTCGCATCGGGGCCGATCATGCGCTCGACCGAGGAGTGCGAGATGTCGCGTTCGTGCCAGAGGGCGACGTTCTCGAGCGCCGGGGTGACCATGCCGCGCACCAGGCGGGCGAGGCCGGTCAGGTTCTCGGTGAGGACGGGGTTGCGCTTGTGCGGCATCGCTGACGAGCCCTTCTGGCCCGGCGAGAAATACTCCTCGGCCTCATAGACCTCGGTGCGCTGGAGATGGCGGATCTCGGTGGCGAGGCGTTCGACTGAAGACGCGACGACGCCGAGCGTGGCGAAGAACATGGCGTGGCGATCGCGCGGGATGACCTGGGTCGAGACCGGCTCGGGTGTCAGGCCCATCTTCTGCGCGACATATTCCTCCACCTGCGGGTCGATATTGGCGAAGGTGCCGACGGCGCCCGAGATGGCGCAGGTCGCGATCTCGGCACGTGCGGCGACGAGGCGGGCGCGGCAACGGTCGAACTCGGCATAGGCTTGGGCGAGCTTGAGCCCGAAGGTCACCGGCTCGGCATGGATGCCATGCGAGCGGCCGATGGTCGGGGTCAGCTTGTGCTCGAAGGCGCGGCGCTTGATGGCGGCGAGCAGGGCGTCGACATCGGCGATCAGGATGTCGGTGGCGCGCGCCAGCTGCACCGAGAGCGTGGTGTCGAGCACGTCGGAGGAGGTCATGCCCTGGTGGACGAAGCGCGCCTCGGGGCCGACGATCTCGGCGAGATGGGTCAGGAAGGCGATGACGTCATGCTTGGTGACGCGCTCGATCTCGTCGATGCGGGCGACGTCGAAGGTCGCGTCCTTGGCCTTGGCCCAGATCGTCGCGGCGGCGTCCTTCGGCACGACGCCGAGCTCGGCGAGCTTGTCGGTGGCGTGCGCCTCGATCTCGAACCAGATGCGGAAGCGCGTCTGCGGCTCCCAGATCGCGACCATCTCGGGGCGGGAATAACGGGGGATCATGGCGGGCTCGCGACGTGACGATGAAAGGCTTGCCGCTCGCTAGCACGGAGAGGCTCAGGGTGGAATGCCGAAGGGCCGCTGCTGACAGCTTCAGGCCCTCGACCTGCCTAGTGTCCGCGCCGGCTGGGCGGGCGTTTCTCATCGGGCGCGCCGAAAGACCCAAGGAGGAAAAGCTGATGTCCTATGTCGATGGTTTCGTTGCAGCCGTGCCCGCCGCCAATCGTGAGGCCTATGCCGAGCATGCCCGCAAAGGCCGCGCCGCTGTTCAAGGAATATGGCGCGACGCGCGTCTTCGAGTCATGGGGCGACGATGTCCCGCGCGGCAAGCAGACCGATTTCTATCGGGCGGTCGCGGCGAAGGAGGACGAGGTCGTCGTCTTCTCCTGGGTCGAGTGGCCGAGCAAGGAGGCGCGCGATGCCGGCTGGCAGAAGCTGATGGCCGATCCACGCATGGCCCCTGACGTCAACCCGATGCCCTTCGACGGCACGCGGCTGATCTATGGCGGCTTTGCCGCGATCGATCTGTAGGATTGAACCGTCATTCTCGGGCGAAGCGCAGCGCAGACCCGAGAAGCTCGTGACGAGAAGGCGCTGGCTGGCGCCTCCTCCGGCCTGAGATGCTCGGGTCAAGCCCGAGCATGACGCTTGGAAGCTCTCAGACCCAGCTGCCCCGCGCGGTCTCGGCCGCCTTACGGATGGCGGCGATGTTGCCGGCATAGGCTGAGGGCCCGCCCTTGAACACCGCGGAGCCGGCGACCAGCACGTCGGCGCCGGCCTTGACCGCGAGCGGCGCCGTCTCGGGCGTGGCGCCGCCGTCGATCTCGAGCGCGATCGGGCGCTCGCCGATCAGGGCCCGAATTTGCGCGATCTTGTCGACGACCGAATGGATGAAGCTCTGGCCGCCGAAGCCGGGGTTTACCGTCATCAGGAGGATCAGGTCGACATCGCCGATCAGCGGCTCGGCCGCGCTCGCCGGCGTGCCGGGATTGAGCACGATGCCAGCCTGCTTGCCCTGCGCCTTGATCGCCTGGATCGTCCGGTGCGGATGCGGCCCGGCCTCGACATGGAAGGAGATCAGGTCGGCGCCAGCCTTGGCGAAGGCCTCGATGTAGGGATCGACCGGCGCGATCATCAGGTGGACATCGAAGAACTTCTTCGTATGGGGCCGGATCGCCTTCAGCACATCGGGCCCGAAGGTGATGTTGGGCACGAAATGCCCGTCCATCACGTCGCAATGGATCCAGTCGGCGCCGGCCTCGTCGATGGCGCGGACCTCCTCGCCGAGCTTGGCGAAATCGGCCGAGAGGATGGATGGGGCAATGCGGATCGTGCTCATGCGGGGCGTTTAGCCTGTTTCTCGCTCGCGCGGAACTACCGCATTGTCATTCCGGGGCAGGCCGAAGGCATGAGCCCGGAACCCAGAACCGACGCCGGTTGTCGTCGGGGCGCGAAAGCAGATCGCCCCTTTTGGAATAAGAAATCGGTTCTGGGTTCCGGGCTCTTCGCTACGCGAAGCCCCGGAAAGACAGAGAGGTTCGATCGCTAAATCTAGATGACGAAATCCTCAGGCCCGCTTCAACGGGAATGACAGCCGCCGGTCGGCCTCGGCGATCTCGACGGCGGCCTGGGTGAAGGCGGGCCGGAGCTTCAGCCGGTCGAACCAGCGCGACAAGCCGTCGAATGGCGCGAGCGACGGGCCGCCCAGGCGCAGGCTAAACAGCACGCTCATGAAGAGGGCGATGTCGGCGATCGTGACGGCATCGCCGAAGTACTCGCGGCCGGCGAGCCGGTCTTCGAGCTCAGCATAGTGGTTCTCCAGCGCGCGCTCGGCGATCAGCGCGTCGGCCTCCTGCGCGAAGCGCCTGGTCTGGTCGGTGCTCGGCGGGCTGGTTCGGTGCATCAGCGGCTTCAGCGCCTGCAGCATGATCTCGTCGGCATAGAGCTCGTTGAGCCGGCAGCGGGCGCGCGCGCCGGGGCAGAGCGGAAAGAGCGGCGGCTCAGGATAGGCGTCCTCGAGATATTCGAGGATCACGGTGGAATCATAAAGCACCAGCCCGTCATCGTTCATGACCGGAACCTGCTGCTTGGGATTGATGGCGACGACTTCCGGATGCCTGGGATCGTAGCCTGTCGTCTGGTTGAACGGCACCATGATGCGCTCGAAGGCGAGGCCTTTTTCGCGTAAAGCGATCTCGATCTTGCGCGAGAACAGGCTGAGCGGCCCTGAATAGAGCGTGATCATGACAGGAACTCCGGTTTTGCTTGCCGGAACTCTGGCAAAGCTTGCAGTCAGCTCGCGTCAGCAGGGATTTCTTCAAGGCGGCGACGCCAGCACATCCGTTTCCGCCATCGTTGCCGGAGTCAGAGGCGCTGGAGCGGCAGCGAGAGCTTGCGGTCCCAATCGGCGATCTCGGTCAGCTGTGTCGCGAAGACAGGACGCGCGGCGACCCGCTCGTACCAGGCTGCGAGCGCCGGCAGGGCAGCGAATGAGGGCCCGTCCAGCCGGCGGACATAGTGCACCATCAGGAACATCCCGATATCGGCGACGGAGAAGGCGCCGCAGAGATAGGGTTTCTGGCCGAGCGCCGCGTCTATGTCGGTAAAGTAGCGCGCCAGCACGGCTTCGGCCGCCCTGGCTGCGCCCTCAAGCTGCTCCAGCTCCGCCTGTGGCAGGCGTTCGCCGTTGCGATGGAAGAGTTGGCGCAGCGCGCCGAACACCACCTCGTCGGCGAAGAGCTCATGCTGGCGGCAGCGCGCCCGCTCGACCGGCGTTGCGGGGTAGAGCGGCGGCTGCGGATAGGCCTCGTCGAGATATTCGAGGATCAGGGTGGAATCGTAGAGGGTCAGCTCGCCATCGACCAGGATCGGCACCTGCGCCTTCGGATTGGCGGCAAGTACGTCGGGGTGCTTCGGATGATAGCCGACCATCTGGTTGAACGAGACCACGACGCGCTCGAAGGCCAGCCCCTTCTCGGCAAGGGTGATCTCGACCTTGCGGCCAAACAGGCTGAGTGGTCCGGAATAGAGCTTCATTGGTTTCGTCCCCATGCCCCAGCCGTCAAAGCGGCCGGTTGCGGGCAGCCTGGGGGCCGGCCTGGTCAGCTTGCGTCAGCAGGCGCCTCCCTGCGCCGGAGGCGCGCCGCAATGCCGCGCAGCAGCCAGGGCAGGAGATAGATCGGGAACTGGGCCAGCGCGAAATAGAGGAAGGTGGTCGGCGGCACGCCGGCGCCGAGCGCGGCGACCAGCAGGCCCATGTTCCGCTGGCCTGTGCCGTAGCCGATCATGAAGCGCTCGGAGCGGGGAAAGCGGCGCAAGGCCAGCCAGGCGCTGGCGAGGCCGACGGCCGAGACCAGGAAGGCGACGGCAAGGAAGAGCGCGACCTGCCCGGGCCGCTCCATCGCCGCCCTGGTGACGCCGTCCATGGCGGCGATGGCGAAGATGAAGTACATCAGCACGCCGAAGCCATCGAGATTGGGCTTCAGCGCGCGGATGCGTTCGGCTCCGAGCCAGCGCCGGATGGCGAAAGCGACGACCATGCCGCCGCCGATGAACATCACCAGTCGCAAGGTCAGCGCCAGCCGGTCGAGCGGCACTGCGGCTCCCGCCAGCCAGTCGACCAGGAACGGCGCGATCAGCGGGCTGGCGATCGTGGTGACGATGACGCCGGCGATGATCAGCGAGGGCTCGAAGCCGTAGAGGATGGCGACGGCGGGCGAGGACATGATCGGCGGCGCCGCGCCCATGATCGCGATGCCGAGCAAGAGGCCGGGATCGAGCGCATCCCGGCCGAGCAGAGCGAGGGCGGCGGCGATCAGCAATGCCGGGGTGAACAGCAGCCAGAGGCAGGTCAGGATCAGCTTTGCCGGCCGGCGCACCAGCCCGGCGATCACACCGAGGTCGGCGCGCATGAATACGACCGTGGTGAAGCAGAAGATCGTGATCGGCAGGAGCGGGCGCGCCGCCGCGGAGAACTGCGGCAAGGCGAGCCCGAGGAAGATCGAAAGCGCGAAGCCCTGCGTGCCATAGCGGCCGAGCAGAGCGAGGGCGGAGGCGAGGGCGGCGAGCATCGAAACCGGGAGAGCGAAACGGGGCGCCACACTGGCCGATCCGGAGGGCGCCGTCATCTGGCATGGGCGCAGGGCACTCCAGCGTCATTGCGGGTGAAGGGCGATGGAGCAACCCTGCTAGAGCGGGTCTCCCCGAAGTGCCGCATTAGTTGTAGTCATGGTTTCTAGCAGGCGCAGAAAATTGCGCGAAGTTTGCGTGGATGCTCGCAGTTCCCGCTACATCGCAGCAAGTGTGGCAGGAGCTACGAAACTTTGCCGGATATGCCGCAATATTCCACACAAGAGCTGACAGCGCTGCGGCCGGCGCTATTCTTGCAGGAGGGGAAGGCTGGCGGAGACAGGTTGGATGCGTACGGACGCGATCGTTCTTGGGGCGGGCATCGTCGGGATTTCGGTGGCGCTGCATCTGCAGAAGGCCGGCCGCTCGGTGCTGCTGGTCGATCGCGGCCAGCCGGGCGGTGAAACCAGCTATGGCAATGCCGGGCTGATCCAGCGCGAGGGCGTCTACCCCTACGGCTTCCCGCATGATTTCGGTGCGCTCATCCGCTACGCGATGAACAACACCATCGATGCGCATTATCATTGGAATGCGATCCCGAAGCTCGCGCCCTTCCTGTGGTCGTACTGGATGCATTCGCGCGCCTCTCAGCACGAGGCGATCGCCCACAAATACGCGACTCTGATCGAGCACTGCGTCACCGAGCATGACGCGCTTGCGCAGGAAGCGGGCGCGACCGATCTCTTGCGCCGCAAGGGCTGGATGAAGGTTTTCCGCACGCCCTTCGAGCAGGAGACCCGGCTGGCGGAAGCGGCGCGCTGGAAGCGCGATTACGGCCTGAACCATCGCGCGCTCGACGCCGCCGAATTGCGGGCCGAGGAGCCGCATCTCGACCAAAGCCTGATTGGCGGCCTGCACTGGACCGACCCGGTGACGGTGATCGATCCGCTCGGCCTGTCCAAGGCCTATCTCGCGCTGTTCGAAAAGCTTGGCGGGCGTGTCGCGCAAGGCGATGCTGGAACGCTGGCGCAGGACGGCGATCGCTGGAGCGTGACGCTGGCGGACGGCACCAAGGCCCTCGGCATGGACGTGGTCGTGGCCCTCGGCCCCTGGGCCGACGTGCTGACCCGCCAGCTCGGCTATCACCTGCCGCTCGCGGTCAAGCGCGGCTACCACATGCACTACAAGCCGCTTGGCAATGCCGTGCTGAACCACCCGGTGCTCGACACCGAACGCGGCTATTTCCTGGCGCCGATGCGCCAGGGCGTGCGCCTCACCACCGGCGCCGAGTTCGCCAATCGGGACGCGCCGAAGACGCCGGTGCAGCTCGCCCGCGCCGAGCCGATCGCCAAGACCCTGTTCCCGCTCGGCGAGCGGCTCGATGCCGAGCCGTGGCTCGGCAACCGGCCGTGCACGCCGGACATGATGCCGATCATCGGCCCGGCGCCGAAGCACAGGAACCTGTGGTTCTCCTTCGGCCACGCCCATCATGGGCTGACGCTGGCGGCGGTGACCGGGCGCATGGTCGCAGAGATGGTGAGCGGCCAGAAGGTCTTCGTCGACCCGACGCCGTTCGCGCCGGCGCGCTTCGGCTGAGCCCGCTTTCTCAGTCCTCATCCTGAGGAGCGATCCGCAGGATCGCGTCTCGAAGGATGGTCAGGCTGTCTCCGGAGCCTCCTGAAGCATCCTTCGAGACGCAGCCTTTGGCTGCTCCTCAGGATGAGGGCTTATGGGTTGCCGTGCTCAGGCATTTGCGAAATTGCTCTTGCGGCGTCGCAGCAGCCAGACTGCGAAGGCCGAAGCGGTCACGTACATCACCAGGCTGTAGATGCCGGGCACCACGGCCGCGGCCGGGTTGCGCAGCACGTTGAGCGCGATGAAAATCGCCAGAGCGGCATTGTGGATGCCGATCTCCATGGCGATCGCCACCGCTTGCCCCTTCGGCAGGCGCAGCGCCAGCGGGGCGAGATAGCCGGCCAGCATGCTGACGAGGTTGAAGGCGAGGCAAGCGCCGCCGACCGCGATCAGGCTCGGCAGCAGCGCCTTGCGCTCCATGTAGATCGCGATGGCGATCAGGGCGACGAGCACGAGGATCGAGAAGATCTTGATCGGCTTCTCGGCGCGGAGCGCGAAGTGCTCAGCCTTCGCCCGGAGCAGCATGCCGATGGCGACCGGGATCAGGATGATGGCGGCGACCTCGACAACCTTGCGGTGCGGCGGCGGCACGTACTGGCCGGCACCCAGGAAATAGTCGAGCGAGAGATCGAGCACGATCGGCAGCGTCAGCAGGCAGAGCAGGCTATTGACTGCCGTCAGGGTGATGTTGAGCGCGACGTCGCCGCGGGCGAGGTGACTGTAGATATTGGCTGTCGCTCCGCCCGGCGCGGCCGCGAGCAGCATCAAGCCGACGGCATGATCGGGCGAAAGCTTCAGCCAGATCGCGATCGCGAAGGCAGCGAGTGGCAGGAGCACGACCTGGAGGAAAAGGCCGAAGCCGACGGCGAGCGGATAGCGCGCGACGCGGCGGAAGTCCGCGATCGTCAGGCTCAGTCCCAGTCCGAACATGACGATACCGATGGCGAGCGGTAACAGCAGGTCAGTCAGAATCGAGGCCTGCATGCACGTTTCCCCTGATCGGCATTTCTATGCCTTTGCGTCAGGCTAGTTGAGCAACGGCGGCTACGCCACTGAGCTGGCGCGGTCTTTTCGTAGCAAGGTTTCCGCTTTTCTCCGCCAGACGGACCTAACGTTAGAACGAGGCGCAGGCCGGCTTGAGGATCAGCCCGACCGATTGCTGGTCGAAGCGGCGCTTGTAGGCCTCGGCGACGGCGGCGAGCTTCTCGCGATTTTCGGTCTCGTCAGGGGTTGCGATCAGGACGAGCTTGCTCGGCTCGCGGATGAGCCTGCTGTTTTGGCGGTCGTGATACTGCCCGCTGGCGTCGAGGATGGTGAGGCCGTCGGGGAAGCGCGGTGTCACCTCCGCGTCGACGAAGCTGCGGAAGGCGGCTTCGCTCACGCCGACGCGGTCGCCGATTTTGCGGCCGAAGAGCAGTTCGGCGCTCAGCATGGCCTGCTGGCCGGGCGCACAGGCTTGTTGCGGGAGGCCGGCGCAACCGGTGACGCTGAAGGCTAGGAGAAACACAAAGCCGAGTCGGATCATGGCGTTGTCTCTGGCGGCTGGGATGCCGATTCAGCCGTTTGAAGAACTGATTCAAGCCTAGCGCCAGTGCGGTCCTTTCAGAAGCGCTGCGGGCTGAAATGGCTGAGGTCGATCGTGGACGGGCGGCCGGCGATCAGCGCGGCGACGAGATCGGCCGTCGCGGTCGATTGGGTCATGCCGTAATGGCCGTGACCGAAGGCATAGACGACATTGGGGTTGCGGCTTGCCTTGCCGATCACCGGCAGCGAATCCGGCAGCGACGGCCGGAAGCCCATCCAGAGTTTGCCGCTGTCGAAGGCCGGCAGCCCGTCCACCAGCGTCGCCGCCTTGTCGTAGAGCGCCTTGGTGCGGGCATGGTTCGGCGGCGCCTGCAGGCCACCGAACTCAACCGCTCCGCCGATGCGCAGGCCGCTTTCGAGAGGCGTCATGACGAAGCCGTGGTCCTTGAAGCCGACCGGACGGCCGGTCAGGCCGGTGACACCCGGGAAGCTGACATTGTAGCCGCGCTCGGTGTCGAGCGGGATGTTGTCACCCATCGCCGCCGCCAGCGGCTTCGACCAGGCGCCGGCCGCGACGACGACGCGATCGACGACGCGCTGCCAGCCATCTGGGCCGATCAGGGCAGGGCGCTCGGCCAGCGAGATGTTGCTGACCTCGGCCTTCTCGAAGGTGGCGCCGCGCGCCAGCGCCGATTCGTATAGCGCCATGGTAAGGGCGAGCGGATCGCTGATATGGGCTGCGTCGGGGTGGAAGGCCGCGCCGGCGAAGCAGTCCTTCAGCGCCGGCTCCATCTGGCGCAGTTCCTGCGGCCGGAGCATGTCGACGGCGATGCCGGCGGCGCGCTGGCGCCGGGCGAGATCTTCGAGGCCGGCGGTATCACCCGCATCGCGAAAGGTATAGAGCGCGCCGCGGCGGTGGATATGGTTGCTGATCCCGGCTCTTTCGGCGCGCGCCAGCCAGGCTGGCAGCGCCAGTTGCTGGATGGCGATGATTCCGGCGATCGAGCGCTCATAGGCGGCGGGGCGGGCCGCGAGCAGAAAGCGCGCCAGCCAGGGCAGCAATTGCGGCAGATAGCCGAGGCGGATCGCGAGAGGGCCGAGCGGGTCGAGCAGGAAGCCCGGCACCTTGCGCAGCATGTTCGGGCTGGCGATCGGCAGCACGTCGGTATGCGCGATGATGCCGGCATTGCCGCGCGACGGGCCGAAGGCCGGCCCCTCCTTGTCGAGGATCAGGACCTCGTGGCCCTCGTCGAGCAAAGCGTGGGCGGTGGCCGTGCCGACGATGCCGGCGCCGATGATCGCGATCTTCATGTGGTGGGCAGGGGGTTGGGCAGCAGTTTGAGCGCCGACGGCTGCTTCACCTCGATCTCGACGAAGGCGATCGGATGGGCTGAGCCGTTCATCACGTCGTGCTGGATGCCAGCCTGGCGCATATAGGCCTGGCCCTGTGCCAGCGGCACGTCGGTCTCCTTGGCTCCGTCATGGATGCGCAAGGTGCCAGCGATCAGCATGATCACGAAATAGGGCCAGCCATGGCTGTGCCAGCCGGTCACCGCGCCCGGCTCGAAATCCCAGCGCGTGATCCGGACCGTGTCGTCGTCCTGCTGGAGCGTGGCGACGGCGGGGATCGTGCAGGCGAACGCCATGGCGGCTCCATTCGCGGGTCTTAACCACTGGTCGGCCGGCTTGCCTGCCTTGCGGTCTTGTTGAAAGTTCTGATATATCAATGGCATCCGGTGCGTCAAGCATCGCTGGTGCCGCCCATGACCGAGGATGCCCGCGTTTCCGGTGAGGATGCGATCAGCGTTCGCGCCATCGTCAGCCTGTCCGATCTGGCTTACCGGCGTCTCGAAGAGGCGATCGTGACCCTGTCCCTGCGGCCGGGCGCGGTGCTGACCGAAGCGCAGATGATCGAGCTCGTCGGGGTCGGCCGCACGCCGGTGCGCGAGGCGCTGATCAGGCTGGCGCAGCAGGGGCTGGTCGAGATTCTGCCGCGCAAGGGGGTTGTCGTCACGGCGATCGACGCGATCGACGTGATGGCGGCGCTCGATGCCCGCGAAGTGCTGGAGCGCCTGATCGCAACCGAGGCGGCGAAGCGTGCCGGGCCGGCCGAGCGCAGCGCCATCCTCGCCAAGGCACGGGCGATGCGCGAGGCGGCGCAGGCGGACGACGTCAACGCCTATATGCGGCTCGACAAGGAGCTCGACACGCTGGTCGCGGCTGCGGCGCGCAGCCCGTATGCCAGTCGCGCCGTTGAGCCGCTGCAGGCGCTGATCCGCCGGGCCTGGTACTTCTTCGACCGGCAGATCGACCTTGTGCCGGCCGCGACCCACCATGTCACCCTTGCCCAGGCGCTGGTCGCGGCTGAGCCGGGCGCCGCCGCAGAAGCGAGCGATGCGCTTATGCGCCACTTGCGCGCGGGATTGCTGGCCGCGCTGCGACGCGAGTGAGCCGGCTCTCACTGGCAGTATGATATATCTTAACCCTGCGCGAGGAACGGCCCGTAAGTCGACAATTGCTGAAACTGGCCTTTTACCCCTGCGCGCTTAGATAAAGCGCAGTATCCTCGCGCAGAGTTGGGCGATGAACAACATGGTCGATGCCGCCTTACGCGCGTCGCGCCCCGAAGCTAAGGCCTTCCGCGAGGCGATGGCTGAGGTTGCGAGCGCCGCTCATATCGTGACGACGCTCGGCCCGGCCGGGCGCGCCGGGCTGACTGCGACGGCCGTCGCCTCCGTCTCGGATGCGCCGCCGACCGTGCTCGTCTGCATCGAGGCTGCCAGCCGAACGCTGGCCGTGATCGAGGAAAGCGGTATCTTCTGCATCAACACGCTGGCGGCGGCCGACCACGAGCTCGCCTTCGTCTTCTCCGGTCGGCGCGGCCTGACGGGGGAGGACCGCTTCGGCGTTGGGGAATGGGGCGAGCTTTCGACCGGCGCTCCCGCACTGGCGAGTGCGCTCGCCAGCTTTGACTGCCG
The DNA here is from genome assembly GCF_030144325.1 of Bosea vestrisii. Classification (NCBI taxonomy): domain Bacteria; kingdom Pseudomonadati; phylum Pseudomonadota; class Alphaproteobacteria; order Hyphomicrobiales; family Alloboseaceae; genus Allobosea; species Allobosea vestrisii. Next base: position 868,931 of record NZ_CP126307.1, on the reverse strand, counting down.
GGTGGCGGCGGTGCACCGCGTCGCGACACATCGTATCTTGATCGGCCAGGTGGTGGCGCTCGGTGGCGGCGGCTCCGGGCCGGGGCTGGTCTATCGCCATCGCCGCTTCGGCGGCGTCTGAAGCCATCTCTCAGGGCTTCGATGATGGCACTGCCGTCGTCACGCACGCCGGCAGTGATCGCGCGCTCTTCGGCGAAATTCAGCCGCTGCCGCTCATATATTCCCGCTCTTCCTCGTAGAGCACCAGGATGCGGTCGATGATGGCGTCGGTCGCGCCGCGATAGGTCGTGGGATCGAACAGGTCGTCGAGCTCTTCGGGCGACAGCTTGCCGGCGAGCGCAGGGTGGTCGGCCAGGACATCCTTGAGATGGCGCCCGCTGGCGAGGCAGTCGCGGCTAGCCTCCTCGAGCAGATGATGGGCCTCGCCGCGGCCGATCGTCTGCGCGAGCGCGAGCGAGACGCGTTCGGCCATGACGAGCCCGTTGGTCAGGTCGAGATTGTACTGCATCTGCTCGGGGAAGACCTGGAGCCCTTCGATCAGCGTGACCGCCTGGTTCAGGGCGGAGCCGGCGATCAGGAAAAGCTCGCGCAATGTCGGCCATTCGGCGTGCCAGCCGCCCATGGCGCGCTCGTGCTCCTGCGGCATGGCGGCGAGCATGGTCGCGACTAGTCCCGGCGTACGCTTGCCCGCAGCGAGGATCAGCGTGCACAGCACCGGATTGCGCTTGTGCGGCATGGCCGAGGAGCCGCCTTTTCCGGGCGCTTCCGGCTCGGCGAGCTCGCCGATCTCGGTCTGCGCCATCAAGGCGATGTCCTGCGCCATCTTGCCAAGATGGCCGAGAAGCAGGCCGAGCTCGGTCGCGATCCGGGCCGGCCGCCGGCGCTCGCTGTGCCAAGGCACGCGGACTGCGCCGATCGACGGCATGGTGCGGGCGAAGGCTTCCGACACGGCATCGGCCTTGTCGCCGAGCGAGGCAAGGCTGCCGGCGGCGCCGCCGAGCTGATGCGCGGCTTGGCCCCAAATCATGAAATCGTCGTGGAAGGAGACGATGGGGGCGAGCCAGTTGGCGGCCTTGAGCCCGAAGGAGATCGGAACCGCATGCTGGAGGAAGGTGCGGCCGATCATCGGCGTGCGGCGATGCTCTCTTACGAGTCCGGCGAGCGCATGGGCGAGGCGTGCGGAGCGCGCCAGCAGCAATTCCCAGGCAGCGCTATATTGCTGGGCTTGGCCTGAATCGATCACGTCCTGGCTGGTCGCGCCGTAATGCACCCATTTCGCCGCTTCGGCATCAACCGCCGCGACGCGGGCCGTCAACGCCTTGACCAGCGGGATCGCCGGATTGCCGGCGAGCGTCGCGGCCTTGCCGATCACGGCGATGTCGTAGAGCTCGACGTTGCACTGCGCCGCGATCGCCTCGACGGCGGTAGCGGGAATGACACCGGCTTCTGCCTCGGCCCGGGCGAGGGCGGCCTCGAAATCGAGCATGCCCTGCAGCGCGGCGCGATCGTCGAGCAGCGCCGCCATCTCATGATCGGCGAAGAGTTCGCCATAGAGGCCGCCATCAGCCATGTCCGGACGCGCCTTCGTGCGGAGCGGTCGCTGCAACCCACATCCCAGCTTCGTCCTCTTGTGCGCACCGATACTTTGCGGCCATGGATTAGATGAACTTGGATAGACCCGAGGTGGGCCGGCCTGCAACATGCGCCGAGAACCCCGGAGCACGGTGAGGAGCGACGCCATGGCGATGACGATGAACGGCGAGGTGACGCTGCCCGCGGCCAAGCAGGTGGTCTGGGAGAAGCTCAACGACGCCGAGGTGCTGAAGGCCTGCATCCCCGGCTGCGAACAGCTCGCCAAGGACGACGACACGCATTTCTCGGCAGTGGTGAAGGTCAAACTCGGGCCGGTCAAGGCGACCTTCAAAGGCAAGGTCGAGCTGCAGGACCTCGACCCGCCGAACGGCTACCGCATCGTCGGCGAGGGCGAGGGCGGTATCGCCGGCTTCGCCAAGGGCGGCGCCAAGGTCATGCTGGACGATGCCGAGGACGGGCAGACCGTGCTGCGCTACGAGGTCGAGGCGCAGGTCGGCGGCAAGCTGATGCAGCTCGGCTCGCGCCTGATCGATTCGGTCTCGAAGAAGCTGGCCGATGAGTTCTTCGCCAATTTCGCCAAGGCGGTCAGCGAAGGCTGACGCTCACGAGGCCTTGCGCAGTGCGGCGAGGGCCTCGCTGACGGTGGCTTCCGCCGCGCCGACCTGAAGCGCGATGTCGGCGGCCGCGGCATTGGCGCGTTCCAGCGCCTTCTCGGTCTTGCCGAGACTGTCGTTGACGCGGTTCGCGCTGTCGATCGCCTCGTCCGAACCGTGCGCGACCTCGGCGGCGTGCCGGGCGATGCCGCCGGTGACGCTGCTCTGCTGGGCGACGGCATCCGAGATCGCCTCGGAATCCGACTTGATCTCGCCGATCGTCGTGCCGATCGAAGTGGCGCGGACGCTGCAGGCTTCGGCGCTCGCCGAGAGCTCGGCGATCTGCGTCGCGATCTCCTGCGTGGCCGACGCCGTCTGCGTCGCCAGCGACTTCACTTCCGCCGCAACCACGGCAAAGCCGCGGCCGGATTCACCAGCACGAGCCGCCTCGATGGTGGCGTTGAGAGCGAGCAGATTGGTCTGCGCGGCGATATCGGCGATCATGCCGACCACGGTCTCGATGCTGCGGGTGACGTCGCGCAGCCGCGCGATTGCGCCGTCCATCGCCTGCGCATCGGCAACGGCGCGATTGGCGATCTCGAGGCTCTGGCGGGCGCGCTGGCCGATCTCGGCGATGTTCGCCGACATCTCCTCGGTCGCCGCCGCGGTCTGCATCGCCTTCTCCCGCACCAGCAGCGAGGTCTGGGCGACGGAGCCTACCTGGTCCTTGATGAAGCTGGTTGCCGCCGAAGTCTCGCCGGCCGTGTCGACGAACAGCTCGACCGCGTTGCTGATCGCGGTATCGAGCTTGCCGATGCGCGAGGTCAGCGTCGCCGCGACCTCGTCGAGCGCGACCCCGCGGCGACGCGCTTCCGCCGCCTCGAATTCGCGGTCGAGCGACATCGCGGTGTTGACGTCATAGGTCAGCACCCGCTCGATGGTGAAGAGGTCGCGCGGGATGTCGCGCCGCGAGAAGACGAGCCGCGTCCGGCTCTCCTCCAGGACCATCCGGAAAAGGGTGAAGGCGATCGAGGCGCGGGCGCGGGCGCCGACCTGGCCGTGCCGTTCCAATAGGGTGAGCCGTTCGAGCGAGTCGCAATAGCCTTGGTCGAAATCACCCTCGAACAGCAGGCGAAAATGGGCGGCTTCCGCGGCGAAAAGCTCGGCTGCGACCGGTTCGACCGCCAGCTTCAGCATCGGATGGATGGCGAAAGCACGGGCGAAATCCTGCTCGACGATATCGACGATGACGCGATCGACGAGGGCACGATAGCGGCGCAGGCGCTGACGCTGGCGCTCATCGAAGCCGATCGCGGTCAGGCGACGCTGGACGTGTTCGAGGATCGTGGCCAACCGCGCCATCCGTGAGCGCGACGATCGGAGATCGTCATTCCAACGGGCGATGTTGGGCATGCGTGGTTAAGATTCCGCAAAGGGTGCGCTCGTCGGCTGCGACCCTACCGAGTCTGGTTTTTGCATGTGGATCATCAAAACCCTGCAAAAACGCCGCCAAACGGGCTCGCCTTCAAGGTGGTAGCCCGCTTGACCGCGGAAAATCCCGGGTCCACACTGCTTTTTGAAGTTGTTCCAAGGAAATTCTTCGTTGGCTTGTGATGAGCTGGCGAGCGAATCGCGCGGTCCTTCGAGATGTCGTGGGCCGCGCCGGAAAACAGGCTTTCGGAGGAGTGCCCCATGGCCAATCTGTCCATGACGGTGAACGGCAAGGCCGTCACCGCGACTGTCGATCCGCGCACCCTCCTAGTGCAGTTCCTGCGCGAGAATCTCAGACTGACCGGCACGCATGTCGGCTGCGACACCAGCCAGTGCGGCGCCTGCGTCGTTCATCTCGATGGCAAGGCGGTGAAGGCCTGCACCACCCTGGCACTGTCCTGCGAGGGCGCCTCGGTGACCACGATCGAGGGCTTGGCCAATGGCGGCACCCTGCACCCGATGCAGGAAGCCTTCCGCGAGCATCACGGCCTGCAATGCGGCTTCTGCACGCCAGGCATGATCATGTCGGCGGTCGATATCGTGAACCGGCGCGGCAACAGCCTCGACGAGAAGACGATCCGCGAGGACCTCGACGGCAATATCTGCCGCTGCACCGGCTACCACAACATCGTCAAGGCGGTCGCTGCCGGCGCCGAGGCGATGGGCAAGGGGGCTGCCCCGGTTCGGCAGGCTGCCGAATAGCAGTTTATCGCGGCTGCGCTCGGTCGAGACCGGCGTGGCCTTCTTCCGATGTGATCCCCGAAACATGCTGATAGCGCCCGCCAAGAGGCGCCACGCCAGGAGGAATCCATGTCCGCCACCGGAATCGGCGCTCCCGTCCGCCGCAAGGAAGACCACCGCTTCATCACCGGCCAGGGCCGTTATACCGATGACATCAATCGGCCGGGCCAGGCCCATGCCTACTTCCTGCGCTCGCCGCATGCGCATGCGACGCTGAAGACAATCGACACCAAGACCGCTGCGGCGATGCCGGGCGTGCTCGGCATCTTCACCGGCGATGATCTTACCGCCGACAAGGTCGGCGGGCTGATCTGCGGCTGGATGATCCACTCCAAGGACGGCTCGCCAATGAAGGCCGGCCCGCATCCGGCGCTCGCCCAAGGCAAGGTCCGCTATGTCGGCGACCACATCGCGGTCGTCGTCGCCGAGACGTTGGCGCAGGCGCGCGATGCGGCCGAGGCGATCGTCGTCGACTATGGCGTGCTGCCGGCGGTGGTCGACACCGCGAGTGCGGTCAAGGCGAAGACGCAGGTTCATGCCGAGGCGCCGGGCAATACGGTGTTCAACTGGCATCTCGGCGATAAAGCTGCGACCGAGGCGGCCTTCAAGGCGGCCAAGCACGTCACCAAGCTCGACATCGTCAACAACCGGCTGGTGCCGAACCCGATGGAGCCGCGCGCCGCGGTCGGCGATTACGACCAGGGCGAGGGCGCCTTCACGCTCTATACGACCAGCCAGAACCCGCATGTGGCGCGGCTCGTGCTCTCGGCCTTCATCGGCATCGCGCCGGAGAACAAGCTAAGGGTGATCGCGCCGGATGTCGGCGGAGGTTTCGGCTCGAAGATCTTCATCTATGCCGAGGAGACGGTCTGCGTCTGGGCGGCGAAGAAGGTCGGCCGGCCGGTGAAATGGACCTCGGACCGGACCGAGGCCTTCCTCTCCGACGCGCATGGCCGCGACCATGTCACCCATGCCGAACTCGCTATGGACGCCGACGGCAAGATGCTGGCGATGCGGGTGCACACCACCGCCAATCTCGGCGCCTATCTCTCGACCTTCTCGTCCTCGGTGCCGACCTATCTCTACGCGCCGCTGCTGTCGGGCCAGTACGATATTCCGGCGATCTATTGCGAGGTCGATGCGGTCTACACCAATACCGCCCCGGTCGATGCCTACAGGGGCGCCGGCCGGCCGGAGGCGACCTTCGTGGTCGAGCGCCTGGTCGAGGTCGCGGCGCGCCAGCTCGGCAAGGACCCGGCCAAGTTCCGGACGCAGAACTTCATCAGGAAGTTCCCGCACCAGACGCCGGTGATCATGATGTACGACACCGGCAATTACGGCGCCTCGCTGAAGAAGGCGATGGAGATCATTGATTACAAAGGCTTTCCGAAGCGCCGCCGCGACTCCGCCCGCAATGGCAAGCTGCGCGGCATCGGCTTCTCCGCCTATATCGAGGCCTGCGGCATTGCCCCGTCCGCGGCGGTCGGCTCGCTCGGCGCCGGCGTCGGCTTGTGGGAATCGGCCGAGGTCCGGGTCAATCCGATCGGCACGGTCGAGGTACTGACCGGCTCGCACAGCCATGGCCAGGGCCATGAGACCACCTTCGCCCAGCTCGTCTCCGACCGGCTCGGCGTTCCCCTGGAGAACGTCTCGATCATCCATGGCGACACCGACAAGGTGCAGATGGGCATGGGCACCTATGGCTCGCGCTCGGGTGCGGTCGGCATGTCGGCGATCTTCAAGGCGATCGACAAGGTGATCGCCAAGGGCAAGAAGGTCGCGGCCTATGTGCTCGAGGCCGACGAGGCCGATATCGACTTCAAGGACGGCAACTTCACCGTCAAGGGCACCGACCGGACGCTCGATTTCGGCTCCTGCGCTCTGCAGGCCTATGTCGCGCACAAGTTCAACGGCCAGGATCTCGAGCCGGGCTTGAAGGAGGGGGCGTTCTACGACCCGACCAACTTCACCTTCCCGGCCGGCGTCCACATCTGCGAGCTCGAGATCGATCCTGACACCGGCATCACCAGGATCGAGCGCTGGGCCGCGGTCGACGATTTCGGCAATGTCATCAATCCGATGATCGTCGAGGGCCAGGTCCATGGCGGAATAGCCCAGGGCGTCGGCCAGGCGCTGCTCGAAGGCGCCCGCTACAACACCGACGGGCAACTCGTCACCGCGAGCTTCATGGACTACTGCATGCCGCGCGCCGACGATCTGCCGTCCTTCGAGGTCGGCATGACGGTGACGCCGTGCCCGTCGAACCCGCTGGGTATCAAGGGCTGCGGCGAGGCCGGCGCCATCGCCTCGCCGCCCGCAGTCATCAACGCCATCACCGACGCGCTCGGCCATGAGGAGATCGCCATGCCGGCGACGCCGCAGGCGGTCTGGCGCGCGGCGCAGAAAACGCTCAGCCGCATGGCTGCCGAGTGATCTGAAAGGACGAGACGATGTACGCCTTCACCTATCACCGCCCGGCGACCGCGCGACAGGCCGCCAGCCTCCTCGCCAAGAAGGAGGACGCCAAGCTGCTCGCCGGCGGCCATACGCTCCTGCCGACGATGAAGCAGCGCCTGGCCTCGCCCGGCGCGCTGGTCGACCTCTCCTCCTGTGCCGACCTCAAGGGTATCGCCCGCAAGGGCCGCAACCTCGTGATCGGCGCGATGACGACCCATGCCGAAGTCGCCGCCTCGCCTGAGGTGCAGGAGGCGATCCCGGCGCTCGCCTACCTCGCCAGCCATATCGGCGATCCGCATGTGCGCCATCGCGGCACGATCGGCGGCTCGGTCGCCAACAACGACCCGGCGGCCGACTACCCGGCGGCGCTGCTGGCGCTCGGCGCGACGGTGGTGACCAACAAGCGCAAGCTGCCGGCCGAGGAGTTCTTCAGCGGCCTCTACGAAACGGCGCTGGATGAGGGCGAGATCATCGTCAAGGTCTCGTTCCCGGCCACTTCCAAGGCAGGCTATGCCAAGTTCCGCAATCCGGCCTCGCGCTATGCGCTGGTCGGCGTCTTCGTCGCCAAGCGCGGCAGCGAGATTGCGGTTGCGGTGACGGGAGCGGGCGAGGGCGGCGTCTTCCGCTGGCCGGAAGCGGAGGCCGCGCTGAAGGCACGCTTTGCCGCGAAATCGCTCGATGGCCTCAAGCACACGGCCAAGGGCATCAATGGCGACATCCATGCGGACGCCGAGTATCGCGCCCATCTGATCGGTGTGATGGCGAAGCAGGCGGTGGCGCAGGCGACGGGGAAGGCGTGAGCCAGCTGCAGCGCGTCATGCTCGGGCTTGACCCGAGCATCTCAGGCCGGAGAGGACGCTGACCAGCGTCCTCGCGTCATGAGAATCCCGGGTCTGCACTTTGCTCTGCCCGGGAATGACGATTGGGTTCAATAAAAGAACCGCTCCTCGACGATCTTGCCATCCTTCACCGTGTAGAGCCCGATCTCGTGCATCTTGCGGCGCTCGCCGCTCTCCTTGACGGTGACGTCGAAGTAGAAGTGCACGGCGAACTGGTCGCCATTGAGATAGGGGCCTTCGGTGGTGAACTCGTGGACCTCGTGATTGGCGACCCACCACTCGCCCTTGCCCTTCACCGCGTCCTTGCCGTGGCACTCGGCCATCGGCCCCGGCATGTTCTCGTAGCTGGCGATGTCATCGGCATTGTAGGCCGTGGCTGCCTGATCATGCTTGCCCTCCTTCAGCAGGGTAACGAAATCCGTGGCCAGATCCTGGATGGTCATTGGCGTCTCCTCCGTGAGGGCATGATGGTAGGCTTGAAGTCCGTCCCGATCATGACAGCAGAGCGCCTTGCACCGGCGCGACTTCCGTCGCTGCCGTCGCCGCGCTAGACCTCGTTCATGCTGACCTCATCGCGCATTCCGACCTCGATCGACGCCACGCTCTCTCTGCTGCAGGCACAAGGCTATGTCGCCGACCGGGCGCTGGCGACCGTGCTCTTCCTGGCGCTCAGGATGAAGCGGCCGCTGCTGCTCGAAGGCGAGGCCGGCACCGGCAAGACCGAGATCGCCAAGGTGCTCAGCATGGGGCTCGGCCGCCGGCTGATCCGCCTGCAATGCTATGAGGGGCTCGACCTCGCCTCGGCCGTCTACGAGTGGAACTATGCCGGCCAGATGATGGCGATCCGCCTCGCCGAGGCCGGAGGCGTCGCCGGCGATCGCGAGCGGCTGGAGAGCGACCTGTTCTCGGAGCGTTATCTCGTCAAGCGCCCGCTGCTGCAGGCGCTGGAACCGCAGGAGGGCGGGGCGCCGATCCTGCTGATCGACGAGCTCGACCGTACCGACGAGGCCTTCGAGGCGTTCCTGCTCGAAGTGCTGGCCGATGCGCAGGTGACGATCCCCGAGCTAGGGACGATCAAGGCGGCCGAGCCGCCGATCGTGATCCTGACCTCGAACCGCACCCGCGAGATCCACGACGCGCTGAAGCGCCGCTGCCTCTATCACTGGGTCGGTTATCCCGATGCAGCCCGCGAGCTCGCCATCCTGAAGGCAAAAGCGCCGGGCGCACCAGCCAAGCTCGCCAAGCAGGTCGTCTCCTTCGTGCAGGCGATCCGCAAGGAGGAGCTGTTCAAGGCGCCGGGCGTTGCCGAGACGCTCGACTGGGCGAGCGCCTTGGTCGAGCTCGATGCAGTGGCGCTCGATCCGGCGATCGTCTCCGACACGCTGGGGGCGCTGCTCAAATACCAGGACGATATCCAGGCGATGCAGGGCTCGAAGGTGAGCGAACTGCTCGACCAGGCCAAGCAGGCGGCGCGGGGGTAGCGCGCCGTCATGGTCGGCCTTGCGCCGACCACCCACGTCTTTCCCCTCATCCGCGTCGCAAGGCGTGGATGCTCGGGACAAGCCCGAGCATGACGGAGCAAGCGATGAACGACGACATCAAGGCGATCGAGGCCGCGACCCGGACCTATCTCGACGGGCTCTATGAGGGCGATGTCGAAAAACTCGGCTCGGTCTTCCATCCGACCAGCGCGCTGACGCAGTCGCAGGACGGCGAGCTCAAGGTTGTGCCGCGCGAGCAATGGTTCGAGGCGGTGCGGGGGCGCAAATCGCCGAAGGAGACCGGGCTGGAGCGCGGCGACCACGTCCTGGCGGTCGACCTGATCGGGCCGTCCATGGCGCTGGTCAAGGTCAAGTGCCAGATGCCGCCGCGCTATTTCACCGACCTGCTGTCCTTCCTGAAGGTCGACGGCAAATGGGTCGTGGCCCAGAAGGTGTTCATGACCGAGACGGGCGCTTGAGTGGTCCTTTTACAATGAGAGGCGCGGGGAACCCCCCTCCCGTGTGGGAGAGGGGCAGGGGTGGGGGCCCGCCCATTCCGGATGAGGCCATGGCGTTGCCGCCGCGCCTTCTGCGGAAACGGCAGGCCCTCATCCGGCGCTCCGCGCCACCTTCTCCCATCCAGGAGAAGGGAAGCCGCTCGCGCTTCAACGTCGTCGCGGCATGAGCGGCAAGCTTGCCGAAAACGTCGCCTATTTCGCCCGCGCTCTGCGGGGCGCCGGCCTGCGCGTCGGGCCGGGCGCGGTGGTCGAGGCAGTCGAGGCGCTGGCCGACGGGGCGCTCGGCGGCCGCGATGACGTCTACTGGGCGTTGCATGCGATCTTCGTGAAGAAGCATGAGGATTCAGCGGTTTACGACCAGGCCTTCCGGCTGTTCTGGCGCCGGCGCGGGCTGATCGAGAAGCTGATGGCGCAGATGTCGCCAGTGACGCCGCGGGTCGACAGCGAGCCGCAGAAGCCGGAAGCGGGCGCCTTGCGCGTCGCCGAGGCCTTCACCCCGCCGCCACGCGAGGAGGAGCCGCCGGTCGAGCTGACAGAGCTTACGGCGCGGCTCACCGTCTCCGAGCGCGAGACGCTGAAATCACGCGATTTCGCCCAGATGAGCGCGGCCGAGATCGCCAAGGCGCGTCAGCTCATCGCCGAGCTTAGGCTACCCAATGACGCCGTGCCGACGCGGCGCTTCCAGGCGGCGCATGCCGGAGCGCGGATCGATCCGCGTCGCACCTTCCGTCGCTCGCTCAGAGGCGGCGGCGCCTCGATCGACCTCGCCTTCCGCGAGCGAGCCGAGGTGCATCCGCCGCTTGTCGCGCTCGTCGACATCTCCGGCTCGATGGCGGAGTATTCGCGCATCTTCCTGCATTTCCTGCACGCCATCACCGAGCAGCGCCGGCGCGTGCATTCCTTCGTCTTCGGCACACGGCTGACCAATGTCACGCGCAGCTTGCGCGCCCGCGATCCCGACGAGGCGCTGGCGCTGGCAGGCAAGGCGGCGCCAGACTGGGAGGGCGGCACGCGCATCGCCTCGGCGCTGCACGCCTTCAACCGGGTCTGGTCACGCCGGGTACTGGCGGGCGGGGCGGTGGTGCTGCTCTTCACCGACGGGCTGGAGCGGCATCTCGGTCCCGATCTCTCCTTCGAGATGGACCGCCTGCACCGCTCCTGCCGGCAACTGACCTGGCTCAACCCGTTGCTGCGCTATGACGCTTTCGAGGCGCGCGCCAGCGGCATCCGGATGATGCTGCCGCATGTCGACCAGTTCCGGCCGATCCACAACCTCGCAGCGATGGCCGATCTCTGCACGGCATTGTCGTCCGATGCACGGCAGATCACCGATCCGCGCCAGTGGTTGAAGAAGGCGGGTTGAGTCATGATCTGTCTAGCGCGGGTCTCCCTTCTCCCCTTGCGGGAGAAGGTGGCTCGGCGAAGCCGAGACGGATGAGGGGTCTCGCGACATGTCCGCCCTTCTCGAAGGGGCTGACGGACAGGGCGGTGCGACCCCTCACCCCAACCCTCTCCCGCAAGGGGGAGAGGGGGCAGGTAGGCGTTCTGAAGTGCAGTTCTCAGATGTGATTGAACGACAGGCGACAGCCATGATCAGCACCGACACCGACATCCTCGCCACCGCCGAGGCCTGGGCTAAGGCCGGGCGCGGCGTCGCGCTCGCCACCGTGGTCGAGACCTGGGGCTCGGCCCCGCGCCCGGTCGGCTCGCATCTCGTCATCGATGGCGAGGGCAATTTCCTCGGCTCGGTCTCGGGTGGTTGCGTCGAGGGCGCGGTCGTCGCCGAGGCTGGCGACGTGATCGCCGACGGCAAGCCGCGCACGCTGGAATTCGGCGTTGCCGACGAGACCGCCTGGCAGGTCGGCCTCTCCTGCGGCGGCCGGATCAAGGTCTATGTCGAGCCGGTTCGGGCTTAGGGAAACGGACTGATGGCCTCCTGGGAAACGCTCCTTGCCTTCGCGACGGTGACGCTGCTCATCGCCTATTTCCCCGGTCCGGCGCTGCTTTATACGGCGGCGCAGACCATCGCCCATGGCCGCAAGGCCGGGTTGATGGCGATGCTCGGCATCCATCTCGGTTGCTATGTCCACGTCATCGCCGCGGCCTTCGGCCTGTCGGCCGTGTTCAAGCACGTGCCTGAACTCTACGTTGCCGTGAAGATCGTCGGCGCGCTCTATCTGGTCTGGCTCGGCATCGGCATGATCCGCTCGAAGCTGGGTGGCCCCGAGCCGCAGGCCGTGGCGCCGGCCAAAACGGTCCGGCGCGCCCTGGTCGATTCCTTCATCGTCGAGGTGCTGAATCCGAAGGTCGCGCTATTCTTCATCGCGCTGCTGCCACAGTTCGTCGATCCTGCCGCCGCGCTGCCGGTCTGGGCGCAGTTCCTGATCCTCGGCACCATCGTCAACTTCGCCTTTTCCTCGGCCGATCTGATCACTGCCCTCGCTGCCAGCCTGGTGATGAAGACGATGAAGGCGAGCAGGGCCGGCTTCGCCTTCGGGCGCTGGCTCGGTGGCTCGCTGATGATCGGGCTCGGCCTCAAGCTCGCGACAGACAAGGGCTGATCAGATGGCGTCGATCGAAGTCCTCTTCGCGCTCGTCCTGGCGACGCTCGTCTTCGCCTATATCCCGGGCCCGGCCGTGCTCTACATCGCTGCCCAGACCATGTCGCGCGGCCGCAAGGCCGGCTTCATGGCAGTGCTCGGCGTTCACCTCGCCGATTATGTCCATGTACTCGCGGCTGCCTTCGGCCTGTCGGCGATCTTCAGGCACGTGCCGGAGCTCTACCTGGCGATGAAGCTCGTCGGCGCCGCCTATCTGATCTGGCTCGGCATCAGCTTCTTCCGCCGCGTCGCGCCGGTAGAGGCCGCTGCCGATGTGGCGCCGCGCACGCCGATGCGAGCCCTTGCCGACAGCCTTGCGGTCGAGCTGCTCAACCCCAAGACGACGATCTTCTTCGTGTCCTTCCTGCCGCAATTCGTCGATCCGTCGGCGAGCCTGCCGCTCTGGGCGCAGTTCCTGATCCTCGGCGTCGTGGTGAACCTGCTCTTCACCTCCTCCTCGATCCTGACGGTGCTGACCGCCTCCTACATGCAGGCGAAAGTCGCCGCGAATGGTGTAGCGCAACGCGTGATCCGGGCGATTGGCGGTACCATTTTGATTGGGCTCGGCGCCCGCATCGCGCTTGACCGAAACTGAGTTGGCCGATGGATCTCGCACTTCTCTCCGTACTCAATGCCGAGCGCGCCGCCCGGCGCGCAACGGTGCTGGTGACCGAACTCGGTTCGGCCGAGCAGCGCCTGGTGAAGGAGGCCGATCTTTCCAGCGATCCGTTGGCGGAGGCGCTCGACAAGCAATTGCGCAGCGGCAAGAGCGGCACTGCCGAGGTCGAGGGCAAGGCCTATTTCCTGACGGTGCAAGCGCCGCCGCTGCGTCTCGTCGTCACCGGCGCCGTCCATATCTCGCAGGCGCTGGCGCCGATGGCCAAGCTGCTCGATCTCGACATCGCGGTCATCGACCCGCGCACCGCCTTCGCCACGCAGGAGCGCTTCCCGGAGGTGACCCTGCTGGCGGAGTGGCCGGAGGAGGCCCTGCAGCGCGTGCCGTTCGACGGCTACACCGCCTTCGTCGCACTGACGCATGATCCGAAGATCGATGATCCGGCGCTGATCGCGGCGCTGCGCTCGAACTGCTTCTATATCGGCGCGCTCGGCAGCCGGAAGACGCATGGCAAGCGGTTGGAGCGGCTCGTCGCAGCCGGTTTCGGCGAGGCCGATGTAAAGCGCATCCACGCGCCGATCGGGCTCGACATCGGCGCGGTTTCCCCGGCCGAGATCGCACTCGCCATCCTCGGCGAGATCGTGCAGGCGTTGCGCGGCCCGCGGCGCCAGCCCGCTTGAGAGATAACGCTCCATGAAGTTTGGCCCTGTCCCGATCGCCGAAGCCGCCGGCTGCGTCGCGGCCCACACCGTGCGCGCCGGCGACGTGATCGTGCGCAAGGGCGCGACGATCAGCGACGAGGATGCGCGCAGGTTCGCCGCGGCCGGATTGACCGAGATCGTCGCAGTGCAGTTCGAGGCCGGAGACATCGACGAGAACACCGCAGCCGAGCAGTTGGCTCGGGCGCTGGCGGGCCGGGCGGTGGTGACCGAGGCGCCGTTCACCGGCCGGGTCAATCTGTTCGCCGCAGCGGCCGGCATCCTGCGGATCGATACGGCCGTGATCGATGCGCTGAATGCCGTCGACGAGGCGATCACCGTCGCGACCCTGCCGGCGCTGAAGCCGGTGGTCGCCGGGGAGATGGTCGGTACGGTCAAGATCATTCCCTATGCCGTACCGGAAAAGCGCGTCGCCGAGGCGCTCGAGCGGCTCGGCGCCGACAGGCCGATCGCGATCGCCGAGTACAGGCTGAAATCGATCGCGGTCGTCTCGACCTTGCTGCCGGGCCTGAAGACCAGTGTGGTCGACAAGACCCTGCGCACCATGGCCGAGCGGCTCGAACCGGCCGGCGCCGCGATCGAACGCGACCGGCGCGTGCCGCATGAAAGCCCGCCCCTGGCAGAGGCGATCCGGGAGGCGGTTGCCGGGCCGGCCGAGATCGTCGTCGTCTTCGGTGCGTCGGCCATCACCGACCGGCGCGACGTCGTGCCGCAAGCCCTGACCCTGGCCGGCGGCACGGTCGAGCATCTCGGCATGCCGGTCGATCCCGGCAACCTGCTGATGCTGGGCACGCTGGGTGGCAAGCCGGTGATCGGCGCACCGGGCTGTGCCCGTTCGCCCAAGGAAAACGGCTTCGATTGGGTGCTGCAGCGCAGCCTTGCCGGCGTGCCCGTCAGCCGTGCCGATATCCAGAGGATGGGAGTCGGCGGACTCCTGATGGAGATCGTCTCGCGGCCGCAGCCGCGTGCGCCCGGTCGTGGTGAGGCCGCGCCCGTCGCCGGCATCGTGCTGGCCGCCGGGCGCTCGACCCGCATGGGCGTCGGCAACAAGCTGCTGCAGGAGGTGCGCGGCAAGCCGCTGGTGCGCCATGCCGTGGAAGCGCAGATCGCCTCGCGCGCCGCGCCGGTGATCGTCGTCACCGGCCACCAGCAAGATGGGGTTCGTGCCGCGCTCGCCGGGCTCGACGTCATCGTCGTGCACAACCCGGCCTTCGCCGAGGGCTTGTCGGGCTCACTCAAGGTCGGGCTCGCGGCGCTGCCGAAGGACGTTTCCGGGGTCGTCGTCTCGCTTGGTGACATGCCGAACGTCACCGCCGGCGTGATCGACCGGCTGGCGCAGGCCTTCGCCGATCGGCCCGACGCGCTCGCGGTTGCGCCGACGCTGCTCGGTCAGCGCGGCAATCCGGTGCTGCTTTCGCGGGCCATCTTCCCTGAGGTCGCCAAGCTCGGCGGCGATCAGGGCGCGCGGCGACTCCTCGACGCGGCCGGCGATGCGGTCGAGGAGATCGCGCTCGACGATCCCGCCATCGCGCTCGACATCGACACGCCCGAAGCGCTCAGGGCGCTGACGGGGCAGGGCCCGCGCAGCTGAGGTTCAGGCGGCGCTCAGCAGGCCGGCGCGCCACAGCCGCAGCAATTGGCCGAGCACGGTGACACAGTCCTCGGCGATCTCCGGATCTAGCTCCCGGACGCGAAGCAGCTCGGGAGCGCCGGGGTCCGGCAGATGCCTGATGACGCGAACCTCGTGGATGTCCCGGTCGGCGGCGGCCTTCCGGCGCATGTCGGCGGCCAGCTGGCTCATCCCGTCGAGCGCATCCTGGTGCGAACCGGAAAGCTGGTCGCCATCGCGGACATAGGTCATCAGGATGTTGGGCAAGACGGCGACCAGGTTCGGTGGCGCGTAGACGGATGGTTTGTCCTTGGCGGAGGCGGTTTGTGCGATCTCGACGCTGCGGCCGAGCCGCACCAGCGCGCACCAGTGGACCATCTCGCCGATCGGGTCCTGGAATGGCTGGAACTCGTTGACCGCGAAGCTGCGGCGGATCGCGGCGCGATCGCCACGCGGCCAGGTCTGGCCGATCAGCCGCAGCAGCGGCCACGGATAGAGCAGGCGATACAAGGTTGTCCGCGATTCGTTCTGCGGCGCGAGATTGTCGTCGGTGACGCCGGGCGTTTGTGTATCCTCGTCGGGCTCGATTGGGCCGAGCCGGCGAGCCGATGCTCCGGAGGCTGAAGAGGCTGTGACACGGGCCGACTTGCGCCTGGGCGCGGGAGGCATCGGCCCCTGAGCCCCGTAGAAGTGGACGTGCGGCTCGGCTTCGGTGCCGGGTCCGCGCGTCAGCCGCTCGATCATCCAGTTCAGCACGATGTCACCGAGCCGGTGATCGGAATAGCCGCCGCCGATATCGCTGTGGACGCCAGGGAACCAGACCTGCTCGATCCGCTTGAACTCCTCATGGCGCGGCCGCTGCCAGACCGCGGCCTGGAAGGGCTCGCGTTTCTCGTCAATGGCGAGCGCATGGAAGGCGTAGTCGACGATCCGGCTGACCTCGGTATCGTGGAACTGCAGGAAGAGGCGGTTGATCACGCGGGCCCAGGTCGAGGGAATGCCGAGCGCGCCGACGGTATCGAAGACGCCCATGGCACGGATGCGGACGTTTTCGTGCACCAGCCTGTCGCGGCTGGCGGCACTGCCGGGGAAGCGCTGCTTGGGCGGAATGCGGTAATAGGCCCAGGCGGCGGTCTCATTGGCCTCGGAGCAATGCTCGCGTCTGAGCAGGCCGGAGGCGGCGATATAGCCGACCAGGCTGCGCGCCGTGTAGGCGCCGCGCGAGAAGCCGAAAACGCAAATCTCGTCGCCGGGATGATAGACCGCGCTGAGATAGCGATAGGCTTGACGGACATTGGTCGAAAGGCCGGCGCCGATTGCGCCTCCGACGAAGCGGTCGAGCCTGGAAAGGCCGGTGCCGACGCCGGAATCGTAGTAGATCGACTGCAGGCAGATCGTGTTTTCGGGCTTTCCGCCCGCGGCGGCCGCCTTGACCTTCGGCATGGCAAGGTTGCGCAGGCGCACGATATGGGTCTGCTCGCCCTCGCGATCGTCGCTGTTCCAGGTCCCGTCCAGGAAAAGCAGGTGCCGGCGCAACGGCGGCTTATCGGTAGCGACCGGCGAGGCCGATGCGATCGATGATTGCTGCGATGGTGCGTTGTCCTGCATGGCTGCCCTCCCAGATTCCTCGCGTCAACGCTTCCAGTGAAGCCCCAGCGTGACATAGGTGCCGGACTTCTCGTTGCGCGATTTCTGGACGCCCGCGGCCAGGCGCCAGCCCAGCCTGAACAGGCGCAGGCCGGTAAGGTGCAGGCCGAGGCGCACCTTATGATACTCGCGCTCGCGATAAGCCTCGATCTCGGGTCCGAGATAGAGCTCGTCGATCAGCCGCCAGCCTGGAGACAGGCGGCCCCAATAGCGACCGCCATCGGTCAGGACCGCATAGGCATTCGCCTGCAGAACCGAGTTGTCCGTTGGCCTCGACCAGAAATCTGCCTGCAGGCGCAGCGCCCGGCTGTGTTCGAAGCCGAGATATTGGCGGGTCTCGCGGTAAGCGGCCTCGACCGCGGGCCCGGCCGAGAGCGTGAGGAAGCTGTCGTTGATGCGCCATTCATAGCCCAGTAGGGTGTGGAACTCCGTCCTGTAGAGACGACCTATGGACGGCTTGCGATGGACCGGTTCGACGCTCGCTCCCCACTTCGCCTCGAGGCGGAAGCCGCTGGCGTCGAGTCCGCCAAAGGTACCGAATGCCCGTTTGAATCCGATGGAGCCATAGGTCTTGCCCGCACCGCCCTCGAGCGAGCCGAAGATCACCAGCGAGAGCGGAGGGCGTTCCATGAGTGCAGGGTCCGCTTTCAGCGCTGGTGATGCGAGCGCGAGCGCTGCGGCCATGCCGCGCGCGAGCATGCCTGATCGGCTCGCGATCCCCCACGCCACGCCAACGCCCCTTCCGTCCTTATAGGCGGACGGTACCCGTACACGTCATGAGTGTGGCAGGTGGCGAGATTCCTGCAAGCCTTTGTTAACCATCGCGGCGCAGCCTGAGCGGCAACCGGCTAACCTCTTCTCGTCAAGGAGCGCATCGGTCATGGTCTCGCAGGATTTCATCCGTCAGCTGGCCGGCTACGGCCTGACGACCGCCAGGATCCTCTACCGAATGCCGGATCATCCAGACTTCCTTCAGGCCTATGTCTGGCAGGAGTACGACCTGGCGCCGCGCTTTCCGGAGCTGCACAGATTTCTCGATTTCTGGCGGCGCGAACTCGACGGGCCGCTGCACTCGATCAGGGTGGCGCATGCGGGGCTGATCCGCCCGGCCGAGATCGTGAACGTGAACGGCGTGCTGACGTTGCACTGACTGCCATGCGCCGCAGCAGGGTTGTTGGGCCGGCGCCGGGCATGCTAGGCCGCAGGCCCTGCTCATCCCCCGGCGAGCCTATTGTCCTCCCCCTTGCGCACTTCCGGATTGCTGACCGCGCTCGCCCATCTGCCGGGCCCGCGTACCGCCGTGGGCGACATCGTCGCGGCTTTGCGCGACCGTGCCTATGCCTTGCTGGTGGTGTTGCTCGGCTTGCCGAATTGCCTGCCGATGCCGCCGCCGATCCCACTGGTCTGTGGCCTGGTTCTCGCCTTCGTCGCCGCGCAGATGCTGATGGCCCGCGCCACGCCCTGGCTGCCGCAGCGGCTGCTCAGTCGCAGCATCGCCCAGGCTGATCTCGCTCGCGCCGTCCAGCGGGCGCTGCCGCCATTGATCCGGCTCGAGCGCTTCTCGAAGCCGCGTCTGACCATGCTCGGCGGCCCGTTTGCATTGCCCGTGCTCGGCGCTGTGCTGCTGATCCTGGCGCTCGGATTGATCGTCGCGGCGCCGTTCATCGGCCAGATTCCGCTCGGGCTCGCGGTCTGCCTGGTCGGCCTCGGCCTGGTCGAGCGCGACGGCGTCCTGATCATCGTCGGCGCGGTGGTCGGCGCGATCGGCCTCGCTCTGTCGGCGGGCTTTGCCTACGCGCTGGTGAGCTGGCTGGCGAGCTTCTTCTAAGCACTTCCGCTCAGGCGGCCAGGGCCTGCTCGAACGGCCGGTCGAGCGCCAGCAGCCGGTCGATCTCTTCGGGCAGCACGCCCTTCGAGAACAGGAAGCCCTGCAATTCGTGGCAGCCGATCGCCTGCAGGAAGCGGTGCTGCTCGGCCGTCTCGACGCCTTCCGCGCAGACGCGCAGGCCGAGTGCCCGGCCGAGATGGACGACCGAATGGACGAGGATCGCGGATTCGCCGGTGGCTTCCATGTATTCGAGGAAGGATCTGTCGATCTTGATCTTGTCGAAGGCAAAGCGGCGCAGATAGATCAGGCTCGAATAGCCGGTGCCGAAATCGTCCAGCGCCAGGCTGACGCCATGGGCGCGCAGATCCATCATCGCAGCTTCCGCCGCATCGGCATCCTCGACCACGACGCCCTCGGTCAGCTCGAGCTCGAGCCGGTCGGGGTCGAAGCCCGTCTCCTCGAGGATGCGGATCACGCTGGCGACGAAATCCTTGTGGCGGAACTGGATAGGCGAGACGTTGACAGCAAGCTTGATGCCGGGCCATTGCCGAGCCTGCTCGCATGCGCGGCGCAGCACCCATTCGCTGAGCGGAACGATCAGGCCGCGCTCTTCGGCGATGCCGATGAATTCGGATGGTGGTATCAATCCGTGCTCCGGGTGCGGCCAGCGTACCAGCGCCTCGACACCGATGATGCTCGAGCCGTCGATCGAGACCTGCGGCTGATAGTGCAGCAGCAGCTGGTCACGAGCGATCGCGTTGCGCAGATCCTCCTCGACCGTCCGCTTGAGCTGCAGCGCCCGGTTCATCTGGGGCTCGAAGAAAGAATAGCGGTTTCGACCTTCGTTCTTCGCCTGGTAGAGCGCGGTGTCGGCGAGGCGCAGCAGTACGCTGCGGTCGGCGCCGTCCTGCGGTGCGTGGGCGATGCCGATCGAGCAGCCGATGGTGACGGCGACGCCGCCGATCTCGAACGGGCTGGTCAGCGCATCGAGAATGCGCTGACCCAGCGTGGCACTGGCATTCGGCGCATCCATATGGGTCTGGATGATGCCGAACTCGTCGCCGCCCAGGCGGGCGACGGTGTCGCCGACGCGCAAGATCGTGGTCAAACGCTTGGCGACCTGGCGGATCAACTCGTCGCCGGCATTGTGGCCATAAGTGTCGTTAACAGCCTTGAAGCGATCGAGATCGAGCATCAGCACGGCGAGCGCGCTCTTGTTTCGGCCGAGCTGAGCCAGCTCCTGGTCGAGCCTGAGATCGAAGGTCCGGCGGTTGGGCAGACCGGAGAGCTCGTCCTGACCGGCGAGTCGCTGGATCTGGCTCTCGCGCGAGGCGATCTGCTGGGCTGCACTGCGCAGGCGATGCAGGACGTAGGCAAACAGGGCGATGAAGAGGGCCGTGACCGCGCCCAGCGCCCAGGCGAACTGGCTGATCATGGCGTCGCCGGGGCGTTCCGGCGTCCAGCTCAGCCAGGCTCGCACCGAACCGTCGGGGGAGGGGATGTCGCGCCGCAACAGCGGGTGCGCTGGCCGCTCGGTCACGATCTCCAGCCGGGGAACACGATAGCGGAAGCCGAGCTCATCGAGCTGGGCTTGCATAACCTTGCGATGGCCGACGATGAAGGCGGCGGCCTCGGAGCCCGGTTCTTCGGCGGCGGCCCCGGGCGAGCGCAGATCGGCCGAGATGATGCCGACCGTGCCGGTCCCATCATAGGTCAGCGTGGCTCTTACCGGACCATTGCCGATGCCATGCATTTGCGTCGGTGCGTCGCCGCCGGGCAGGTCGGGCCTGAGTCGGAGCAGTGCCCCATAATCGGCTTGGGTACCGGCCTGGCGCCGCTCCACCCCGGCAAGGACCCGTCCCGAAGCCGTCACCAGGTAGGTTCCGTCGAAATCGAGAAAGCGATTGGCCAATTGGGCGAAGGCCCATTGCAGCGTGGCGTTAGGCAGGACGCTGTTGAGGACGGGCGCCAGCACGCCGGCGGCCTGGAGATTCTCGAAGCGCAGGCGCCGCAGATGGACCTGGGTTGCCAGCGCCGCCTCGACGCGCTCGCGCTGCCGGACCATCTCGAGCTGGTTGGCGTTGCTCACCATTGCGAACATCACGCCCAGAACCGCTGCCAGCACGAGCGCGAAGGCACAGGCCAGCGTCGCCAGCGTGCGGGTCAGCATGCGCGCCGACGATTCGGTGTCCGTCATCTTAACGAAAGTCGGCAAAGGCCCTGACCTGTGGCGGCACGCTAGCGACGGACCTTGACAGGGGAATCTTGCCATCCGGTTTCCGGCGACGCCGAGAAATCAGTGAAGTTGCATTTCTTTTCGCCTGCACCGACCCGTTGGTGCTACTCGCCAGCAGGCTCATAGGGCGGACGCGGGATCGCCATGTGGGCGGCTCGGAGCGCCGCCGACCAGCGCTCGCGCAGATCGTGGAAATAGGGTTCGCCGGCTTCGATCCGACGATTGAGCTCGGGCGCAGCCGCGTCGCGCCTGAGTACGATCAGATCGATGGGGAGGCCAACGCCGAGATTGGAGCGCATGGTCGAGTCCATCGAGATCAGGCCGACCTTAAGTGCATCATAGAGATGGGTCTTGAAGGTGACGGCGCGATCGAGGATCGGCTTTCCGTATTTGTGCTCGCCAATCTGCAGGAAGGGCGCATCCATGCCGCATTCGATGAAGTTGCCGGCCGAATAGACCATGAAGAGCCGCATTGGCTGGCCCTGAATCTGCCCGCCGAACAAAAAGGACATGTCGAACTTGACCCCGGCGTCGCGCAGCGCCTCGCCGTCGGTCGCGCGCACGAGACGGACCGCGCGGCCGACGAGCTGCGCGGCGCGGAACATCGAAGACACGTTCTGCAAGGTCTCCGGCTCGCCAGTCTCGGGGTGGGGGACGCCCTCGTGTAGCAGGCTGACGACCGATTGGGTGACGGAGAGGTTGCCGGCTGTGGCGAGCGCCATCGTCCGCTCGCCCGGCCAGGAGAAGACATGCAGCTTGCGGAAGGTCGAGATGTCGTCGAGCCCGGCATTGGTACGGGTATCGGCGATCATCACGAGACCGTCCTGGACGAGGATGCCGGCGCAATAGGTCAAGATCGATCTCCGCAGCACGCCGACACGGCGTGCGAGGCTGGTATCAGGCTGCCATGACAGCGACAATGCGATGCCGCTGCTATTGCCCCTGGAAGCGCGGCTTGGCCGCCTGGGCGCTGACTTCGACCAGGAGGCTCTCGCCCTGGCCACCGGTGCGGGCGCCGCGAACCGGGGCGGCATCGGCATAGTCGAGCCCGGTTGCGACGCGCACATGCGTGTCGATCGGGCAGAGGCCATTGGCACTGTCGAAGCCTATCCAGCCATAATCGGGCAGATAGACCTCGGCCCAGGCGTGGGCGCCGTCGGCGTGGGGCAGCGTATCCGATGCCGCAACATAGCCGGAGACGTAGCGCGCGGGGACTCCCAAAAGGCGGGCACAAGTCATGAAGACATGGGCGACGTCCTGCGGGATCCCTTCGCCGGCCTCTGCGCAGGCCGCGGCGCCGATGCCGAGATGGTCGGCCGTCGGCACGCAGCGGATCTCGGCGTGGATCGTCTCCAGCAGCGCGTGCAGCTTGCTCAGGTCGCTGCCGTCCCGGCCGGCGGCCTTGTCGGCAAGCGTGCGAAGCGGCTCGCTGCCTTGCGTCAGGCGGGTGTCGCGCATGAACACGTCCGGCGGAGCCTTCTCGGTCACGCCGCGGACCACGCCGGCGAGATCAACGGTCTCGACCAGTCCGTTGATCTCGATCGTGTAGCTCTCGATCGGTCCATCGGCGGTGAAGTCATGGACGATGTTGCCGAACGGGTCCTGCCCGGCATGCAGCCGCCCGTCGATGCTGGGCGCGACGCGCCACGACATGACGTGCTGGCCGTCATGGTCGCGCGGCGTCAGCCGCAGCACCTGCCGGAGCTGGCGTACCGGCTCGGCATAGGAATAGGCGATGCTGTGGGAAATCCGGATCCGCATGCGGCAAGCAATCCAAATTCGGGAGCGGAAGCGACGCCCTATTGCAGGTATTGTTCGACGATGACGTGTCCGAGACGGTTGTTCTCGGTGATGAAGTCCTCGATGAACTCGTGCAATCCGCGCTGGAACACCGCCTCGATCGGCGTATTGGCGAGATTGGTCAGGGTCTTGCGGGCCTGGCGTTGCGCTGGTCCGTGCCGATTGTAGGCGTCGCCGATCTGGTCCAGAAAGCGCGAGATGTTCTCGTAGCAGCTGGCCAGCGAGCGCGGCATGCGCCGGTTGAGGATCAGCAGGTCGGCGATCAGCACCGGCTTCACGGCCTGGCGATAGACCCAGTGATAGGCGGTCAGCGCCGAGACCTCGCGCAGCATCGTGGTCCACTGGAAGTAGTCGAGCGAGCCGCCGACCTGCTCGGTCTCGGGCAGCAGGACATGGTACTTCACGTCGAGGATGCGGGCGGTATTGTCGGCCCGCTCGACGTTCACGCCGAGCCGCGAGAACCAGTAGCCGTCGTCGCGCAGCATCGTCCGGTAGGCCGAGCCGTCGAAGGCCAGTGAGACGCTCTTCACCCAGTCGAGGAAACGCGCGAACTCCTCACGGTCCATGCGCTTGCGCTCGAAACGCTGCAGTTCGAGCCAGGCGCCGTTGAGCGCGTCCCACATCTCCGAGGTCAGCGCGGTGCGGACCGCGCGGGCGTTCGAGCGGGCGAGCGCGAAGCAGTTGCGGATCGAGGTGGGGTTGTCCGGATTGAAGCTGAGGAAATCGCAGACATTGCGCTCGTTCGCTTCGCCATAGGCCTTGGCGAAGGTTTCTTCGCAGCCGGCGGTGGCGACCGCGCTCTGCCATTCGGTGCCGGCTCCGCCATAGGCTGAGGGCAGGTTGGTCAGGCGCGTCGTGGCGTCGAGGATGCGGGCGAGATACTCGGCCCGCTCCACATAGCGCGAGACCCAATAGAGGCTGTCGGCGGTACGGGAAAGCATGATCAGGTCCGGTCTTCTGGCAAGATGCGGTTCGCGCTGGTGCTCGGACTGCGCACGGGGCTGGGTCGAAGGCGTTCCCGCAGGTTCATGCATCGAGCACCCAGGTGTCCTTGGTCCCCCCGCCCTGGCTGGAGTTGACCACCAGCGAGCCTTCCTTGAGCGCGACACGGGTCAGCCCGCCCGGCACGCAGGAGATGCCGTTGGCGCCGGAGAGCACATAGGGCCGCAGGTCGACATGGCGGGGTGCGACGCCGGAGGCGACGAAAGTCGGGCAGGTCGAGAGCGCCAGCGTCGGCTGGGCGATGAAGCCCTCGGGCTGCGCTTTCAACTTCTTGCGGAACGTGTCGATCTGCTGCTTGCTCGAGTGCGGGCCGACCAGCATGCCGTAGCCGCCGGAGCCGTTGACCTCCTTGACGACGAGCTTTTCGAGATTGTCGAGTACATAGGCGTTGGCCTCGCGCTCGCGGCAGCGATAGGTCGGCACGTTCTTCAGGATCGGCTCCTCGCCGGTGAAGAACTTCACGATCTCCGGCATGTAGCTGTAGACCGCCTTGTCGTCGGAGACGCCGGTGCCGACCGCGTTGGCCAGCGTGACATTGCCGGCCTTGTAGGCGCCGATGATGCCGGGCACGCCGAGCACGGAATCGCTCCGGAACACCAGCGGATCGATGAAATCGTCGTCGATACGTCGGTAGATCACGTCGACGCGCTTCGGCCCCTGCGTCGTGCGCATGTAGACGACGTCGTCCTTGACCAAGAGGTCCGAGCCTTCGACCAGCTCGACGCCGAGCTTGTCGGCGAGGAACGAGTGCTCGTAGAAGGCCGAGTTATACTGGCCGGGGGTCAGCAGGCAGATCGTCGGGTCGGAGGAGGCGGTGCGCGGCGCGACCGAGCGCAGCGTCGCCAGCAACTGGTCGGGATAGTTGTCGACCGGCGCGACGCGGTGGGTGGCGAAGAGCTCGGGGAAGAGCCGCAGCATCACCTCGCGGTTCTCCATCATGTAGGAGACGCCGGAGGGCGTGCGGGCATTGTCTTCCAGCACGTAGAAGGTGTCGGCGTCGACACGGACGATATCGATGCCGGCGATATGGCAGTAGATGCCGTGCGGCACCTGGAAATCGACCATCTGCATCTGGTAGCAGGCGTTGCGATAGACCAGGTCGGGCGGGATGATGCCGGCCTTGAGGCACTCCTTCGGCCCGTAGACATCGGCAAGGAACATGTTGAGCGCCGTGACGCGCTGGCGCAGCCCCTTCTCCAGCTTGGTCCATTCCGGTTTGGTCAGCACCCGCGGGATGATATCGAAGGGGATCAACCGCTCGGTCGATTCCTCGTCGCCATAGACAGCGAAGGTGATGCCGATGCGGCGGAAGAACAGCTCGGCCTGGCTGCGCCGCAGCGCCAGCATCTCGGGCGGCGCCTCCTTCAGCCAGCGGTCCAGTTCACCATAGGCCGCCCGCAGGCCGCCTTCCCCACCCGTCATCTCATCGAATGCGACCATGCAGGCGTCTTCCCCTATTTCAGGTAGCCTATGCGCATTCGCTCGCCTTCGGAAAGAGGTCTGTTGCCAAGCACTTTGGCTAGGCTTGCCTGTTTCTTGGGCAGGGTCAGCTCGCCGCCGTCGAGATCGGAGCGCGGATCGTCGCCGTGACCAGCGTCGCCAGCGTCGCCGCGGCCCGCCCTTCGTCGATATGGCCGCGCAATAATTCGCGTGCGGCGCGCGCCTTGCCAGCTCCATCCCGAGCTGCCGCTGGTGATCGCCGGTCGCGACACCGCCAAGGCTGAAGCCCTGGCTGCCGAACTGGGCCATGGCAGCCCGGCCTGCACCTGCCGGAGACGCTGGTCGACACCGGCCACCTGATGCGGCGGCTGGGGGAGTTCGGCATCGCGCTGCGGGAGGTGTGATCAAGCGCGTCATTCACGGGCGGCGCATTGCGCCGACCCGAGAATCTCGGGACGAGAAGGCCATCCGGAGCCTCCTCCGGCCTGAGATGGTCGGCTCAAGGCCGACCATGACGTCCGTGACGCCCTTGCGCCAGGGCGTCAGATCAGACCAGCTCGCAAGGCTCACGCGCGTGGTCGCCGTATTAGAGAATCTCAAAAACTTCGTATTCGACGCCGCCCGGACAGCGGCCTCCCTTGGCGACGGCGATGATGCCGTTGAGCCAGGCATGCGTCGGTGCGGAGGTTTCGAAAGAGGGCGTCGTGCGAAGATAGTACTCGGAGCTATCGACTGGCTCTCCACGGGCCAGACGCTCGTCAACGTCCCGCGAGGCTCGCCTGACGCCGCGATAGGTCATCAGGATCAAGCCCCCGTCGTCGGCGACAAGAAGAAGTCTGACGTCCTGTTGAAATGTCCCGTCGGCGCGGGCGAGCAGGAGATCGGAGCCGATCAGCGGCGACACCGTTCCCTTCAGGCGCTCTCCTTCGAAGTGGCCGCCAGACACAGCAAAAATACGTCGACCGCCGGCTGGCGTCTGCCCCAGATCCAGCGTTGGATGCAGCGAGAGCAAAAGTGTGAACAATGGGCGCGATTGCAGGGACAATACCTGTCTCCTCTGTGTCAGGCGACCGTAAGCAGGCGCGCTTTCGCCTCAAAACGCGCTTTGCTTGTCGTCATCACAAGAGAAACTGATCATGAGACCGTCGCTGGAATCTCTGCGCGTACTGGAAGCATGCGTCTCGGCTGGTAGTTTCGCTCGCGCTGCCGAACGCTTGTTCCTGACGCCCGCGGCGGTCAGCCTGCGCATTCGCACGCTGGAGGCCGAACTTGATCAGGCACTCTTCGTGCGCGCCGGTCGGCGGGTGGTCCCCACGGCGGCCGCATCGGTTCTGGCCGGCCGGATTCGCGAAGCGTTGGCGGGGATCGCGGCGGCGGTCGATGAGTTTCGATCCGCCGTCCCTCCGCTCAGACTCACGGCTCCCCCAACATTTGCATCGCGCTGGCTTGCGCCGCGGCTGGCGCGATACCCTGCGCCTGGCGCTGGCCAGGTCGAACTCGACGTTTCGTCGGAGATACGCGATCCGCACGCATTCGATGTTGCCATAAGGACAGGCCGCGGCGGGTGGGGCGGGCTTGAAGAATTTCCGCTCGTTCCCGTTGAAGTAACGCCGATGCTGGCGCCTTCGCTGCTTGGCGGGCGACTGCTGTCGGAGCCCGGAGAACTGGCGGATTTCGAACTTTTGCCCCACCCTGACTGGAAGCGCTGGTTTGCGGAAACTCAATGCGGAGCTTTGGAGCGTCTACGCTTTGCCGCAGTCGACTATCCAACACATGAGTTGGATGCCAATGCCGCATTGGCAGGTGCGGGTGTGGCGCTGTTATCACCTTCGTTGTTTCAACCGCTTCTGACCGAAGGCCGGCTGATCGCGCCGTTCTCATGCGTCCTGAGCGGGCCGGCATGGCACTTTGCACTGGTGCGCGCCGATGACTCTCGCCAGGCGCCGCGACATCTCTGCGCATGGCTTTGCGAGCAGGCACGCGCAAGCTCGGCATTGCCGGCGAGCGTCGGCGCGCTGCATTCCCGATAACGGCGCGTCGGTCAGATCAGCCCCAGCCCCTTGAAGCTGGCATGGCCATCGCGGCCGACGATGATGTGGTCGTGGATGGCGATGCCGAGGGGCTTGGCGATATCGACCAGCTCGCGGGTCATGCGCATGTCGGCGCCTGACGGCGTCGGGTCGCCCGATGGGTGGTTGTGGACCAGGATCAGCGCTGTGGCCGAGAGCTCCAGAGCCCGGCGCATCACCTCGCGCGGGTAGACCGGGGTGTGGTCGACCGTGCCGGTCTGCTGCACCTCGTCGGCGATCAGCGCATTCTTCTTGTCGAGGAAGAGAATGCGGAACTGCTCGCGCTCGGCGAAGGCCATGGCGAGGCGGCAATAGTCGATCACCGAGGACCAGGAGGAGAGCACGGGCTTCTTAGCGACCTGGCCCTTCATCGTGCGCTTCAGCGCCGCCTCGACGATCTTGAGGTCGAGCGCAACGCTCTCGCCGATGCCCTTGACCTCGGTCAGGCGCGAGACAGGCGCGCCGATCACCTCGGCAAAGGAGCCGAAATGCTGGATCAATTGCTTGGCGAGCGGCTTGACGTCGCGCTGCGGGATCGAGCGGAAGAGCAGGAGCTCGAGCAGTTCATAATCGGGCAGGGCGGCGTCGCCGCCGTCGAGGAAGCGCTGACGCAAACGGTCGCGATGGCCGAGATGGTGCGGCGGAGCATCGGCAGGGGCAGCGGCGATCGGGGCTGACTTGCCGTTGCCGCTGTTTTTCATGCGCGGGCGAGCGGGTTGTCGAGGCCGGCCGGGGAGAGCGTGAAGATCTCGCAGCCCGTGTCGGTCACGCCGATCGTGTGCTCGAACTGGGCCGAGAGCGAGCGGTCGCGCGTCACCGCCGTCCAGCCATCGGAGAGCACCTTCACGCTCGCCTTGCCGAGATTGATCATCGGCTCGATCGTGAAGAGCATGCCGGGCTTGAGCTCGACGCCTTCGCCGGGGCTACCATAGTGCAGGATGTTGGGCGCGTCGTGGAAGACCTGGCCGAGGCCGTGGCCGCAGAAATCGCGCACCACCGAGCAGCGCTCGCCCTCGGCATAGCGCTGGATGGCAAAGCCGATATCGCCGGTGGTCGCGCCGGGCCGCACGGCGCGGATGCCGCGCAGCAGGCTCTCATAGGTGATCTCGACCAGCCGCTCGGCCTTGCGCGGAATGTCGCCGACACCGAACATCCGGCTGGAATCGCCATGCCAGCCGTCGACGATCAGCGTGTAGTCGATATTGACGATGTCGCCCTCGCGCATCGGCTTGTCGTCGGGGATGCCATGGCAGACGACATGGTTGATCGAGGTGCAGATCGACTTGGTGTAGCCGCGATAGAACAGCGTTGCCGGATAGGCTGAATTGTCCATGGCGAACTGGAAGGCGAGATCGTCGAGGCGCTGGGTGGTCACGCCGGGCTTGACCTCGCCGGCGAGCATGTCGAGGCCGCGCGCCGTGAGCTGGCCGGCCTTGCGCATCGCCGCGAAGGCCTCGGGCCCATGCAGCTTGATGGCGGGGTCGCGGCGAGCGCGCGAGATCGATTCGTTCAGGGTCATTCCGGAGGCCGCTCCTTGATCTCCTTATTTATTGGGTTTGGGTTGCGGTGCAAGGCAGATGCGCAGAGCAGCGCAGGCATGGTCGTCCCGGTGGGAATCTGGACGGTCGCGCTGGAGGCCGTCGCAATTTGCCCGTGGCCAGAGCGGTGGGCAATAATGATACCGCGTCAAAATGTATTGCTCGATATCTGAAGTATAAATTCGATATGTTTATCTGTAATAATTCAAAACTATAATGTATTGACCTGAATAATCCTGATTGCTAGGCCGCGATCGTCGTTTTTCGTCGAGAGTCGTGTGCCGTGAATATTCGTTCTGCCCTGCTGGGCTCGTCCGCGCTGCTGTTTGCTCCCATCGCCGCTTTGGCGCAGGGGGCCGAAGGCCGGCAGATCCAGCTCGACACCATCGTGGTCGAAGGGCAGGGCAGCGGCGAGAAGGGTGTCTTCAGCGCCAACGGCTATGTCGCCACATCCGGCCGCAGCGCCAGCAAGACGGACACACCGCTGCTCGAGACGCCGATGTCGATCTCGACGGTGACGCAGACGCAGCTCGAGCAGCGCAAGCCGCAGAACCTGCTGGAGGCCCTAGCTTACACGCCTGGCGCGCGCATCGGCACCTATGGCTTCGATCCGCGCTACGACGCTTTCACCATCCGCGGCATCGACGTCACCCACAACGCCGTCTTCCGCGACGGCCTGCGCCAGATCGGCAGCCCGAACGGGCTGATGCGGCTCGAACCCTACGGGTTGGAAGGGATCAGCGTGCTGCGCGGCCCGGCTTCGGCGATCTACGGCGCCAGCACCAGCGCCGGCATCGTCGACCTGATCTCGAAGCGGCCGACCGAGACGCCGTTCCGCGAGATCGAGATCCAGGGCGGCTCCTTCGGCCGCAAGCAGTTCGCCTTCGACCTGTCCGGCCCGGCCAATCCGGAAGGGACGCTGCTCTACCGGCTGACCGGCGTCATCCGCGACGCCAAGAGCGACATCAGCGCGATCAAGGACGACCGCATCTTCATCGCGCCGGCGCTGACCTGGAAGCCGAACGAGGCGACCAAGCTCACCGTGCTCGGCGAGTACATGGATTCGACCACGGGTGGCACGGCGGCCTATCTCAACCAGTACGGCCCTTATGTCGATCGCCAGGGCAATGTGCTGTCCAAGACCCTGGGCGCGACCAAGCTCTATGTCGGCGACAAGCGCTACAATGATTTCCGCCAGCAGCAGGCCCGCATCGGCTACGAGTTCGAGCACAAGTTCGACGAGGTCTTCACGCTGCGCCAGCGGGCGCGGTACCAGCAGCTCGGCAACAACCAGCAATATGTCTATTTCGACCCCGGCCTGACGCGCGAGAACACCGCAGGCTTCTCGGTCGACACCTCGCTCGAGGCGAAGGTCCGGACCGGGGCGGTCGACCACACCCTGCTCGCCGGCGTCGATGTCAGCCGGCTGCACTACAAGAGCAAGGAAGCCTTCGGCGGCGTGCTGCTCGGCTACAATCCCGCCTTCCTGTGGCGGACCGAGCAGACGCTGACCACGACCGGCGTCTATCTGCAGGACCAGGTCAAATGGGGGAACTGGCGCCTCTCGGCCGGTGTTCGCCAGGACTGGGTCGACAGCAAGTTCGAGGCGGGCGCTGCCGGCGCCGTCCCAACCGAGAGCAAGCGCAATGACGGCAAGTTCACCGGCCGCGCCGCGCTGTCTTACGTCACCGATTTCGGGCTCGCGCCCTATGTCAGCTACGGCACCTCCTTCGTCCCCAATCCGGGCACGGTGCTGAATGGCGGCATCGCCCAACCGACGAGCGGCAAGCAGGCCGAGCTCGGCGTGAAATACGACCTGCCGGGCTACAACGCCTCGCTGCGCGCGGCTGTTTTCAGTATCCGCCAGGAGAACGGGGTGGTCTACGAGGTCGTCGACGGCCTCAACCGCCAGGTCCAGCTCGATCTGCGCTCGAGCGGCTTCGAGATCGAGGGCGTCGCCTCGCTGGCGAACGGGCTCAGCCTGCAGGCCTCTTATTCCTACAATGACGCGCGCATCAAGAAGCTGACCGCGGAGACGGTCGGCAACCCGCTGTCCAGCGTGCCCTACCACATGGCTTCGCTCTGGCTCGACTATACGGTCCAAAGCGGGCCGGTGCGCGGGCTCGGGATCGGCGGCGGCGTGCGCTATGTCGGCTCAAGCCTTGGCGACAATCTCGGCCGGCCGGTGATCGACAACAAGGCGCGCACCTTCGTCGACGGCTCGATCCGCTACGATCTCGAGAACCTCAGCCCTCAGCTCAAGGGCATGCGGCTGCAGGTCAACGCCACCAACCTGCTGAACGAGGTCAACCAGACCTGCACCGCCGGCTATTGCTATTTCGACGAGGGACGCAAGGTCATCGCCAGCCTGCGCTATCGCTGGTGAGGGCGCTGCTGCTGTCGCCGGCGGCGATCGTCCTCGCGATTGGCGGGCTCTATGTCGGCCAGAGCATCATCGGTGGGCTGACCTTCATCGCCCTGCCGAGCGTGCTGCGCGAGCGCGGGCTGCCGCTCGACCAGATCGGCCTGACCTATCTTGCCGTGCTGCCCTGGGCGCTGAAGTTTTTGTGGGCGCCGGCGATCGAGCGCTACCGGTTGCCCGATACCGGTCCGGCCCGCTCGCGGACGATCGTGCTGGCGACGACGCTGGTCTCGGCCGCGGGGCTGGTCGCCGTCGGCCTGATCGGCCCGATCGCCTTCGTCCCGTTGATCGCCGTCTTCGTGCTGATCGCGTTCTCCGCCTCGACCGGTGACATCGCCTGCGACGGGCATGCGGTCGAGACGCTGGCGCAGGCCCATCACGGCTGGGGCAATGCGGCCCAGGTCGGCGGGGCCTATCTCGGCTCGGCGCTCGGCTCCGGCCTGTTCCTCGTCCTCGTCGCACGGCTCGACTGGCAGCTCGCCACCTTCGCCATGGCTGGGCTGCTTCTGTTGCTGGCATTACCCTTTTTGCTCTCTCCGGCACCCGCCGCACCGGCACGGCGCACGCACCAGCCTTCGCTGAAGGAGGCGCTGCGGCGGCCGGAGATGCGCGCCGGCCTGCTGCTCGCCGCCATCTATGTGCCGGCGCAGAAATGGGGTGTTGCGATGCTCGGGCCCTATCTCGTCGACAGCGGGCTCGATCTCGCTTCGCTCGGCATCGTCAACGGCATTGGCGGCCTCGCGGTAGGCTTCGCCTGCGCGTTGCTTGGCGGCGCGCTAGTGCGGGGTCTCGGTGCGCGCAGTGTGCTGGTCCTGGCGCTGCTGCTGCAGGCGGCTTCGCTTGCGGGCCTCGCCTTCGCCGCCTGGCGCGGTCTGCCGCAGCCGGCCGTGCTTGCGCTGGCGCTGGCGAGCTCGTCCGGCATCATGGCGCTCGGCTTCGTCGCACTCTATGCCCGCTTCATGGCGCTGTCCGATCCGCGCCAGGCCGGCGTCGACTTCACCCTGCTGCAATGCATGGACGGGCTGGTCAGCATGGCCGGCGGCATCGGCGCCGGCTGGGTCGCGGAGCGCTGGGGCTATGGCATCTGCTTTGCCCTGGCGGCCGGGGCTGCCCTGGTCGCGGCACCGCTGATAGCCCTGCTGGGCCGGACGGCGACCGCGGTGCGGCCGGAGCTGCGGGAGCAGACGGCTCCCGGATGAACGAAGCGGCGCTGCCATCCTTCACCGCCAGCTTTCCGGAGGCGCTGGCCTGGTACAGGGACAAGCTCGTGCTGCCCGGCGGCGCCCGCGAAGCGATCTCGGGACCCAACCTGCTGACGGGCGCCGCCGACCGGCTGATGGCGCGTTTCGCCACGCTCTATCCGGACAGCGACCGACGCGCGCTCGTCTCGATGTGGACGCAATGGCATTTCGGCGCACTGCTCATCCCGGCGACGGCGGCAATCCTGCTGTGCAATCGCGATCTGCCATTGGAGCTAAACCGGATCGCGGTCGTGCCTCAGGAGGCCGGGCTGACGAGCGCAATCGTCATCCCCGACGAAGGCGGCCGACGCGTTGACGGCAGCGATCCCTTCGCGCGCCTGTTTGACGGCCATGTCGCGCCGCTGATCAGCCATTTTGCGGCGCAGTTCCGGGTGTCGCCGCGGCTGCTCTGGGCCAATGCGGCGGCGATCTTCGAATGGACGCTGCAGCAGCTGCCGGCCGAGCTCGCCGATACGGATGGGCTGGCCGCGGCGCGCCAGCGGCTGGAGCGCCGTCTCAAACCCTCCGGACAGCGCAACCCGATGTTCGAGGCGGTGCGTTACCCCGTCGAGCAGGGGGAGCCGGTTCGGCGCCGCAAGCTCTGCTGCCTGCGCTACCTGCTGGCCGGCGTCGCCGATTGCGGCAGCCTCTGTCCGCTGCACGCCGGCTGTGTTTCGGTGGTGACCGATGCGGCCTGACATTGCCTTGGCTCCGCGCCGGCGTCGATCAAGCCGCTGGCGCAGGCTGCGCCGGGGGTGTATCAGCCCGCCGATGGCATTCAACGAGATCAGATCGGCCGAGGATCAGCCTTTCGGCACCTTCGCCCCCCAGGGCGGCATCGCGCGCCTCATCGGCTGGACGCGCTGCGCCTCGGATTCCTTCCTCGGGCGCAAATTCGCCTATGCGCTGCGCCGCCTCGGGCTCAACCGGCTCAAAGGCCAGCCCGTCGACATCGAGGCGCTCGGCGCGCAGATGCGGCTCTACCCCCAAGGCAATGTCTGCGAGAAGCGGGTGCTGTTCACGCCGCAGTACTTCGACGCGCGGGAGCGCGAGCTTTTGGCCTCGCGCATCCGGGACGGCTTCTGCTTCATCGATATCGGCGCGAATATCGGCGCCTATTCGCTCTTCGTCGCGGCCCGCGCCGGCCGCGGCGCGCGTATCCTTGCAGTCGAGCCGCAGCCGGACATTTTCGCGCGGCTGACCTACAACATTGCCCAGAACCCGTTCGGCACGGTCAAAGCGGTGGCCTGCGCGCTCGCCGACAAGCCGGGCGAGCTGACGCTGTTCCTCGACCCTACGAACAAGGGCGAATCGAGCGTGCGCATCCTGCGTTCCAGCAATGCGAACTCGGTGCGCGTCCCGGCGACGACGCTGCTCGCGCTGATGCAGGGCGAGGGCTATGAGCGGCTCGACGCGGTCAAGCTCGATGTCGAGGGCGCCGAGGATCTGATCCTCGAGCCCTTCCTGCGCGATGCTCCGGAGGCGTTGTGGCCGGGCTTCATCATCGTCGAGGATTCGCGCGGGCGCTGGCAGAGCGACCTTCCGGCGCTGCTGGAGAGCAAGGGCTACAAGCTCATCGCCCAGACCCGGCTCAACCTCGTCTACGAGCGCACGACCTCGTGATGCGCCGCGCCGCGCGCGCATAGCGGCCCCGACTGGCGCGCCGCTTGAGAAACCGCGCGCAAGTGGCTTAGCTTGCTTGCAGTTCGGGCACGCATGCGGCGTTTTTTCGAACAGCAGGATCATGCCCATGACGGCAGCGCCATCGCCCGCCTTTCCGCCCGTCATCACCGCCGCGATCCTGGTGATCGGCGACGAGATCCTGTCCGGCCGGACCAAGGACAAGAATATCGGCTATATCGCCGAATACCTGACCAATATCGGTATCGAGCTGCGCGAGGTCCGGGTGGTGCCGGACCTGACCGACGAGATCGTCTCGGCGCTGAACGCGCTGCGTGCGCGCTACACCTATGTCTTCACCACCGGTGGCATCGGCCCAACCCATGACGACATCACGGCGGATGCGGTCGCGGCCGCCTTCGGGGTGCCGATCGACCATGATCCGCGTGCCGTCGCCATGCTGCTGGAGCGTTTCCCGCAGGATCAGCTCAACGAAGCGCGGATGCGGATGGCACGTATCCCGGCCGGCGCCGACCTCATCGCCAATTCGGTGTCGAAGGCACCGGGCTTCCGCATCGGCAACGTCCATGTCATGGCCGGCGTCCCGGCGATCATGCAGGCCATGCTCGACGTCGTGGCGCCGACGCTGAAGACCGGCGCCAAGATCCTGTCAGAGACGGTGAGGGCGGGCCTGAAGGAAGGTGATATCGGCACGCCGCTCGCCGAGATCGCCAAGGCCCATCCCGACTGCTCGATCGGCTCCTACCCGTTCTGGTCCGAGACCGGGCCGGACACCAATATCGTTATCCGCTCGCGCGACCCGGAGAAGCTGATGATGGCGACGTCGGCTGTGCAGGCGATGGTCGAGGTGGAGCGCAAGAAGCTCGCTGGGTGATCCCGAGCGGGGATTGTGGCCGTCAGGCTCTTGCCAGCCTGCGCCGAATGCGCTTTGCGGAAAGGCTCTTTCTTAAGTCTGCCGCAGGACCAGCCATGGCCGAACCGAGCGCCAACAAGGCCTTCCCCGTTTCCTGGGACCAGTTTCATCGCGACGCCCGGGCGCTCGCCTGGCGCCTGGCCGATGCCGGACCGTTCGAGGCGATGGTCTGCATCACCCGCGGCGGGCTGGTGCCGGCGGCGATCATCTGCCGCGAGCTCGGCCTGCGCATGATCGAGACGGTCTGCGTCGCGAGCTATCACGACTACAAGAACCAGACCGAGCTCAAGGTGATGAAGGAAATCGCCCCCTCGATCCGCGCCATCGGCGACGGCAAGGGCAAGGGCGTGCTCGTCGTCGACGACCTGACCGACACCGGCAAGACCGCCCGCGTCGTACGCGAGATGCTGCCGAACGCCCATTTCGCCACGGTCTATGCCAAGCCGGCCGGCGTGCCGGTGGTCGACACCTTTGTCACCGAGGTCAGCCAGGACACCTGGATCTATTTCCCCTGGGACATGGGGCTGTCCTATGTCGAGCCGATCGCCAAGGACCACAAGGGCTGAGCGGCCTCGTCTTTCCGGGGCTTCGCGAAGCGAAGAGCCCGGAACCCAGAACCGTTGCCGCTTATCGGCAAGGCGCTGCCGTGGCCGCGCGCTTCTTACAATCTCTCATCGGTTCTGGGTTCCGGGCTCAGGCCTGGCGGCCTGCCCCGGAATGACGGCGAGGCAAAGACAGCTCAGGCGTGGCTCGGCGCCTTCAGCGCCACCACCATGCCGAGGATGGCGAGCGCCATGCCGGCGATCTCCAGCGCCGAGGCGCGCTCGCCCAGAAGGGCGGCGCCCGACAGCGCCGTCACCACCGGCACCAGCGGCAGGAACAGCGCGGCGCGGCCGGCGCCCAGAATCGCGACGGCCTGGGTGTAGAGGAAGAGCGCGACCGCGCCGACGATGACGCCCTGGTAGAGCGCCTGCAGCACGATCGCCGAGAACGGCACCTGCAGCAGGTTGACCGGCTGCACCAGCGCGAGCAGCGGCAGCAGCGGCACCGAGAGCAGGCAGGTCGCCATGGTGACCTCGACCGCATCCGCGCCCCAGCGCCGCGCCAGCAGGCCGAACACCGACCAGAGCACGGCGATCAGGACGAAGAGCAGGTCGCCGATCCAGGCGCCTTCGCGCGTCGGCGTGTTCGCCATCGCCTCGAAGGAAAAGACCACGATCCCGGCGACGATGATTGACAGCCCGATCACCCTGAGCGGACTGATGCGCTCGCCGAGCACGAGGACGGCGAGCAGCGCGGTCGCGACCGGGATCAGCCCGGGCGAGATCACCGAGGAGTGCAAAGCCGGGGCGAAATGTGCCCCGCCGACCAGGATCAGGCTGTAGCTCGGGCCGACGATGGCGGTGAGGATCAGCGCCTTCTTCCAGCCGAGCCGGCCGACCGGGAACGGCTTCAGCCGCTTGAGCGCGAAGGGCAGCAGCACCAGCGAGGCGGCGAGGAAGCGCAGGATCGTGACGTCGCCGGCCGAGAGCCCGTCCGCCACCGATTGCCGCGAAATCACCGACTGCACGCCCCAGATCACGGCCGACAGGATGCCGCAGGCAAAGCCGATGGCGAGGCGAGGGGGAGCGGGTGGGGACACTGGCGAGGCCTTGCAGGAGCAGGGCGGCTTATGGGCTGAGGGAGAGGTGGCGGCAAGGGTGGCGGGCGAGGGTGGTTCTACGCGGAGCGCATGGGCGAGGACACGCGGGGAACCCTCTCCTGTAAGGAGAGGGGGCAGGGTGAGGTGTAGGCCGTTGGACCAGCTCCGTGAGCGCTCACGGCGCCGTCGGGTTCAGGCTAACGATCTCTCTCCCGAACACCTCACCCCTACCCCTCTCCTTACAGGAGAGGGGTTCTGCGTTGAGGTTCCCGCGCCCTTCACTCCACCGCCACGACCAGCCGCTCCAGGAAGCCGTCGATCGCAGCCTTGTCGATCCAGCGCAGCACCGCGACGAGCTCGTGCTCGGGGTCGATCCAGATCAGGTTGTTGCCGGCGCCCTGCGCGCTGAAGGCGCTCGCGGGGAGCTTGGGATTGGCGGCGGGGCCGCGGTTCAGCCACCAGAGGAAGCCGTAATTCGGCAGGGTCGGCGAGGGCACCAGCGATTGCGCGATCCAGGCCGAGGGCACCAGCTCGCGTCCCTCCCAGATGCCCTTCTGCGCGATCAATTGGCCGAAGCGGGCATGGTCGCGGGCGCTGATGAAGAGGCCGCCGCCCCAATGGCCGCCGCCGGGGACCGACTGCATGCGCTCACCGTCGATCTCGAGCCAGGAGGTCTCGTAGCCCTCCCAGCGCCAGCCCTGCGAGGCACCGACCTTGTCCATGATGCGCTCGCGCAGGACCTCGGGCAGCGGCCGGCGGAAGCGCCGCAGCAGCGCATAGCCGAGCGCGTTCACCCGGACGTCGTTGTATTCGTAGAGGCTGCCGGGCTCGCTGAGCTCGCGGCGCTGGCCTTTGCGGCTGTTGTCGGCGCCGATGCCGATCTGCCTGAAATGGTCGACCTGGTCGGACTTGCCGAAGATCTCGCCCTGCCATTCGCTGTTCATCTGCAGCAGATGCCGCCAGGTGATCTTCGCGTTGTGCGGGCTGGAGAAATGCGGGCCGTCGACGCTCCGTCCCACAGGCTCGTCGATATCGGCGATCAGGCCGTCGGCGACGGCAAGGCCCGCCAGCACCGAGAGATAGCTCTTGGCGATCGAGAAGGTCATGTCCGCCCGCTCGACATCGCCCCACTCTGCGACGACCTTGCCGCCCTGCAGCACGATCCCGGCCGGCCCGCCGCGCGGCTCGACCGGCCCGACGATCTCGGTCCAGGGACCTTTCTCGTCCCATTCGCGATTCCCGACATAGGCGCCGTCCGGATAGAACATGCTGCGCGGCCAGGGGGAATCATGCGCCTGCGCGAACGCGACGGCGGCCTGGAGGCGGGCGGGGGAGAGGGGGCTGGGCATATGAAAATCTACCGACTTCGGAGGTAACTATTTTCTAAGGAGAATCATCAGTCCAATCTACTTTGGTTTTGGCACTCTAGCAAAAACTTATGAATATTGCCTATGCCTATCGAATTTGCGATTCGCTCAGGGCTTTCCATATAATGTTTATAATCAAATTCTATTATTTGATTTTCGTCTTTGACGTACTTTATCGCATAACTTTCTAAATATATCTTATTTCTTGATGTTATTTGGCGTTTCCCGTCATTCAAGATCACATCTTCATCAACGAGATTTTCTACCAGTGCGCAAAAAGACACGTCGCCTGTGACCATGTTTGTCCAATATATTATCGAGGTGAGTGGTGAGGCGGGTGTCTCTGGCTGCGGCATAAACTCCAACCTTAATGAAGGTGCTTGTAACACTTCCGCTAGAGTCTTTAGCCCTGGTGTTGCGCATATATCGCTGAGGCTTAATTCTATATTGGGTGTGCCTGCGATTGTACGAAGAAGGTGCAATGCCGATGCGAGGGGTTTCCATTCCCATTCTGTTGTCAGGAGAAGGTTATTTAGTTCGTCGCTAACCGCCCGCTTGCCTTTGAACCAGATCTGTAAATCAACTGGGCCTTTTTCGCACCAATTCATCAAGGTTATAAAGGTTTCAATTGTCGCGATTTCATATTTTTTTGTAACACTTATATTTGCTCGAAAATCGGACCTGATTCCGTCACTCCAAATAAGATCAATAAAACTTGCAGAAAATCGCAGCAATTTCGTCCCAGGAGGTCCGGGGTATGCCTTGCCCTGCAGAATTATAGGCTGGTCATTTCCCGCATTTCGTAGACGAATTTCGATCTCGCCAAGAGAGTCTGGTTGAATATGGACGGTGCCAGACGACACTTCAATGGAAGGCTGTGATGCGGGAATTCCGAAGCGGCTTGGGGTAAAAACAAATTTGCTAATATGTAAGCCTTCGCCAAGTCCAAGAAAATTCTCTAATATCTCCTCTTCACTTTTTGCTTCCAGCGACATGAGGGCTTGGCCATAACCACCCTCATACCCGAGGGTTTTATTGGTATTGATTTTCTTTATTTCGTAACTATCCCCGACCTCTACAATAGTAGAGTGCATCCATTCTATTAATGTGTCGTTTTTTTCATCGTTTGGCCCAAATGTGAATGTTAACATGCTTTTATGCAGGGGCATTTTGTCAATTTCAGATTGGCGTGCGGCTTTCAAAATTCGCTCGATAAGAGGGCCCCACACATGAAGGGCGTATAATTTTGGATTTTTTCCTATTGAATCTGTTGTCAGGAGTAAAATAAACCATGGTTGCGATGATTGAGCTGCTCTGAGGGCGTTTGAGAGTTTCAGCTGGCATTTAAATTTACGATTTCTCGCTGATTTAACTTGTACATAAGCAACTGAGCGCGGTGGGCGCATATCTATTGCGCCGAGAAAGTTCATTTCTGGGAACTCGATTAGGCGATCCCAGCCGCTTTCATCCTCATCTACAGAGTGACAAAGTGCGCCACCTTCCGCACAAAGCCTTTGCAACTCAATCTCGGCATAGCGTGGCAACCGCTTAATCATGGCCGCGTTTGATTCTCACTAATCTCTATATCTTACTCATCGCACGCCCAAATTCGCCGGTCGATAGGAGCTTAAGACAGGGTTGGCGACGTCATCAGGTTTTGCCCATCGATCTGCCGCCCCTTACCGTCTGATCAACATCTCCTACCACCAACAGCACGATGCCGATCAGCAGGGGCAGACCGGCGCTGCCTTGAGCGAGCAGCCGATACGGCGACGGAAGCGCTCACTGCTAGGTAATGAGCAGGGGCGCGGCACTGGGCGCTCACTCCTCCATCATCGTCTCCACAAACGTTGCCGGATCGAGGCAGAACTCGCGGATGAGCCGGAAATGCTGGGTCTGCTCGATCGTCACCGGATCGAGTCCGTATTTGGTCAGGCCGAGCAGGCGGGCGCCGGGATAGGCCATCAGGATCGGGGCGTGGGTCGCCATGATCACCTGGCACTGGCCGAGCCGGTCCATGCGGGGCTTGAGGAACTCGATCTGGCGGGCTGGCGACAGCGCCGATTCCGGCTCGTCGAAGATGAAGGGGCGCTGGCAGCGCTCCTCGAAGAAGCGCAAAAAGCCCTCGCCATGCGAATGGGAGAGGAAGTCGGGCGGCCTGTAGCCGCCGTCCCGGGCGGCCTTGTCGAGATAGCGCGCCACCGAGAAGAAGCTCTCGGCCCGGAAGAACCAGCCATCGGTGACCTTTGGCAGCCAGCTCGCCTTGAGCGCGCTGGCGAGCTGGCCGCCCATGCCTCGACGGCCTCAGCATGGTCGACCGGGCGGTAGCCCTTGCCGCCGCCGGCCTCGTCATAGCCGGCGAGCGCGGCGATGCCTTCGAGCAGCGTCGATTTTCCCGTGCCGTTCTCGCCGACGATGATGGTGATCGACTTGTCGAAGGTGAGCTCGAATGTGTCGCGCAGGAAGGGCAGGCACCAGGGATAGGCCTCCGGGTCCGGCACCGCCGCGCGGTCGAGCCAGATGCGCCTGAGATAGGGCGCCGGCAGGCGGGTCGGGCTGCTTCGTCTCATGGCAGGCTCGCGGCAGTGAGGGGAAGCTAGAGTGTGCTTCCGCCGATGGGAACCACCGCCGTCTTTCCGGGGCAGGCCGCAGGCCTGAGCCCGGAATCCAGAGCCGATGCGATTTCCGGAACACACTCCGGTCGCAGCGCCATTGTGACGAACGGCATCGGTTCTGGGTTCCGGGCCCTTCGCTATCGCGAAGTCCCGGAAAGACGGCGTGGTTGCAGACAGCAGGATGCGCTCGCCGGCTTCCGCCGCGAGGTTCTAAGGGAAACGCCATCCGAGGGAGGCGCGGGGCTCAGGCGGCGTCGCAGTCGACGGCTGCGTGCCGAATGTCGATGTCGAATATCGAAGCAGCGCCACTGGCCACTGCCCGAACCCCGCGCGCGGTTTTCTTTTGAGCTTTCGCCGTGTGTTGCGTCCGGCTGGACCGGGGTGCCTGCCCCGAACGACGAAACCCCTCCGTGGTGGAAGGAGCCAACCGGTCGCAAAGTGGATCGCACTCTGCGCGGCCGAACTCGTTCGGGCTTGCGAAGCTCTTTCGCCACGGACACCGCTCTCCCGCCCGGCCTCTCGACGCCTCGCGAAGCCCCCTCGGTTCGGGCGGGACGGAGAGAAGCATACGTGAGGTTTTTGCAGCGGGGATTGATTGGGGAGTTGTCCCCGCTTGAGGCCGCTGCGCATGAAGCAAGGGCGCGGGGAACCCTCTCCTGGAAGGAGAGGGCAGGGTGAGTGTGGGAGATCGGACCAGTGCCGCGAGCGCTCACCGCGCGGTTGGGTTCAGGCGAACGTTTTCCGTCCGAATACCTCACCCCTGCCCCTCTCCTTCCAGGAGAGGGGTTCTGCGGCGTGGTTCCGCTCAGTTCTGCTGTAGGCTGCCGCGCAGGGGGCGGGAGGGCGGCATCAGCGCGGCGAGGCGGGCGTCGCTCTTCGGCGGCGCGATGAAGGCCTGGGCGGTCTTCCTGGACATGCCGAGATCATAAGGGCGGCTCGGCGGCAGCGTGGCATTGGCGACGAGCTGCAAGGCCGGGTTTGCCGGCGCGGCGGCGGCCGGGGTCTCGGGCGCGAAGGCGAGCGGCGCGCTGGCGAAGGAGGTCGATCGGGTCGAGGTGGTGGTGGCGAGCGGCGCCGGGGCGGTCACCGCGGCGAGCTGATAGCTCGGCTCCTCGATGCGGCGGCGCTCGGGGCGCTCGCCCTTGACGTAGAAGGCGTTGCCGCCGGCCACCGTCACGTAATGCATGTTGGCGTAGGAGAAGCGCAGGCCCGCCATGTGGAAGTGCTTGGCGTTTCCGACGGCCTCGTTGCGCTTGCCGGCGAGAATGGCTTCGGCGGCGGCTTCGGCCTTGGGCAGGTCGCGTGCGACCATCTGGCGGGTGAGGACGCCCGGCGCGAACTGACGCGGCGCACCGACGACGC
This sequence comes from Bosea vestrisii, assembly GCF_030144325.1. Lineage (NCBI taxonomy): Bacteria > Pseudomonadati > Pseudomonadota > Alphaproteobacteria > Hyphomicrobiales > Alloboseaceae > Allobosea > Allobosea vestrisii. The sequence continues at coordinate 826,911 of NZ_CP126307.1, read as the reverse complement.
CGCAGATCGTCTCAGGATAGCGCGGCGCTCCGACCCGGTTCATCACGACCGTGCCGACGCCGAGCAGCCCTGCATCGCTCGAGCGGTTCGATTCGAAATACATCGCGCGGACGAGGCATTCCTTCTCGCGCGGGTCGGCCTTGGCCAGCTCGATGGCGCGCTTGCGGGCCTCGTGCGGCTCCTTGGTGGCGGGCGCGGCCGTCGAGGCGGTCTGGATCGGCGAGACGCTGCAGGCGCCTAAAGCCGGCGCAGCCAGAGCAACCAGAAGCGGGATCGTCTTGCGGGGGCCCTTGCCGGTGAAACGGACGGCGTTCGCAGCGATCATGGTCCGCTTCATGCGGTCATCTCCTGATTACGGGGTCGGGCCTGCCCTGGGTGGCAGGCCGTCATCACCGGAAAGGAATCCCGAAGCTCTTACCAGAAAGTTAATTTCAAATGAAAGAGGCAAAGCTGCCTGACGGCCGATTGGCTCTCAGGCCGGCGAGGCTGGTCACCAGAAGCCGTAGCGGGACAGGAACGCGAACAGCGTGAGCGCCATCGCGGCTCCCGCCAGCAGGATCACGGCGCTGATCGCGAGAAGGCGCATGCGCAGCGCCGCTCCGGCCAGGGAGGCGGCGGCAAGGTAGGACACCAGGTTGAGAGCGTAGCCCGGGGTCTCGATCGCGAAGCTCAATCGCAGAGCGAGTGCACGGCAAGGCCGACGAGCATGCCTTTCCAGAACCGCGTTCCGGCGGCTTTTGCAGCAATCGCGCCGCCGAGCATGGCGGCGATGTATTCGGGAATGGCGAGGGGTTCCATCACGCGATAGCTGGCAGGGGATCAGGCTCGCTTGCAAGCAGCAGGGCGGCGCCACGGCTCGAGACGGCAGAGATCGGGTGTCGGCAGTGCGCCGTTCTGGCGCACTGTTGGCGTCGACAAAGCCCTCGAACGACAGGAGATCGCGGTGGCAAAAGCCTTTTTCAGCACTGTGATCGATCACTCCGCCGATGCGGTCTGGTCGGTCATCCGGCCATTCGGTCATTATGCATGGGCGGGAGTCCGGAGCGAAACCATCATCGAGGAGGGACGGGCGGGCGACCAGGTCGGCAGTGTCCGGCGCGTCGGCACGGGAGGCACCGCGCTGCGGCAGATCCTGCTCGCGCATTCCGACATGGACCGCTGCTACAGCTATGCCTTTGCCAGCCCTCCGCCGTTTCCGGTCGAGAATTACCTGGCCACGATCCGTGTGACACCGGTCGTGGAAACCGGGCAGGCCTTCATCGAGTGGTGGGCGACCTTCGACTGCTCAGGCGAGGACCGCGAGCGGATGACGGATCATTTCGAAAGGAAGGGGTTTGCGGTCTGGCTGGCTGCCCTTCGCGCGTTCATGGCAAAGTCCAGCTAGCTAGGGAGGCGGCCCTTGCCGGGGTGGCCTCAGCCTGCGGAGGAGGTAGCGCTCCGTTCCAGAAGCGCCATGATGCGCGCCGCTTGACCCGACCCAATGGAGGGATTGAGACAGGAATACCGCGGTGCGTTACCGGCGCCGCCTGCAAAGGACCCTGTCAGGCGGCCGTGCCGTTGATCAAGCGGTGATAGTGTTCGGCGTATTGATAATTGCGCTCGGCCTCGATCCTGTCGCCGGCGAGGGCCTGGGCTTTGGCCAGAGCGAGGTAGCGCTCATAGCTCGCCTGCGGGGTTGCCCCCCGCCTTGTCTGCGCAGCGTCGGCGCGTGGCCCCGATCGGGTCAAGCGATTGTCGAAAGCTGTGGTTCTGGATGGGTGTATGTTCATGTCAGCCTCCTCATCCCAGCATTTTCTTGACGATGCGACGCAGTTCCTGGCGGCTGAGGCCGCATGGTTGCGGCTTCCAATCGGGTGCGGATCTTGGCGGCATGGCGTTGGCGATCGCATCGGCGACGCGCTGGCTATCGGGTGACTTCAGTTGTGTTGATTCTTGCATTTATGTCCGTTTGCCGCCCGGCTTAAGGCCGCGCGGTCTTGTGAAGACATCGCGGGCACAAAGAGTGCGGCGATGGTGCTGCCATTGGCAGCAATCGGTTTTCGATGGGTAGGGTGGGAGGCTCGCCGCCGGTTCCTATGTCAAGGAACCAGCCGATCATTCTTCGCCTGCCTGCTATTTCTATCGAGGCAATGTGGCCAAATGAAGTTGTAGACGAGCTCTGCTATGTCGTGACTGCCGATATTCTAGGAGAATGACTTTCCGAAACAGTTACCGCGCGATGACGGCATGGTCCGTTGAGGTTTTTCTCGATGGCCGTCATGGCTGCATCCACCGACGGGAACGGCCCCTTTCGGATGTCGCTCAGGCGCGCGACCTGCTCCTGCGAGAGGATGATCCAGTAACTGCCGTGAAGATCGCGCGTGATCGAACAGATCGGACGCTCGAGCAGGTCGCAGACGCCCCAACCGCCGGCGAGGTTACGGCGCACGGTCGTGTCCATGGCTTCCTCCGGGTCTACCCCGATATGGCCATGGACACGGTAATTGTAAGGGCCGGACGCTGCGGCCGACCCCATCAGTTGGTCCGATCAGTTGATGACCTGGACGATGCGGCGGGTGCCGGGCTCGACCAGCACGGGCCGGTTGTTGACGACAGTGTAGCGGTAGTTGCTGCCGGCGCCGTATTCCTGCGGGACCGCATAATAGGTCACGCCGGTCGTGGGCAGGATGGCGCCGACGACGACGGGCTGGTCATAGCTGTAGGACATCTGGCGCTGGTCGACGACGTAGCGCTGGAAGCGCGGCGCCATCTCGCTGCTGATACCGGGGGGTTCCGGCAGGCCGTTGGGCTGGCCCTGATTCTGCGCCATCGCGGCGGTCGAGGCCAGGACAAGGCCGGCAGTCAATATCGCATGTTTGAGCATGGTCTGCTCCCGTCTGCTGTTCGGGGTGAGTGGACAGTGTCAGGCCAACACGGGGCGCACGCCGATGTTCCCCGGCCGGACCTTCATTTCGGGCGCTGCGCTCGCTGTTGCGCTGCCGCATCTCATTTCGCAGTTGCAGCAGAGTCGGAATCTTGCTCACCTGCGCCGAGCCATAAAACGATTGAAAAGCGGGAGAGCGGCGTGGCGGGTGTGGAGGAGTTGTCGCCGTCGGCGCTGGCGAGCGAATTGTCGGCGGCGATCGTGCAGGCGCGTTCGGATGCGCGCGAGGACCCGTTCGGCAATCCGGTGCTGCGCGCCACGCTCTGGCTGACCCGCAAGATGGATCGTGGCGACGTCACGCTCGAGGATGCGGCCGCGCTGATCCGCCAGTTCGGCCGCGCCGCGCTCGCCGACCGGGGGGCGCGCGTCGCGGCCTATGTCGGTCTGGAGTGTGACGAAGCCGAGGCCTATGCGGCGCTGGCGCGGCGTGTCGCCGAGGAGGCGAGTGGCGCGGTGCAGCCTTTCGAGGCCTATGGCGCGGCGCTCGGGCGCACGCGCTTTGCCGCGGTGTTCACCGCGCATCCGACCTTCGGCATGAGCCGGGTGGTGGCGCATGCGCTGGCGGAGCTCGCCTCGAACGAAGGCGAGGCCGCGGCGCTGAGGGCGGCCGACCTCTCCTTCCGGCCGGATACGACGATCACTCTTCAGGACGAGTTCGAGCAGGCGCGCTTTTCGGTGCGCAATGCCCGCGACGCGATCGACCGGCTGAACGGCGCCTTCCTGGTCGAGGCGCGGGCGCGCTGGCCGCAGCGCTGGCGCGAGCTCAGGCCGCGTGCGCTGCTGCTCGCCTCCTGGGTCGGCAGCGATACTGACGGGCGCACCGATATCGGCTGGTGGGACACGCTGCGCTACCGGCTGGAATCGAAGCGCGGCCAGTTCTTCCGCCTGCTGGAGAAGCTGCCGGACGCGCCGGCGACCGCCGAGGTGAGGGCGCTGATCGAAGGGGCGTTCGCCGCGGCCGAGCGGCAGCTTTCGCTCTGCCCGCCTCTGAACAGCAAGCCGGAGATCGGGGCGCTGCAGGCGTTTTCGCTGGCACTCGTCGGCGAGCGCGAGGCGGCCCTGCCGGAAGCATCGCGGCTGTTGGCCGCGCTCGACAAGGCGATCATGCTGGCAGGGGACGACGAGACCGCGAGCGCGCTGATCCTGGCGCGGGCCGGCGTGATCGCGCACGGCGTCTCGATCGCGCTGCCGCATTTCCGGCTCAACGCCTCGCAGCTCCACAATGCGATGCGCGGCGTGATCCCGCTCGACGAGGAGCCGGCCCAGCCGGCGCAGCGGCGCGCCTTCCTCGCGGCGGCGAACCAGGCCTTGGCCAAGGTCAGGCCGACCCCGGTCGATTTCGGCGCGCTCGCGGTCGAGCGTGCCTCGGCGGCCCGGATGATGATGATGGTCGCGCAGATCGTGAAGCATGTCGACGGCTCGCGGCCGGTGCGCTTCCTGATCGCCGAGACCGAGACGGGCTATACGCTGCTGTCGGCGCTCTACCTCGCCAGGCGCTTCGGTATCGCCGACCTGGTCGAGATCTCGCCGCTGTTCGAGACATCGGACGCGCTCGAACAGGGGCCGCGCATCATCGACGAGGCGCTGCGCAGCCCGCATTGGCGCGACTATCTCAAGCGCCATGGCCGGCTCTGCGTCCAGTTCGGCTATTCCGATTCCGGCCGCTATATCGGCCAGGTTGCGGCGACCTTCTGGGTCGAGCGGCTGAGGAGCCGCATCCTCGAACTGCTGCAACGCTATGGGCTGACCGAGATCGAGCTCGTGATCTTCGACACCCATGGCGAGTCGGCCGGACGCGGCGCCCATCCCGACAGCCTCGCCGACCGGTTGGCCTATCTCGATCCGGAATGGCCGCGACGCGCCTTCGCCAAGGCCGGCGTCAAGGTCACGCGCGAGACGAGCTTCCAGGGCAGCGACGGCTATCTGCTGTTCGGGACCAAGGGGCTGGCCGGCGCGACGGTGGCGCGCATCGCCGAGAGCGTCTTTGCCGATCCGGCCGCCGGCGCGGATGATCCGATCTATGCCGAACCGGACTTCTCGACCGAGTTCTTCCAGACCGTACGCGAGGAGATGACGCATCTCGTCGACGATCCCGGTTATGCGGCGCTGATCGGCACCTTTGGTCCGTCCCTGCTCGACAAGACCGGTTCGCGCCCGGCGGCGCGGCAGAGCGATGCCGGCGGGCCGACCGTGATCCGCCATCCGCGCGAGCTGCGCGCCATTCCGAACAACGCGATCCTGCAGCAGCTCGGCTGGCTGGCGAACAGCGTCCACGGCATTGGCCATGCAGCGGCGCGCGCGCCCGAACTGTTCATGAGCATGCGCGAGAGCTCGGAGCGCTTCGGCCGCGCCTACCGGCTCGCAGCTCATGCGATGGCGAACAGCGATCTCGACGTGCTGCGCGCCTATCTCGACACGCTCGACGCCGGCAGCTGGTTCGACCGGGCGCGGCGCACCGAGAAGGAGGGGCGGCGCGACGAACTGCTCGCGGTTGCAGAAGCGCTGGCGCAGCTCGATCTTGCGCCGGCGCTGCGGCGGCTGTTCTGGCGCTTCGCTTCGGACCGGCTCAAGCTGAAGGAGGCAGCAGGTGAGCCACCGGCGATGCCGGTCAGGTTGGTGGCGCTGCATACGCTGCGCCTCGCCTTGCTGCACCGGATCTGGCTGTCGGCGACCCATATCCCCGATTTCCGGCCGCATGCCGGGGTGACGCGCGAATTGCTGCTCGAGCGCATCCTGCGGCTCGACATGACCGGGGCGCTTGCCTTGCTCAGTGAGATCTTCCCGATCAATCCCGATCCGGCGCTGGGGCTCGATTTCGGCGAGCCTGCCGGTCCCCGCGAAGGCGGCGCCTATGCCGGCCTGCATCGCGACGTGATCGAGCCGATGCGAGCGTGCTTTGCGCTGCTGCGCGAGATTTCAGGCGCTATCCAGCACGAGATCGGCGCGTTCGGCTGAGGCTCGCCATTGGTCGTTGTGCTCGGGGAACCCTTCTCCCAGCCGGATTCCTCTGCGAAAAGCCGATCGCTTGGCTCCTCCCTTCCCCCTTGTGGGGAAGGGTATGGGGATGGGGGCGAACGACGGGATGATCGGTGGATTGTAGAGGCGAGTCGGCTCGATTTCCGCGGAATTCGCTTCGACTTTGCGCCCCCCACCCCTGCCCCTCCCCACAAGGGGGAGGGGGCCCCCGCGCCTCATCCGGTTCGCAGAGGAATCCAGCCGGGAGAGGGGAGAATCCGCATATATGAGCGATCTCTGCGCCCTACGCCGCCTTGTCGAGCGCGACCACGATGTCGGTGTACTCGGGCTCGTGCGGCGAGAGATTCTTTCGGCTCTCGTCGCTCCAGCGCGCGAGCTTGACCACACGCCCCATGCTCTCGGCTGCTCCATCGGTTTTCACCGGCTCGATGATGGCGAGCCCGCTGGTGTCGAGGAAGAAGGTGTGCTCGCCGAACAGCTCGCCGAGCTGGACCGTGGCGGGGTGGTTCTCCGGTATCGCCTGCGCCTCGAGCTGGTGGACAGCGCTGTCGATGCCTGCTTCGGTCAGTTTCATGATCAGTCCTTTCTTGCGAGTGAGAGACGGATTCACCGATCAGATTGTGCCAATCCGATCGGATCCGGCTCTCGCGGCGCTGCGCGGGAACGGGCAGGAGCGCCGAACTGCCCATGAAGCCTTCCGGCATTTCGGCCGGAATCTTGGGGCGACTGGCTTCTCAGATCGTCTCCTGCGCGATCAGAGTCAGATCGCCGTCCTCGTCGAAGCCCACCGCGATGATCGCGGCCGAGTTCATACTCTTGGCCTGGAGTGCCTTGGTGGCAGCCGGAATGGTGTCGATTGATTGCCTGAGTTGCTTCAGGTCGTCGGGGCTGGCTTGGGCCACAGCGCTGTCGACCTGCACCCGCAGTTGCGGCGGCAGCGAGCTGCGCTCGACCACGGTCGCATTGCGAACGGCACCGGGATTCTGGAGTCCGGGTTTATCCGGGATGGGGAGGGATGGACCCTGGGCCTGTGCCGCGGCGGCGCCGGCGAGCAATGCTAGGGAGAGGCTAGCGGTCCTGGCAAAATTACGCATCTCTGGCTCCTTTCCATCGCTGGAGGAGGGGCAAGCGCCCGATGCGAAGCGACCCTGGATGCGAAATCTGGTCAGCCTCTGTCGCTGGTCTGACCGTTCGAAGGTATCAATGCGATTGAAATGGGACGGCGCGGGCGAGACTGGGCCTCAGCGCGTGCGCTCCGAGAGCTCGGCCGAGGCGGCAACGTTGCGATCGCCGATCGCCTGGACGGGCTCCCAGACCGTGTAATTGTCCCGAGGCGTCGAGATCAGGTATTTGAGCTGGCTCTTGGCCTTGCTTGAGAGCAGCTTGCTGGTCTGGAAGCTGGCGAAGTTGGCATAGGCGCGCGCGCCGCCATCGAAGACGACGACGCGATCCCTCAGGACGATGATGTCGCCCTTCTTCAGTGTCTCGTCCTTGAGGTACCAGAACGGGTCGTTGGCGTATTCCATCGGCTTGACGAGCGGGGTCTTCGGCCCGTCCTTGACGTCCTTGGTAGCGCCGTCGAGCTTCGCCTTCTTGCGCGAGGGCCGAACAGTCATGTGCAGCGGATTGTCCGGCATGGGCGCGATGGCCGGCCGCTGCGGGACACCGAACAACGTCTCCCAGAAGCCCGCGGCGCTCGCGGGCGTGGCGATGACGGCGCAAGCCACTGCCAGCGCAGCGGCGGCTATCGGTTTTCTCGAAAAAGACGGCACGACTGCAATCCCCAGCTCCGCAACCGGAGATAGTGATAAGTATGCCCGATCTCAATGACGACAGCACGACGTGATGAACGGCTTCTTCGTCAAATTTCAGCGATTGGACCGCCGCCGTTTCGCGATCGTTGAACCCGAGCCGATTCCAGGGCGATTTTCGTTGCAATGCAACACACAAGTAGCCCACCGCGCATCCCGGCCATGCGCCGGCAAAGGGATCAAGGCTGTGGAAGCTTGAGCACCTCGCGCAGCACCGGAATGGTGGCGTCGGCGATCGCAGCATGGCCGCTGGCGTTGGGATGGAAGGAACCGCCGAGCGTCGCGGCGAAGAGCGGCTGCTCCGGGCTGAGCGGATCGGTGGTATCGGAGCCTTCGAGCCTGCCGACACGCATGTAATGCCCCGTCAGGAACGAGTCGTTGGGCGTGACGAACCAGCGTTGCCGCGGGCGATAGGCGCGCCAGGCGCTCGGGGCAAACGGCTCCCAGCGGCGCTGCGCGAAGTTCCAGCTCGGAAACTGCATCGCGCCGGAAACCGCGCGGTTCGGCGCATCGGCCGGGGCGCCGGCAGTGCACAGCGCATGGCCGGCAAAGCGCTCGGCATGGGCATCGACGAAGCGCCAGCGTCCTGCTTCGGGAAGGGCGGCGATGGCAGCTGCAATGCCGCGGTTGAGATAGGGAACGAAGGCCGCGCCCTCCCGGCCGGTGCTCTCCTTGCTGATCGCCAGGATGCGATGAACGTCCATGCCGGCGTCGCCCACCGCACAAGGGGTGCCGCCTTCACTGCGCATCATCTGCGGATAGGCGGTCTGGACGATGGCCGAGGCCGGGACATCGAGATGCTTCTCGAACGCGGTCGACAGTTCGCGGATGCGTGCCGGGATCACATTGTCGACGGCGGTCCGTGCCTCGGCGAAGGTCTTGGTCTCGATCTGGCTGAGCCAGAGCTTGTAGAGCAGCCCGACACGCAGTCCGAAGCGGCCGCGGCCGATCACCTCCTCGGCGATGACGTTCGAGAAGCCGATATCGTTGCCGCCGATGCTGAGTAGGACCGCGTCGGGCTTCATCGCGCGAGGCTGGCTGCAGCGTGGGAGATCACGCCGCCAATCGAAGCCGGCGCCCTCGTCGTCGAAGCGGTTGTAGCCGGTGAAATTGCGGCAATAGTCGCGCCAGTAGCGCATCAATTGGGGCGAGGCGTCGTAGACGGCATCGCCGACATCGTCGCGCGCTGCGTAGTAGCCGAGGAGCCCGGCGGTCACCTCCGCCCCGGTGCAGCTATAGGGCGTCAGCGTCACCGCGACATCGCGATGGGCAAGCGCCAGGGTGAGCGCCGCCCGAACATGCTGCGAATAGAGCGAGCGGTGGCATTGCGCGTTGAGCCAGATCGCCGCGGCTGCGCCGCCGAGCGCCCCGTCGGTCGCGCCGCGCCGGCGCGGATAGTTGCGATAACGAGGCGGGAAGCCGGGAAGAGGGGAGGATCTTTTTGTAAGTGTCGATGTTGTCATCGACCAGTTCGGCCGGCCGGTCGGGATTGCCTTCGCCGGACGAGAAGGAATCGCCGAAGCCGGCGATGGCGATATGGCGCAGCTTTACCGCCTTGGCTTCGGCAACCGGGGCACCGTCGACGCTGACCGCGATGTCGAATGGCTCTTCGAAGGCGCGGCGCGCCAGCCTGGCCTCCCCGGAGCAGGGCGCGACCACCGCAAGCTCGCCCGCCGTCCAGCGGCAGGTCTTTCCGGCGAGCGCCGGTGGCAGCTCGGCGATCCGGGCGACGACGTCGGCGACGCGGGGCTCCATGAACTGGTCGCCGGTGTCGAGCAGGCACTGCCAGTGGCCGCGATTGCCGTTCTGGAAGCAGGTCTTGCGTGTAACCGCCGAGGTCCAGCCCCAGCGGTCGACGCTCGCCGGATCGCCGAAGGCCGGCCCGAGCGTGCGCGCGGCTGCGGCGCGCTGCATCGCGTCCTCGAAGGCGAAGGCGGGCCGATCGCGCCGATCCGATACGGGTAGGGCGGCATAGATCTCCGCCAGCTTGCGGAATTGCGCCTCGTCGCGGAACAGACGGAAGCGGTTGGCGATTTCCCATTCGATGCGTGGCTGGGCGAGCGCGCCGCCAGCGGCGAGTTCGGCTGTCACAAAGAGCAGCAATGACAGGAGCAGGCGCAGCCGAGGCATGGCGGAAGCCTCCATTGGCGGCACAACCCTAGCGCGCTGGATGACGCTGGGGAAGTTGCCGCCGGCACATTGTATCGCCGCCCATTCGCCTTAGGTTGCGAGGCAAGAGGAACGACAAGGGGAGCACGAGCCGAATGGCCGCGATCGAACTGCCGGCACAGCCCTTCGACGTCGAAGGTGCGCGGACAACGCTGTTCCAGGCGCTGCTGGCGGCCGCCGGCAAGCACGGCAAGAGCCGCATCGCGCTGGAGGATCCGGAGCGCAAGCCGCTCAGCTATGGCAGTCTGGTGCTGGGCGCGCTCGTGCTCGGCCGCAAGCTTTCGGCGCTGACGAAGCCCGGCGAGACGGTCGGGCTGATGCTGCCGAACGTCCAGGGCATGGCGGTGACGCTGTTCGGGCTGTCAGCCTATGGCCGCGTGCCGGCCCTGCTCAATTTCACCGCGGGCCTGAAGAACCTCACCGCCGCCTGCGAGATCGGGCCGGTCTCGACCATCATTACCTCGCGCCGGTTCATCGACCAGGCCAAGCTCGACGACATCATCGAGGCGCTCGCGCCGGGGCGGCGGGTGATCTATCTCGAAGATGTCCGCAAGGAATTGACCAGCCTCGACAAGGCGATCGGCGCGCTGGCCTCGCTGGTGCCGGGAATGGTGCATGCGCGCCATCAGGCCAAGCCCGACGATCCGGCCGTCGTGCTCTTCACCTCCGGCACCGAGGGCAAGCCGAAGGGCGTGGTGCTGAGCCACGCCAATCTCGTCTCGAATGCCCGCCAGATCTTCGAGCTCGCCGCTGGCTTCCTCTCCGAGCGCGACGTGGTCATGAACCCGCTGCCGGCCTTTCATTCCTTCGGGCTCACGGCGGCGCTGCTGATGCCGTTGATCCATGGCATGAAGGTCGTGCTCTATCCGAGCCCGCTGCATTACAAGCAGGTGCCGAAGCTGATCGGCGAGACCGGCGCGACCTTCCTGTTCGCCACCGACACATTTTTGCAAGGTTACGCCCGCGCTGCCGACGAGGGCGACCTCAAGAGCGTGCGCTATGTCGTCGCCGGGGCCGAGCGGGTGAAGCCGGAGACGCGCCGGATGTGGGAGCCTTATGGCACCACCATCCTCGAAGGCTATGGCTGCACCGAATGCTCGCCGGTGCTGGCCTGCAACACGCCGGTCGCGACGAAGGATGGCAGCGTCGGGCGGCTGCTGCCCGGCATCACGGCGAAGCTCGAGCCGGTCGAGGGCATCAGCGAGGGCGGGCGGCTCTGCGTCAAGGGGCCGAATGTGATGCTCGGCTATCTCAACGCCGACCGGCCGGGCGCGATCGTACCGCCGGAGGGCGGCTGGCACGACTCCGGCGACATCGTTGCGATCGACGATGGCTTCATCACGATCAAGGGCAGGGCGCGGCGCTTCGCCAAGCTCGGCGGCGAGATGGTCTCGCTTGCGGCGGTCGAATCGATGATCTCGGGCCTGTGGCCCGGTCACAATCACGTGGTCGTGGCGCTGCCCGACGTTCGCAAGGGCGAGCAGCTCGTCCTCGTCACCGAAAAGCCCAACGCCGAGAAGAAGGCGCTGCAGGACGAGGCCAAGGCGCAGGGTTTCCCGGAATTGTGGCTGCCCAAGGCGATCCTGGTGACCGGCTCGATTCCGGTGCTCGGCAACGGCAAGATCGATTATGGTGGCACGCGCGAACTCGCCATCACGATGAGGCCGCTGCTGTGACGCCACAATCGCATGGTCAGGGAGGGCGCATGATCACGCTTCTTCCCCTCGTCTTCGTCCGCGCGGCGGCCTTCGCCGTCGCTGGCATAGCCCTGACGCCCGCGGACCTTGCCGCCCAGGCGGCCGGCCAGACCTATGTCCGCCGCGATGAATGCATCGAGGCCGGCAAGCTCTCGGCCGAGCAATGCGAGCACGCCTATCGCAACGCCCGCGCCGAATTCGAGCAGAAGGCGCCGCGCTACGGCTCGCGGGTAGCCTGCGAGCGCGCCCACAAGCGCTGCGGTGCGCAGGTCTCGACCACCGGTGGCTGGGACGCGCTGGCGCGTGGCGGCGGCGGGCAGTCTTACGTGCCGCGCTTCGTCGGCATCCGGGTGACCGGCGAGGGCTCCTCCAGCAAGGCCTTTCCGATCGTCGAGGGCACGGCGAAGGTCGCCTTCTCGGCCCGCCAGGTCGCGGCGCTCGACGACAAGGTCGCCGGCCGCCGGGCGGTGATGGGCGGCGGCAGTGGCGGCGGCCAGCACAGCCAGCAGGCAAGCGGCCCCTATATCCGCCGCGGCGACCGCGACGACACGGTGCGCGTGCCGATGCAGGAGAAGAAGATCGGCTCCGACGTCGCGCCGGGGCTCTATGTCGATCCGGACGGGGTCGAGTGGTACAAGCCGGCGCATAGGCGCTGAGAGGCTGACGGACATCTCCTGAGCCTCATCCTGAGGAGCCGCGAAGCGGCGTCTCGAAGGATGTTTCAGGAGTCTCAGGAACCAGCTGGAGCATCCTTCGAGACGGCCCTTTCGGGCCTTCTCAGGATGAGGGCTGTGAATTCCCGGGCGGGCGCTGAGCCATCACGCGCAACCGGCGCTTGTCGGAAAGGCTTTCCGTCGCTAACCAGTTTCGCGGCGCGGACGTGGCGAAACTGGTAGACGCAAGGCACTTAAAATGCCTCGCCGGAAACGGTATGCGGGTTCGACCCCCGCCGTCCGCACCAAGCCTGTGTTGAAGTTTGATACCGGCAGATGGAGTGGCCACTGAGAGCTCGAAGCAGACCTTACCGCTGCTTTAGAACCTCGCAGACAGCATTCCCGGGTGTGCCGCCATCTGCCGTCTATTCGCACACCGGCCATCAAGGGCGGCAACTCGCGGTTCTCTGTAAACCCGAGCTTGCGGCATGCCGCCAAGCACGCAGCGAGCTCTCGCTTCGCACTCTCCTCATCTGCAGTCGGAAACAGGTTTGGGGGCGAAAATGGCCCTACCGTGCAATCAGCCCGCGCGCCGTCTGATAATCGAGACATCGGCACATACGGTACCCGCTCTCCGCATCCAGAAAGCAGCACTGCGAGCGCTACTGCCGAAGTCAGGCGCATGGCGTGCGTCCTCAATGGATCAATTCGCTGCGTGGCAATTGCTCACAAGCCAAGGGTTGGCAATATCCGCTGCAAGCGGGGAGCTGCCTATGATGAGCGGCGCAGGCGATGCCTTCGCGTGGCGCGCGCCCGTCGCTTCAGTTCATCCATGATGTCCTTGATCTCGCAATCCAGAACATAAAGGTCGCCCAAAGAGCGTCCATTCAAAGGGCCACCGTACATGAGACCCATGACCCGATAAAAAATGCGGGCGTGCAAGGGACCTCTGCCGAAGGGCATCGCGGCGCCGGTCTTGTACAGCCATCGATTTGCACCATAGCCAGCGTGCGATCCAAGTCCTTCGCGGTCGGCGATGCATTTCTCTAAATACGAGGCTAACTCTTCATTGCTGAGCTTAGCGAGATCGCCGCGAAGATTGATGCCTAGCCTCACAGATTTACCCGCTGCGACATGTCCGTTCAGGGATCGGCCGATATCTTCGATATGCTAATTCCCGCTATGGTAGAAGTGGACCTCACGATATGAACGAAGCGGTTGCTGCGTGCGACCTTCCGGCCGCGGTCCACTTAACTTGAGAGGTCGCAAACCAGTTCGGTGGCTTCGCCGCGTCTGACAATCTCCGCACTTCCCCACGACATTGGCGTTGCACGCGCGAGGTCGGCGCCGAGAACGCCTTCTACTTCTGGCTTCGAAGCATCAAACAAAATCGAGACGATGCTTATGCCGTTCTCGATGCCCATGTCGAAGGCAATTCGTTGGGTGCGTAGGCCGCGATATGTTCCTGTGAGCGGGACAGTTATGCGTCGATAGCCCGCGCTGTCGCGGTTTTCTATTTTTGCCTTACCGAACGCCGTGGCGAAACGTGCTGGAAGGTTCACTTTGGCTAAGGGCTTCTGGTTCGGATAGGGCACGTACCGAAGCCGCAACTCCTTCCAAAGAGCCGACACGGCCTCAGAAGTTTTGCACGCATATTCGCCATCGGCCTTCTCGATTCCACCAATGAAATCATCGAGATTGACGAGGCTTGTTTCCGCTGTCGCGTAACCAGCATACATGCACATGGCAAAGGTTGCTGCGAGCGCGTTCGTCATCAAAATTCGCCTTTCTGTTTGGATCCGGCAGAACTTATTGCGTGGCCATCATGTACGGTGGTCTACCATGCTAGGCATTGTCAGCAACGGGTGTACTGCTGCCGCTGGCGTGTAATGTAAGATGCATGGTCCAGACGGAGGTTGGCCTTGGACCCGATTTCAGATGTCGAACGAGACGAAGCCGGTTGTCCTACAGATGCAGCTCTCAGAGGCGCCTACCATCTGCTTTGGGTTTGGGTTCAGTATGGAAGCTCTTTTCGAGACGACGCTGGCATTCTTCATCTTGAGCACTGCTGTTCGAGTGCCGGCGAGGCCGCGACGGCCCATCTCGCTTCGCTTGGCTTGGGTGCAGACCAAGGATGGACCTGCGTACTCTCAAGGCGCGGCCCCGCCCTAATGGGTTTATCCGGCCCAGCCAGCAGCAGGTTACACGGAGGCCCGTTGCGCGGCTGGGAAGAGGCTCATGCGAGCCCTAGAGAGGCTGGGCACGGAGTGTCACGGCGGCCTTAGAAGCAAACTCGATAGCCCAGTGAGGGCGCACTCCATAATATCCGCAAAGAGCCGAGAGCAGGCGCTTGGTTCTGGCGGGAAAACGTCCGCGGCCTTACGCTCCCCGATCTCGGCAGCAGCCTCTACCCCCGCCGACACTCCACCTTCGGCAGGAACCAGGCCACCAGCCCGATTGCCGGCAGGACGGCGCAGAGGCGGTAGACCGCCCCGATGCCGACCCAGCTCGCCGGGGATCGCCACCGCTCAGGGCGACGCCTGCGCCCGCTGGGTCGCGCGCAGCAGCTCGCGCGGCAGCGCGCCGGTCTGACGCTCGACCATGCGGTGCACGACCGGCGGCTCGGGCCCGATATGCAGATCCCTGACCCGGTCGCCGATTTCGGCGTCGGCCTGGGTGACGCGCTGGGCCTGGCGGACATATTCGACCCAGGTCGGGCTGTCGTAGCGCTCGATCCAAAGCTCGGCATCGGTGAGGTCGCGCAGCAGCGACCAGTGGCGGGCGCCGTCGCGGCGGCGGATGCGCCGGCGTTCCTCCATCGCCTTCAGGAACTCGACCACATCCTCCTGCCTGATCCGCCATTCGATGGTGACGAAGACCGGGCCGCTGCGCGGCTCGATATCGACCGCGACCTCGGGCTTTCGCCAGCGGCCGAGCGGATCGAGATTGAGCGCCTCGAGCGGGGGCAACGGATACCGCAGCCCGAGGGCTGCGCCGAAGACGAGGGCGACCGCCGCTGCGGTGAGGCCGCCGGTCGGGCCGGCATGGAGGGTGACCCAGCCCCAGGCCCAGCTACCCGCGGCCATGCCGCCGAAGGCCGCCATCTGGTAGAGCGCAAGCGCGCGCCCCACCACCCAGCGCGGCGCCGACAGCTGCACCGTCGAATTGAAGGTCGAGAGCGCCAGCACCCAGCAGGCGCCGCCGACTGCAAGCGCCGGCATGGTGAGCCATAGGGTCGGGCTCAGTCCCACCACCAGGGCCGCGGCCGCATAGGCCAGGAAGGTCAGGCGCACGAGCGTCTCGGTGCTGAAGCGACGACGCAGCCGGGCGCTGACGAAGGCTCCGGCGACCGCGCCGGCGCCGAAGGCTCCCAGCAGGATGCCGAATGTCAGCGGGCCGCCGCGCACCAAATCGCGTGCGACCAGGGGCATCAAAGCGAGACCGACGATGCCACCGAAGCCGAAGAGGAAGGCGCGCAGGATGACGGCGCGGATATTGGGCGACATCGCGACATAGCGGAGGCCGGCGCTCATCGCGATCAGGAAGGTCTCGCGCGGCAGCAGGCGCTCGACGCGCGGCGGCTGCCAGCGAGCCAGCACCACGAGCAGGCCGATATAGCTGAAGGCATTGACGATGAAGGCCGCGACCGCGCCGAAGGCGGCGACGATGGCGCCGCCGATCGCCGGGCCGACGCTGCGAGCGATGTTGAAGGCGACGCTGTTCAGCGTCACCGCCGCCGGCACTTCGGCTCGCGGCACCATGTCGCCGACCGAGGACTGCCAGGCCGGGTTGTTGAGCGCGTTGCCGCAACCGAGCAGGAAGGTGAAGGTCAGGAGCAGCCAGGGCGAGAGCAGCCCATACCAGGCGAAGACCGCCAGCATGACCGAAACGGCGAGCATGAAGCCCTGCGCCGTCAGCAGGATGCGGCGACGGTCGTAATTGTCCGCGATCGCGCCGGCGGCGAGCGAGAACAGCATCACCGGCAGCGCGGTCGATGCCTGGACGAGCGCGACCATGTCCGGCGAATCGGAGAGCGAGGTCATCAGCCAGGCAGCGCCGACCATCTGGACGAGGCCGCCGAAGTTCGAGGCAAGGCTAGCGATCCAGACCGCACGGAAGATCGGCTGGCGCAGCGGCGCAAAAGCCGAATAGCGCCCGTCATCAGGCTTCAGGCCCTCGGCGGCGAGGTCGGCTTCGGCGGTCTCGGCCGTGGTCTGCGTGGCGGGCTCATGCGGCATGTCTCAGTTAGAGCATGCCGGCGGGCGATGGGAAGCCGCGCTGCGTCGAAGGGCGGTTACTTTACCGCCGAGAAGGTCGTCGGCGCCAAAATCTGGCTCTCGATGTTGCCAACAATCTGGCCGTCCGCTTCACTCTTGGTGCGCGCCTCGGTCCACTCCGGATCGGTCGCAAACGCCGTCCATTTCTTCTCGCGCTCGGCGAGCGACTCCCAGGCCAGGAAATAGGTCAGGTCCTGACTGGACTCCCCGATCAGCGTGGTGAAGAACCCGGCTTGCCGGATGCCGTGCTTGTCCCACAGTTTCAGTGTGGCCTTGTCAAAGCGGTCGAGCAAAGCCGGAAGCCGGCCAGGCAAGCAGCGATACACGCGCATTTCGTAGATCATTGAAACTCACGTCCTGTTGTTGTTCTTGCGGCAAGCAATGTGCCGCAACGATGGCCTGTCCCGATTGAGTGATCCGATCTCGGTTCCGCCGGCGGCGGTAGCGCTGTCTACCCCCGCCGGTGCTCCACCTTCGGCAGGAACCAGGCGAGCAGGCCGATTGCCGGCAGGAAGGCGCAGATGCGATAGACCGCCTCGATGCCGATCCAGTCGGCGACTTCGCCGAGGATCGCCGCTGCGAGCCCGCCGAGGCCGAAGGACAGGCCGTAGAACAATCCGCCGATCAGGCCGATCCGGCCCGGCATCAGCTCCATCGCGTAGATCAGGATCGCGGCGAAGGAACTTGCCATGATCAGGTTGATCACCACCGTCAGCACGCCGGTCCAGAACAGGTCGGCGAAGGGCAGCATCAGCGAGAAGGGTAGGGCGCCGAGGATCGAGAACCAGAGGATGCGGTTGCGGCCGACCCTGTCGCCGATGATGCCGCCGGCGAGCGCCCCGACGGCCGCGGCCGCGAGGAACAGGAACAGCATCAGCTGCGACGCCTGCACCGAGACGCCGAATTTCCCGATCAGATAGAAGGTGTAATACGAGCTGAAGCTCGACGAGTAGGCGTTCTTCGAGAACAGCAGGATCACCAGGATGGTGATCGCGAAGGCGATCTGGCCCTTCGAGTGCGCGGGGGCAGGCGCGGCGGTCGCGATCTTCGTGGGCTTCGGAGCGGCGGCGGCAGCCTTACTCAGGGCGGCATAGCGGCGCGCCGTCCAGACCATCAGGATCATGGCGAGCAGGGCCGCGGCGGAGAACCAGGCGACGCTGGTCTGGCCGCGCGGCACGATGATGAAAGCGGCGAGCAGCGGGCCGAGCGCGCCGCCGCTCTGGCCGCCAACCTGGAAGATTCCTTGCGCCAATCCCTGCTGGCCGCCCGAGGCATTGCGGGCCATGCGGGTCGCCTCGGGGTGGAAGATCGAGGAGCCGAGACCGACGCAGGCGGCAGCCAGCAGCAGTAGCGGATAGCTGCCGGCATAGGCGAGGCCGATCAGCCCGGTCAGCGTGCAGCCCATGCCGACGACCATCGAATAGGGCATCGGGTTCTTGTCGGTGTAGTGGCCGACGACCGGTTGCAGCAGCGAGGCGGTGATCTGGAAGGTCAACGTGATCAGGCCGATCTGGCCGAAATCCAAAGCGTAAGCCGTCTTGATGATCGGGTAGATCGCCGGGATCAGCGACTGGATCATGTCGTTGAGCAGATGCGTCGCGCTGAGCGCGAACAGCACCGGCAGGTCGGCGCGGCGGGTGGAGGCGATCGGCTTACTGACGTTCATAGGATGACTTCGCCGGGCGCAGCTGCAAAAGCGGGCGAGGGCCCGCCGGATGGCCGCGAAGCCGGCTCATAGCATCGCGATCGGCTGGAAACCCAGAGCCACCAGCACAGGTCCGCTCTGATGTGAACGCGGGATGGGGAGGCGGCAGGTGGGCCTGCTGCCGCGTTCCGTTCGCTATTTCACCTCGCCCGCGATCTCGGCGAGCGCCGGGGCCTTCTGGATCAGGCCGCGCTCGACGAGGAAGGCGCCGAAGCGCTCGTAGCGGCGGGTATCGAGAGCGCGCGGGCGCTTTGCGAAGCGGGGCAGGGTGTCGATCCAGGCCTGGCGGTTGAGGGCGTCGTCGAGATCGGGATGGGCGGCGATGAAGAGCTTCCAGGCTTCCTGCGGATGGTTGGTCAAATAGAGCGCTGCCTTCTCGATCGCGTCGAGGAAGCGCGGCAGACGGCTGTCGGCGAGGGCGTCGCGGCGGGTGATCAGGATCAGCTCGTCATAGGCGGGAACGCCGTGCTCCTCGGGATAGAAGGCCATGCCGGGATGGCCTTCGAGCTTCAGCTGCGTCAGCTCGAAATTGCGGTAGCCGCCGATGGTGGCGTCGACCTTGCCGCCGATCAGGGCGGCCGAGAGCGCGAAGTTGACGTTGACCAGCTTGACGTCGTCGAGCTTGAGGCCGGCCTTGGCCAGCATCTGGCCGAGCAGGGTGGTCTCGGTGCCCGAGACGGCGTAGCCGATGGTCTTGCCCTTGAGGTCGGCGAGGCTCTTGATCGGCCCGTCGGCCTTGACGATGACGCTGTTGAGCGGGGTCTCGACCAGCGTGCCGAAGCGGACGATCGGGATGCCGGCGGCGTGGTCGAGATAGAGATTGGGCTGGTAGTGGATGCCGATATCGGCCTGGCCGGCGGCGACGAGGCGCGGCACGGCGGACGGGTCGGAGGGCGGCACCATCGTGACCTCGAGCCCGGCCTCTTTGAACAGGCCGAGCTGCTGCGCGACGACCAGGGGCGCATGGTCCGGATTGACGAACCATTCGAGCATCACGGTCAGCTTGTCGGCGGCGCGCGCCGGGCTGGCGAGGCCGGCGGCCAGGACCAGCCCGGTAGCGAGGAGAGCGCGTCGGGTGAGGGCGCATAGGGTCATAAGGCGAAGTCCTTCTGCGTGATCGGCTTGAAGCGGGGCGGCGTCATTGCTCGCTCGCCCAGGGAATGAGGCGCGGGCCGAGTGCGTCGACGAGATGGCGCAGGACGAGGCTGAGCACGGCGAGCACCGTCATCGCGGCGAAGACCGTGTCGGTCTGCATGCGAGCATTGGCCTGGACCATGACGAAGCCGAGCCCGGCGGAGGAGCCGACCCATTCGCCGATCACGGCGCCGAGCGGCGCGAGCGGAGCCGCGACCCGCAGACCCGTGAGGAGGCTCGGCATGGCCAAAGGCAGGCGGACATGGCGGAGCGTCTGCCAATGCGTCGCTGAGGTCAGCGCGGTGGCGTCGATCAATTCGGGATCGGTCCGGCGCAGGCCGTCGGTAAAGGCGGAGGCGACGGGGAAGAAGATGATGATCGTCGCCATGATCACCTTCGAGCCCATGCCGAAGCCGAACCAGACGACCAAGAGCGGTGCGATGACGAAGACCGGGAAGGATTGAAGCACGAGCAGCACCGGCCAGAGCAGGCGTCCGAGCCGCGGCAGCGCCACGATCGCGAGCGCCGTCAGCGCGCCGAAAGCTGAGCCGAGCACGAAGCCGAGCACGATCTCGGCCATGGTGGTCAGGCTGTGGCCGAAGAGGAAGCCGGGCTGGCGCTGGAAGGCGGCGGCGACGTCGAGCGGCGAGGGCAGGATGTAGCGCGGGGGCGCAAACAGCCAGATTGCGGCCTGCCAGGCCAGGAGCAGGACGAGAATCGTGCGCAGCGCAGCAGCGAGCGGGGCCATCATAGGCCTCGCGGAAGCCGAAATCCGCTCTGTCGCGTCCTGCGTCGTCAAGGCTCGCCTTTCCGGTGGAAGGCGGGCACGGGGAAACGCTGGCGAGGCTGCCCCGAGCGACTCCCTCCGCCAGCATGATCTGGTTCAGGTTCGAAGGGTGCTTCTCAGCTCGCCTTGCGGCGAACGCCCCCGTCTCTCGATTGTGCTTGTGGCAGAAAGGCTTGCGCCTGTCACGCCTGCCTCAGGCCACGGCGCGCGGCTCAGGCTTCGTCATAGGCCGAGTCGAAGAAGGCCTTCTCCAGCGCGACGGTACGCAGGAAGAAGTCCCGGCTGGTCTCGGCTTCGCCCGGGCCGACGCGGTCGAGTTCCGACCGCAGGAAGCCGACGAAGTCGCGGAAATCGGGGTTGTCGTGCAGGGTGACCCATTCGGCGTGGACGAAGTTCGCCGGCAGAGGCTGCGACGCGGTCTGCGCCCAGTCGAGATAGAGCCACTCGGCCACGACCAGCACGGAAAGGGCGGCGGCATAGGAGCGCGTCGCGGCCGCTTCGCGCATGATCGCCTTGAAGCCGGCGGTGGCCTTCGTGTCGGGCTGCTCGGCGCGCTCCTGCTCGCTGACGCCGAGGGCGGCGAAGGAGCGCAGGAAATAGGTGTTCTCCTCACCGCTGACCATGCCGATGAAGCGGCCGAAGCGGATGCGGGCCTCGAAGCTGTCGGCGCCGGCGAGCGCAGCGCCCAGCAAGGTCAGGAAGCTGTCAAGGAAGCGATGGTCCTGAATCAGGTAGCGGGCCATGACCGCGTCTGACACTGTGCCGCCCAGCAATTCGTGGACGAAGCGGTGGCCGACGGATTGCGACCAGCCGGGCTGGCTGGCCTGCCGGAGAGTCTCGGTAAAGCGCGCGGTCATGAGGTCGAGGCCTTTCGCTGATCGGCCTCTCCCTAGCAGGATCACTCCGCAAAAACAGGCTCATACGCGCGAACCCCTCCCCCTTGGGTGGAGGGGCAGGGGTGGGGGTCGCAAAGCCGGAGCGATCGGCAAGAGCATGATGGCGCTGTCGCTGCTGCCAAGCCCGTTTTGGAGACGATCGCCAAGCGGCACCACCCCCATCCCCAACCCTTCCCCACAAGGGGGAAGGGAGGCGCCTCACTATTTCAGCCGCGCCGCCACAATCTTCGCCAACTCGCCGACGCGCGCCTTCGCCTGATCGTGCAAGACCTGGTCGCGCTCGCCGCCGGAGACGCGGACGTCGACCGTCGTCAGGGCCTTGCGGATATGGATGCGGTTCATGATGTCGAGCGCCGCCTCGTCGCCGAGGCCTTCGACCGGCGTCTTGGCTTCGGAGACCTTGATCGCGCTCTGGAACCAGCGCTTCGACAGATCCTCGGTGGCGGCGACGTTGCGGACGCTGACCTGGATCTGGTTGAGTTCGACGGTGCGCTTGCCGTCCTTCTCGATCGTGCGCTTGGCGTCGAACTGGCAGCCGATCGGGTTCGGCAGGGCCTCGACCCGGTTCTCGCGGCTCTCATGGGTGATCTTGCCCATCAGCTTGCGCGGCTCACTCACAGTCATGTCGGGGAAGGCGGCCTTGACCTCGGCCGGCGTCAGCAGGGTGCAGGCGTCGGGCCATTGCGCGGCCGGCGCGACGGAGGAGGTGCGGGTGTCCTGCGGAACGGTCACGGCGCTGTTCGTCGCCAGCTGCGCCGGCGCATCGACCATGCCGGTTCCGCCCTGCCAGCGTGCAGCCGCTTGCTTCGCCAGAGCGAGCGCGTTCAGCGTGGTCTGCTCGGAATAGAGATCGAGCGAGACGGAGTAGATCAGGTCGTCCTTGCGGGCGCGGACCACGACGCTCGACGAATTGGTCTCCTGGAAGGCCTCGTCGCCGATGCCGGAGAGCGCTTCGAGCTTGAGCGCGAGCTTGGGATCGCTCGCAACCTTCTCCCGTGTCGTCTTGATCGAGGCGAAGGCCTGGCTGGGTGTCTCGCGGCCCTTGGCGATGCCGTCCCAGCGGATCACCGTGACCGAGGCGAAGCGGGCATGGTCCATCTTCGAGGTCGGGCTCGGCAGTTTCACCGAGTACATGCAGCTCTCGGCATATTGCGGGCCGCGGCTGATCGGGCTCAGCGTCGGGCCCTTGGCCGCGATCGGGCGCCCGGGGAAGAGCGCCTCAAGGTCGGCCTGCGGCAGCAGCCGGCAGGCGTCGGGCAACTTGCTTGCCGCAGTTGGCTCCGAGGCTACCGGAGCAGCCGTGGTCGTTGCGGTCTGGGCAAGGGCAGGGCCGGCAAGAATCAGCAGCAACGGCATTACGGGCGCGGAACGGGCTAGCATGCATTGGTCTCCAGCTACGGGCGCGTGTCGCGGCGCCGTTCGGGGACGGGTCAAGCTAGGCGCGATAGTGGCGTGATCGTGGCCCTGGGACAGGTCACGACAGGTCACGACAGAGAGTGCTGACAGAAGCTGTCAGCGAAAGCGCACCGCTGGCGGAGATGCCTAGATCTGGCAGCGACGCAACGTCGTTTGCGGCGATTCGCCGAAACGGGCGCGATAGCGCATGGCGAACCGGCCGAGATGGTAACGCCGCAGTCGAGCGCGATCCGGGTGACGCTGTCGCCCGGAGCGGCCGAGAGCAACCGGGCATGGGCTGCGTCGAGGCGGATCTCCTCGAGGATCTGGCGTGGCCCGGTCCCGCGATACTGGCGGAAGGCGAGCTGCAGCGATCGGGTGCTGACGCCGACCCTGGCGGCGAGCGCCGTGATCGAGAGCGCGTCGCTCGATCTTGCGCGCATGATCTCTTCGGCGAGCCGGACCTGGAGCATGCCGGCCGACCGAACGTGGGGTTCCGTGCCCGCCACCGCCGCCTGCCAGGCGGCGCCGAGCAGTTCGGTCAGCATCGCCGCCGCAGCATTGGCGGTGCCCCGTGCGGGGAGCAACGTGTCGGACTGGTCGAGCTCGGAAGCGAGATGGCGCAGATAGCGCCCGAGCGCCGCGCCTTCGCCGGCCGTGATACTCATCAACCCCGGCGCCTGGCCGTCCGGGCGCCAGCGGTCGTCCGGATTCAGCGCGGCCGCGCTGCGCAGCCGCGTCAGCGGGAGCTGGACCACCAGGCCGAGATAGCCCGCTTCGCAGACGGTCGTGCGCGGTCCCGGCGTCGGTACCAGCATCGAATCGGTGCGGGCCTCGATCTGGCGGCCGATGTCGTCGGTCCGGATCGTTCCGGTCCAGGGCAGCAGCAGGGTGACGTTCTCATCCTCGACCAGGCGGACACGATGGCCGCTGGTCTTCACGGCGCTGATCCGAACATCGTCGAGGAGAACGGAATTGATCGACATGCGAAAGGGTTCGTCCCGATCGAGCGGCTCCAGAAAATCCTGGCGCTCGAACAGGAAAGTCTGCCGGCAAGCGGCGACTGCATTGTCGGTTTCGAACAGATTATGACGCGCCAGCAAGTCATTGTGCTCGTCGTCGCCTTGGTAGTGCCCGCCCGCCCGCTGCGTCATGCAACCTTCACTGCTTCCATGCCGTACGGCGTGTACGGGCCAAATGTCGGGGCGAACGACTTTAGGCGTATCAGGGGTCGAACATGGCGATATCGGGGCGAGCGGAGATTTTAGCTGGTCATCGGCCGACCAAGAGAAATTTATTCTCTTTATAGAGCTGGGCAGCCGCGCTCTCAGTGGGATTTCGTTACGTTGCGGCACGCTGTCGGGACTTTTGGCCGTGGCAGAAGCCGAATCACATGATGCATTGGCGGCGGGCCGCGCTCTTATTGACGCGCCGCGACTGAAAAGGCGGACCGGCGCCCTCGTCGCAATCTTTCGCTTCGGCTTACCGCTCGTTTCGAGCCGCTATCAATGTAGCTTTCCCGCCATGACACGGCGGCCCCGATATAGAAAAAGATATCGGGTTTCGCTTTCCGGATATCGCAGCCGCACGCTTTCCACGATTCTTAATTCGGTAATCTGGAGCTACGCCCCTCTACGGCGTGGGCGACGCACGAGACGGGTGTGGCTCCAGATTACCAGCGAAGTACCTTATGTTTGACTGGCGCCCCGTCCCTCCCGCTGATCGCCAGTCATTCTGGTTTGTGAAGTGGTTGTTTGTAAGTTTTCGCTGTGACAGCAGCGAAGCTTCATAAGCTCATATCGATCCCGCCACGGATAACACTGCATGCATGGCGGGATTTTATATTAAATTTTGACAATTTTATTTTTGTTTACTTTGTGATGACTACGATTCAGCCATCATTCATGGGGCTGACAGTCATGGTGTTCTCCTCGTTCAGTTTGAGCAATACCCGAATCGGCGCGAAGATCGCCGGGGCCGTCACCCTCGTCGGCCTGATCGGCCTGGCGGCCTCATTCTTCATCAACCGGGAACTCGCCCGCGCCGAAGCGCTCTACAGCGAGATGCTCGATACGGCGCCGCCCGCGCTGTTCGAGACCGGCCGGGCGGCCCGGCGAGTCAACGATATGCTGGCGCAAGCCTATAAAGTCATCGCCTACCCCGCTGGTTCGAAGGGGCAGGAGGACGGCGTTTCCCAGATGAACGGCTCCTATCAGCGAGCGACGGCGCAATTGGCAGCGGCCGCCGCCAAGGAGCCGCATCTCAAGGCAGACTTCGACCGGCTGCTCGCCGGCGTGCAGGAGATCAAGAGTTCGCTCGACGAGGCGATTGCTCTGGGAGCTCGCGACGAGAACGCCAAGGCACTGGCGATCATGGACAGGGCCGATGCCAAGACCGCCGAGTTGGCGGAGGCAGTGGTGACAGTCAGCGGCGCCGTACTGAAAGAGGTCGACACCCAGTCCAGCATGATGAGGAGCGAGATCGCCTTCATCACCAAATTGATGCTGGGTCTAAGCCTCGCCGGCATCCTGCTCGGTATCGGGCTCGCGCTGCTGATGTCGGCGAAGACCATTACCGGCCCGCTGGCGCGCCTGCGCGGCGCCATGGACAAGCTCGCAGGCGGCGATTTCGATGCCGCTGTCGAGGGCAGCCGGCGCGGGGACGAGGTCGGGCTGATGGCCAAGACCGTGCTCGTCTTCAAGGAGAACGGGCTCGAGATGAAGCGCCTCGAGGCACAGGCGAGCGAGCAGGAGCGTATGACCGCCGCCGAGCGCGAGAAGAACGAAACGGAACGGCGCCGCGCCGAGATCGAGCGCGAAAAACTCGCGAAGGAGCAGCAGCAGGTCGTCACTTTGCTCGCCAACGGGCTCGACCTGCTGGCGCAGGGCGACCTGACCTATCGCATCGGCGATCAGGTCGCGGCCGATTACCAGAAGCTGCGCGACGACTTCAACCGCGCCGTCAACCGCCTGGCCGAGACGGTCAGGACAATCCAGACCACGGCTTCGGAGGTCGGTACCTCGGCGCGCGAGATCAATATGGGCGCCGACGACCTGTCGAAGCGCACCGAAGAGCAGGCTTCCTCGCTCGAGGAGACGGCGGCGACGACCGAGGAGCTGGCAGCCTCGGTCAAGGCGTCGGCGAATTCCTCGCGCCAGGCTGCGGCGCTCGCCAGCGAAGCGACGCAGATCGCGGTGCAGGGCGGCACGATCGTCGGCAGCGCGATCGAGGCGATGACGCAGATCGAGCAGGCCTCGCGCAAGATCTCCGACATCACCTCGGTCATCGACGAGATCGCCTTCCAGACCAATCTGCTGGCGCTCAACGCGGCGGTGGAGGCGGCCCGGGCCGGCGATGCCGGCAAGGGCTTCGCGGTCGTCGCCTCCGAAGTGCGCTCGCTCGCCCAGCGCTCCAGCGTGGCCGCCAAGGATATCACCGCCCTGATCGGCGAATCGGGTGCCAAGGTCGATCAGGGCGTCAGCCTGGTCCGAGAGGCCGGTGCAGTGCTCGATCGAATCGTCGAGGCGTCGAAGCGGGTCTCGGCGACGGTCTCCGACATCTCGACGGCCTCGGCCGAGCAGGCCAACGGCATCGACGAGATGAGCCAGACCGTCGCCCATATGGACGAAATGACCCAGCAGAACGCGGCCCTCGCCGAGGAAAGCGCCGCTTCGGCGACGTCGCTCTCGGATCAGATCAAGCGCCTCAACGGCCTGGTCTCGACCTTCAGGATCGGCGGCGAGCAGGGCTCCGCGCGCCTGAGCGTCGTGCGCCCCGAGCCGATGAGCCGCAGCGCCTGAACAGGGGCGGCTTCGTCGGCGTGCAGCCAACTGGTGGCATAGCGCGGCAGAACGGGAAGCGGCCGGTCGCTCAATCCGGCCGCTTGGCAAGCGCAAGGCCGGCGATTCGCTTCAACCAGAGGCGCTCGCACAGGGCTACGACTGCGAGACCGGTCAGGCCGCCCAGGATCTTGACGAGCGCATCCAAGGCACGGGCATGCCTGCTCGCCTCGAAATGCTGGGCGAGCTCGAGCCCGGCGGCGCCGGCGACGATGCACAGGAGAATCACGCCCTTGCGCGCCGGGTAGGCGGTGGCGAGAGCCGCGGCGGCGACCAGATAGGCGGCGAAACGCTCGATCTGCGGTCCCAAATGGGCAAGGTGGGGACGAGCACCGATCGGGGATAGCGTGGCGAACACGACGACGGCGACGGCGCCCCAGCCGATCAGGGCGGCGCAGCGGCGCAGGGAAAGCTCAAGCCCGAAGAGCCGCATCGCTGTCTGTCGCGCCTCCCGCTGCGCCAATCTGTATCCGGAAAGCAAAAAGGGCCCAAGCGGCCGCCGCTCAAGCCCTCGAAAATGCTGGCTCCCGGAGCAGGATTCGAACCTGCGACCAATCGATTAACAGTCGATTGCTCTACCGCTGAGCTATCCGGGATCGGTGGGCGGCGTATAGCGGCGGCGCCCACCGGGTGCAAGCCCTTTGCTGGCATCGAGCCCGAGAAAATCGTGAGCGCCGGGTCTGCCCCAGCGTCAATTCACATTGCCGAGAGAGTTTCGGTTGCGGCGCGCTGCGGCATGTGGTTAGACGCCCGCCGAGGAGCGCGCTTCGAGCGGCGCTCCGGGATGGCCTCGTGGCGGAGTGGTTACGCAGAGGACTGCAAATCCTTGCACCCCGGTTCGATTCCGGGCGAGGCCTCCAAATTCTTCCTGCACTGATATCTGGCGCTTCTCGGGATTACCCCGCAGTTTGACGTCCTCGCGAAGGCCCAGCGTTCAATCCGAGCGTCGACGCCTGAAGCGTTCAAGCAAACCAAGGCACCAGGTCGCGAAGCGCGCCATCGGCCGCCGCAGCGGCGGCACGTCGGCTGCCAGCAGCATCAGGCCCAGCGGAAGCATCCAGACACCGAGGATCGGCAGGAACGAGAACACGCCGCCGATGATGAGGGCGAGCCCCGCCGGGATTCTGATCAAACGCGAATCGCGATGCCGAAGCCAGCGCATCGCTCGGGCGAAGCGGGGTGGGAGCTCAGCTTCGATCCGCCTGAAGGCGGCCCTCAGCTCCTGTCTTCCTGATGGAAAGCGCATTTCGCCTCAACCGTTGCGATCCCGGTGAAACGCGCAGCTTGCCGGATCGTTCTCGCGCAGCGGAAATATCGTCGCGAGGATTGGCGGTGTCCGGCTCGACAAGGTCGACGACCGAGCGCCGCTTCGAGGCGACTGAAGCGAAGATTGCTAAGCTTTGACGGGTGACGCTGGGGAAAGATTCCGGGCAGTAAGGCGTCTTTTCAGGCTTTGCGTCACCGGATCATGAGGTTAGCCTGATTCTCCGGCTTGCATTCGCGGTCGGTGCCGACGCGGATGATGCCAGGCCGAGGGGGAAGGTCCGGTTGCGCTCGGCGGATGGACTGGCCGTTGAGGGGTGAGATGGCGCGGGCGAATCTTGACGGGCTCACGGGCACCATCGATGGCCTGTTGGATGCGGCACTGGATTTCGGGCGGATGCCCGGCGCGGTCGAGCAGATCCGCCAGTTGTTCAATGGCTCGAAATCCTGCCTTGCGTATTGCGAGCCCCACGGAGGTCTCAGCAACGCCATCACTACTAGCCGTGACCCCGATCTCGACGCGTTCTGTGCCGAGAACTTTCCCACCGAACTCGGCTTGTTCGTCTCCAAGGTCGCCAAGATTCCGATCGGCGAAGTCTACCAGGACCATGTCCTGTTCGGCTGGGAGCGGCTGAGAGGGAGCGACATCTGGCGTGAATGGATGGCGCCGCAGGACATGTATGGCGGCCTGGGCTGCCGTCTCCTGGATACCGGCTCGTCGTACTGGCTTTGCGATGTGCAGCGCGGGCGCCGGCAGGATCCGTTCGACGCCGCCGAGCTCGCGCTGTTCGAGCGGCTGATGCCGGTGATGCGGCGCGTGACACTGCTGCGCCAGCAGCTCGGTGGCCTCAGCATCGAGCGCGAGATGACGCGGCGGGCCCTCGACGAGCTTTCGCTCGCGATCATCATCGTCGACAGCGCGATGCAGCTCACCTATGCGAACGCCGCAGCCGATGAGCTGCTGGCTGTTCCCCAAGGCCTTCTCGCTGTGCGCGGCGGCAAGCTTTACGCCCACGCCTCCCGCGAACAGAACGGCCTGAAGGACCTCGTCGCAGGCGCGAGCGATCTTGCCGGTGCGCGGGGCCAGATGCTGCTGCGGGCGCGCAGTCCCGAGGCGGATGACGTTTCGGTCTGCGTGACGCCGCTTTCGGCGAGCTATGCCCTGTCCGGACGTTCGAGCGATGTGATGATCGTGGCGCGGGTGATCGCGCCCGCCAGAGGTCAGCTCGCCGCTGCACAGCAGCTCTTCGATCTGACCGAGGCCGAGGCGAGGCTGGCCGTGGGCCTGGCTTCCGGCCTGTCGCTGGCCGAGCTGGCGCAGCGCCAGGGCATCAAGATCACGACCGCGCGCACCCATCTGGCGCGCATCTTCTGGAAGACGGGGACACGCCAGCAGAGCCAGGTCGCGGCCTTGCTGCGCGCGGCGGAACTGCCGATGCGGAGCCGGTAGCGCGCCGCGCCGGCTCATCAGCGCCGGACCAGCTCGACGCGGCGGTTGCGCGCCCGGCCGGCCTCGTCGCCATTCGATGCGACCGGCTGTTCGAGGCCCTTGCCGAGCGCGTTGAGCCGGCTGCGTTCGATGCCGTAGCGGGTCGCCAGCTCGGCGACGACCGAGAAGGCGCGCATATCGGAGAGCTTGAGGTTGTAGGCGGCGCTGCCCTGGTTGTCGGTGTGCCCGACCACGTCCAGCCGCAAGGCCGGACTCTTGCTCAAAAGCTCGGCGATCGCCTTGAGCTGAGGCTGCGATTCCGGCCTGATGTCGGCCTTGTCGTAGTCGAACAGGATGCCATAGAGGTTGGCGCGGCCGTGCTGGTCGATCTCCCGGCCGAGCTGGCTGGCCTCGACCACCTGGATCTGGCCGGTCTGCATCGCACCCGCCTCGATGACACGCGCGATCACCGTCCGGCCCCGGCTTTCATCCTCGGAGAAGGCGAGGCTGACATGGACTGTGCCCGCCGGCCGGTTCAGCCTTGCGTAGAGATAGCGGCCATTGCCGTTGCCGAAGAAGTTGCGGACGAGATCGCCGAGCTGCAGTTTCGGCAGATCGGTCGTTCCGTCGAGCGCCAGGCCGAGGAACAGGCCGGGATATTTGCGCCCGTCGCTGAAGCAGCTTCCCGCCTCGGTCGAGCAAATGAAGGGAACCTCGAAGCCGGCGCCGGTCAGGCTCGCCTGGTAGTTGCGCAACGCCTCGAGGCCGGTGCGCCCGGGCGGCAGCTTGTAGTAGAGCGTGAAGACCTTGCCCTCGACGCTCTGCCAGCCGGCGCCGCTCTGCTCGCGCGAGCTGCGCTCGTCGATCGGGCCGGTGATGATGCGGGCCTCGTCGAAAGCCGCTTCCTTGAAGCCGACCTGCTGCGAGCCCTGAAAGCGGCCCAGCAGCGGATGGTCCTGGGCCAGGCCCGGCAGGCTGAGATGACATGCCAGCATCAGTGCCGACCAGAAGAGGGGCTTTGCTGTCATGGCTCATCACCCGCGGTGAAGGAAAATGGCACGCGGCGCCTATGCGCCGGCGTCGACGGCCGAACATTGCGGCGATGCCGGCTCGGCGGCGTCCTCCATTCGAACGAGCCCGCGCCATCTCCCGGCCTTGCCTTTTGCCGCAGCCTCGCCCAAAACCCGCGGGCAGGGGTCGAGGCGCCCGCCGGGGCGTCTTCCTTTGGAGATTTGAGCATGAGCAGCTTCGCCGAACTGCGGCGCGTGATGGTCGATTGCCAGTTGCGCACCTATGACGTAACCGATCGCGCCGTGCTCGCCGCGGCCGACGCGGTGCCGCGCGAGGCGTTCCTGCCGGGTGAATTGTCCCATCTGGCTTATCTCGACCGCCAGGAGCCGCTGCCAGGCACGAGCCGGGCGCTGCCTGAGCCGATGGTGTGTGCGCGCATGATCCAGATGCTGGATCTGCAGCCGGGCGAAGAGGTTCTCGAATATGGCGGCGGTTCGGGCTATGGCGCGGCTCTGATGGCGGCGATGGGCGCCAGGACGACGCTGCTCGAGCCGGACGAGGCTGCCCTGGCGCTGGCGCGTGCCGCTTTCGCCCAGCCGGGAGTTGCGGCTGCCGAGCTGGTCGCGAGCCTGCCGGAGCACCGACAGTTCGATGCCGTGCTGGTCAGCGGCGCTTGTGAGATTCAACCCGAGCCGTTGTTCCGCCATGTCCGCCAGGGCGGGCGCCTGATCGCGGTCGAGGGGCTGGGCCGTTCGGCGCGCGTCGTGCTCTATCGCAAGGCGGGCGAATCGTTTTCGGGGCGGCCGGTCTTCAATGCGGCGGCGCCTGCGCTACGTGAGTTCCGCAAGGCGGAGGTGTTCGCCCTGTGAGACGGGCCGCTCTCCGGGGCGGTTTTCCCCAGAATGGGTAGTCCGTCGGTACTAATCGCCGGCGGGAGTGTCGCATTTTTGCGGCAGTGCAGAAATGAAAGCCGGCCAGTTCCCCTCGCGACATTGGCGAGGCGAGCTGCGAAGCTTATGCTTTTAGACCGAGTGCCGAGGCTGGGGCGATGCCTGGGCGTGACTAGAGTCCGCACAAGAGGCGTCCAGTGATTATAACGCGACCGACTTTGAAGAAGACCGCGAGCCGTCTGGCGATCGTCGGCATGCTGGGAGCCCTGGCGGGCTCGCCGGTGCTGGCGCAGACGATGGACGCGGCGCTGGCGCGCGCCTATTCAGCCAATCCGACGCTGAATGCGCAGCGCGCCGCGGTGCGCGCCACGAACGAGAACGTACCGCAGGCGCTGTCCGGCTATCGCCCGCGCGTCACGGCCTCCGCCGATATCGGCGCCAGCATCACCGACGGCGACACTCCGTTCAATGCGCAAGGCACGGGCAGTCCGCATAACCGCAGCACCACGCGCCTCAATCCGCGCGGCGCCGGCGTCCAGGTCGATCAGAACATCTTCGACGGTGGCAAGACCCGCAGCTCCGTCAGCCAGGCCGAGTCGCAGGTGCTCGGCGCCCGCGCGACCCTGCAGAATACCGAGCAGAACGTCCTGCTCGACGCCGCCACCTCCTATATGAACGTGCTGCGCGATACGGCGATCCTCAATCTCAACCGCAACAACGTCGAGGTGCTGGAGGAGCAGCTGCGTCAGACAAAGGATCGATTTCAAGTCGGCGAGGTGACCCGCACCGACGTCGCGCAGGCCGAGGCGCGTCTCTCGCAGGCACAGTCGCAGGCGATCCTGGCCGAATCCAACCTGAAGACCTCGATCGCCCGCTTCCGCCAGAACATCGGCACCGAGCCGAAGCAGCTCGCGCCTGGCCGGCCGGTCGAGAACCTGCTGCCGAGATCCCTGCCGGCAGCGCTCAACGCCGCGTTGACAGCGCATCCGGCGATCATCGCGGCGCTGCACGGCGTCGATGCCGCGGAGCTGCAGGTCAAGGTCACCGAGGCGGATCTCTATCCGGTGCTCGGTGTGCGCGGCACCGTCCAGCAGCGCTACGACAACCAGTTCTTCGGCGACAACCGCACCTCGGCCAGCGCGGTCGCGACCCTGACGATCCCGCTCTATGAGGGCGGGCAAGTCTACTCGCGCACGCGACAGGCCAAGGAGACGGCGGGGCAGCGCCGGATCGAGGTCGACACCTCGCGCGACACGGTGCGCGCGGCGGTGGTGTCCGCCTGGGGCGGGCACGAGGCCGCCAAGGCTCAGATCACTGCGGCGCAGGCCCAGGTCCAGGCCGCCGAGACGGCTCTAGCTGGCGTTCGCGAGGAGGCCAAGGTCGGCCAGCGCACGACCCTTGACGTGCTCAATGCCCAGCAGGAACTGGTGATCGCCCGTTCGACGCTGGTGACGGCGCAGCGCGACCGCGTCGTCGCGTCCTATGCGGTGCTGTCGGCGACGGGGCGGCTTTCGTCCGACACGCTGAAGCTCAAAGCCGAGCGCTACGACTCCCGGAAGCACTATGATCAGGTCAAGGGCCTGCTCTGGGGCACACAGACGCCGGACGGGCGCTGAACAGGCACCCTGGCCGGCGCGTAGACGCGCCGGCGCAACACTCCGGATTTCTCCTGTGGGCGGCCCCGGCACGAGCTTGCCTGCTGGTTTCTCGGTGAAATACTCATGAGTGGGGCGCGCTGATTCCATGGGCGTCCCTTGAGTCGAGTGACCGGAATCAGCATGAGCGCGCAGCCCAAGGCCAGCGAACCCTCGATGGAGGAGATTCTCGCCTCCATCCGGCGGATCATCGCCGATGACGAGAAGCCTGCCGAGCCGCAACCGGAGCCTGCACCGGAACCGGCCGCGCTCGCTCCGCAGCCTGAACCGGAACCCGAGGCGGAACCGATCGAAGACGACGTGCTCGATCTCGGCGCCGAGGCCGAACGCATCGAGGAGGAGCCGACTGCGCCCGTCGAAGCATCAGCTGATGATGTCGACTTCATCGAGCCGCAAGCTTCGGTGCAACCGGCCCCCGAACCAGAGCCGCCGCAGCCTGTAGCCTTCGTGCCGCCTCCGGTTCAGCCGCAACCGGCGCCGATGGACATGGCGGCGCTGATTTCCGATCAGGCCGGCGCCGCTGTGCACAGCGCTTTCGGCGCGCTCGCCAACACCGTGCTCAGCAACAATGCGCGCACGCTCGAAGACCTGGTCAAGGACATGCTGAAGCCGATGCTCAAGACCTGGCTCGACGACAATTTGCCGGCCATGGTCGAGCGGCTGGTCCGGGCCGAGATCGAGCGCGTCGCCCGCGGCGGGCGACGCTGAATCCGTCTCTCACTTTTTGACGGAGCCGTTTTTCCGATCAGCTTGCGTACAAGCTGATCGGAGCGAACTCTAGCGGCGCCGCGACCGAGGCCGGGCTCGTAGCGAGTCGAAGGCTCCGCCTTCGTTCAGGCTCTGGATGGCATAGCCGGCGAGCGCCATCAGTGCGGTCTGTGGCCCGAGCCGAGAAACCAGGAGCTGCATGCCGAGCGACAAGGGGCGAGGATAGCGGCCGGAAGCGGCTTCCGAGGCGACCCAGGCGCCGACGAGGTGGACAAGAAGTCTCATCGTTTTACTCCCGATTTCAGAGCAGGACCTTGCGATTGCTGCCGAGCTCCGGCCGCGAGCCGGTGACGGCGGCGGCAGCCATCTTGACCGACGTCACGATCTTGCCGGGGCTGTCCCAGAATTCCGCCAGCGTGGGGCGCACCTTCAGGATGCGGATGTTCGGATCGTCCTTGCTGTCCCAGAAGGCACGCGCTGCCGTTGACCAGAGTTCGGCAACGCGGTTGCGATCATCGAGCAGGTTGGCCGTGCCGGTGACCGAAACATATTTATACGAGCCGTTGTCGCTAAAGCAGAGGCAGACGTTCTCGTTGATCTCGATCTCGTCGTCCTTGTGATTGCGTAGGTCGGTCAGGAAGTAGATCGCATCCTCGTCACGGCGGGGGTGGGCGCTCATCGGGCGGGCACGCAACTGGTCTTCATTGCCGTCATGGCTGACGAGCATGCACAGCCCGATCTCCTCGATCAGCTCCCAGGTCCTGTCCTGGTCGGTCTTGTGGGTCATCGCTCGGCTCCTTTGTGATCTCCACCCAACCGCCGAAGCGCGGTCGAGGTTCCGTTTCCGCCGGTCGTCGAATTGCCTGCTTTGCTGGTATGGTCGCCTTCCACGAGGCGCGAGGTTCCCATGGCCAAGCTCAAGTCCCGCAACGACCTGAAATCCAACACCAAGACGGCAATGATCGAATTGCTCAACGCCCGGCTGGCCGACGGCATCGATCTCGCGCTCATCACCAAGCAGGCGCACTGGAATCTGAAGGGGCCCGGCTTCATCGGCATCCACGAAATGCTCGACGGGTTCCGTGGCGAGCTCGACACCCATGTCGATACGGTGGCGGAGCGGGCGGTGCAGCTCGGCGGCATCGCGTTGGGGACGACGCAGATCGTCAACGGCGCGAGCAAGATCAAAGCCTATCCGACCGACATCATCGCGGTGAAGGACCATCTCGCCGAGCTGATCGAACGTTACGCTGAGGCTGCGAAGTCGGTTCGGGCGGCAATCGATGCGGCGGACGAGGCGGGCGATGCCGATACGGCCGACATCTTCACCGCCTATTCGCGGGCGCTCGACAAGGCGCTTTGGTTCCTTGAATCGAGTGCAGCTTGAATCGCCTGCCGTGACGAGCCCGTTGACGCGGGGCCGTCGCATGCGCTCTTAAGACCGCAGACCTTTTGGCTTTCGTTTTTCGCGGCCGGGGCAGGCTCCCCGGCCGTTTGGCGTTCGAGCAGAGCGATGATGGACAAGACATTCGAGCCGGCCTCCGTCGAGGCGCGCATCAACAAGGCCTGGGAGGAGGCGGATGCCTTCAAGGCGGGGCGTGGAGCCGCGCCCGGGGCCGAGCCCTATTGCATCGTGATTCCGCCGCCGAACGTCACCGGCTCGCTGCATATGGGCCATGCGCTCAACAACACGCTGCAGGACCTGCTCTGCCGCTTCGAGCGCTTGCGCGGCAAGGACGTGCTCTGGCAGCCCGGCACCGACCATGCCGGCATCGCGACGCAGATGGTGGTCGAGCGCAAGCTCGCTGCCGAGAACAAGACCGATCGCCGGACGATGGGCCGCGAGGCCTTCCTGGCCGAGGTCTGGAAGTGGAAGGAAGAGTCCGGCGGGACGATCGTCAACCAGCTCAAGCGTCTCGGCGCCTCCTGCGACTGGTCGCGCGAGCGCTTCACCATGGACGAGGGCCTCTCGGCCGCGGTGCTCAAGGTCTTTGTCGGCCTGCACAAGCAGGGGCTGATCTACCGCGCCAAGCGGTTGGTGAACTGGGATCCGAAGTTCCAGACCGCGATCTCCGACATCGAGGTGCTGCAGATCGAGAAGACCGGCTCGTTCAAATGGCATGGTGGCGGCGAGGAGGCGTTCGACGCCGGCAAGCTGGAGAAGGCGCTGGCCAAGGACCCGAACGGGCATCTCTATTATTTCGACTACCCGATCGAGGGCGTCGCCTACGATCCGGAGGACGCCGCGACCTACATCACCGTCGCGACGACCCGGCCGGAGACGATGCTGGGCGACACCGGCGTCGCGGTGCATCCCGAGAACGACAAACTCAAGGAGCTGATCGGCAAAAGCGCCGTCCTGCCGCTGGTCAACCGCGTCATCCCGATCTTCGGCGACGACTATGCCGATCCGGAGAAGGGCACCGGCGCGGTCAAGATCACCCCGGCGCACGACTTCAACGACTTCGACGTCGGCAAGCGCAATTCACTGAGAGTCGTCAACATCCTGGACGGTGAAGCTCGCATCCTGATTCAGGACAATGCCGATTTCCTGGAAGGCGCTGCGCCCGAGCGCGAGACGCTGGCGCTGCACGGCCTCGACCGGTTCGCGGCGCGCAAGGCCGTGGTCGGCCTGATGGCGGGGCGCGGTCTCCTGCGCAAGGTCGAGCCGAACACCCACACCGTGCCGCATGGCGACCGCTCGGACGTGGTGATCGAGCCCTGGTTGACCGACCAATGGTATGTCGACGTCCAACCGCTGGCGCAGCGCGCGCTCGCGGCGGTCAAGGACGGCAAGACCAGGATCACGCCGGAAAGGTGGACCAAGACCTATAATGACTGGCTCGAGAACATCGAGCCCTGGTGCGTCTCGCGCCAGCTTTGGTGGGGTCACCAGATCCCTGCCTGGTACGGGCCGGATGGCGAATGCTTCGTCGCCGAGTCGGAAGCCGGCGCGCAGGCGCTGGCGCTCGGCCATTATGGCGGGCCGGTCGAGCTCAGGCGCGACGAGGACGTGCTCGACACCTGGTTCTCGTCCGCCCTGTGGCCGTTCTCGACGCTGGGCTGGCCGGAAGAGACGGCCGAGCTCAAGCGCTACTATCCGACCGCGACGCTGGTCACCGGCTTCGACATCATCTTCTTCTGGGTCGCCCGAATGATGATGATGGGCCTCAACTTCATGGACGAGGTGCCGTTCCGCGACGTCTATCTCCACGCGATGGTTCGCGACGAGAAGGGCGCGAAGATGTCGAAGTCGAAAGGCAACGTCATCGACCCGCTGGTGCTCATCGACACCTATGGGGCGGACGCGCTGCGCTTCACCTTCGCGGCGATGGCGGCGCAGGGGCGCGACATCAAGCTCGCGACCTCGCGCGTCGAGGGTTACCGCAACTTCGCGACCAAGATCTGGAACGCGGCGCGTTTCGCCGAGATCAATGGCTGCCTGCGGGCCGAGGGCTTCGATCCGGCTGCGGTCAAGCTGCCGCTCAACCGCTGGATTCTAAGCGAGGCGGCGCGCACGGCCGATGCCGTCACTGCCGGCATCGAGAGCTTCAAGTTCAACGAGGCGGCGGATTCAGCCTATCGCTTCGTCTGGGGCCAGTTCTGCGACTGGTATCTGGAACTGTCGAAGCCGGTGCTGCAGGCCGAGGAACTCGACGCTGCCGGTACCGCGGCGCGGGCGGAGACGCAGGCGACGGTGGCCCATGTCATCGACCTGATCTGCCAGTTGCTGCATCCGTTCATGCCGTTCCTGACCGAGGAGCTCTGGGCGCAGAAAGCCAATGCCGGCGCGGCCCGCATGGTGCCGGCCGGGGAGGCGGGTCTCGTCTGCCTGACGCGCTGGCCGGAGCTGTCGGCGCTTGTCGACGAGGCGGCCGAGGCCGAGATCGGCTTCGTCGTCGATCTCATCTCCGACATCCGCTCGATCCGCTCGGAGACCAATGTGCCGGGCGGAACGCAGGTGCCGCTGGTGCTGGTCAAGGCGAGCGCGGCGACGAAGGCCGCAGTCGAGGCCTGGGCGCCGATGATCGAACGGCTGGCGCGGCTCTCCGCGATCGAGTTCGCCGGGGAGGCGCCCGGCCAGTCGGCGCAGATCATCGTGCGCGGCGAGGTCGCGGCGCTGCCGCTCGCCGGCATCATCGATCTCGACGCCGAGCGCGCGCGCCTCAACAAGGAGCTCGCCAAGCTCGACCAGGACATCGTCGCGGTCGAGCGCAAGCTCGGCAATCCCGACTTCATGGTGCGCGCGCCGGAGGAGATCGTCGAGGAGAATCGCGAGCGCAAGGCAGCCGCCGAAGCCCGCAAGCTCAAGATCGCCGAGGCGCTGGAGCGGCTCGCATGAGCTGCTCCCGCAATCTCGTCACGAAAGCGTCGCGCTGTTGACGCCCATTTGCGCAATTGACTCTAGCCCAAGAGATAACTGGCCTGACCGCGCCAGATAGATTAATGCATGGGACGCAGGGCAGCCCTGCAACCGGCGCGAGAACCCAGGAACGGTTTCCCCTTCATGCTCAAGCGTGCTTACGACTGGTGCGTTTCCTATGCGTCGCATCCCGGAGCCCCCTGGCTGCTCTTCGCCATCACCTTCGTCGAAAGCTCCATCAGCCCGCTGCCGCCGATCCCGCTGCTGATTCCGATGTGCATCGCGCGGCCTGACCGGGCTTGGTTCTATGCCGGCGTCTGCTCGCTCGGCGCCGTCACCGGCGGCTATCTCGGCTATGCGATCGGCGCGCTCCTCTATGAATCGGTCGGCGCCTGGCTGATCGGCATCTACGGCCTGCAGGAGAAAGCGGCGCATCTGATCCACACCTCGCAGGACTACTGGTTCTGGGTGCTGCTGACCAAGGGGCTGACGCCGATCCCGTTCAAGATCGTCACGATCATGTCCGGCTTCCTGCATTTCGACATCTGGAAGTTCACGCTCGGCATGGTGATCTCGCGCGTCACCTTCTTCGCGATGATCGCGGTGGCGCTGCGCTATTATGGCGACGACATCCGCATCTTCATCGAGAAGCACCTGCCGATGACGGCACTGGCGCTGGCGGTGGTCGTCATCGGCGGCTTCTTCGTGCTGCCGATGGTGCTCTGAGAGCTTTTCTGAGGCTTCCCTCAGCCCTCATCCTGAGGAGCCGCGTTAGCGGCGTCTCGAAGGATGCTCCAGATGGTTCCAGAGCCTCCTGGTCCATCCTTCGAGACGCGCCTGCGGCGCTCCTCAGGATGAGGGCTGTAAGTTTTTGAACCGGTTCTGAGCAGGCGAAAAGCCCTCAGACCTTCGCAAGCTGCTGACGGACCGGTTGCTCGCCGCCTGACCTTTGGGCGGCGTTGCCTTATGGTCGCCCGAGGATGCAGCGGCGGAGAGTTCGATGCGCTCACTCCAACGATCGCGTGGCGGCAGATGAGCGGCCGTCGCCCCGATCTCGCCGACCTCGATTTCGGCAATTTCGCCCGGCAGTTCGACCGCTGCCTGCGCCAGGATCGCGTCATCGCCTTCTCGCGCTGGCGTGACATCGTCGCGGCGGTGCCGCCCGGCCTGCAGGACTTCTTCTGGCGCGTCGTCGAGGTCAACCTCAGTCCCGCTGCCGAGACGCGGCTGCGCGCCTTGCGGGAATGGAGCGCCTTCTACGGCGAAATCCTCGACGCCCGCTTCCGCCGCCCCTCAGCCGACCGGCCGCAGTTTCGCACGACGAAGCAGGCCTTCGATTCCTATTCGGCGATCTTCTGGCGTTTCGGTTCGACCGATGCGCGCTTCGACCTCCGATTCGGGCGCCTCGTCCTGCTGGCGCTGCGCAAGGAAAGCAGCACGATCGCCAATCACGGCAAGGGCTCCTATGACGATCTCGTCGTGGTGATGCGCCGCACAGGCCGGTTTCGCGAGCTTTCGAGCTTCCCGATCTGCACCGAGCCGGGCGCGCAGTATTCGCAACGCGCCGGCAGCGGCGATAAGCGCTACAAGGGCGTCGGGTTCAAGAAGGCCGACGGCGTCGACATCAACAAGGACGGTATCAAGGACGCCGGCCGCCTGACCGAGGGCACCTATCAGTATTTCGAGAAGAAGGGCGGTTTCCTCGGTGACCGCGCTTTCCAGGTGAAGACCACGCAGATCGCCGAGCGCGACACCGATGGCGACGGTCGCTTCACTCAGGATGACAAGAGCCGGATCGACCCGAAAGGGGCGGGAACCAGCATGTACATCCACCGCGGCGGGGCGGACAATGTGCTGGAACCCAACACTTGGTCGGCCGGCTGCCAGACCGTTCCGAAGAACCGCTACCCGATCTTCCTCAAGGCGGTCGGGACCCCGGGCGCCTTCTACTATGTGCTGGTCAATGCCGCGTCCTGAAGCCCTTGCCACTGGGCTAGTGGTGGCTCTGCTGCTGGCTGCTCCGGTAGCCCGCGCGCAGTCTGAAGCCGTCGCGCCTGTGCCGGCCGGGCAGGTCGCCTGCTCCTTCGGCGCCTTCGTCAGCGAGACCGATCCGGAGGGGCTGAACGTCCGCGCCGGCCCGGGCACCAGCAACAAGGTGGTCGGGACGCTGCCGCCGGTGAAGCTCAGCAGCGACGATCCGCCGGTGCGCGCCATGGTCGAGGTCGAGGTCAGCGCAGGCGCCAATGGCTGGTTCCGCATCGCCAAAGCCCGTGACAACGAGGCGCTGACGGATGCTGCGCCGCGGCCGATGTTCAAGGGCTCGGGTTGGGTGAGCGGGCGCAAGCTGACGGTGAAGTCGCAAGCCAATGCCGGCCGTCAGCGACCCGATGCGAAGGCGCCGACCGTGCTGACCGGCCAGGACGGGGCGGGCTTCGACGGCGACGCCTTCGTCCAGAACGGACGCCTCGTCGGCTGCAGCGGCAAATGGGTGTTGGTCGAGTACGGCCCGTTCCCGGACGGCAGCGAGGCCCTCTCAGGTGTCGAGATCAAGCCGGCCGCCAAAGCGGGGGCGGAGGCCGGCCGCGTCCGCGCCTGGGTCGACCGCATCTGCGCGACGCAGGAAACCAGCTGCGACGGGGGATAGGGCGATTGTTCTAGCCCTCATCCTGAGGAGTCATTCCAACAGGGATGGCGTCTCGAAGGATGCTCCAGTAGGCTCCTGAACCATCTGGAGCATCCTTCGAGACGCGCCTGCGGCGCTCCTCAGGATGAGGGCTGTGAGTTGAGACGGGAGCTCAGCCAGAATTTTTACGGAAGACCACGCTGAGATTATTCGCCGGCATCGCCGTCACCTGCGGCTCGGCGAAGCCGGCGTCCCTGGCTAGCTCGGCGACGGCGTCGAGTTCGCGCAGGCCCCATTTCGGGTTGCGCCGGCGCAGGCTGTCGTCGAACACGGCATTGCTTGGCGCCAGGGGCACGTCGCTCTGGCGATAGGGGCCATAGAGATAGAGCGGCCCGCTTGCCGGGAGGATCTGCGCCGCCTGCCGGATCAGCCCTTCAGTCGCCGCCCAGGGCGAGATGTGGATCATGTTGATGCACAGGATCGCGTCGGCTTGTGTGATGGGCCAGCGCGGCGCGCTTGCATCGAGACGAATGGCCGGGAGCAGATTGGGCAGGGCGCTCTCGCCTGCCCAGGCGTCGATGCTGGCGAGCGCGGCCGGATCGGGATCGCTCGGCTGGAAAACCAGGCTCTGAAAGGCGGCGGCGAAATGGACGGCGTGCTCGCCGGAGCCACTGGCGACCTCGAGCACGCGACCCCGCGCCGGCAGAACCTCGCGCAGCACGGCGAGGATCGGTTCGCGATTGCGCTGCGTCGCCGGAGCGAGCTGGCGAGGATCGTCTTGATGGAGATCGTCCTGGGGCATCGTCTTCTCCCATCGCGTTCGGCCGTCAATGCGTTATAAGCGGCTCAGAAGCAGACCGATACAGAGCGCGGCCCTGCAGTTCCCGAGCCGGTTTTGTTAACCGAGATATTGATCGTCGTCGTCCTCACCGTCATCAACGGTGTGCTCGCCATGTCGGAACTCGCGGTCGTCTCATCCCGGCCGGCACGGCTCAAAGTCCTCAGCGATCAAGGCAGCAAAGGCGCCGCGAAGGCGATCAAGCTCGCTGAGAATCCGGGCCGCTTCCTCTCGACCGTACAGATCGGCATCACGCTGGTTGGCGTGCTCTCCGGCGCCTTCTCGGGCGCGACGCTCGGTGCGCGCCTGTCGGAATGGCTCTCCGGGCAAGGGCTGTCGAATGCCGCCGCCGACGCGCTCGGCGTCGGTACCGTCGTCGTCCTCATCACCTATCTCTCGCTGATCATCGGCGAACTGGTGCCCAAGCAGATCGCGCTGCGCG
Source organism: Bosea vestrisii (assembly GCF_030144325.1). Lineage (NCBI taxonomy): Bacteria > Pseudomonadati > Pseudomonadota > Alphaproteobacteria > Hyphomicrobiales > Alloboseaceae > Allobosea > Allobosea vestrisii. The sequence goes on along the minus strand of NZ_CP126307.1, from coordinate 785,427 downwards.
ATGCCGAGCGCGTCGCCGCGCGCGTTGCCCCGGCCATGGTAGTGCTGGCCAAGGTCGCTTCGCCGCTGGTCTGGCTGCTCGACGCTTCGGGTAAGCTCGTGCTGGCGCTGCTCGGCCAGAAGGGCGAGCCGGAGGAGACGGTCACCGAGGAAGAAGTCCGCACCATCATCGCTGAGGCCGAGAACGCCGGCGTGCTGGAGCGCGACGAGCGCGAGATGATCTCCGGGGTGATGCGCTTCGCCGACCGCTCGGCGAGGGCGCTGATGACGCCGCGGCGCGAGGTCGAGGTCATCGATCTCACCGACTTGACCGAAGAGATCAAGATGCAGGTCCGCGCCACCAAGCGCTCGCGCCTGCCGGTGCAGGACGGCGAGGCCGACGCCATCATCGGCGTGGTCACCGTCAAGGACATGTTCGACGCGCTCTCGGACGGCGACGGCAGAGACCTGCGCAGCCTCGTGCACGAGGCCCCTGTGGTGCTCGACACGAGCGGGGCGCTCGACGTGCTGCGCGCCATCCGCGCTTCCAACGTCCATCTCGCGCTGGTCTTCGACGAGTACGGTCATTTCGAGGGCATCATCACCTCGAGCGACGTGCTCGAGGCGATCACCGGCGCCTTCCAGGAGGACGAGGCCGACGAGCCGCCGATCGTGACGCGTGCCGACGGCTCCTTCCTGGTCGCCGGCTGGATGCAGGTCGACGAGTTCTCGCACGAACTCGGCATCCATGTGCCGCGCGATGCCGACTACCAGACCGTGGCGGGCTTCATCCTGGCCGAGATGAACCGGCTGCCCAATGTCGGCGAGAGCTTCGTGAAGGGCCATTGGCGCTTCGAGGTGGTCGATCTCGACGGCCGGCGAATCGACAAGATCCTGGTCAGCCGGCTCGATTGAGTCAGGCTGCCGCCGTCCGACTGGAAGGCTGATGCGAGGGGAGTGCCATGCTGGGCATCACCTTGAGTACGAGCTCTGCTGCCCAGCTCTTCTGGGAGCATGTCGATGAGGCTGCTGCCTTGGAAGACGTGCCGTCGATCCGAGCGCTCGGCTATCGGCCCCATCTCACGCCAACGCGATGTGCCGCGATCGAGCCCTCCAGGCTCCAGAGAGCCATGGAGGTGTTCCACGGTGAAGCCGCGATCTCGCTCTCCTTCGAGCGGGTGGATTTCTTCGATACCGACCCGCTCGTGCTCTGGCTGGCGCCACGGCACGATCAGCGCCTACTCGATTTGCATGGCAAGCTGCATGCGGCTCTGGACGCGGCGTCCTCGTCTTGTGATGCCAACTATGGTCCCGGGGGTGGCGACCTCATCTCACCATTGCGCTGGCGATCGATGCCGCGCGCCGGACCAGCGTTCTGAACTATGTTTCGCGATCGTTCGAGGCGTTCGAGCTGACATTCGACAGCGTGGATTGCGTCTCCTGGCCGCCTGTGCAGGTCCTGAACAGGCTGACATTGGCCGGAAGGGACGCCGAGCCGGCCGTTGACGGCGCCAATCCTCGGTGATCTAAACTCTTAGCAGGGGCTTATCGCGACCGCCCCGTGAGGCGTCAGCCCAAGGATCGCGTCCACTCTCCTTAGCTCAAGGATGGACGCTCATGTCTTCCAACATCCAGATCACGCCTGCGCAATTGTCCCGGCTCGTCGGCCTGCCCGATGTGCCTGTCCTGATCGATGTCCGGATCGACGACGATGTCGCCGCCGATCCGCGCCTGCTGCCGGCCTCGGAACGCCGCAGCCATCGCGACGTCGCCGGTTGGGCCGGCGCCTATGCCGGCCGCAAGGTCGTCGTCATCTGCCAGAGGGGGCAGAAACTCAGCGAGGGCACCGCCGCCTGGCTGCGGCATGAAGGTGTCGAGGCGGAAAACCTCACCGGCGGCTTCGAGGCCTGGCGTGAGGCCGGCGGGCTCCTGATCGAGACGGGCAAGCTGCCGAAGCGCGATGCCGCCGGGCGCACGCTCTGGGTGACGCGGGCGCGGCCCAAGGTCGATCGCATCGCCTGTCCCTGGCTGATCCGCCGCTTTGTCGACCCAAATGCCGTCTTCCTCTTCGTCTCGGCCTCGGAGGTGGCTGATGTCGCCGACCGCTTCGGGGCGACGCCGTTCGACATCGACGGCGTGTTCTGGAGCCATCGCGGCGAGCGCTGCAGCTTCGACACGATGATCGAGGAATTCGGGCTGTCGTCGCCGGCGCTCGACCAGCTTGCGACTATCGTCAGGGCGGCCGATACGTCGCGGCTCGACCTCGTGCCGCAGGCGGCCGGCTTCCTTGCCGCCTCGCTCGGCCTGTCACGGATGTATCGCGAGGACCTGGCACAGCTCGAAGCCGGCATGCTGCTCTACGACGCCTTCTATCGCTGGTGCCGGGACGCGACCGAGGAAACCCATAACTGGCCGTCCGTGCCGGTGAAGAGCTGAGGACGGGCGATGACGACCGTGACGAATGAAGGGGCGGCGATGGCCGCCCCCGCCACGCCGACCCTCGCCGAGGCGACGCGGGTTTGGCTGAAGATCGGCCTGCTCTCCTTTGGCGGGCCGGCCGGGCAGATCGCGCTGATGCACAAGGAGCTGGTCGACGAGCGCCGCTGGATTGGCGAGCGCCGTTTCCTGCATGCGCTGAACTATTGCATGCTGCTGCCCGGCCCCGAGGCGCAGCAGCTCGCCACCTATATCGGCTGGCTTATGCACCGGACGATCGGCGGACTGATCGCCGGCCTGCTCTTCATCCTGCCCGGCGCGCTGGTGATGTGGGGCTTGAGCCTGCTCTACGTGCTCTATCGCCAGGTCCCGCTGGTCGATGCGATCTTCTTCGGCGTCAAGGCGGCAGTGCTCGCCGTCGTGATCGAGGCGGGCCTCAGGATCAGCCGGCGGGCTCTGAAGAACCGGGCGATGGTCGCGATCGCGATTGCGGCCTTCCTCGCGCTCTTCCTGCTCAAGGCGCCGTTCCCGCTGGTGATCCTCTGCGCTGGACTGATCGGCTGGCTCGGCAACCGCTGGGCGCCGGCTCTGTTCGGCGGCGGCGGCCACGCCGGCAAGGACGGCGCGCCCGAGTTCAAGGGCGTCGTCGACCTGATGTTCGAGCGCGGCGAGCTTAGCCATGCCGAACCATCGTTGGGGAGGGCGCTCAAGGTGATGGCGGTCTGGCTGCCGCTCTGGCTCGGGCCGGTGCTGCTGCTCTGGGCCCTGCTCGGCAGCGGCAACGTCTTCACCCAGATCGGCGGCTTCTTCAGCGCCATGGCGGTCGTCACCTTCGGCGGCGCCTATGCCGTGCTGGCCTATGTCGCGCAGGCGGCGGTCGAGACCTATGGCTGGCTCGTTGCCGGCGAGATGGTCGACGGCCTCGGCCTCGCCGAGACGACGCCCGGGCCGCTGATCCTGGTGCTGCAGTTCGTCGGCTTCCTCGCCGCCTGGCGGGCGCCTGGCGGGCTCGATCCGCTCGTCGCCGGCAGCTTAGGGGGCCTGCTGACGGTCTGGGTCACCTTCGCGCCTTGCTTCCTCTGGATCTTCCTCGGCGCGCCCTACATCGAGGCGCTACGCGGCAACAAGGCGCTGTCGGCGGCGCTGACCGCGATCACCGCTGCGGTCGTCGGCGTCATCGCCAATCTCGCGCTCTGGTTCGGGCTGCATGTGCTGTTCAAGGCGGTGCGGCCGATCGTCCTCGGCCCGCTAGCGCCTGACCTGCCGGTGCTCACGTCATTGGATTGGCGAGCAGCATTGCTGGCGGCTGCGGCGATGATCGCGCTGCTGCGCTTCAAGCTCGGCATGGTCCCGGTGCTCGCTGCCTGTGCGGCGGCGGGCGTTCTGCTGGTGCGGTTGACGGCGTGATAACGATTGTTGCGGTGACTGGAATTCTGAACTGCCGACCGCAGTGATTGCGGCTTGACGGTGAAATGGCCATCTCGTCGGGCGGAGGCCCATGAGATGACCCACCGTTTCCTCGAGATCGCAACCACCCCGGCCGTGAAGGCGGCGCAGGAGGCGCAAGGCAGCCGGCGCGCCTATGCCAGGCAGGAGGAGGGCGAGCCGCACAATGACCGTCTCGGCGAGGCCGAGGCCGGCTTCATCGCGGCGCGCGATTCCTTCTATCTGGCGAGCGTGTCGGAGACCGGCTGGCCCTATCTGCAGCATCGCGGCGGGCCGGCCGGCTTCTTGTGCGTGCTCGACGAGACGACGCTCGGCTTCGCCGATCTGCGCGGCAACCGGCAATATCTCAGCCTCGGCAATCTTACCGTGGACGACCGGCTCTGCCTGTTCCTGATGGACTACGGCCATCGGGCGCGTTTGAAGATCTACGGCCGGGCGCGCTTCCATGATCTCGCCGCCGAGCCGGAGTTGGCGCGTCGCCTGATCGTCCCTGGCTACCGCGCCGTGCCGGAGCGTGGCGTCACCATCAAGGTCGAGGCCTTCGACTGGAACTGCCCGCAGCACATCACGCCGCGCTTCAGCGAGGCCGAGCTGGCGCCGGCACTCGCACCGGTGCGCCAGCGGCTTGAGGAGCTCGAGGGGGAGAACGCCCGGCTGCGAGCCGAATTGGCGGCGCGCGCCAACGCCTGAGGGCTAGCGCCGCTCGCTGGGCTCGATCACCCGGTACTCGGCGTCGACGATCTCGCCGCGCGCGGTATCGGGCTGCCTGCGCTCAAAGGGGTTCTGCGGGTCGATGCCTGCGGCGCGCATGCGGCGGCGCAACTGCCAGGTGGCGAAGGCGGCGCCGGCGATGACCAGCGGCACGAGGATCAGCGCCAGGCTCGCCGCGACCAGGAAAATCAGCACCCCGACGGCGAAGGCACCGGCCATGACCAGCCAGCTCGCCCAGCGGGGCAAGCGGCCCAGACGGGCACCGGCGGCGTTGTTGAGGTCGATGCGGATCATGGCTCGTTTCGTTTCGTGTCACCCGCGGATAATCTAGGAAGCGAATGCGGCGTTGACGAGATCGGTCGAGCCGAAGGGATGACGATTTCGTCAGGATGGCGCGCGCCAGTCATAGATCCAGGCATGGCGCTGGCGCATGCCGCCCGGACCCATGCGGCGCATGGCGAAGTCGCGGGCATAGCTCCACGGCCGGCCGAGATGATAGGCCTCGCCGTTCTTGCGGCTGGCCTGCTGGACGCGCGCGGCCCGTTCGGTACGTGCCTTGGCATAGGCTGCAAGCGCCGCCGGCACGGCCGCTGTCCCATCGGTCGCCAGCCGCGAGGCGAGCTCGTGCGCCAGCACCGCAGCGTCCTCGATGGCAAGCGCGGCACCCTGGGCCAGGAAGGGCAGGATCGGATGGGCGGCGTCGCCGAGCAGGGCGATGCGGCCCTTCGCCATCCGGGCGGGCGCGCGGTCGTAGAGCGACCAGATCCGCCAGCTCGGCGCGCGCTCGATCAATTCGCGCAGGCCGGGGCCGGCATTGCCGGCGATCTCGGTCAACTGCGACGCCTCGCCCTCGCGCGACCAGCCGGGGCGTGCCTCGCGCGCGGCGCGGATCAGGACGAGGTTGATCTCCTTGCCGCCAGAGACGGGGTAATGCACCGCATGGCGGGCTGAGCCGAGATGCAGCGCCACCGCCGGGCGACGCAGGGCCTCCGGCAACCCTTCCGCCGGGATCAGCGAGCGCCAGGCCTCCCAGCCGGTGAAGCCAGGTTCGCCGGCATCTCCGACGAGGGCACGGGCGCGCGACCAGAGGCCGTCGGCGCCGATCAGGCCCATCGCCTCGACCGTCTCGGTCCCACCGCTGTCGGTGCCGAGCGTGACCGTGATGCTGCCCTCGTTCTCGTGCGCATCGATGAGGCCGCGGCCGATGATCCAGCGGATGTTCGGCAAGGTCCGGGCCGAATCGAGCAGGAGCTGGTGCAGGTCGGCGCGCTTCAGCGAACGCGACGGCGTCGCGCCCTCGACCGGCGGGGCGAAGGGCATGGCGAGCAGCGGCTTGCCGCCGCCCCAATGGCCGATCGCCAGCGCTTCGGGCCGGATCGCGGCGCGACGCAAGGCCAGGCCGAGATCGAGCGATTCGAGCACCCGCCCGGCATTGGGCGAGACCTGGATGCCGGCGCCGGCCTCGTCGAAGCGCGTGCGCTTCTCGGCGATGGCGACGGGAACGCCGCGGCGGGCGAGCGCGATCGCGGCGGTCAAGCCGCCGATACCGGCGCCCGCGATGAGGATCGGGAGATTGGCCATCTGGTTATTCCCGCCGCGCCCCCGGCGGGATGTGCCTCACGCCGCTTTGGCGGCGGTGTCGTGGTATTCGCACTCGGCCGGCTTGCAATGGCCGTGGCCGACCGACGGCTCGTATTTGAACAGCGTCGAGCAATAGGGGCAGACGATCTCGTCGTCCGAGCCCATGTCGAGGAAGACATGCGGGTGGTCGAAGGGCGGCTTGGCGCCGATGCACATGAACTCGCGCGCGCCGACATGGATCACGGCGACACCGGGATCATTGTGGAAATGCGGGGTGCCGTGATCGGCCATGGCTGGTCTCGTCCTTGCGATTTGGGCGGCACCATAATCGTTCGCCGCAGCCCGCGCCAGCGCGCGTGAAGCAGACCAACATCGATGCTGCCGTGACCTGTCGCCGCTGCGCGACGAGCCGATCAGGGTTGGCGGGCGCAGGTCTGGCCGATCCCGCGAGCCTGCTCGGTTTCCGCCGGGCTGAGCGCGTCGGCAAGCGCCTTGACCCAGAGATTGGCCTGCTTGAGCCCGTCCATGGAGCAGCCGCAGACGCGCTCGCAGATCTCCTTCGGCGTGCCTGTCGCGGTGCAGGAGCGCTGGCAGGAGGTGAGGAAGGTGACCGCTTCCGCGTCGGGCAGCTTCGGGCCGGTTGCCTGCATGAACAGGAACAGCGCTCCGATGAAGAGCGGCTGGTGGACGAGATAGACGAACAAGCTGTTGCGACCGCCGAGGACAACGAGCCTGGCCGGAGCGGATGTTGCTCGCCAGCGGCCCCAGCTGCTCTCCTGCGCTTTCGGGAGAGCGATCCGCGCCAGCGCCATGCCGGCGAGCACGCAGCCGAGCCAGGGGAAGACCGGCACGAAATCGGCGGTGAGCGGCCAGGGGCCAAAGCCGAGGAAGGAGAGCCAGTCCTGCGTGAAGAGGTCGTGCCCCAGGATGAAGGGCAGGGCGAAGACCACGACGGCCGCGAGCGCGATGACGGCGGTCGGCAGGAACAGGAAGGGCAGGGCCAGCACGCTCGCCAGCGCGATATGGTGGAGGATGCCGAAGAAGATGAAGATGTCCGGCAGGGCGAACCAGGTCGCGGAAGTGACCAGGACCGCAGCGCAGGCGACCAGAGCGAGACGGCGCAGATAGTTGCCGCGATCAAAGCCGTTGCGCGTCGCCAGCACCAGGCTGAAGCCGACGATCGCCAGGAAGGAGCCGGCGATCAGCCGGGCGAAGGCGCGCCAGCCGGGATCGCTGACGACATCGACGCTGATCAGCCGGAAGTAGGAGAGGTCGTAGGCGAAGTGGTAGACGAACATCGCCAGGAGCGCGATGCCGCGGGCCAGATCGACCAGTTCGATACGGCCGCCGGCCGAAGATTGCGCTTGCTCGCTCATGGCTTCGTCATAAGCGGCGCGCGGCGTTGCGGAAAGGGGCGTCGGGCTTCTCCCAGCCCTCATCCTGAGGAGCGCTCCGCAGGAGCGCGTCTCGAAGGATGTTCCAGCTGGTTCCGGAACCTCCTGGAGTATCCTTCGAGACGCGCCTACGGCGCTCCTCAGGATGAGGGCTCGATAAATTCAAGCCGCTTCTCTGCGCTGACTGCAGCTACCCAAAGCCACGCCGCCATGGCAGACCAGCCTACAGATCAAAAAGCAGCTGGCGGCAGGGTAGATGCAGACATTCGATTCCGATGGCGTTGCGATCGCCTATCTCGACCTCGCCCCGACCGGTGAGGGCGCCGGCGACCCGATCGTGCTGATCCATGGCTTCGGCTCGAGCCATGCGGTGAACTGGGTCAACACGCAGTGGACCAAGACGCTGACCCATGCCGGCCGGCGCGTCGTGCTCTACGACAATCGCGGCCATGGCCGCAGCCAGAAGCTCTACGACCCGGAAGCCTATCACTCGAACATCATGGCCGAGGATGCGCGGCGGCTGATGGACCATCTCTCGATCGAACGCGCCGACATCATGGGCTATTCGATGGGCGCGCGGATCTCGTCGCACCTGACGCTCGCCCACCCTAAGCGCGTGCGCTCGCTCCTGCTCGGCGGGCTCGGCATCCATCTGGTCGAGGGCGTCGGCCTGCCGCTCGGCATCGCCGACGCGATGGAAGCGCCTTCGCTCGCCGACCTGACCGATCCGATGCAGCGCATGTTCCGCGCCTTCGCCGAGAACACCGGCAGCGACCTCGGAGCACTCGCGGCGTGCATTCGCGGTACGCGCCAGACGCTGAGCAAGGAGGAGGTCGGCCGGATCGCGGTGCCGACCCTGGTCAGTGTCGGCACCAAGGACGACGTCTCCGGTTCCGGCCCGGAGCTGGCGGCTTTGATCCCCGGCGCGCAAAGCTTCGCCATCGAAGGGCGCGATCACAATCTCGCGGTCGGCGATCGCACGCACAAGCAGGCAGTCGTCGAGTTTCTGGCGCAGCGGTCGTAGAATAATAATCTCCTCAGGTAGAATATTATTCTACGACAATGGCTTGCGACTATTGCCTCGCAAATCGATTCTTGTTCTTCGCCGCTTGATTCAGCTAGAAGGCGAAGCCATGTGCTCTGGCGCGACCTTCCCGTGCTAGATTCAACTACGAGCGAACCGCAGCGGAGAACGCCATGCCATCCGGGCGCCCGAATATCGATATCCGCGATCCCGCGACCGGCCTCGACCGCGTCGACCCGGTCTGGTCGCGGCTGCGCAACGAGGCGGAGCTGGCGATCGCGAGCGAGCCGGCGATGGCGAGCTTCATCCTGGCGACGATCGCGAACCAGCCGAGCTTCGAGGCTGCAGTGGGCCATCGCGTCGCGGCGCGCCTCGGCCATGGCGCCGTGCCGGCGGAACTGATCGCGCAGGCTTTCGACGAGGCGATCGAGGCCGATGCCGAGATCGGCCAGGGCATCCGCGCCGATGTCGTCGCCGTGCTCGACCGCGATCCCGCCTGCTACCGGCTGATCGAGCCGGTGCTCTATTTCAAGGGCTTCCACGCGCTGCAGACGCACCGCCTGGCGAACTGGCTGTGGCGGCAGGACCGGCGCGACTTCGCGCTCTATCTGCAGAGCCGCTCGTCGGAGGTGTTCCAGACCGACATCAATCCGGCTGCGAAGATCGGCAAGGGCATCTTCCTCGACCACGCCACGGGCCTCGTTGTCGGCGAGACCACGGTGATCGAGGACAATGTCTCGATGCTGCAGGACGTGACTTTGGGCGGCACCGGCAAGCAGGGCGGTGACCGTCATCCGAAGATCCGCAAGGGCGTGCTGATCGGCGCCGGCGCCAAGATCCTCGGGAATATCGAAGTCGGGCAATGCGCCCGCGTCGCGGCCGGCTCGGTCGTGCTCGCGGCGGTGCCGCGCAACACTACGGTCGCCGGTGTGCCGGCCAAGGTGGTTGGCGAGGCCGGCTGCGCCGAGCCGTCGCGCTCGATGGACCAGATCCTTGCCGGCGATTGCGGCGGCGGCATCTGAGAAGCCTGTCGCAACTCCTACAGCCCTCATCCTGAGGAGCGGACGCTAGTCCGCGTCTCGAAGGATGGTTCAGCTGTCTCTGGAACCTCCTGAAGCATCCTTCGAGACGCCGCTGCGCGCGGCTCCTCAGGATGAGGGCTGGGGGTAGGGCAACTCAGCCCTGCACGAGCTTCTTCTTGTGGTCGTCGAGATGGCCGAGATCGCGCTCGGGATCGAGCCGGTCGCGCACGCGCTGCTTGAGCTGCTTCACGTCGGGGAAGCCGCCATCGACAGTGCGGTCCCAGATCAGCTCGCCATCGTAGTGGATCTGGAAGATGCCGCCGGTGCGCGGGATCAGCACGACCTCGCCGAGATCCTGGCCGAAGGTCTGCAGCAGCTCCTGCGCCATCCAGGCGGAGCGGAGCAGCCAGTTGCACATGCTGCAATAGGTGATGGCGATGCGCGGGCCGGGCTTGGGTTCGGTCATGGTCAGCTCCAAAGCGAGGCCAGCCGGGGGGCTGGCGGATTCGAAAATGGTTCTGCCGTCATGATGTTGCGGCGGCAAGTGGCCTGCGCGCAGCGTGCTCTGGCGCGAAACTTTGCCTGCAACTTGCGCTTCGTCCCAAAACCCCCTAATGCGACCGCGTTTTTCCGGCCCTGCGCGGGCATCGTCAGGAACAAGGTGTCATGGCCAAAGAGAAGTTTGCTCGGACGAAGCCGCACTGCAACATTGGTACGATTGGTCACGTCGACCATGGCAAGACGTCGTTGACGGCTGCGATCACGAAGGTTCTGGCGGAGTCGGGTGGCGCGTCGTTCACGGCGTATGACCAGATCGACAAGGCGCCGGAAGAGAAGGCGCGCGGCATCACGATCTCGACGGCCCATGTCGAGTACGAGACGGCGGCCCGCCACTATGCGCATGTCGACTGCCCCGGCCACGCCGACTATGTGAAGAACATGATCACCGGCGCGGCGCAGATGGACGGCGCGATCCTGGTTGTGTCGGCGGCCGATGGCCCGATGCCGCAGACCCGCGAGCACATCCTGCTGGCGCGCCAGGTCGGCGTTCCCGCGCTGGTGGTGTTCATGAACAAGGTCGATCTCGTCGACGACGCCGAGCTGCTCGAGCTGGTCGAGATGGAGATCCGCGAGCTTCTGTCGAAGTACGACTTCCCGGGCGACGACATCCCGATCACCAAGGGCTCGGCCAAGGCGGCGCTCGACGGCGTCACCCCGGCGATCGGCCATGACGCGGTGATCGCGCTGATGAAGACAGTCGACGACTACATCCCGCAGCCGGCGCGTCCGCTGGACCTGCCGTTCCTGATGCCGGTCGAGGACGTGTTCTCGATCTCGGGCCGCGGCACGGTGGTGACCGGCCGCGTCGAGCGCGGCATCGTCAAGGTCGGCGAGGAAATCGAGATCGTCGGCCTGAAGGACACGGTGAAGACGACCGTGACCGGCGTCGAGATGTTCCGCAAGCTGCTCGACCAGGGCCAGGCCGGCGACAACATCGGGGCGCTGCTGCGCGGCACCAAGCGCGAGGACGTCGAGCGCGGCCAGATCCTGTGCAAGCCCGGTTCGGTCAAGCCGCACACCAAGTTCAAGGCCGAGGCCTACATCCTGACCAAGGAGGAGGGCGGTCGCCACACCCCGTTCTTCACCAACTACCGCCCGCAGTTCTACTTCCGCACGACGGACGTGACCGGCGTGGTGCACCTGCCCGAGGGCACCGAGATGGTGATGCCTGGTGACAACATCACCATGGAAGTGCACCTGATCGTGCCGATCGCGATGGAAGAGAAGCTGCGCTTCGCCATCCGCGAAGGCGGACGCACCGTCGGCGCCGGCGTCGTCGCTTCGATCATCGCCTGATCGACACCTAGAGCGATTTGGGAAAGGGCGGCGGCAACGCCGCCCTTTTTGATTCTGGCGCTAACCAATTGGCGGAGGCGTTCGGGACTGGCGTCCCGGTGCGCGCCGTGCCAGCTTCCTGTATCTTGCATACGGACTGGAGATCGCGATGAGTCCCCGCCATTCGCTTGCCGACAGGCTGCGCCAGCCCGGCCTCGTGGTCGCGCCCGGCTGCCATGACGCCATCGGCGCGCGGGCGCTCGAGCAGGCCGGGTTCGAGGCGGTCTACATGACCGGCAACGGCCTGTCCGCCAGTCTGATCGGTGCGCCGGACATTGGCCTCCTGACCATGACCGAGATGGTGGCGCGCGGCCGGGCGCTGGCTGCCGCGATCAAGGTGCCGCTGATCGCCGATGCCGATACCGGCTATGGCAATCTCAACAACGTCGCCCGGACGGTCGCCGAATACGAGGCGGCCGGCGTCGCTGCGATCCATCTCGAGGACCAGGTCACGCCGAAGCGCTGCGGCGCCATGGCGGGGCTCGCGCTGGTCACGCGCGAGGAACAGGCCGAGAAGATCCGCATCGCGGTGGCGACCCGGCGCGATCCCGATTTCCTGATCATCGGCCGCTCGGATGCACGGCTGCCGCTCGGGCTCGACGAGGCGATCGCCCGCGGCAAGGCCTATGCGCAGGCCGGCGCCGATCTCGTGCTGCTCGAGATGCTGCAATCCGAGGACGAAATGAAGCGAGCGCTGCGCGAGATCGAGGCGCCGCTGATGTTCAACTATGTCGAGGGCAGGGTCCCGCCGCTGACCGCCGAGGATTTCGGGCGCCTCGGCTTCAAGGTGCTGAGCTATCCGGTGTCGTCGACGCTGGCCTATGCCCACATGATGGCAGCCTTCGCGCGCGAGCTGAAGCGCTCCGGTACGACGCGCGCGCTGGAGCCGAGCATGCTCGACCTGACGAGTTACGAGGCCTTCCTGGGACGGGAACACTATGCCTGATCTCAAAGTGGAGCAGCCGAAGTCCCTGGTCACGATCGTCGAGGAACGGTTGCGCACGGCGATCGTCGACGCCGAGATGGGCTTCGGCGAGAGCCTGTCGGAGGAGGCGCTGAGCGAGGCCCTGGGCGTCAGCCGCACGCCGGTGCGTGAGGCGCTGGCGCGATTGCAGCTGCAGGGGTTGGTGACGATCGTGCCGAAGAAGGGCACCTTCGTCTTCGCGCCGAGCGAGGAGGACGTCGCCGAGCTCTGCGTCTTCCGCTTCATGCTGGAAACGCAGGCCCTGCGCGAATGCCTGGCCAAGGCGCGCGTGGCAGCGCTCGCCGCAATGAACGATGCGCTCGCGGCGATGGAGGTGGTGCAGGCGGGTGGCAGCCGCCGCGACTATGCCCGGGCCGATACCGTGTTCCACGAGGTCTTCTTCCAGCATTGCGGCAACCGCTATCTCGGCAACGCCTATCGGGGCGTCTCTGGCCGCGTCGCGGCACTGCGCACGCATCTCTCGGTGCCGCTGGAGGGCGAGCAGGAGCGCTCCATGGCCGAGCATCGCCTGATGGTCGAAACCTTCGCCGCCGGCCGCCTGGCCGATCTCGACGCCATTCTTTACCGACACATCATGCGGGCGTGGGACGCCTATGCCGACGTGCTGCGCCGTGGCGGCGTTCCGGCCTGACGGGACGCTGCGACGGAGCGCTTCCAGGAGTCAAATGATCTTGCATACAGTGTCCTAGAGATTATGCTCCGGACGAGAGCCGCAAACGGCCCATCGAACCTCGGGAGGAGGCGTCATGAAAAATGCTCTTAAAGCCGCGGCTCTGGCGCTCGCGCTGGCTGCGACGCCGGTGGCGGCACAGGACAAGGTGAAGCTCGTCACCATCGCCGAGCTCTCCGGGCCAGGGGCGACCGCCGGCACCAACTGGAAGAGCGGCATCGAGCTGGCGATCGAGGAGATCAACGCCAAGGGTGGCATCCTCGGCCGCAAGATCGACTTCGTCGCCTATGACACGCAGACGAACCCGGCCAATGCCCGCGCCGCCGTGCAGCGCGCGATCGACGAGGGCACCCACGCCGTGCTGGGCCCGGTCTATACCGGCTCGATCATGGCCTCGATGCAGATCGCGCAGCGGGCCGAGATCGCCCAGCTCGCGGCCGGCGACGGCACGTCCTACACGGCCCAGGGCAACCCTTTCATCTTCCGGACCTCGCTGAGCCAGTCGGCAGCGATGCCGAAGATCGCCGCCTATCTCAAGGACGAGGTCAAGGCGAAGTCGGTCGCGGTGGTCTGGGTCAACAACGACTTCGGCAAGGGTGGGCACGAAGCCATCCTGAAGGAACTGAAGAGCCGCGGCATCGCGGTCTCGGTCGATCTCTCGACCGAGCAGGGCCAGGCCGATTTCGCTGCCGACGCGATCAAGATCAAGAACGCCAATGCCGATGCCGTCTTCGTCTATCTGAACGAGGAGGAGAGCGCCCGGCTGCTGGTGGCGATGCGCGACCAGAACGTCGGCAAGCCGGTGATCGGCGAGACCACGATCCTGAGCCAGAAGGTGATCGAGCTCGCCGGCAAGGCGGCGGAAGGCGTGCGCGGCCATGTCGGCCAGACCATCGATGCGCCGATCCCCGCTCTGCAGGAGTTCGGCAAGCGCTTCGAGGCGCGCTTCAAATTCGTGCCCGACCATAACGGCATCAAGGGCTACATGGCCGTTCACGCGGTGAAATGGGCGACTGAGAAGCTCGGCAAGTTCGAGCCGACCAAGATCGCCGCGACGCTGCACGGCGCCACGATCAAGCCGGAGGAGGAGCCCGGTATCCTGATGGAAACGACCTTCGATGAGAAGGGCGATGTCCAGCGCGAGAGCTTCCTCGCGGAGGTCGTCGACGGCCGGCAGAAGATCATCGGCCGGCTGCCGAAGTAAGCGACCAACCGGGGTCATTGTTCGCAAGGGCGGCGGTAGCGCCGCCCTTTTATCGTTCTGCGGCCGCTTCCAGGGGCAACTCTTTCGTGATCTGCCTTCGGCGAAATATGCTGAATCTGCCTGGCTTTGCCGTGATCGGCTGAGGATATGAGTCAACTTCGAACGAGACGGTTGCGATTTCGACTTGAAAATGCCGTGAGGTTCGGGCTAAGCAACCGACGCTACAGGGGTGTAGCTCAGTTGGTAGAGTACCGGTCTCCAAAACCGGTTGTCGTAGGTTCGAGCCCTACCGCCCCTGCCAGCCGTCCGTCAGTGCCGCGATGACACAGAACATCTACGACGACGCCGGCTTCTTCCAGAACTACAGCCAGCTACCACGCTCGCTCCGCGGGCTCGACGGCGCGCCTGAATGGCAGGCGCTGCGCGCGCTGCTGCCGCCGCTCGCGGGGGCGAGTGTGCTCGATCTCGGCTGCGGATTCGGCTGGTTCTGCCGTTTTGCGGCCAGTGAGGGGGCGGCGGAGGTCGTCGGCGTCGATGTCTCCGAGCGCATGCTGGCGCGGGCAAAGGCCGAGACCAGCGCGGCGAGCGTCCGCTATGAGCAGGCCGATCTGGAGACTTACGAGCCGCCGGCCGGGCACTTCGACCTTATCTATTCCTCGCTGGCCTTCCATTACCTCGCCGAGTTGCCTGCCGTCTTCGCCCGCGTGCAAAGGGCCCTGAAGCCGGGCGGGTGCTTCGTCTTCTCGGTCGAGCATCCGATCATGACGGCGCCGCGCCACCAGGGCTGGTCGCAGGATGAATCGGGCCTGCCGGTCTGGCCGGTCGGCGCCTATCTCGACGAGGGCCGGCGCGTCACCGACTGGCTGGCTGACGGCGTGGTGAAGCAGCACCGCACGCTCGCGACCTATCTCAACCTGCTGGTCGGGCTCGGCCTGTACCTGCGCCATGTCGAGGAATGGGGGCCGACACCAGAGCAGATCGCGGCCGAGCCGGATTGGGCCAGGGAACGCGAGCGCCCGGCCTTCCTGTTGATCGCGGCAGAGCGGGCTTGACCCGAGCGGTTTTAAAACCGCTTGGCGAGCGGGCAATCGCGTTGTAAGAAGCCCTTAACGACGGCGCGCGGCTCCCTGGGCCCCGCGCCGCGAATCTTTCAGGACCGCCGAATCGCCGCCTTTTCGCGATGATCCGGAACCGAGGTGACGAGCCCGATGGCGAAGACGAATCCCTTCCAGTTCCTGCAGGAGGTGCGCAGCGAAGCCGCCAAGGTGACCTGGCCCTCGCGCCGCGAGACGTTGATTACCACCGGCCTGGTTTTGCTGATGGTGCTGATGTCCAGCCTGTTCTTCCTCTTCACCGACACGGTGATCCGCTGGGGTCTCGGCCTCATCCTCGGCGCTCGTTGAACGGAAGCTAATAACGTGAGCACCCGCTGGTACATCGTCCACGCCTATTCCAACTTCGAGAACAAGGTCGCGCAGTCGATCAAGGATCAGGCGGCGCAGCGCCACCTCGCCGACAAGTTCGAGGAAGTGCTGGTTCCGACCGAGAAGGTCGTCGAGGTCCGCCGCGGCCGTAAGGTCGACACCGAGCGCAAGTTCTTCCCGGGCTATGTCCTGGTGAAGTGCGAGATGACGGACGAGGTCTACCATCTCATCAAGAATACGCCCAAGGTCACCGGCTTCCTCGGCGCCGACAAGGCCAGGCCGATGCCGATCCCCGAGAACGAGGCGATGCGGATCAAGGGCCAGGTCGCCGAGGGCATCGAGCGGCCGAAGCCGACGATCGTGTTCGAGGTCGGCGAGCAGGTGAAGGTCGCCGACGGCCCGTTCGCCTCGTTCAATGGCGTCGTCGAGGATGTCGACCACGCCCGCGCCCGCCTGAAGGTCGCGGTCTCGATCTTCGGCCGTGCCACGCCCGTCGAGCTCGAATACAGCCAGGTCGAGAAGCTCTGACGCCTGGACGCTCCGACAGCTTGCTGAAGGGTGCCGGAGACGGCACCCTTTTTGCGTGATTTCGTAGTTAACGCCTCCTTCAGGCGTGTATGGCAATGTCCCGCCGGCTTTTGGTGCGGGCGGGCATGTTTCTCAGGACATTCAAGGCGACGGTCGGGCAGCGCCTGGCGCTGTGGGGCGTGCTCCTCGGCGCGCTGTCATGCCTTTATGTCGCGACCGAGCTGATCGGCTCGCGCAAGCTCCACGGCTTCACGCAAGCCCTGGAGGCGCAGAGCGATCTCGCCCGCCGCCTCGAAGCGACGACCATGGTCTTCGAGCGCATCAGCATTGCGATCTTCTCGGGCAACCGCGCGGAACCCTCCGATCTCGAAGTGCTCGCGATCGCGGCCGAGGACATCGCCACCCGGCTCGAGGACAGGCTGCAGGCCGATACGCAGGAGGTCGCGGCGCGTGCCAACGCCATGCGCGAGGCTGCCGACACGGCCACGGCCCGGGCCGAGCTCAGGGTGATCGCGGACAAGCGCTCGGCCTTGCGGCGCGGGCTCGGCGAGGAGATCGGCCGGCTGAGCGCGAGCCTGTCGCACCATGTCGAGAGCGCCCATCAGAACAAGGTCCTGCTCTCGCTGCTCGGGCTGTTCAGCCTCGTCTTCATCGTGGTGCTCGAGCATAACTGGCTGGTCCGCCCGATCTCCGGCATGGCGCGCGCCCTGGCCGAGAATCGGCAAGAGGGACGGGGGCTCGACAAGCTCGCCATGCGGCGCGACGAGATCGGCATGCTCGGCCGTGCCTTGCTGGCGCATCGGCGCGGGCTGCAGGCCGAGCAGGACGCCGCCCAGGCGCGACTGGACGCGCTTTCGGGCGAAGTCGCGCGCCAGGAAGCCGCCCAGGCCCGCAATGCAGTTTTCCAGGAACGGATCGCCGCGATCGCCCAGGCGCTGGAGCAGCATGCAGCCCGGCTGTCGCAGGCCGCCGGAGAATTTGCGCAGCTCTCAGGTGTCGTCGACGAGCGGGCCGGCGCGGCCACGCAGTCGACGCAGCGTGTCTCTGAGCATGTCGATCATGTCGCCGGCGCGATCGCGGAAGTGTCCACGCTGCTGGCGACGGCGGCAGGCGAGGCCTGGCGGACCTCCGAGGTCGCCGATGCCGCAAAGGCGCTGGTCGATCAAGCGACGGCTGATACGGTCGAATTGAGCGATGCGGTAGGCAAGATCGTGCAGGTCATCGACATCATCGGAACCGTCGCCAGCCAGACCAATCTGCTGGCGTTGAACGCCACCATCGAGGCGGCGCGGGCCGGCGAAGCGGGCAGGGGCTTTGCGGTCGTCGCCGGCGAGGTCAAGCAGCTCGCGCACCGCACGGCCGAGGCGACCGACGATGTCCGCACAGGGTTGAACCAGATCACCGTCGCGGCGCAGCGCATCACCTTGCGCATCGGCGCCCTGGTGACTTCGGTCGAGAAGGTCGACAAGGCGGCGCTCTCGATCGCCGAAGTGACCGCTCGCCAGGATGTCGGCTCGCGCTCGATCAGCGAGACGACGTCGCGAACCGCCGGCGATGTCAGGCTCGTCGCCGAGCAGGTGGAGCAACTCGCCGGCACGCTGGCGAGCTGGCGTCAGACCGCCGGCTCGGTCACGGCGGCCTCCGCCGATCTCGACCGGCAGGCGGCGGAGCTGCGGCAGGCTGTCGAGGGCTTCATCACGCGCAAGGACTTGGCCGCATGAGCATGGCGATCTCCGAGGCGGACGCGAGCGCCGCGGCGCGGCCACCATTGCCGATCATCGCGCAGGCGCTGCACTGGTTGACGGCGGCCCTGGTGCTGGCGCTGTTCGCCAGCGGCGTGATGATGAAACAGATCGGCGAGGGGCCGACCGCCGACACGCTCTATCTCTGCCACAAGACCACGGGCGCCTTGCTGCTCGGCCTCGTGCTGATCCGGATCGCCTATCGCCTGTTCGCGCAGCTCACAGCGCGCTGGCGCAAGGGAGCGGCGAGCCGGCCGGTCCATGCGCTGCTGTATCTTGCGCTGCTGGTCGTACCACTGCTGGGCTGGGCCGGCGCTTCCGCGTTCGGCGCACGGCAGCTGCTGTTCGGCCTTTCGCTCCCGGTGATCTGGCCGGAGGAGATGGGTCATGCCGCTCTCTTGTTGACGAGCCACGCCTGGCTCGCCTTCGGGCTGATCGCCCTCGTCGTCATCCATATCGGGGTGGCGCTCGGCGATTACCTGACGCGGGAGGCCAAGGCCGGCCTGCGTTAACCGGTTAACACCCGCGCTGTCCCGGCCGCGACTATGCTCCCCCACCACCCGAGAGCGGGTGGAAGGGAGGACAATGATGACCGGCAAGCGCATTTTGATGATCGTCGGCGATTTCGGCGAGGACTATGAGATCATGGTGCCGTTCCAGGCCCTGCTCGCGGTCGGCCACAAGGTCGATGCGGTCTGCCCCGACAAAACGAAGGGCGACAGCGTCGCGACCTCGATCCATGATTTCGAGGGCCAGCAGACCTATTCGGAGAAGCGTGGCCACAATTTCGCGCTCAACGCCAGCTTCGCCGATGTCGACGCCGCGAGCTACGACGCGCTGGTGCTGCCGGGCGGGCGGGCGCCGGAGTATCTGCGCCTGAACAAGCAGGTGATCGCGATCGTCAGGCACTTCTTCGAGACGAACAAGCCGGTTGCAGCGATCTGCCATGGCGCGCAGATTCTTGCCGCTGCCGGTGTTCTGCAAGGGCGCAGCTGCTCGGCCTATCCGGCCTGCAGCCCGGAGGTCGAGCTCGCCGGTGGCCGCTATGCCGACATCGCCATCGACGCGGCGACGACCGACGGCAACCTGGTGACTGCGCCCGCTTGGCCGGCGCACCCGGCCTGGCTCGCCCAGTTCCTTACGGTGCTCGGAACGCAGATCAGCCACCGCGCGCTGCGGCAGGCCGCCTGATCAGGGCAGGCCTCGCTTCGCTCCGCCGTCGCTGTATGATGCGTGGCAATCGCGCGCGGGGAGGGCGCCATGTGCAAGCTCTTCATCAATGCCGATGCCGATCTCTGGCGGACACGCCTGAAATCGGTACGGCTCAACGGCTTCTCGACCAGTGTACGGCTCGAGAACCTGTACTGGCGCGTGCTCGAGGAAATTGCCGCACGCGACGGGATGAGCCTCGGTCAGCTGCTGGCCAAGCTCCATGGCGAGCTGATCGAGACCCATGGCGATGGCGAGAACTTTGCCTCCTTCCTGCGCGTCTGCTGCGGCCGCTACCTGATGCTGCAGCTCACCGGGGACGTGCCGCGCGAGCTCGACCGGCCGATCCGCGAGCTCGACGCCGACAGCATCCTGGCGCGCGAGGCGCAGCGGCTTTCGCCTGCGACGCGCCGTCCGCAGCGCCCAAGTCCTTCCGGGGCTTCCCTTTCGGTGCGCCCTGTGCCATAGGGCGGCCCTCACATGCGTGGGAGGCGTGCCGGTCAGCCAACCGGAGGTTCACGCCGCACCACGCCCTGCAACACCCCGATCCGGAGCGATAGCAGCTCACGGGCGGGGCGTCGTCGTCCCGGTAGGCACCGGTGCGAGCGACAGGAGCAGCCATCATGGCTAAGAAGATCACGGGTTACGTGAAGCTTCAGGTTCCGGCGGGCGCGGCCAATCCGTCGCCGCCGATCGGTCCCGCGCTGGGTCAGCGCGGCCTCAACATCATGGAATTCTGCAAGGCCTTCAATGCGAAGACCGCGCAGATGGAAAAGGGCATGCCGATCCCGGTGATCATCACCGCGTATCAGGATCGCTCCTTCACCTTCGAGATGAAGCAGCCGCCGGTCTCGTACTGGCTGAAGAAGGCTGCCGGCCTGACCTCGGGTTCGAAGACCCCGGGCAAGGGCGGCAATGTCGGCAAGGTCACGTCGGCTCAGCTCAAGGAGATCGCCGAGAAGAAGATGGCCGATCTCAACTGCGACAACGTCGATTCGGCGGTGGCGATGATCCGTGGCTCGGCCCGTTCCATGGGCCTGGAAGTCGTGGGCTGAGGGGGAACTGACAATGGCACATGTCGGAAAGCGCGTCGTCAAAGGCCGTGAAGGCGTTGACCGCATCAAGCTCTACCCGCTCGCCGAGGCCGTCGCGATGGTCAAGGCCCGCGCGAACGCCAAGTTCGACGAGACCGTCGAGATCGCGATGAATCTCGGTGTCGATCCGCGCCACGCCGACCAGATGGTCCGCGGCGTCTGCAACCTGCCGAACGGCTCGGGCCGCACGCTGCGCGTCGCCGTCTTCGCCCGCGGCGCCAAGGCCGAGGAGGCCAAGAAGGCCGGTGCGGACATCGTCGGCGCCGAGGAACTGGTCGAGATCGTGTCGAAAGGCACGATCGAGTTCGACCGCTGCATCGCGACCCCGGACATGATGGGCCTGGTCGGCCGCCTCGGTAAGGTGCTGGGCCCGCGTGGCCTGATGCCGAACCCGCGCGTCGGCACGGTGACCATGGACCTGACCGCCGCCGTCGCCGCCTCGAAGGGCGGTTCGGTCGAGTTCCGCGTCGAGAAGGCGGGCATCGTCCACGCCGCCGTCGGCAAGGCCTCGTTCGATGCCGCCAAGCTCGGCGAGAACATCAAGGCGTTCGTCGATTCTGTCTCGAAGGCGAAGCCGGCCGGCGCCAAGGGCACCTATATCCAGCGCGTCGCGATCTCCTCGACCATGGGTCCGGGCGTCAAAATCGAGCCGAACACCGTCCTCGGCGGCTGATAGCGCGTCGCGGCCGCTTCTATCGCGGCCGCAGCCCCGCCTTGCGCTTCAGCGCAGGGATTACCACTTGGCAGAAGTCGGGGGAGGGTCTATAGCCTCCTCCGTGTTTCCATAAGTGACGGGGCTTCCGCGTGCTTGGCACGAGGAGGTCCATTTCGCGTTTTTGGCGGTTCGCCGCCGAAAAAGGGTGTTTCGGTTCGAAGGGGAGCGATCTCCAGAGACCGGGCATCCAAGTCCTGTCTGAGACTGCAGGTGCGCCTTTGGCTCCGGCCAGAGGGCATAATTTCGCCAAGAGGCCTGCATAGACGGTGCAAGAACTCTTCCGGTGCCGAAGGGCGCCGAACGAGGTTCGAACCATCTCGCCCGATCACGGCTTCGGCCATGGCAGGGGACAGGGCACTGAGCGTCGCTCCGGCGAGGGGTCGGTGTCAACCGGTCACTTTCTGAGCGACACGTGCAACTGGCGGCGGGCCTTAAAACCTGTCGCCTACCGGAGAGAGCCCAGTGGATAAAGCGGCAAAATCTGATGCCGTCGCGACGCTGAACGATGTCTTCTCGAAGACGTCGGTCGTTGTCGTGGCCCACTATGCGGGTTTGACGGTGGCCCAGTTCCAGAAGCTTCGTCGCGAGATGAAGGCCAATGGCGCCATCGTGAAGGTCGCAAAGAACCGGCTGGCCAAGATCGCTCTTGAAGGCACCGACGTCGCATCCATCAGCTCCCTGCTGACGGGTCCCACCCTGATCGCCTATTCCAGCGATCCGGTCGCGGCGCCGAAGGTCGCCGTCGCATTCGCCAAGGAGAACGACAAGCTCGTCATCCTCGGCGGCGCGATGGGCACGACCGCCCTGAACCCCGACGGTGTCAAGGCTTTGGCCACGATGCCCTCGCTCGACGAACTGCGCGCCAAGTTGCTCGGCCTCCTGCAGGCCCCTGCGACCAAGATCGCCCAGCTCTCGACCGCGCCTGCCGCAAAGCTCGCGCGCGTGTTCCAGGCATATGCCGACAAGGACGCTGCCTGAGCAGCCGACAACCCTTAATCGTTCGAACCTCTTACATCAGGAACTTAAACTATGGCCGATCTCGCCAAGCTCGTCGACGAACTCTCGTCGCTCACCGTTCTCGAGGCTGCTGACCTCGCCAAGTTGCTCGAAGAGAAGTGGGGCGTTTCGGCTGCCGCCGCCGTCGCCGTCTCCGCCGGCCCGGCTGCTGGTGGCGCTGCCGCCGCTGCTGTCGAAGAGCAGACCGAGTTCACCGTCGTTCTTGCCGCCGTTGGCGACAAGAAGATCGAGGTGATCAAGGAAGTCCGCGCCATCACCGGCCTCGGCCTCAAGGAGGCCAAGGACCTGGTCGAGGCCGCTCCGAAGCCGGTCAAGGAAGCCGTTGGCAAGGACGAGGCCGAGAAGCTCAAGAAGCAGCTCGAGGCCGTCGGCGCCAAGGTCGAGCTCAAGTGAGTCCGGGCCGGCTGATGCCGGTCCGTCTCTAGTCGACAAGCACAGTCCCGGGGCGGTTCGCCGCCTCCGGGGCTGTTGCGTCGTTTCCGGAAGGGACGGCGCGTACTCAAAGACCTCCCGCACATGCGGTGCAGGTCGATCCAGTTTGAACGTCGGCGCGACATGATGCGCCGAGCGGCTCACCCGGCGGCCCGACCGCCTATACCCCGGACCGCCGGGTGAGCCGTCCGAGATGCGAGGAACATGATGGTAACTTCCCTCCAGGGTCGCAGGCGCGTCCGCAAGTTCTTCGGCAAGCTCAAGGAAGTGGCGGAGATGCCGAACCTCATCGAGGTTCAGAAGGCGTCCTACGACCAGTTCCTGATGGTCGAAGAGCCCAAGGGCGGCCGCGGCGATGAAGGCCTGCAGTCGGTCTTCAAGTCGGTGTTCCCGATCGGCGACTTCTCGGGCTCGTCGCTGCTGGAGTTCGTCAAGTACACCTTCGAGCCGCCGAAATACGACGTCGACGAGTGCCGCCAGCGCGGCATGACCTTCTCGGCGCCGCTCAAGGTGACGCTGCGCCTGATCGTGTTCGATATCGATCCGGACACCCAGGCCAAATCGGTCAAGGACATCAAGGAGCAGGACGTCTACATGGGCGAGATGCCGCTCATGACGGACAACGGCACCTTCATCGTCAACGGCACCGAGCGCGTCATCGTCTCGCAGATGCACCGTTCGCCGGGCGTGTTCTTCGACCACGACAAGGGCAAGACCCATTCCTCGGGCAAGCTGCTCTTCGCCGCCCGCATCATCCCCTATCGCGGCTCCTGGCTCGACATCGAGTTCGACGCCAAGGACATCGTCTACGCCCGTATCGACCGCAAGCGTAAGATTCCGGTCACCTCGCTGCTGTTCGCCCTCGGCATGGACGGCGAGGAGATTCTCAAGCGCTTCTACAACCGCGTCGACTATGTCCGCGACGACAAGGGCTGGCGCGTTCCCTACGACGCCGAGCGTATGAAGGGCTTCAAGGCGAGCGTCGACATGATCGACGCCGACACCGGCGAAGTCGTGATCGAGGCCGGCAAGAAGCTGGTCGCGCGCACCGCCCGCCAACTCGCCGACAAGGGCCTGAAGTTCCTGCGCGCCACGAACGAGGATCTCGTCGGCCAGTACGTTGCCGAGGACCTCGTCGATCCCAGCACCGGCGAAGTTCATGCCGAGGCCGGCGAAGAACTGAATATGGCCGCAGACCCGAAGACCGGCGAGATCAAGGGCAACCTGGTCGACCTGATCAACAAGGGCTACACCGAGATTCCGGTGCTGGACATCGATCACATCACGATCGGTCCCTATATCCGCAACACGCTCCAGGTCGACAAGAACTCGCGCCGCGAAGAGGCGCTGTTCGACATCTACCGCGTGATGCGTCCCGGCGAGCCGCCGACGCTCGAGACCGCCGAGAACATGTTCCAGTCGCTGTTCTTCGACTCGGAGCGCTACGACCTCTCGGCCGTCGGCCGCGTCAAGATGAACATGCGCCTCGATCTCGACGCCGAGGACACCGTGCGCATCCTGCGCAAGGAAGACATCTTCGCGGTCGTCAAGGCGCTGGTCGACCTGCGCGACGGCAAGGGCGAGATCGACGACATCGACCATCTCGGCAACCGGCGCGTGCGCTCGGTCGGCGAGCTGATGGAGAACCAGTATCGCCTGGGCCTCCTGCGCATGGAGCGCGCCATCAAGGAGCGCATGTCCTCGGTCGATATCGACACGGTGATGCCCCAGGACCTGATCAACGCCAAGCCGGCGGCTGCCGCGGTGCGCGAGTTCTTCGGCTCGTCGCAGCTCTCGCAGTTCATGGACCAGACCAACCCGCTCTCGGAGGTCACCCATAAGCGCCGTCTCTCGGCGCTCGGCCCGGGCGGTCTGACCCGTGAGCGTGCCGGCTTCGAGGTGCGCGACGTGCACACCACGCATTATGGCCGCATCTGCCCGATCGAGACGCCGGAAGGCCCGAACATCGGCCTGATCAACTCGCTCGCCACCTTCGCGCGCGTCAACAAGTACGGCTTCATCGAGAGCCCGTACCGGCGCATCCGCGACGGCAAGCAGACCGACGAGATCATCTATCTCTCGGCGATGGAGGAGGCGAAGTACAACGTCGCCCAGGCCAACGCCGTCGTCGACAAGGAAGGCCGTCTGACCGACGACCTGATCGTCTGCCGCCGCGCCGGTGAAGTGATCGTCGTGCCGGTCGACAAGGTCGACTTCATGGACGTCTCGCCCAAGCAGGTCGTCTCCGTCGCTGCGGCGCTGATCCCGTTCCTCGAGAACGACGACGCCAACCGCGCGCTGATGGGCTCGAACATGCAGCGCCAGGCGGTGCCGCTGGTTCGCGCCGACGCGCCGTTCGTCGGTACCGGCATGGAGGCTGCGGTCGCCCGGGACTCCGGCGCCGCCATCGCGGCCCGCCGCGCCGGCGTCGTCGACCAGGTCGATGCGACCCGTATCGTCATCCGTGCTTCGGACGAGATGGACCCGACCAAGCCGGGCGTCGACATCTACCGTCTGCAGAAGTTCCAGCGCTCGAACCAGTCGACCTGCATCACGCAGCGTCCGCTGGTGCGCGTCGGCGATATCGTCAAGAAGGGCGACATCGTCGCGGACGGCCCGTCGACCGAGTTCGGTGAGCTCGCGCTCGGCCGCAACGTGCTGGTCGCGTTCATGCCGTGGAACGGCTACAACTTCGAGGACTCGATCCTGCTCTCGGAGAAGATCGTCTCGGACGACATCTTCACCTCGATCCATATCGAGGAATTCGAGGTCATGGCCCGCGACACCAAGCTGGGCCCTGAGGAAATCACGCGCGACATTCCGAACGTCTCGGAAGAGGCGCTGAAGAACCTCGACGAAGCCGGCATCGTCTATATCGGCGCGGAAGTGGCGGCTGGCGACATCCTCGTCGGCAAGATCACGCCGAAGGGCGAAAGCCCGATGACGCCGGAAGAGAAGCTGCTGCGCGCCATCTTCGGCGAGAAGGCTTCGGACGTCCGTGACACCTCGCTGCGTGTCCCGCCGGGCGTGCAGGGCACGATCGTCGAGGTCCGGGTGTTCAACCGCCACGGCGTCGACAAGGACGAGCGCGCCCAGGCGATCGAGCGCGAGGAGATCGAGCGTCTCGCCAAGGACCGCGACGACGAGCAGGCGATCCTGGACCGCAACACCTTCGCGCGTCTGGCCGAGATCCTGACCGGCAAGACCGGCCTCGCCGGTCCGAAGGGCTTCAAGAAGGACACGGTCATCACCCGCGAAGTGATGAGCGAGTTCCCGCGTTCGCAGTGGTGGCTGTTCGCCACGGCGGACGACGCCCTGATGACCGAAATCGAGGCGATGCGGAAGCAGTACGACGAGTCGAAGAAGCGCCTCGAGCAGCGCTTCCTCGACAAGGTCGAGAAGCTGCAGCGCGGCGACGAGCTGCCGCCCGGCGTGATGAAGATGGTCAAGGTCTTCGTCGCGGTGAAGCGCAAGATCCAGCCCGGCGACAAGATGGCGGGCCGCCACGGCAACAAGGGCGTGGTCTCGCGCATCGTGCCGGCGGAGGACATGCCGTTCCTCGAGGACGGCACCCATGCCGACATCGTGCTGAACCCGCTCGGCGTGCCCTCGCGCATGAACGTCGGGCAGATCCTGAGACCCATCTGGGCTGGGCTGCCGCCGGTCTCGGCAAGCAGATCGGCCTGGCGCTCGACGCCTATCGCAAGGCGCATGATTCCAAGGCGTTGCGCGACAGCTTCGAGGCGGTCTACCAGGACAACGAGATCATCGCCTCGATGGACGACGCCGAGCTGGTCGAGATGGGCCAGAATCTGCGCCGCGGCGTGCCGATCGCGACCCCGGTCTTCAACGGCGCCAAGGAGTCGGACATCGAGGCCCTGCTGGAGCAGGCGGGCCTCAACAAGTCCGGCCAGGTGACGCTCTATGACGGGCGTACGGGCGAGCCGTTCGACCGCAAGGTCACCGTCGGCTACATCTACATGCTGAAGCTGCACCACCTCGTGGACGACAAGATCCACGCCCGCTCGATCGGTCCCTACTCGCTGGTCACCCAGCAGCCGCTCGGTGGCAAGGCGCAGTTCGGCGGCCAGCGCTTCGGCGAGATGGAGGTCTGGGCGCTCGAAGCGTACGGCGCCGCCTACACGCTGCAGGAGATGCTGACGGTGAAGTCGGACGACGTCGCGGGCCGCACCAAGGTCTACGAGTCGATCGTGCGCGGCGAGGACAACTTCGAAGCGGGCATCCCGGAGAGCTTCAACGTGCTCGTCAAGGAAATGCGCTCGCTGGGCCTCAACGTCGAGCTCATCAACAACAAGCCGAAGCCGGGCGACGTGCCGGCCGAGGCAGCCGAGTAAGGCGCGACGCCCGCAGGGGCGGAACGTCGTTCGTTACTCATGCCGGCGGCACTTTCGCCGCCGGCCGATGGATTAAAGGTCGGGCAGGGCGGTTTTCCCTAAAACCCCACCGGCCACAGGAGACAGGCTATGAAGCAAGAGGTCATGAACCTTTTCGGCCAGCAGCCGGTGCAGCAGGCGTTCGACGCGATCAAGATTTCGATCGCCAGCCCTGAAAAGATTGCATCCTGGTCGTTCGGCGAGATCAAGAAGCCCGAGACGATCAACTATCGTACGTTCAAGCCCGAGCGCGACGGCCTGTTCTGCGCCCGCATCTTCGGGCCGATCAAGGACTACGAGTGCCTGTGCGGCAAGTACAAGCGCATGAAGTTCAAGGGCGTGATCTGCGAGAAATGCGGCGTCGAGGTGACGCTCGCCCGCGTCCGGCGCGAGCGCATGGGCCATATCGAGCTCGCCGCTCCCGTCGCGCATATCTGGTTCCTGAAGTCGCTGCCGTCGCGCATCGGCCTCCTGATGGACATGCCGCTCAAGGAGCTCGAGCGCATCCTCTATTTCGAGTCGTATGTGGTGCTCGAGCCGGGCCTGACCCCGCTCAAGGATCGCCAGCTGCTGACCGAAGAAGAGTACGTCCGCGCCCAGGAAGAGTACGGCGCCGACACTTTCACGGCGATGATCGGCGCGGAAGCGATCCGCGAGATGCTGCGCGCGCTCGATCTCGACCAGATCAACGCTGACCTGAAGCATGAGATCGCGACGACGACGTCGGAGCTCAAGCCGAAGAAGCTGATGAAGCGCCTCAAGATCATCGAGGCCTTCCAGGAGTCGGGCAACAAGCCGGAATGGATGGTGATGACCATCATCCCGGTGATCCCGCCCGATCTGCGTCCGCTCGTGCCGCTCGATGGCGGCCGTTTCGCGACCTCGGACCTGAACGACCTCTATCGCCGCGTCATCAACCGCAACAACCGCCTGAAGCGGCTGATCGAGCTGCGCGCGCCGGACATCATCATTCGCAACGAGAAGCGGATGCTGCAGGAATCGGTCGACGCCCTGTTCGACAACGGCCGCCGCGGCCGCGTCATCACCGGCGCCAACAAGCGCCCGTTGAAGTCGCTCGCCGACATGCTGAAGGGCAAGCAGGGCCGCTTCCGGCAGAACCTGCTCGGCAAGCGCGTCGACTATTCCGGTCGCTCGGTCATCGTGGTCGGCCCGGAGATGAAGCTGCACCAGTGCGGGCTGCCGAAGAAGATGGCGCTCGAGCTGTTCAAGCCGTTCATCTACGCCCGCCTCGATGCCAAGGGCTACTCGACCACGGTCAAGCAGGCCAAGAAGCTGGTCGAGAAGGAGAAGCCTGAGGTCTGGGACATCCTGGACGAGGTCATCCGCGAGCATCCGGTGCTGCTGAACCGCGCTCCGACGCTGCACCGCCTCGGCATCCAGGCCTTCGAGCCGGTGCTGATCGAGGGCAAGGCGATCCAGCTGCACCCGCTGGTCTGCGCCGCGTTCAACGCCGACTTCGACGGCGACCAGATGGCCGTGCACATCCCGCTGTCGCTCGAGGCGCAGCTGGAAGCGCGCGTCCTGATGATGTCGACCAACAACATCCTGCACCCGGCGAACGGCATGCCGATCATCGTGCCGTCGCAGGACATCGTGCTCGGCCTGTACTACCTCTCGATCATCTCGGATGGCGAGCCGGGCCAGGGCAAGGTCTTCGGCGATTTCGGCGAGCTCGAATACGCGCTGCACGAGAAGGTCGTGACGCTGCATTCGAAGATCAAATACCGCTGGACCGGCGTCGGCAAGGACGGCAAGCCCTACACCAAGATCTATGACACCACGCCCGGCCGTGTCATCCTTTCGACCGCGTTGCCGGAGCATCCGGCCATGTCCTTCGACGTCAGCAACCGCCTGATGACGAAGAAGGAAATCTCCGGGATGATCGACGCCGTCTATCGCGGCTGCGGTCAGAAGGAATCGGTGATCTTCTGCGACCGCGTCATGGGGCTTGGCTTCAAGCACGCCTTCAAGGCCGGCATCTCCTTCGGCAAGGACGACATGGTCGTGCCGGAGAACAAGTGGGAGATCGTCGACGCGACCCGCACGCTCGCCAAGGATTACGAGCAGCAGTACCAGGACGGCCTGATCACCCAGGGCGAGAAGTACAACAAGGTCGTCGACGCCTGGGCGAAGTGCTCCGACAAGCTCGCCCAGGAGATGATGGCCCGCATCTCGACCGTGAAAAAGGACGAGAACGGCCGCGATAAGCCGATCAACTCGATCTACATGATGAGCCATTCGGGCGCCCGTGGTTCGCCGGCGCAGATGAAGCAGCTCGCGGCGATGCGCGGCCTGATGGCCAAGCCGTCGGGCGAGATCATCGAGTCGCCGATCATCTCGAACTTCAAGGAAGGCCTCGACGTTCTCGAGTACTTCAACTCGACCCACGGCGCCCGCAAGGGCCTCGCCGACACCGCGCTCAAGACGGCGAATTCGGGTTATCTCACCCGCCGTCTCGTCGACGTGGCGCAGGACGCGATCATCTCCGAGGTCGATTGCGGCTCCGACAACGGCATCAAGATGCGCGCCATCATCGATGCCGGCCAGGTCGTGGCTTCGCTCGGCATGCGCATCCTGGGCCGTTCGGCAGCCGTGGAGGTTACCGACCTCGAGGGTAACGTCCTGGTCGCCAAGGGCGCGGTGATCGAAGAGAGCCACATCGCCAAGATCAACGCTGCCGGCGTCCAGGAGGTGAAGATCCGCTCGGTCTTGACCTGCGAGACCAAGAACGGCGTCTGCGCGACCTGCTATGGGCGCGATCTTGCCCGCGGCACGCCCGTCAATATGGGCGAGGCCGTCGGCGTCATCGCCGCGCAGTCGATCGGCGAGCCGGGCACGCAGCTCACCATGCGTACCTTCCACATCGGCGGCGCCGCGACGATCGCCGACCAGTCCTTCGTCGAGTCGAACTTCGAGGGCACGGTCAAGATCCGCAACCGCAATGCGGCGCGCAACTCGGACGGCGACCTGATCGCGATGGCGCGCAATCTCGCCATCGTCATCACCGGCCCCGACGGTGCCGAGCGCGCGGTTCACCGCGTCCAGTTCGGCTCGAAGCTGCGTGTCGACGACGGCGACAAGGTCAAGCGCGGCCAGCGCCTGATCGAGTGGGATCCCTATTCCCGCCCGATCCTGGCGGAGGTCGACGGCAAGGTCGGCTACGAGGACCTGGTCGACGGCATGTCGATCACGGAAACGACCGACGAGGCGACCGGGATCAGCAAGCGCGTCGTCATCGACTGGCGCGGTTCGGCCCGTACCTCGGACCTCAAGCCGGCGCTCACCGTGCACGGGCCGGATGGCAAGATCGCCAAGCTCGCGCGCGGCGGTGACGCCCGCTACATCCTGCCTGTCGACGGCATCATCTCGATGGAGCCTGGCTCGTCGGTGAAGGCCGGCGACGTGCTGGCGCGTGTCTCGACCGACTCGGCCAAGACCCGCGACATCACCGGCGGTCTGCCGCGCGTCGCCGAACTCTTCGAGGCGCGTCGTCCGAAGGATGCGGCGATCATCGCCGAGAAGGCCGGCGTCATCGGCTTCGGACGCGACTACAAGAACAAGCGTCGCGTCACGCTGACTCCGCATGACGGCACGGATGGCGTCGAGTACCTGATCCCGAAGGGCAAGCACATCCACCTGCAGGATGGCGACGTCGTCGAGATCGGGGACTACATCCTCGATGGCAACCCGGCACCGCACGACATCCTGGCGATCAAGGGCGTCGAGGAGCTGGCAGCTTATCTGGTCAACGAGATCCAGGAGGTCTATCGCCTCCAGGGCGTGACCATCAACGACAAGCACATCGAGGTCATCGTCCGGCAGATGCTGCAGAAGGTCGAGATCACCGAATCCGGCGATAGCGACATTCTCACTGGCGACCAGATCGACCGGATCGAGCTCGAGGAGGTCAACTCCAAGCTGCGCGAGGAGGGCAAGAAGCCGGCTTCCGGCGTTCCGGTCCTGCTCGGCATCACCAAGGCCTCGCTGCAGACCCGCTCGTTCATCTCGGCCGCCTCCTTCCAGGAGACGACCCGCGTCCTCACCGAGGCTGCGGTCAACGGCAAGATGGACATGCTGGAAGGCCTCAAGGAGAACGTCATCGTCGGTTCGCTGATTCCGGCCGGCACTGGCGCGCAGGTTGCCCGCATCAAGCAGGTGGCGACGCGCCGCGACGACCTCATCGTCGGCCAGAAGGCGGATGCGGCGGCCAAGGCCGCGGCTGCTGCCGCGGCAGCTCTGCCCGCCGCCGAATAGAGCCCGTTCCGATCAGCTTGCCCCGCAAGCTGATCGGAAAAACGGTCTCTAAACTCAAAGTGAGAGACGGATTCACCGGTCAGACCGATTCAGTCTGACCGGATCTGGCTCCAGGACCGGCAAGTTCTACTGGCTTTGTGGAACGGCCGCCTTCGGGCGGCCGTTTTCGTTTTAGCTCCCTTGACCTTTTCCAAGACAGGCGGCCTAAGCTTACCTTGCGAAATCTGTCGGGGGGCAGCGATGCGCCAGCGCGCCGCTCGTCGGTCGGTCGGAAGCGACCGAACGACGAGCGGCATGCTGAGACACCATGCGGGGGCGTGGTCGGCGGAGGAGTTTCTCGTCCTGCGGACCAGGCCTGGGTGCGGCCGGGATCATGGACGAGCAGTTTCTCGACAGTCTTTACGAAGCGGCAGTGGTGCCGGAACTGTGGCCGCAGGTGCTGCGCCGCTTCCAGGAGATCGCGCGCGGCGCCGGCGCGGTGCTGGTTGCGGTAACGCCAACCTCCAACCGCTGGATTTCGTCCTCGGCAGAGTTCGATCAGCTCGTCGCGACGCACTTCAACCGTTTCCCCGGCAATGAGCGCACCCGTCGCCTGATTGAATGCCGCCATGCCGGTTTCCTGCGCGACATCGACATCCTCTCCGAGGCCGAGATGGCGGACGAGCCGGTCTACCGTGATTTCCTGCTGCCGCAGGGGTTCGGCATCGGTGTTGCGACCTTGGTCGCTTCGCCGACCGGAGAAGCCTTCATCCTGCATGCCGAGCGCGAGCGCGAGGAGGGCCATGTCGAGGGTGACCTGATCGCTCGCTTTGATAGAATGCGGCCCCATCTCGCCCGTGCCATGCTGCTTTCGGCCCGGCTCGAATTCGAGCGGGTGCGGGGGGCCGCCCAGGCGCTCGAGGCGATCGGCCTGCCGGCGGCGGTGCTCGATCGCAATGGCCGCGCGCTTGCGCTCAATCCCAGCTTCGAGGCGTTGGTGCCGGCGGTGGCGGTCGACCGTCCGTCGCGGCTCGGGCTCGTCGATATAGCGGCAGACGGCCTGCTCGCCTCAGCCTTGCAGGCGACGGGCCGGGCAGCCAGTGTCACGGTGCGTTCGATCCCGGTGGCGCGCCGTGAGAATCAACCGCCGTTGATCCTGCACCTGACGCCGATTCGCGGTGCCGCCCACGACATCTTCTCGCGCGCGGCGAGCATCCTGGTGGTGACGCCGGTGGTGGTGAAGGACGTGCCGACCGCCGATGTCGTCCAGGGCCTGTTCGACCTGACGCCGGCCGAGGCCAGGCTCGCCGCGCTGATTGCAGCGGGGCACCGCCCACGCGAGGCGGCGGCAGCGCTGGGCATCATGGAGGAAACCGCGCGCTCGACCTTGAAGCGGGTGATGGCCAAGACCGGGCTGCATCGCCAGGCTGACCTGATCGGGCTGTTGCGCGGGGCGGGGGTCGCGGCAGGCGCGGCCGATTGAGCGGTATCTGAATGCTCGCCGCGAGATTGCGTTAACTCCCGGCAAATCCGGGGTTGACGCGAATCTCCGACTGAGTCATAAGCGCGCCACTATCGACGGCTGTCGGACACGTTTGTCGCTTGCCTTTGTTGCGAGCGAGGTTCGCGACCGAAACTCCGTCGGAATTCCAGCGTCTAACGACGACATGGCAGGACGCATGAACGCGGGTTCCGTGTTCCTCTGCATCGCGAACGCGCCTGAGGCCCCGGAAATGGGCGCCGATGGCGCGGCTTCGTTTGGTCATGGCCTCGCAAGGCGCCGGAATGAACATCGAATTCATCTAGCGCTCAAGGGAGCGAGAGGCCTTAAATGCCGACAATCAGCCAGCTGATCCGCAAGCCCCGTTCGCCAGTCAAGGCGCGTAACACCGCTCCGGCGCTCGAGAATTGCCCGCAGAAGCGCGGCGTCTGCACGCGTGTCTACACGACGACCCCGAAGAAGCCGAACTCGGCGCTCCGCAAGGTCGCCAAGGTGCGCCTGACCAACGGCTTCGAAGTGATCGGCTACATTCCGGGCGAAGGCCACAACCTTCAAGAGCACTCGGTCGTCATGATCCGCGGCGGCCGCGTCAAGGACCTTCCCGGCGTGCGCTACCACATCCTGCGCGGCGTGCTCGACACGCAGGGCGTCAAGAACCGCAAGCAGCGCCGTTCGAAGTACGGCGCCAAGCGTCCGAAGTAATTTTCCTGCCCGATTGGCGGGGCAAGATGCCCCAGCCGGTTCGCAGCTTTTGAGATTTGACCGGAGACTAGACGATGTCCCGCCGCCACAGTGCCGAAAAGCGCGAGATCATCCCGGACGCCAAGTTCGGCGACGTGATCGTGACCAAGTTCATGAACTCGGTCATGTACGAGGGCAAGAAGTCGACTGCCGAAGGCATCGTCTACGGCGCCTTCGACATCATCGAGAGCAAGCTGAAGGGCGACCCGCTCGCCGTCTTCAAGACCGCGCTCGAGAACGTCGCCCCGGCGATCGAGGTTCGTTCCCGCCGCGTCGGTGGCGCGACCTATCAGGTTCCTGTCGAGGTTCGCACCGAGCGCCGTCAGGCTCTCGCGATCCGCTGGCTGATCGCCGCCGCCCGTGGCCGCAACGACCGCACCATGGTCGAGCGCCTCTCGGCTGAGCTGATGGACGCCGCGAACAACCGTGGCAACGCCGTCAAGAAGCGCGAAGACACGCACCGGATGGCGGAAGCCAACCGCGCCTTCTCGCACTACCGCTGGTAATTCGGCGTCACGGACCCGGAAAGACAGAGCATTCCAATGCCTCGTTCTCATCCCATCGATCGCTATCGTAACTTCGGCATCATGGCCCACATTGATGCGGGCAAGACGACGACGACCGAGCGTATCCTGTTCTATACTGGCAAGAGCCATAAGATCGGCGAAGTCCATGACGGCGCCGCCACCATGGACTGGATGACGCAGGAGCAGGAGCGTGGCATCACGATCACCTCCGCCGCGACGACCTGCCTGTGGCGCGATCATCGCCTGAACATCATCGACACCCCCCGGCCACGTCGACTTCACCATCGAGGTCGAGCGTTCGCTGCGCGTGCTCGATGGCGCCGTCTGCGTGCTCGACGGCAACCAGGGTGTCGAGCCTCAGACCGAGACCGTTTGGCGCCAGGCCGACAAGTACGACGTTCCGCGCGTCGTGTTCGTCAACAAGATGGACAAGATCGGCGCCGATTTCTATCGCTGCGTCCAGGACATCATCGACCGCGTCGCCGGCAAGCCCGTCTGCCTGCAGATACCGATCGGTTCGGAGTCGAACTTCGCCGGCGTCATCGACCTTATCAAGATGAAGGCGATCGTCTGGAACGGCGAGGCGCTCGGCGCCACCTTCGACGAGAAGGAAATCCCGGCCGATCTCGCCGACAAGGCCGCCGAATACCGTCACAAGCTGCTCGAAGCCGCCGTCGAAATGGACGATGCGGCGATGGAAGCCTATCTCGAAGGCAACGAGCCGGACGCCGAAACCCTGCGCCGCCTGGTGCGGACCGCCGTGCAGCGCCGCGCCTTCCACCCGGTGCTCTGCGGCTCGGCCTTCAAGAACAAGGGCGTGCAGCCGCTGCTCGACGCCGTCGTCGAGTTCCTGCCGTCGCCGGTCGATCGCGGCGACATCAAGGGCATCGACTTCAAGACCGAGGAAGAGACCGTTCGTCACCCGACGGACGAGGATCCCTTCTCCATGCTCGCCTTCAAGATCATGGACGACCCCTTCGTCGGTACCATCACCTTCTGCCGCGTCTATTCGGGCAAGGTCGAGACCAGCCAGGGCGTCATCAACTCGACGCGCGACAAGAAAGAGCGCGTCGGCCGCATGCTGCTGATGCACGCGAACAACCGCGAGGACATCAAGGAGGCTTTCGCCGGCGACATCGTCGCCCTGGCCGGCCTCAAGGACGTCCGCACCGGCGACACGCTGTGCGACCCGGTCAATGCGGTGATCCTCGAGCGCATGGAATTCCCCGAGCCGGTCATCACGATCGCGATCGAGCCGAAGTCCAAGGCCGACCAGGAGAAGCTGGGCCTGGCCCTGTCGAAGCTCGCGAACGAGGATCCGTCCTTCCGCGTCTCGACCGACCAGGAGAGCGGCCAGACCATCCTCAAGGGGATGGGCGAGCTGCACCTCGACATCAAGGTCGACATCCTGCGCCGGACCTACAAAGTCGACGCCAATATCGGCGCGCCTCAGGTTGCCTATCGCGAGACGCTGACCAAGAAGGCCGAGATCGACTACACCCACAAGAAGCAGACCGGCGGTACGGGCCAGTTCGCCCGCGTCAAGCTCATCATCGAGCCGAACGAGACAGGCAAGGGCTTCGAGTTCGAGTCGAAGGTCGTCGGCGGTTCGGTGCCGAAGGAGTATATCCCCGGCGTCGAGAAGGGCCTCAACTCGGTCATCGGTTCGGGCGTGCTCGCCGGCTTCCCGGTCGTCGACGTCAAGGTCACGCTGATCGACGGTGCCTTCCACGAGGTCGACTCGTCGGCTCTCGCCTTCGAGATCGCCTCCCGCGCTGCTCTGCGCGAGGGTCTGCAGAAGGGCGGCTCAGTGCTGCTCGAGCCGATCATGAAGGTCGAGGTGGTGACACCTGAAGACTACACCGGCTCGGTCATCGGAGACCTGAACTCCCGGCGCGGCCAGATCCAGGGCCAGGACATGCGCGGCAACGCCGTCGTCGTCAACGCGATGGTGCCGCTGGCCAACATGTTCGGCTATGTGAACCAGCTGCGTTCGTTCAGCCAGGGTCGCGCTAACTACACGATGCAGTTCGATCACTACGAGCAGGTGCCGTCCGCGGTCGCTGCCGAGGTCCAGGCCAAATACGCCTGATCGCACAACGCATTAAACGGAACACTTGAGAAGATCTGACGGAGGCTGACATGGCCAAAGAGAAGTTTGCTCGGACGAAGCCGCACTGCAACATTGGTACGATTGGTCACGTCGACCATGGCAAGACGTCGTTGACGGCTGCGATCACGAAGGTTCTGGCGGAGTCGGGTGGCGCGTCGTTCACGGCGTATGACCAGATCGACAAGGCGCCGGAAGAGAAGGCGCGCGGCATCACGATCTCGACGGCGCATGTCGAGTACGAGACGGCGGCCCGCCACTATGCGCATGTCGACTGCCCCGGCCACGCCGACTATGTGAAGAACATGATCACCGGCGCGGCGCAGATGGACGGCGCGATCCTGGTTGTGTCGGCGGCCGACGGCCCGATGCCGCAGACCCGCGAGCACATCCTGCTGGCGCGCCAGGTCGGCGTTCCCGCGCTGGTGGTGTTCATGAACAAGGTCGATCTCGTCGACGATGCCGAGCTGCTCGAGCTGGTCGAGATGGAGATCCGCGAGCTTCTGTCGAAGTACGACTTCCCGGGCGACGACATCCCGATCACCAAGGGCTCGGCCAAGGCGGCGCTCGACGGCGTCACCCCGGCGATCGGCCATGACGCGGTGATCGCGCTGATGAAGACGGTCGACGACTACATCCCGCAGCCGGCGCGTCCGCTGGACCTGCCGTTCCTGATGCCGGTCGAGGACGTGTTCTCGATCTCGGGCCGTGGCACGGTGGTGACCGGCCGCGTCGAGCGCGGCATCGTCAAGGTCGGCGAGGAAATCGAGATCGTCGGCCTGAAGGACACGGTGAAGACGACCGTCACCGGCGTCGAGATGTTCCGCAAGCTGCTCGACCAGGGCCAGGCTGGCGACAACATCGGGGCGCTGCTGCGCGGCACCAAGCGCGAGGACGTCGAGCGCGGGCAGATCCTGTGCAAGCCGGGCTCGGTCAAGCCGCACACCAAGTTCAAGGCCGAGGCCTACATCCTGACCAAGGAGGAGGGCGGTCGCCACACCCCGTTCTTCACCAACTACCGCCCGCAGTTCTACTTCCGCACGACGGACGTGACCGGCGTGGTGCACCTGCCCGAGGGCACCGAGATGGTGATGCCTGGTGACAACATCACCATGGAAGTGCACCTGATCGTGCCGATCGCGATGGAAGAGAAGCTGCGCTTCGCCATCCGCGAGGGCGGACGCACCGTCGGCGCCGGCGTCGTCGCTTCGATCATCGCGTAACGGCTGATCTGAGGGCGGAAGCCCTTCGGGGCTTTCGTCTTTTCACGTACGGAGATAACACGACCATGAACGGTCAGAATATCCGGATCCGCCTCAAGGCGTTCGACCATCGCATCCTCGATGCGTCGACGCGCGAGATCGTCTCGACGGCGAAGCGCACCGGCGCTCAGGTTCGCGGCCCGATTCCGCTGCCGACGCTGATTGAGAAGTTCACCGTCAACCGCTCGCCGCACATCGACAAGAAGTCGCGCGAGCAGTTCGAGATGCGGACCCACAAGCGGGTTCTCGATATCGTCGATCCGACACCCCAGACGGTCGACGCCCTCATGAAGCTTGACCTCGCCGCCGGCGTCGACGTCGAAATCAAGCTCTGATCCATCATCGGGTCCTCTGTTTCCGGGTTTCCCGGATGGACATGACCCCAAGGGAAGGTATGCACCGATGCGTTCCGGTGTGATTGCACAGAAAGTCGGGATGACCCGCATCTTCACCGATGCCGGCGAGCATATCCCGGTCACCGTGCTGAAGCTCGACAACTGCCAGGTCGTCGCGCATCGCACGATCGAGAAGAACGGCTATGTCGCCGTGCAGCTCGGGTCGGGCTTGGCCAAGGTCAAGAACGTCTCGAAGGCGCAGCGCGGCCACTTCGCCGTCGCCAAGGTCGAGCCGAAGCAGAAGATCGTCGAGTTCCGCGTCAGCGATGACGCGCTGATCCCGGTCGGCGCAGAGCTCACCGCCGATCACTTCGTCGTCGGCCAGTTCGTCGACGTCTCCGGCACGACCACCGGCAAGGGCTTCGCCGGCGGCATGAAGCGCTGGAACTTCCGCGGTCTGCGCGCCACTCACGGCGTCTCGGTCTCGCATCGTTCGATCGGTTCGACCGGTGGCCGTCAGGACCCGGGCAAGACCTTCAAGAACAAGAAGATGCCGGGCCATCTCGGTGTCGAGCGCGTCACCACGCAGAACCTGCGCGTCGTCCAGACGGACGCCGAGCGCGGCCTGATCCTGGTCGAGGGCGCCGTCCCCGGCGTCGCCGGTGGCTGGATCCATGTCCGCGACGCGGTCAAGCGCTCCCTGCCGAAGGACGCCCCTCTGCCGGGCAAGTTCAAGGTCTCCGGCGAGGGCAAGGCCGACATTGTCGAGGCTCCTGCGGCGCAGGCTGAGGAGAACGTGTGATGAAACTCGATATCGTCACTCTTGACGGCGGCAAGGCCGGTTCGGTCGAGCTTTCGGACGCGATCTTCGGCCTCGAGCCGCGCGCCGACTTGCTCGCCCGCATGGTGCGCTACCAGCTCGCCAAGCGCCGCGCCGGCACGCACAAGACCAAGGGCCGTTCGGAAGTCGACCGCACCCGCAAGAAGATCTACAAGCAGAAGGGTACCGGCGGCGCTCGTCACGGTGCAGCTTCGGCTCCGCAGTTCCGCGGCGGCGGCAAGGCCTTCGGTCCGGTCGTGCGTGACCACGCCCATGACCTGCCCAAGAAGGTCAAGGCGCTGGCGCTGCGCCATGCGCTTTCGGCCAAGGCCAAGGACGCGGGTCTGATCATCATCGACGACGTCAAGCTCGCCGAGCCGAAGACCAAGGTGCTTCTGGGTCATTTCGGCAAGCTCGACCTGTCGAGCGCGCTGGTGATCGGCGGCGCCGAGATCGATGTGAACTTCGGCCTGGCGGCGCGTTCGATCCCGAACGTCGACGTGCTGCCGATCCAGGGCATCAACGTCTATGACATCCTGCGTCGCGACAAGCTCGTGCTGACGCGCTCGGCTGTCGATGCGCTGGAGGCGCGCTTCAAATGAGCCAGTCCAAGAATCTGGATCCGCGCCACTACGACGTCATCCGTGGCCCGGTGATCACCGAGAAGGCGACCATGCTCTCCGAGCACAACAAGGTCGTCTTCAAGGTCGCGAAGACCGCGACCAAGCCGCAGATCAAGGCGGCGATCGAGAAGTTGTTCGATGTCAAGGTGAAGAGCGTCAACACGCTCGTCACCGAGGGCAAGGTCAAGGTCTTCCGGGGGCGGCTCGGCCAGCGCTCGGACGTCAAGAAGGCCGTCGTGACCCTCGAAGAGGGCCACTCGATCGACGTGACCACTGGCCTCTGAGGGAAGGATCGTCATCATGGCTTTGAAGAGTTTCAAGCCGATCACGCCGAGCCTTCGCCAGCTCGTGATCGTCGACCGCAGCGAGCTCTATAAGGGCAAGCCGGTCAAGGCGCTGACCGAGGGCAAGTCGTCCTCGGGCGGCCGCAACAATCTCGGTCGCATCACCGTCCGCTTCCGCGGCGGTGGCCACAAGCGCACCCTGCGCCTGATCGATTTCAAGCGCCGCGGCAAGGCCGGCGTGCCGGCGACCGTGGAGCGGATCGAATATGATCCGAACCGCTCCGCCTTCATCGCGCTGATCAAGTATCAGGACGGCGAGCTGGCCTACATCCTGGCGCCGCAGCGCCTGGCCGTCGGCGACAGCGTCGTCGCCGGCGACAGTGTCGACGTGAAGCCCGGCAACGCCGCCCCGATGGGTTCGCTGCCGATCGGCACGATCGTCCACAATGTCGAGCTCAAGATCGGCAAGGGTGGGGCGCTGGCACGTTCGGCGGGCAACTACGCCCAGATCGTCGGCCGCGACCAGGGTTATGTCATTGTCCGCCTGAACTCGGGCGAGCAGCGCCTGATCAGCGGCCTGTGCTACGCCACCGTGGGCGCGGTCTCGAACCCCGACCACATGAACCGGAATGACGGCAAGGCCGGGCGCTCGCGCTGGCTGGGTCGTCGTCCGCATAACCGTGGTGTCTCGATGAACCCGGTCGACCATCCGCACGGCGGCGGCGAAGGCCGCACTTCGGGCGGCCGTCATCCGGTCACGCCCTGGGGTCTGCCGACCAAGGGCAAGAAGACTCGCTCGAACAAGCGGACCGATACGTTCATCGTGTCGAGCCGTCACGCCCGCAAGAAGAAGAACTGAGGTCCGTCATGGCGCGTTCGCTTTGGAAAGGTCCGTTTGTCGACGGATACCTCCTGAAGAAGGCCGAGGTCGCCCGTTCGGCGAGCCGGTCTGAAGTCATCAAGATCTGGAGCCGCCGCTCCACGATCCTGCCGCAGTTCGTCGGTCTGACGTTCGGCGTCTACAACGGCCACAAGCATGTGCCGGTGAACGTCTCCGAGGAAATGGTGGGCCACAAGTTCGGCGAGTTCTCGCCGACGCGCACCTTCCCCGGCCACGCGGCCGACAAGAAGGCGAAGAGGAAGTAAGCCATGGGTAAGCCCTCCGCCCCCGTGCGCTGCCCGAGAACGAGGCCAAGGCGGTCGCGCGCAACCTGCGCGTTTCCCCGCAGAAGCTGAACCTTCTCGCCCAGCTCATCCGCGGCAAGAAGGTCTCGACCGCGCTCTCCGACCTCGAGTTTTCGCGCAAGCGGATCTCGACCGATGTGCGCAAGTGCCTGCAGAGCGCGATCGCCAACGCCGAGAACAACCATGATCTCGACGTCGACGACCTCGTCGTGTCCCAGGCTTTCGTCGGCAAGGCGCTCGTCATGAAGCGCTTCCATGCCCGCGCCCGCGGCCGTGGCGCCCGCATCATGAAGCCCTTCGCCAACATCACGATCGTGGTGCGCGAAGTTCAGGCGGCGAAGGCCTGAGGAGAGAACGATGGGTCAGAAAATCAATCCGATCGGCCTTCGTCTCGGCATCAACCGGACCTGGGATTCGCGCTGGTTCGCCCAGAAGGGCGAGTACGGCAAGCTGCTTCATGAGGACATGGCGATCCGCGCCGCCCTGATGAAGCTGCTGAAGCAGGCCGCCGTCTCGAAGATCATCATCGAGCGTCCGCACAAGAAGTGCCGCGTCACCATCCACTCGGCTCGTCCGGGCGTGGTGATCGGCAAGAAGGGTGCCGACATCGAGAAGCTGCGCAAGGCCGTGTCGAAGCTGACGTCAGCCGACGTCACCATCAACATCCTCGAGGTGCGCAAGCCGGAGATCGACGCGACCCTGGTCGCCGATTCGATCGCCCAGCAGCTCGAGCGCCGCGTCGCTTTCCGCCGCGCCATGAAGCGCGCCGTTCAGTCAGCGATGCGTCTGGGTGCCGAGGGCATCCGCATCAACTGCGCGGGCCGTCTTGGTGGCGCTGAAATCGCGCGCCTCGAATGGTATCGCGAAGGCCGGGTGCCGCTGCACACGCTGCGCGCCGACGTCGACTACGGCGTCGCTACTGCCTTCACGACCTATGGCACGTGCGGGATCAAGGTCTGGATCTTCAAGGGCGAGATCCTCGAACACGACCCGATGGCCCAGGACAAGCGCCTCTCGGACGAGGGCGGCCGCTCGGGTGGTGAGCGTCGCGAACGTCGCGAGCAGGCTGCGTAAGGCTGATCGAGAAGAGCCATGCTGCAACCAAAGCGCACTAAGTTCCGTAAGCAGTTCAAGGGACGCATTTCCGGCGTCGCCAAGGGCGGTACGGATCTCAACTTCGGCCAGTTCGGCCTGAAGGCCCAGGAGCCGGAGCGCGTGACGGCCCGCCAGATCGAGGCGGCCCGTCGTGCCATCACCCGCGCCATGAAGCGCGCGGGCCGGGTCTGGATCCGCATCTTCCCGGACGTGCCGGTTTCCAAGAAGCCGACCGAAGTCCGCATGGGTAAGGGCAAGGGATCGCCCGAGTTCTGGGCGGCCAAGGTCAAGCCGGGCCGGATCATGTTCGAGCTCGACGGCGTGCCGGAGGATATCGCCCGCGAGGCGCTCCGTCTCGGTGCCGCCAAGCTGCCGATCAAGACCCGTTTCATCCAACGCATCGCCGAGTAAGGAGGGCGACATGAAAGCTACGCAACGCCTGTCCGACATCAAGGTGATGAGCACGGACCAGCTCCAGGACGAGCTTCTCAAGCTCAAGAAGGAGCAGTTCAACCTGCGTTTCCAGCGCGCGACCGGCCAGCTCGAGAATACCGCTCGGGTCACCGAAGTGCGCAAGGATATCGCCCGCATCAAGACACTGCAGCGGTCCAAGACCGCGGCAGTGAGCGCCTGAGGAGTAGGACAATGCCGAAGCGCGTGCTGCAGGGCGTCGTCGTCAGCGACAAGCAGAACAAAACTGTTGTGGTTAAGGTCGAGCGGCGCTATACGCACCCGCTCCTCAAGAAGACGGTGCGCCGTTCGAAGAACTATCACGCCCATGACGAGGCGGGGTCGTTCAAGGTCGGTGACTCGGTTTGGATCGAGGAGTCGAAGCCCATTTCCAAGCTGAAAAGCTGGGTTGTGCTCGACAACGCTCCCAAGGCGTAAGTCAATCATTGAGGCCAGGGGGCGAAGCGACCCCCGTCAGTCGTAGTCCGGGCTCAGGCACTCACGCCTTTGTCCGGAAACCGCGCTGATACACAGATGGAAGGATCAAGGCCATGATCCAGGTGCAGACCAATCTCGAGGTCGCCGACAATTCCGGTGCCCGCCGCGTGATGTGCATCAAGGTTCTCGGCGGCTCGAAGCGGCGCTATGCCCGCATCGGCGACATCATTGTGGTTTCCATCAAGGAAGCCATCCCGCGCGGCCGCGTGAAGAAGGGCGACGTCATGAAGGCGATCGTCGTGCGCACCGCAAAGGACATCAAGCGCGCCGATGGTTCGGTGATTCGCTTCGACCGCAATGCGGCCGTGCTGATCAACAACCAGAAGGAGCCTGTGGGCACCCGTATCTTCGGACCGGTTCCGCGCGAGCTGCGCGCCAAGAACCACATGAAGATCATTTCGCTCGCTCCCGAGGTGTTGTGATGGCTGCGAAAATCAAAAAAGGCGACAAGGTCGTCGTGCTCGCCGGCCGTGACAAGGGCAAGAACGGCGAAGTGCTCCAGGTCCTGCCGAAGGACGCCCGTGCCGTGGTGCGTGGCGTAAACCTGGTCAAGAAGCACACCAAGGCGACTGCCCAGTCCGAGGGCGGCATCATCAGCAAGGAGGCCACGATCGACTTGTCGAACCTGGCCGTCGCCGATCCGAAGGACGGCAAGCCGACCCGCGTCGGCTTCAAGGTGCTCGATGATGGCCGCAAGGTCCGTTTCGCCAAGCGTTCGGGGGATCTGATCGATGGCTGAGAATCAGCAGGCGGCTCTCTCGCCGCGTATGAAGAAGCATTACGAGGACGTCGTCCGTCCCGCGATGATCGCCGAGTTCGGCTACAAGAACGTCATGGAAGTGCCGACCCTTGAGAAGGTCGTCATCAACATGGGCGTTGGCGAAGCGACTGCCGACCGCAAGAAGGTCGACAACGCCGCTGGCGACCTCGCCATGATCGCCGGTCAGAAGCCGGTCATCACCAAGTCCCGCCTCGCCATCGCCGGCTTCAAGCTGCGTGAGAACATGGCGGTCGGCTGCAAGGTCACGCTGCGCAAGACCAAGATGTTCGAGTTCGTCGATCGGCTCGTCACCATCGCCTTGCCGCGTGTGCGCGACTTCCGTGGTCTCAACCCGAAGTCGTTCGACGGGCGCGGCAATTTCGCGCTCGGGATCAAGGAGCACATCGTGTTTCCTGAGATCAACTACGACAAGGTCGACCAGGTCTGGGGTATGGACGTGATCGTCTGCACGACCGCCAAGTCGGATGACGAGGCCCGTGCCCTGCTCAAGCACTTCAACTTCCCGTTCCGGCAGTGAGCCTTCGGGCTCATACGCGGAAACCAGGAGATATCGATGGCTAAGAAAAGCTCCGTCGAGAACAACA
This sequence comes from Bosea vestrisii, assembly GCF_030144325.1. Classification (NCBI taxonomy): domain Bacteria; kingdom Pseudomonadati; phylum Pseudomonadota; class Alphaproteobacteria; order Hyphomicrobiales; family Alloboseaceae; genus Allobosea; species Allobosea vestrisii. The sequence goes on along the minus strand of NZ_CP126307.1, from coordinate 741,475 downwards.
ATCGCCGCAAGGCGCTCGTGAAGAAATTCGCGGGCCGTCGTGCGCGTCTTCTCGCGATCGCTAATGACGAAACCCAGTCCATGGACGAGCGTTTCCTCGCTCGCCTGAAGCTGGCCGAACTGCCGCGCAATTCTGCCGGCATCCGCGTGCGCAACCGCTGCGAAGTCACCGGCCGCCCGCGCGCTTTCTATCGCAAGTTGAAGATGTCGCGCGTTGCTCTGCGCGAGCTCGGCAACAAGGGGCTGGTTCCCGGCCTCGTCAAGTCGAGCTGGTGAGGAGGTAGCATCATGGCGATCATCGATCCGCTTGGCGATATGCTGACCCGTATTCGCAATGCACAGATGCGGCGCAAGTCGCGTGTCTCGACCCCGGGCTCGAAGCTGCGCGCCCGCGTTCTGGACGTGCTGCAGTCGGAAGGCTACATCCGCGGCTATTCGACCACTGAGTTCGGCAACGGCCGTACCGAGTTCGACATCGAGCTGAAATACCACGAGGGACAGCCGGTCATCCGGTCGATCTCGCGCGTGTCGAAGCCCGGCCGTCGCGTCTACTCCTCGGTCGAGACCATGCCGCGCGTGGCCGACGGCCTCGGCGTCACCATCGTCTCCACGCCCAAGGGCGTGATGTCCGATCATCTTGCCCGCGAGCAGAACGTGGGTGGCGAAGTGCTCTGCAAGGTCTTCTGACCTTCAGGCCGCTGCTCAGGAGAGATTCAATGTCTCGTATCGGTAAGAAACCTGTTTCGGTCCCGGCTGGCGTCACCGCCGACGTCTCGGGCCAGCTGGTCAAGATCAAGGGCTCGAAGGGCGAACTGTCCTTCGAGGTTCCCGTCGAGGTTTCGGTCGCACTGGAGAACGGCGCCATCGCCGTCCAGCCGCGCTCGCAGACCAAACGCGCCCGCGCGCTTTGGGGCACCTCGCGTGCTCGCATCAACAACCTGGTCGTCGGCACGACGGCCGGCTTCGAGAAGAAGCTCGAGATCAACGGCGTCGGCTACAAGGCCGCTGTCAACGGCAAGATCCTCAAGCTCTCGCTCGGCTACAGCCACGACATCGACTACGAAATCCCGACCGGGGTGACGATCACGACGCCGAAGCCGACGGAAATCGTCGTCGTCGGCATCGACAAGCAGGTCGTCGGCCAGACTGCCGCGGAAATCCGCGACTATCGCGGACCCGAACCCTACAAGGGCAAGGGCGTCAAGTACGCCGGCGAGTTCATCTTCCGCAAGGAAGGGAAGAAGAAGTAAGGACGCCAGCCATGAGCAAGCAGACAGAAAACACTGCGCGCCGCCGGGCTCGTGTCCGCCGCGCGATCAAGGCAGTCGCCAATGGCCGCGCCCGCCTGTCGGTGCATCGCACCGGCAAGCAGATCTATGCGCAGGTCATCGACGATACGAAGGGGCTGACGCTCGCTTCGGCCTCGTCGCTCGACAAGGCCATCCGCGCCGACATCAAGTCTGGCGCGAATGTCGAGGCCGCGGCCACGATCGGCAAGATCCTTGCCGAGCGCGCCATCAAGGCCGGCGTCAAGGAGGTCGTGTTCGACCGTGGCGCCTATATGTACCATGGCCGCGTCAAGGCGCTGGCGGAAGCGGCTCGCGAAGGCGGGCTGAGCTTCTGATTGGTTGAAGACCGCGGGATGCGGGAGGCCTTACCGGCTTCCCGCATATCGCATTTGGAAAGTCGCTCCATTCCGGAGCGCTCGAGCGAGCGGCGGGCCATGATCGGCACTGTCCGCGCAAGTAAGAGGAAGACATGGCGAGAGAATCTCGTGACCGTCAGGTTCGCGAAGAGCGCGATTCTGAATTTGTGGACCGCCTGGTCCACATCAACCGCGTCGCCAAGGTGGTGAAGGGCGGCCGTCGCTTCGGCTTCGCTGCCCTCGTCGTCGTCGGCGACCAGAAGGGCCGCGTCGGCTTCGGCCATGGCAAGGCCCGCGAAGTGCCCGAGGCGATCCGCAAGGCGACGGAAGCCGCCAAGCGCGGCCTCGTCCGCATCCCGCTGCGCGAAGGCCGCACCCTGCATCATGACGTCCAGGGCCGTCATGGCGCCGGCAAGGTCATCCTGCGCGCTGCGCCTGCCGGTACCGGCATCATCGCCGGCGGCCCGATGCGCGCCGTCTTCGAGGCGGTCGGCATGCAGGACGTCGTGTCGAAGTCGCTCGGCTCGTCGAACCCCTACAACCTCGTGCGCGCCACCTTCGACGCGTTGAAGAACGAGGATAGCCCGCGCGGCGTCGCCGCGCGCCGCTCGCTCAAGGTCTCGGCCCTGCAGACGCGTCGTCGCGATGCCGGCACCGATGCCGCGGCCGAAGTGTGAGGGTGGCATCATGGCAAAGGCTAAGAGCACCACCGTCGTCGTCGAGCAGATCGGTAGCCCGATCCGCCGCGAGGCTTCGCAGCGCCAGACCCTGATCGGTCTCGGCCTCAACAAACTCCGCCGGCAGTCGACCCTGGTCGATACGCCGGCCGTACGGGGCATGATCGACAAGGTCAGGCATCTCGTACGCGTCGTCGACGGCAAGTGAGGGGATCGTCTGATGAAACTCACAGAGATCCGTGACAACGAAGGCGCGACCAAGTCGCGCATGCGTGTCGGCCGTGGCATCGGCTCCGGCAAGGGCAAGACCGCTGGACGCGGCGTCAAGGGCCAGAAGGCTCGCGCCGGCGTGGCGGTCAAGGGCTTCGAAGGCGGCCAGATGCCGCTCTATCGGCGCCTGCCGAAGCGCGGCTTCCACAACCTGTTCTCCAAGGATCTGAACGAGGTCAACCTCGGGCGCATCCAGCAGGCGATCGAAGCCGGCAAGCTCGACGCCAAGGGCGCGGTGACGATCGAGGCGCTGGTCGCCGCCGGCGTCATCACCCGGCAGGCCAAGGACGGCGTCAAGATCCTCGGCGTCGGCGAGCTCAAGACCAAGCTCGCCTTCGAGGTCTATGGCGCGTCGAAGTCGGCGGTCGAGGCGATCGAAAAGGCGGGCGGCACTGTGAAGATCCTGGCGGCTGCCGCTTCACAGGCGTGATTTCCGCGCTTACATGACTTGCGCGAACGGCGGCCGGGCCAGAAGCCTTGGCCGCCGTTCGACTGTCTGACCATTACCCAAGGACCGGACGCATGGCATCGGCGGCTGAACAGCTTGCTTCAAACCTGAACTTCAGCGCCTTCGCCAAGGCGGACGAGCTGAAGAAGCGGATCTGGTTCACGCTTGGGGCGCTGATCGTCTACCGACTCGGCACCTATATCCCGCTGCCCGGCATGAACCCGGAGGCGGTCGCCGACCTGTTCAAGCAGAGCCAGACGGGCGTGCTCGGCCTGTTCAACATGTTCTCGGGCGGCGCGGTCGGCCGGCTCGCGATCTTCGCGCTGGCGATCATGCCGTATATTTCGGCCTCGATCATCGTCCAGCTTCTCTCCAGCGTCGTGCCGACCTTCGAGGCGTTGAAGAAGGAAGGCGAGGCGGGCCGCAAGATCCTCAACCAGTACACGCGCTATCTGACGCTGGTTCTGGCGCTGTTCCAGGCCTGGGGCATTGGCGTCGGCTTGCAGGGCTCGGGCAATCTGGTGCTGGAGCCGGGGCCGTTCTTCCTGGTCTCGACCACGATCACCCTGGTCGGCGGCACCATGTTCCTGCTCTGGCTCGGCGAGCAGATCACCAGCCGCGGCATCGGCAACGGCACCTCGATGATCATCTTCGCGGGCATCATCGCCGAGTTCCCGGCGCAGCTGGCACAGACGCTTGAGCTCGGCCGCCAGGGCGCGGTCTCGACCGGCCTGCTGCTGCTGGTGCTGATCATGGCGGTCTGCGTCATCGCCTTCGTCGTATTCGTCGAGCGGGCCCAGCGACGCCTGCTGATCAACTATCCCAAGCGCCAGGTCGGCAACCGCATGTATGAGGGCCAGACCTCGTTCCTGCCGCTGAAGCTCAACACCGCCGGCGTGATCCCGCCGATCTTCGCCTCGTCGCTGCTGCTGCTGCCGACGACGATCGCGAGCTTCAGCCAGGCCTCGGGCGGCACCGGCATCCTGTCGACGCTCGCGACCTACCTCGCGCATGGCCGGCCGCTGTTCATGTTCCTTTATGCGGCGCTGATCATCTTCTTCTGCTTCTTCTACACCGCGATCGTGTTCAACCCGGTCGAGACGGCGGACAACCTCAAGAAGCATGGCGGCTTCATGCCCGGCATCCGCCCGGGCGAGCGCACCGCCGAACATATCGACCGGGTGCTGACCCGCATCACCGTGCTCGGCGCCGCCTATTTGACTATCGTCTGCTTGATCCCCGAGTTCATGATCACCTATGCCCAGATTCCGATCATCCTGCTCGGCGGCACCTCGCTGCTGATCGTGGTGACGACGACGATGGACACCGTGGCTCAAGTCCACGGCCATCTCCTGGCCCATCAGTATGAGGGCCTGGTCAAGAAGGCGAAGTTGAGGGGGGCAAGGCGCTGATGAGGCTGATTTTCCTGGGGCCGCCGGGGGCGGGGAAGGGCACTCAGGCGACACGGATCGTCGCGAAACACGGCATTCCGCAACTTTCGACCGGCGACATGTTGCGCGCGGCGGTAGCCGCCGGCACCCCGGTCGGCCTCAAGGCGAAGGCGGTGATGGATGCCGGCGGGCTGGTCTCGGACGAGATCGTCATCGGCATCGTCGCCGACCGCATCGAAGAAGCCGATGCGAAGAACGGCTTCATTCTCGATGGCTTCCCGCGCACCTTGGCGCAGGCCGAGGCGCTCGACGCTATGCTCGCTGAGAAGGGGCTGAAGCTCGACAAGGTGCTCGAGCTGAAGGTCGACCAGAGCAAGCTCGTCGACCGGATCGTGCGCCGCGCCGAGGAGGCCAAGGCCGCCGGCCAGCCGGTGCGCAAGGACGATGACCCGGAGGTCTTCAAGACCCGGCTCGATGCTTATAATCGCGACACCGCGATCGTCGCACCCTATTACGACAAGCGCGGCCAGCTCACGCCGATCGACGGCATGCAGCCGATCGACCGGGTCACTGGGGCGATCGAGCAGGCGCTCGCGGGCTGAAGCCCCTGTGTTGATTTGAGTTCGGACGCCGCGCGGTTCTCGCCGCGCGGCTTTTTCTTGCGGCGGAGCAGGCACATGGCCGACGGCAACGACGACTACGTCTATGACGAGGCGACCGGCGAATGGCGCCCGGCCACGGAGATGGCGGCTGCGGCTGCAACGGTACTCAAGCCCGAGGTTCGCGATGCAGCAGGCAATATCCTTGCCGATGGCGACTCGGTCGCTCTCGTCAAGGACCTCAAGGTCAAGGGCGCCAACCAGACCCTGAAGCAGGGCACGGTGATCCGGTCGATCCGGCTGACGGACAACCCCGAAGAGATCGACTGTCGCTTCGAGGGCATCAAGGGCCTGGTCCTGCGCACTGAGTTCGTGCGGAAGCGCTGAGGCGACACGGAAGCCGAGATCGAAGCCCTCAACCCAGCCAGTTCTCTATCGCGAGCCCGTCGACGCGTGCGAACTCGTTTACGTTAGCTGTGACCATGACGCAGCCGAGCGCCAGAGCCTGCGCGGCGATGAGCATGTCGTTGCCGCCGATGGGCTGGCCCTTGGCTTCGAGGGCCGTACGCAGATCAGCGTAAGCGCGAGAGGCTGCTTCGTCGAAAGGAATGGTCTCGATCTCGAAGAGCAGGGCCTCGATGGTCGCCGACAGGCGCGCCGAGCCGGCTTTCCGGCAGCCATAGCGCAACTCGGCTGCGACGATCGCGCTCGTCAGGACCTGGCGGTCACCGACCTCCGCGATCTGTTTCGCGACGCGTCCCTGTGGCTGCCGGACCAGATCGGAAATGATGTTGGTGTCGAGCAGGTAGCGCGTCAAAGGCCGCGCTCCGGTGCCGGCGGAGGATCGGCGATCTCCGGGAAAGCCTCGTCGAGCGGTTCCAGCCCGGCGAGCAGGGCGGTCAATCCCCGCTTCGCGAGCGGCTCGATGACGAGGCGGTCGCCGTCGCGGCGCATCAGCGCCTCGTCGCCGGGAAGCTCGAACTCCACAGGAATGCGAACCGCCTGATTGCGGCCGTTGCGGAACAGCCTGACATGCCGGATCTCGTTCATTGGTATTCCTCCAGCGTTGTCGGCATAGGTCTAAGCATATGCCGTGGCTGCATCGGCCGCAAGGTTGAGGTCGGGGCCGTTGTCGGACGAGGCGGGGACCCAGCAGGGAGAGGGGGCAGTGCGCATTTGCGCCGGCGCAGGCGCGATTTCCTGCTCCGCTCCTGCAATTGACACATCTCCTCCCGGACACTGAACTCGGCTTAGGCCGATAACGGCCAAAGACACGGCAGCGGCGGCAGCCGAAGGCTGGTGGCATGCGCCATCGCCGGCCAGCCGACCGGCCGGATATCGGGAGGATGGCATGAAACGGATTGCTTGCCTGATGGCGGCTGCGCTGCTCGCGGCCGCATCGACCGCGCGGGCGCAGGAGGCGGTCAAGATCGGCATCCTCAACGATCAGTCCGGCAACTATGCCGAGTTCGGTGGCCTCGGCTCAGTCGAGGCGGCGAAGCTGGCGATCGAGGATTTCGGCGGCTCGGTACTGGGCAAGCCGATCGAGATCGTCGCCGCCGACCATCAGAACAAGCCTGACATCGCAGCCGGTTTTGCGCGGCGCTGGTATGACGTCGACGGCGTCACCGCGATTGCCGACCTGACCAATTCGGCCGTGGCGCTCGCGGTGGCGGGGATCGCGAAGGAGAAGCAGAAGGTCGCGCTCTATAACGGGCCGGCGACGACGCGGCTCTTCAACGAGGACTGCATGGCCACCGGCTTCATGTGGACCTTCGACACTGCGACCTCGGCCAAGGGCACGGCGCTGTCGGTCCTGCGCGAGGGCGGCGACAGCTGGTACATCATCGCGGCCGATTACGCTTTCGGCCACCAGCTCACCGCCGACATCGAATCGATCGTCGCGGCCAATGGCGGCAAGACGCTCGGCACCGTGCGCGCGCCGCTGTCGACGCCGGACTTCTCATCCTTCCTGCTGCAGGCGCAGGCCTCCAAGGCCAAGATCGTCGCCTTCGCCAATGCCGGAACCGACACGATCAACTCGATCAAGCAAGCCGGCGAGTTCGGCCTCGTCGACAGCGGCCAGAAGCTCGCGGCCATGGTCGTGGTGCTGAGCGACGTGCACGGACTCGGACTGGACAAGGCCAAGGGGTTGATCACCACCACCGCCTATTACCACGACGCCGACAAGCCGAGCCGCGCCTGGGCCGACCGCTATATGGCGCGCACCAAGAAGATGCCGGGCATGATCCAGGCCAGCGTCTATTCCTCCGTGCTGCACTACCTCAAGGCGGTGAAGGCGGCTGGCACGGCGTCGGGCCCGGCGGTCGCGGCCAAGATGAAGGAGCTGCCGGTCGATGACTTCTATGCGCCCGGCGCCAAGGTCCGCGAGGATGGCCGGCTGCTGAACGACATGCTGCTTGTCGAGGCCAAGGCCCCGTCGGAGTCGAAGGCGCCCTGGGACTACTTCAAGGTCGTCCGCAAGATTCCGGCGGCCGAGATCATCGCACCGCTGTCGGAGAGCAAGTGCCCGCTGGTGAAGAAGTGACGCAAGCTCGGTTGGGCGCCCCCGGCTTGACAGGGCGCGCCCAACCGACTACCAGCGCGCAATCCGGTTTCAGATGAGCGATGCCGATGCCTTCGCAAGAAGGGTCGACGTCGCGTTCTCGCGTGGACTGGGTTCAAACGCTCCGCAAGGGCCGGCCTCCACCGGACGCGGAGTTCTTGTCATTGTCGTGGCGCCTCGCGTCGCGGCCGCAATGGAGAGGTGAAGAACATGGCTCGTATCGCGGGCGTCAACATTCCGACCGGCAAGCGCGTCGTCATCGGTCTGCAGTACATTCACGGCATTGGCGCCCAGAAGGCCAAGGAGATCTGCGAGAAGGTCGGCATCGCCGCCGAGCGCCGGGTCAACCAGCTGACCGACGCCGAGGTTCTCCAGATCCGCGAGACCATCGACCGCGACTATCTCGTCGAGGGCGATCTGCGCCGCGAAGTCTCGATGAACATCAAGCGCCTGATGGACCTCGGCTGCTATCGCGGCCTGCGCCATCGGCGCTCGCTGCCGGTGCGCGGCCAGCGTACCCACACCAACGCCCGTACCCGCAAGGGCAAGGCGAAGCCGATCGCCGGCAAGAAGAAGTGAGTTTCGGCGGGCCGGACAACCGGCCCGCTGTATTTTACGTCGCCTGACCCGCTCGCGGGCAGGCGATATCCCCAGCGCCTGGAATCACGGGCGCGCCTGAAGGATGGAAGAAAGAGACTATGGCCAAGGAAGCCCAACGCGTCCGTCGTCGCGAACGCAAGAACATCGTTTCCGGCGTCGCGCATGTGAACGCCTCGTTCAACAACACCATGATCACCATCACCGACGCTCAGGGCAACACGATCTCGTGGTCGTCCGCCGGCACGATGGGTTTCAAGGGTTCGCGCAAGTCGACCCCCTATGCCGCTCAGGTCGCCGCCGAAGACGCCGCCCGCAAGGCTGCCGAGCATGGCATGCGCACCCTCGAAGTCGAGGTCACCGGTCCGGGCTCGGGTCGCGAGTCGGCGCTGCGTGCGCTGCAGGCCGCCGGTTTCACCGTCACCTCGATCCGCGACGTGACGCCGATCCCGCACAATGGCTGCCGGCCGCGCAAGCGTCGCCGCGTCTGAGCCATAAGCTGGATCGAAGCGGCGTCCGCAGGGGCGGACGCCGGTACGGGGCGGCCCGCCGCCGCCATTATTGAATCACCAGGAGTGCGGTCGTGATCAGCAAGAATTGGCAGGATCTGTCCAAGCCTAACAAGCTCGAAGTCAAGGTCGGCGACGACCCGAAGCGTCAGGCCACCGTGATTGCGCGTCCGCTCGAGCGTGGCTTCGGCATGACGCTCGGCAACGCGCTGCGTCGCGTGCTGCTCTCCTCGCTCCAGGGCGCGGCCGTCACCGCCGTCCAGATCGACGGCGTGTTGCATGAGTTCTCCTCGATCCCGGGCGTCCGCGAGGACGTCACCGACATCGTCCTGAACATCAAGGCGATCGCCATCAAGATGCAGGGCGAGGGTCCCAAGCGCATGACCCTGCGCAAGACCGGCCCGGGCACCGTCACTGCCGGCGACATCAATACCATCGGCGACGTCTCGATCCTCAACCCCGAGCTCGTGCTCTGCACGCTCGACGAGGGCTCCGAGATCCGCATGGAGTTCACGGTCAACACCGGCAAGGGCTACGTCCCCTCCGAGCAGAACCGTCCCGAGGACGCGCCGATCGGCCTGATCCCGGTCGACAGCCTCTACTCGCCGGTCAAGAAGGTCTCCTATCGCGTCGAGAACACTCGCGAGGGCCAGAACCTCGACCGCGACATGCTGACCATGCAGATCGAGACCAACGGCTCGGTCACCCCCGAGGACGCGCTGGCGCTCGCCGCCCGCATCCTGCAGGACCAGCTCGCCGTCTTCATCACCTTCGAAGAGCCGCGCAAGGAAGAGGCCGTCTCGACCGCGCCGCAGCTGCCGTTCAACCCGGCTCTGCTCAAGAAGGTCGACGAGCTTGAACTGTCGGTCCGCTCGGCGAATTGCCTGAAGAACGACAACATCGTCTATATCGGCGACCTGATCCAGAAGTCGGAGGGCGAGATGCTGCGCACCCCGAACTTCGGCCGCAAGTCGCTGAACGAGATCAAGGAAGTGCTCGCCACCATGGGCCTCCATCTCGGCATGGACGTGCAGGGCTGGCCGCCGGAGAACATCGAAGAGCTGGCGAAGCGCTTCGAAGAGCACTACTGAGACCCCGGCGCGGGACCGCTTCCCGCGCCATCCCCGCACGGCGTCAAACACGCCGGAGCATAAAGGACGGCCGTTCCGTGGCACGGCGGCCGTAAGCAACGAAGGAGCCAAACATGCGTCACGGATTTCGCGGTCGCCGCTTCAACCGCACGGTCGAGCATCGCCAGGCGATGTTCGCCAACATGGCCCAGGCCCTGATCAAGCACGAGCAGATCACCACCACGCTGCCGAAGGCCAAGGACTTGCGTCCGGTCGTCGAGAAGCTGATCACGCTCGGCAAGCGCGGCGACCTGCACGCCCGCCGCCAGGCGATCGCGCAGATCAAGGACGTCGCCATCGTCGGCAAGCTCTTCGCGGTCCTCGGCCCGCGCTACAAGGAGCGCAATGGCGGCTATCTGCGCATCATGAAGGCTGGCTTCCGCTTCGGCGACAATGCCCCGCTCGCCGTGATCGAGTTCGTCGATCGCGACGTCGAGGCCAAGGGCAAGGATTCCGGCCCGGTGTTCACGGCGGATGACGAGCAGGCGGCCTGAGCCTCACCGGCACCAAGCATTTTTGAAAAGGGCGGTCTTCGGGCCGCCCTTTTCGTTGGTCAAGGGCTGACCTGCCGAGGCTTTGACAGATATACGCATACGGGTGGATTCGAGCCTGGATATCCCGATGCGAGAGAGCCGTTTTGCCGCCTATGTCGATGCCGCTCGCAATGGGAAGAACGCCCTCTGGCGCATAGTCCTCGCGATCGCGTTCATCGCAATCGTCTGGTTCGCGGCCTTCCTCGTTCTTCTGTATGCCGGCGTGGCCATCATATTGGCCAGAAAGGGGTATTGGCCGTTCGGTTTCGACGAGGTTCTCGAAGCCTTTGACTACGAGGCACTGATCGCCGAGCCGATCGGCACCGTGGTTTTCCTGCTGTCGATCGCCTCATTATGGATCGGCGTGTGGCTGGTCCTTAAGCTCATCCACGGGCGGTCGATCCGAGACCTGTTCGGCATCGACCGCCGACTGTATTGGCCGGATTTTGCCAGAAGCACCATAGTGACGCTGGTCGTGGGAGTCGCCTTGGGGCCGATTGCGTTGCTGATCGATCCCACTGTCGTCCGGGGCAGCATCAGCCTCTCCGATTGGGTCGCGGCTGTGCCGTTGCTGCTTGTCGCGTTGTTCCTGCAAACCTCGGCGGAGGAGGTCGCATTTCGCGGTTATCTTCAGCAGGTTCTCGCGGTACGTTTCGCAACACCGATCATTTGGCTCGCGCTGCCGGCAGCGCTTTTCACCCTTTTGCACTGGCAGGCGGATGCCACTACCGCGATGAACTTGGCCGGGCTCTTTGTCGTCCTTGGAGTCTCTTTGAGCATGACCTGGCTCCTCATGGCGAGCGGCAATCTGGCGGCTGCCATGGGGATGCATTTCGGCAACAATATCGGCGTGGTCATGCTCTTCTCCCACCAGCCGGAGCTAGGAGCGGCGGCTTTGTTCACGGGGCGGTCCATCCTGGATCCGAACTGGACAGTGGCCCAGGCGGTGATGTTCGGGCTGTACGGTGTTTTGGTCGTGGGCGTCACGCAGATCCTTCTCCTGCATCGTGCGTCTCCAGTCCGGCTGCGATCGTTGCCGTAGTGGGGCGGCTGCGCTCACGATTGCTGCGAGAAATTGTTGCGCCCACTCGCGCTTTTCGCTGCGTCAGGCCGATGTTAGCCTCACCTCGAACCGGGCAGGGCGGCTCAATGCCGCTGTGGAAACAAGCCCGTGATCGAGGGAGATATCCGCATGAAGCGCGCTGCTCTGGCCATTCTCGTTGCCATCGCCGTCCTGCCGGCTCAGGCCCAGGACAAGTATCCGTCGAAGCCGATCAACATGCTGGTGCCGTTCGCGGCCGGCGGTTCGTCCGACGTGATCGCGCGCCTCGTCGGCGATGAGATGAGCCGGATTCTCGGTCAGCGCATCGTCATGGAGAATATGGGCGGGGCGGGTGGTGCGACCGCGCTGACACGCGCGGCCCGGGCCGAGCCCGACGGCTACACGATCGTGATCGGCAACAGCGGCACCAATGCCGCCTCCTACACGATCTACAACGACCTGAAATACACGCCGGCCGATTTCGTGCCGATCGGCCTCGTCGCCAAGACCTCGCCGATGATCGCGCTGAAGCTCGACTTCCCGGCCAAGGATCTCAAAGAGTTCCTCGACTACGCCAGGAAGAATCCCGGCAAGATCAGCCTCGGCCATGCCGGCGTCGGTTCGTCGAACTATCTGATCTGCCGCAATTTCCTCAAGGCGTCCGGGCTCGACGTGGCACTGGTGAGCTATCGCGGCGCCGGTCCTGCGCTGAACGATCTGATGGGCGGCCAGATCGACGGCGTCTGCGATGCCGCGACTTCGCTCTCCGGCGCCGTCCAGGGCAACAAGGTCAAGGCGCTGGTGGTGGCGACGCCGCAGCGGCTGCCGAGCCTGCCGGAGGTGCCGACCGCGGCTGAGGCCGGGCTGCCGGCCTTCCAGGCCCAGGGCTGGAACGCGATCTTTGCACCGAAGGGCACGCCGCAGCCGGTGATCGACAGGCTGAACGAGGCGCTGCGGACGGCGCTCGCCAGCGAGAGGCTGCATGGGCGTTTCAAGGAGCTTTCGTCCGTGCTGCCCGAGAAGGATGAGATGTCGCCGGAGTTCGTCGCCAAGATGCTTCCGGCCGAGATCGAGAAGTACAAGGTGCTGCTCAGCGACGCGAAGTAAGGGTCAGGCGCGAGCGCTGGCGAGCTCGCCGGCAAGATCGAGCAGCACGTCGAGCGGCTGCTCGAAGATTTCGGTATCCGGCGCGATGCCATAGAGTCCGAAGATGAATTCGGTCGTCTGATCGTGCTCGGCATAGGCCATTGCCCAGCCAGCGAACTGCCGTTGATCGACGGCATCCTGCGCCAACAGGCGCAGCTCGGCATGGCGTGGATCGACCATGATCCGGCCATAGGTTTCCGCGATAGAACCGGCCTCGCCTTCGAGGATCTGGGCAAATCCGCCCCGCGTTGCCATCAGGAAGCCCGTGACATGTCTTTCGGCATTGAGCCGCCGCGCCGTCTCGAGAATGCGCGCGAGCCCGATGCGTCGATCCGCCTCGACGAGTCGGCTGCGGCTGGCATAAACAAGGCGCACGAGGCTCACGTCGAGGGTCCTTTCGTGGGCAGGGCGGGTGTTTCGCAACCCGGAACAGGAACGCGCTGCGCGTGTTCTCGACAGTGTCCGGGATGCTGTCGCGGAGGGATGGTTCAGCATCTGAACTGCCGAGGCGGCTGTTTTGTTTCAAGAAGGAGATCGGCATGCGCCGTTCCATCATGCCGAACCGAGATCAACTTGCCGCCCTCGTCCTCGGTCTTGGGCTGTCTGTAGGCGCGCCCATGCTGGCGCTGGCGCAGGCCCGTCAGGTGCCCGAGGCGCGCCAGCAGATCACGCTGTCCTTCGCCCCCGTCGTGCAGAAGACGGCGCCGTCCGTGGTCAACGTCTATGGCGCGCGCGTCGAGCGGCGGCCGCAGAACCCGTTCATGGACGATCCGTTCTTCCGCCGCTTCTTCGGCGATGGCGGCTTCGGCCTGCCGCGCGAGCAGGTGCAGCGCTCGCTCGGCTCGGGCGTGATCGTCGATGCCGGCGGGCTGGTGGTCACCAACAACCACGTCATCGAGGGCATGACCGAGGTCAAGGTCGCGCTTGCGGACAAGCGCGAGTTCGAAGCGACGATCCTGCTGCGCGACCCGCGCACGGATCTCGCCGTGCTCAAGCTCAAGGGCGCCAAGGATCTGGCTGCGATCGAACTCGGCGATTCCGATACGCTGCAGATCGGCGACCTCGTGCTGGCGATCGGCAACCCGTTCGGCGTCGGCCAGACGGTGACCCAGGGCATCATCTCGGCACTGGCGCGCACCCAGGTCGGCGTCGGTGACGCCCAGTCCTTCATCCAGACCGATGCGGCGATCAACCCCGGCAATTCCGGCGGCGCGCTGGTCGACATGCAGGGCCGGCTTACCGGCATCAACACCGCAATCTTCTCGAAGTCGGGCGGCAGCGTCGGCATCGGCTTCGCCATTCCCTCTGCCATGGTTCGTGTCGTCGTGGACAGCGCCAGGACGGGGGCGAGCAGCGTCCGCCGGGCCTGGTTCGGGGCCCGGCTGCAGGCATTGACTCAGGACGTCGCTGACGGGCTCGGACTCGATCGGCCAGCCGGTTCGGTCGTCGCCAGCGTGGTCGAGTCGGGGCCGGCGGCCGAAGGCGGCCTCAAGCGCTCTGATGTGATCCTCGCCGTCGACGGCGTCGGCGTCGACGACCCTGAGAGCTTCGGCTACCGCTTCGCAACCCGGCCGATCGGCGGCACCACGCAGCTCACCGTGTTGCGGAGTGGCAAGCGCATCACCGTTCCCATCAAGCTGACGCCGGCCCCGGAGACGCGCCCGCGCGAGCCGGTCAAGGTCGCCGGCCGCTCGCCCTTCACCGGCCTGACCGTGCTGAACCTGTCGCCGGCCGTCGCCGAGGAACTCTCGATCGACCTCTCGACCGAGGGCGTCGTCGTCAGCGAGATCGAGGAGGGCAGCGCGGCCGCCCGTGTCGGCTTCCGCAAGGGCGATCTGATCGTCGCGATCAATGGCGAGCGCATCAACGCCTCGCGCGACATCGAACTGGCGACGCGCGAGCGCAAGCGCTCCTGGGAGGTGACGATCTCGCGGGGTGGCCAGAGCGTGACCTCGACATTCGGCGGGTGAGGTGAGCGACCTCTTCTCCGCTTCAGGCCTCGACAAATCCGGCCCGCGCCCGCTCGCGGACCGGGTGCGGCCGACGACGCTCGGCGAAGTAGCCGGCCAGGATCACCTGACCGGCCCCGACGGCGTGCTGAGCCGGTTGATCGCCTCGGGCTCGCTCGGCAGCCTGATCTTCTGGGGGCCGCCCGGCACCGGCAAGACGACGGTGGCGCGCCTGCTGGCGGGGCAGACCGATCTCGGTTTCGAGCAGATCAGCGCGATCTTCTCCGGCGTTGCCGATCTCAAGAAGGCCTTCGACGGGGCACGCGGCCGCCGGCTCGGCGGCAAGGGCACCTTGCTCTTCGTCGACGAGATCCACCGCTTCAACCGGGCCCAGCAGGACGCCTTCCTGCCGGTGATGGAGGACGGCACGATCACGCTGGTCGGCGCCACCACCGAGAACCCGTCCTTCGCGCTCAACGCCGCGCTGCTCTCGCGGGCCCGCGTCCTGACCTTCAAGGCGCTCGACGAGGGCGCTCTGCTCTTCCTGCTCGGCCGGGCCGAGGCGCTGGAGCACCGCGAATTGCCGCTGACGCCGGAAGCGCGCCTCGCGCTGGCGCGGTTCGCCGATGGCGACGGGCGGGCGGTGCTGACGCTGGCCGAGGAGACCTGGCGCGCCGCCAAGCCGGACGAGATCTTCGACGAGGCGGGCCTCAGCGAGGTGATCCAGCGCCGCGCGCCGATCTACGACAAGGCGCAGGACGGCCACTACAATCTGATTTCGGCCCTGCACAAGACGATCCGCGGCTCCGATCCGGATGCGGCGCTCTATTATTTCGCCCGCATGCTCGACGCCGGCGAGGATCCGCGTTTCCTGGCGCGCCGGCTGGTGCGCATGGCGGTCGAGGATATCGGGCTCGCCGACCCGCAGGCGCTGGTGCATGCCCGCGCCGCTGCGGAGACCTATGAGCAGCTCGGCTCGCCCGAGGGCGAGCTCGCACTGGCGAACACGGTGATCTATCTCGCCACCGCGCCGAAATCGAACGCGGCCTATGTCGCCTACAAGGCGGCGGTGAGCGTCGCCAAGCAGGCGGGATCGCTGACGCCGCCCAAGACCATCCTGAACGCGCCGACCAAGCTGATGAAGAGCGAGGGCTACGGCGCCGACTACGCCTACGACCACGATGCACCCGACGCCTTTTCCGGCCAGAACTACTGGCCCGACGCGCTCGGCCGCCAGCGCTTCTACGATCCGCCGGAGCGCGGTTTCGAGCGCGAGATCAGGAAGCGGCTGGAGTACTGGGAGAAGCTGCGGCAGGAGCGGGGGGAGTAGGGCAGGCTCAGCTCGCGTCATGCTCGGGCTTGACCCGAGCATCTCAGGCCGCGTGAGCTCCGATCAGCTCCTTCTCGTCCTGAGATTCTCGGGTCTGCGCTTCTCTCCGCCCGAGAATGACGTCGTAGTGGGGCCGACGGGCTCGGCTCAAAAACTCCGTTCAATAAAAACCTGCGTCGAAATCTGACGCCCCGCTAGCCCAACCGGGATCTCCCGGCCGGTCAGTGCGATCTTCGCCCAGGCGATCGAGCTTTCGATCCCGGCCTTGAAGCCCTCGACCGGGGTCCAGACCAGGTTGGCGGCGAGGCGGTCGATCCTGACTTCGCCGCGCAGCTGGCCCGGCAGCGGCACCTCCAGCCAATAGCGGCTGAGATAGGCGTTGCTGGCGATCTGCTCGGTCCATTCGTAGCGGCCGGAGACGACCGCGGAGAAGCCGCGCGTGGCATCGCTCGCTAGCAGCACGCGGCTGACGGTGCGAGCGTCGAGCTGCGAGCCGATATAGGGCGCGCCGTCGATCGCGCCGGCGAGCTGGGCGGTCAGGTTCCAGCCATGCCCGAACGCTTCGCCTTCATAGGTCGCGCCGAGGATGCCGGCACGCCCGAAGCGCGACGGCGTGCCGGGGATTTCGCGCAGGGCCAGCGCGCCATGCACGGTCCAGCCGCCCTGTGCATAGACCAGTCGGCCGATGGCGTCGGGTACGCGCCGGCCGCTCGGGATCGGCGCGGTCGAGGAGGTGTTGCCGAGTGCCGGATCCTCGAGGGCGAGCGTCGCTGTCCAGCTCTCGGTCAGCGGCAACTCGAGCGCGATCACCCCGACGGTGCGGGAGGGCACGCGTGTCGAGAAGATGAACTCGTCGCCGGTCCAGAAGGAGAAGCGCGAGGCATCGAGCCCGAAGGTCCAGGGGCCGATCAGGATCGTCGCCTCGTCGATCGAGTTCTCGCTGACACCGTCGACCGGGCTGTACAGGGTGAAGCCGAAGGCGGTGCCGATGCGCAGCCCCGACGAAAGCTCATGCGAGGTTGCGATCCGGAAGGCGGCGCTGACCGAAAAGGACGTCGCATCGGAAGGCGGCGGCGGGCCGAGGCGCGATGCCCGGAAGGAATCGCGCTGCATGCCGGCGCTGACCGTGCCGGTGATCGACAGGCAGGTGGCTGACCCCGGCAGGACGAGGCCGCGCTGTGGCGGATCGTCGTCATCGTCCTCTTCGTCGTCGCTGTCGTCGTCCGCCTCGTCCTTGCTCGAAGCCGCGGGCTCCGCCGGCTCGCTGGTGAAGAGCGGTTTGGTCTCGGGCAGCGCGATGGTGCAGGCGCGGGCGAAGCTCGCAGCCTGTGCCGGGCGGGACGGTAACCGTGCCGGCGCGGCGAGGGCGGTTTGCGAGAGGAGCACGTGGCCGAGGCCGACAAGCAAGGCCGCGCGCCAGAACGCTGCACGGGTACGCTCGCCTCCCGGTTCTGAACCGCATGCCATCAGTGCGTTGATCACCCCTTGTGTCACGGCGTTTCTGCCGGTCGCGGAGGTGGCAAGTCAATCGCGCCGGCGGTGGTCTGCTGGCAATTGCAGGCCGCTAAGGCGCTGCCGGCCTCAGTCCGCCGCAGCTTCGCCGCGAATCCCATAGGCGACGAGCGAGAACCAGCCGAAGAGCACGAGGCCGGCGCCGCCGACGATCACCCCGGCCCAGGATGGGTTGGCCATGCCCGCGGCGACAAGCGCTGGCGCCAGCAACGCCGTGGCAACGCTGTAGAGCGCCCAATCGCGCTTGCCGACGGCGCCGAACCGGCGCGCCATGACGAAGCAGGCCGCGATCAGCGACAGGAACGAGACGAGGAACGCCACCATGTGCAAGGCGCCGGTGACGCTGATCTGCGGCGCCTGGCCGGGGGCGGGAAGCGGATCGGGCCCGAACACGCCGGCGCCGATCATGCCGAGGCCGTAGAGGCCGGCGAGGATAGGGCCCGCGCTGCCGCCGCGCTGGTCGCGCAGTACCCGGCGCAAACCGATCGCGCCGGCGAGTGCGAGGGCGCCGGTCACCAGGAAGTTCGCGACCTGGATCCAGCCGAGCTCACCGAGTGCCAGGAAGCTGATGGGCTGGGTGCGGATGTCGTATTCCGGCCTCAACGCCAGCTGCAGGACGGCTAGGGCGTAGAAGACAGGCGTGCTCGCCACGCCGCAGGCGAGGAGGGCGCGATCGAGAGATTGGGACGGAGCGGTTTGCATCTGGCTCTCCATGAGCGAACAGGGTAGAATGGAACTGAACGGTTTAGTACAACTAAACTGTGTAGTTTCATTCATACTGTCAAGCCCCGGCGGAGCCGCGCCATGTCGCAAGCCACTCTCGACCGATCCGAGCGCAAGCGCGGCACCGTCATCGAAGCGGCGACGAGCCTTTTCCTGAGCAAGGGCTATGACGGAACCACCATGGACGAGGTCGCGGCGCTGGCGGGCGTGTCGAAGCCGACGCTCTACCGCTATTTCGCCGACAAGGAGCGGCTCTATGCCGAGATCGTTGCGGCAACCACGGACAGTATCGACGGATTGCTGAAGCTGGTGGCCGACGAGCTTGCTGCCTCCGACGATCCGAGGGAGGGGTTAGGCCGGCTCGCGAGCAAGTTCCTGACGGCGCTGATGCAGCCTGACCTGCTGCGCCTGCGCCGGCTGGTGATCGCTAATGCCGAGCGGTTTCCCGAGGTCGGGCAGGGCTGGTTCAGCCGCGGCTTCGGCAGAGTGCTCCAGACGCTGTCGGGTGCCTTCCAGCGTTATGCCGCCAATGGCCGCCTGAGGATGGACGATCCCTTGCTGGCGGCCGACCATTTCGCCGGGCTGGTGCTCTGGATACCCCTCAACCGCGCGATGTTCAGCGGCAATTGCGACAGCGATCCGGCCGAGCTCGCCCGCTATGCAGACGCTGCGGTCGATGCCTTCCTGCGGGGCTATGGCACCGAGGCGGCCAAATAAGGAGCAGATCGGGCCGAAACGGGTATACCTGCAGCGGATTTCGTTTGTGCACGCTGGCACGGCGCTCTATGCCTCAGCGATGCTTTCAACCGCTCTCGTCTTCCTCGGCGCCGGCATCGGCGGCGTGCTCCGGCACGGCGTCAACGTCGTCTCGCTGAAATGGCTCGGTCCTTCGTTCCCCTTTGGGACGATGGCGATCAACATCCTCGGCTCCGGTGTGATGGGGCTGGTCGCCGGCTTCCTCGCCTTCAAGGCCGGCGAGGGCTGGACGCAGAATGCGCGCCTCTTCCTCGCCACCGGCATTTTGGGCGGCTTCACCACCTTCTCGGCCTTCTCGCTCGACGCGGTGCTGCTCTGGGAGCGCGGCGAGGTGTTGCCGGCTGCATTCTATGTGCTCGGCTCGGTCGTCCTTTCGCTTGCGGCGCTCGTCGCGGGATTGTCCATTGTGCGGGGGCTGACATGAGAACCGGCGGCAAGGGAACTGGCGGGCCTGCGCGAGGCAACGGCCCCAAGCGCGGCGGCAGGCTGCCTGCCTCCGGCGCGCCGAAGGGCAAGCGCCCGAGCCATGATGCGCGCCGCTCGGCCCGCGCCAGGCCGCGTCCGGCAGAGGAAGAGGTCGTGCGCACCGAGCCGACGCGCAACCCGAAGCCACATCATCCCGCGCCGAGAGCGGCGGGCCCGCGCAAGCCCGCACCGCGCAAGCCGCCGATCACGGAGGCGCCGACGCGTGCCGAGGTCAAGGCCGTGACCGCCGAGGTGCTCTCGACCGGCGTGCAGCAGCTCGTGGTGACGCCGGACGAGAACGAGATGCGGATCGACCGCTTCCTCGAAGCGCGCTTCCCACAGCTCTCCTTCAGCCATATCCAGCGCATCGTCCGGAAGGGCGAACTGCGGGTCAACGGCAAGCGTGCCGACAGCAAGGACCGGCTCGAGGCCGGCCAGACCGTGCGCATCCCGCCGCTCAAGCTGGAGCAGGCGGCGGAGCGGCCGCGCTCGGCCAAGGCCGATGGCGACACGATCGGCTTCCTGCGCTCGATCACGCTCTATGAGGATGACGACGTCATCGTCCTCAACAAGCCGGCGGGTCTGGCTGTCCAGGGCGGCTCAGGCACGACGCGGCATGTCGACGGCATGCTCGATGCCCTCACCGGCAAGGACGGGCAGAAGCCGCGCCTCGTGCACCGACTCGACAAGGACACGGCCGGCTGCCTTGTCATCGCCAAGTCGCGCTTTGCCGCGGCGACGCTCGCCAAGACCTTCCGCTCGCGTTCGGCTCGCAAGGTCTACTGGGCGCTGGTCGCCGGCGTGCCGCGCGTCCGCCAGGGCCGGATCTCGACCTATCTCGCGCGCGAAGAGGCCTATGACGGCGACCAGCGCATGGCGATCGCCGAGCATGGCGGGGAGGGTGCCATGCATGCCGTCACCTATTACGCCGTGGTCGAGACCGCGGCGCAGAAGCTCGGCTGGCTCTCGCTCAAGCCGGTGACCGGCCGCACCCACCAATTGCGCGCGCATGCCGCCCATATCGGCCATCCGATCGTCGGCGATCCCAAGTACTTCAACATCCAGAACTGGGAGCTGCCCGGCGGCATCCAGAACAAGCTGCACCTGCTCGCCCGGCGGATCGTGCTGCCGCATCCGCGCGGCAAGGGCACGATCGACGTCAGCGCGCCGCTGCCGCCGCATATGCGCCAGAGCTGGAACCTGCTCGGCTTCGAGGATGCGCCTTACGACCCGATCGTCGACGCGCCGGACGAATAGGGCTCGCACGAGAAAGTTGCGTGACCTGACGTAAGAACACTTGCGGAACAAAGCGCGTTCTGTTCTAAGTTTGTTCCTGTGACTCTCCATCACGGGAGGCTTTCCATGTTGCGCATTGCCTTGCTTGCCGCCGGCCTCGTTCTCTCCTTCTCCTCCACGGCATTTGCCCAGCTGCAGCCGGCGCCGGCTGCCCCGAAACCGGCCGCTGCGGCAGCCGATGAGCCGGTGCCACGTGCCGCGCGCGCTGAAGCGCGGCGCGACTGTTATGCCGAGAACATCGCGCTCTCGGGCGACGACCTGCGCCGCGCCATGCGCGACTGCCTGCAGGAGCGCTTCCCGGGCGTGAAGCTTTATGCCAGCGACGGGCTGACCCGCGACGGCAAGCCGACCGCCGTGACGGCGCGGGCGGCCTGTAAGCAGGAAGCCGATGCCCGGAACCTGTCCGGCTCGGAGCGGACGGCGGCATTGGTCGCTTGCTTCAACGGCAAGCGTCCGGACCTCGCCCAGCGCGCCGAATGCCGCAAGGAGGTACGCGGCAAGGGGCTCGCGGGCGAAGCCTTGAAGGCTGCCATCGCCGAATGCGGTCGCAGCCCGCAAGGGTGAGGCCGTGGCGGCATGAGGGCCTTGCGCTGGCGCAGATGGCGGGCTGCCGCCATCTCCTGTAGAGCGCCGGGCATGAACCTCATCATCTTCGACCTCGACGGCACGCTGATCGATTCCGAGGCAATCATCCTCGGCGCCCAGTACGAGACTTTCGCGCGCTGTGGCCGTGTCCACCCGGGTCGCGAAGCGGGGCTCGGCGTCATTGGGCTGACGCTCGACATCGCGCTGATGCGGGTCGCCGGGCTTGCCGAGCCGGACGACGTGCTGACGCAGACCTACAGGGATGTCTTCAACGACATGCGGCGGCGGGCGGAGACCGATCCGTCTTTGGCCGAGCCGCTTTTCCCTGGTGTCGCCGAGATGCTGGCGGGGCTATCGCAGCGGCCGCAGACACTGCTCGGCATTGCCACCGGCAAGTCGCGGCGCGGGGCGGACTATGCCATCGAGCACCATGGCTGGGCCAGCCTGTTCGCGACGACCCAGACCGCCGACGACGCGATCTCGAAGCCGCATCCCGGGATGATCTTGCGGGCGATGGCCGAGACGGGCGCTACGCCGGAGCGGACGCTGATGGTCGGCGACAGCACCTTCGACATGGAGATGGCGGTCGCGGCCGGCGTGACTCCGGTCGCGGTCTCCTGGGGCTTCCAGCCGGTCGCGGCATTGCGGGCGGCCGGAGCCCAGCATGTGATCAAGAACTGCGCCGAGCTGACCGGTATCGTCGACAAGCTGGCGGTGGCAGAACCGGCCTGAGGGGCGGCGGACCGCTTCCCGAGCAGGGCTGTCGCATTTGCCTCCTGAGCCCTCATCCTGAGGAGCCATTCCAACAGGAATGGCGTCTCGAAGGATGCTCCAGGAGGCTCGCGAACCATCTGGAGCATCCTTCGAGACGCGGACCTGCGGTCCGCTCCTCAGGATGAGGGCTCAAAAAATCTAAATGCGATTGCCCTGCCTCCCGAGAGCTCGCTCCAGTCAGCTTGCATCGCGAGCTGATCGGCAAAACAGTCCTTTCCAAAAGTAAGAGTCCGGTTCGCCATTCAGGGCGCCTCGAGCTGGCCGAGCTCGTGTAGCAGCGCCGCGCCGGTGCGAAGCCCGCTGTAGAAGCAGTCGAGCGTCAGGTTCTCGTTCGGCGCATGGTTGGCCTCGTCGGGATTGGCATAGGGCGTGACGAAGGCGGGAATGCCGAGGATCTTGGTGAAGACATAGCCGGGCAGGCTGCCGAAGCCCGCCGGGATCAGCAGCGGCTCCTCGCCCTGGGCTACGACGAAAGCCCGGCGCAACGGGGCGGTGTAGGGCGAGGCGATCGGCGTTTTCGAGGGCTGCATGCCGGCATCGGCTGCGATGAACTCGACCTCCGGCGCATGCTGCGCCACATGCGCCGCGACCTTGCGCAGGATATCCTCGGGATCCTGCGCCTCGACTAGGCGGATATCGCATTTCACCAAGGCTTCATTGGGCAGGACGGTCTTGGTGCCGGGACCGCCATAGCCGCCGTGAAAGCCGTTGATGGTCAGCGTCGGGCGGAAGCAGAGGCGCTCATAGAAGGGCCGATCGGCCGGCGCATCGAGCCTGGTCAGGCCGAGGCTGTGCTTTACCGCCTCGATGTCGAGCGGCAGGGCCTCGATCGCGGCGAGTTCCTCCTGTGTCGGCGCTTCGATGTCGTCATGGAGGCCGGCAATGGTGATCTCGCCGGCGGCATTCTTCATGGTCCCGAGCAGATGGACCAGGGTCCAGATCGGGTTCGGCACGACGCCGCCGAAATTGCCGGAATGCACGTCGCGGACGGCATGGCGGCAGCGCAGTTCGAAGGAGACCACGCCGCGCGAGCCGAACTTGATCGCAGCCGCGCCGCTGGCATGACGCGGCCCGTCGGCGGTGACGGCGAGGTCCGCCTTGAGCATCGCCTTGTTGGCGCGCACGAAGCCAGCGATGTTCGGACTGCCGATCTCTTCCTCGCCCTCCAGCAGCAGGATGACATTGCAAGGCAAGGTGCCGTGCACCTTGAGATGGGATTCGATCGCGAGGATCTGGGCGAAATGCTGGCCCTTGTTGTCGCCGACGCCGCGCGCATAGATCCGGCCATCACGGATCGTCGGCTCGAACGGCGGCGAGACCCATTTGTCGAGCGGGTCGGGCGGCTGCACATCGTAATGGCCGTAGAGCAGCACGGTCGGCTTGCCCGGTGCCTTCTCCCAGCGCGCGACGACCATGGGGTGCCCGTCGGTCGGCACCAGGCTCGTCTCCAGCCCGATATCAGTCAGCATCTCGACCAGCAGCGCTCCGACCTCGGCGATGCCGATGTTCTCGGCGCTGATGCTGGGATGGCGCAGATAGGCGATCAGGCGATCGAGAAAGGCGCTTCGGTTGGTCTCGATATGCGCGAAAACCGCAGCCAGCGTGTCGGAAGAAGCCATGATCGCGCTACCTGCCCGAAATGAGGATTTGAGATCACGGTAGAGTGCCGTGCGCCAATACGTCCAATGCTCCAGACGCAGCCCGGAAAAGCGTACGGGCATGGAGCCGGGTGCTGCCAGTAACACCCTCGCAACCACGTCCGATCAGGACCGTTTAACCTGAACGCGCGTTCAGATTTGCGCGTTAACCACCTGATGACTGGGCTGGCCGCATCGTCTTCACACGACAGGGACATACCGACACAAAACAACGTCGGACAGGGGTTGAACAATGATCGGCCATGAACTTCGTGAATTCGTCGATCGCGTGATGGACAGGCACGCGATCGACGATGAAGACGTCCGAGTTCTTCAGCGGGAAATCTTGCACGAGGTCGTGCTGACTCGCGACATCATCGACGTGCTGGTGGCGCTCGACCGTGCCGTCGCCGACAAGTCGCCGCTCTTCGCCGATGTGCTGCTGGCCTTCTGCGTCGACTTCTCCGTCTGGGAAAGCCGCCCGACCGGCAGGATCGACCGCGACAAGGCACACTGGCTGGTGACGACGCTTTCGGCTGGGCAGGGCCCGACGCCGCTGGCGCAGAAGATCGCCTTCGAGGTGGTGCGTGAAGCCGAGGTTTGCGACGAGGCGCTGGTCAGCTTCGCCCTGCGCAAGGCCGAGGCCCGGCTGCCGCTCGGCTTCACTGCGCAGCGCGTGTTGCTCGCCAGCTGAGGCTATCCAACAGAACGGAGCGCGTGCGCCCGGCTGCCGCCGGGCGTTTGCGCACGTCGCAAAACTTTCGCATCAGTGGACGGATGCGCTTGCCTCCCGTAAATCCCGCACTGCACAGTGAAGGCACCGGGTCTGGGGGAAGCCACGCATGTTCTCGAAGATTCTGATCGCGAACCGTGGCGAGATCGCCTGCCGCGTCATCAAGACGGCCCAGCGCATGGGCATCAAGACGGTGGCGGTCTATTCCGATGCCGATCGCGACGCGCTGCATGTCGAGATGGCCGACGAGGCCGTGCATATCGGCGCCGCGCCCGCCGCCGAATCCTATCTCGTCATCGATAAGATCATCGCCGCCTGCAAGCAGACGGGCGCCGAGGCCGTCCATCCCGGATATGGTTTTCTCTCCGAGCGCGAGGCCTTCGCCAAGGCGCTGAAGGAGAACGGCATCGTCTTCATCGGCCCTAATCCCGGCGCGATCGCCGCGATGGGCGACAAGATCGAATCGAAGAAGGCGGCGGCTGCAGCCAATGTCTCGACCGTGCCGGGCTATCTCGGCGTGATCGAGAACCCCGAGCACGCTGTGAAGATCGCCGACGAGATCGGCTATCCCGTGATGATCAAGGCCTCGGCCGGCGGCGGCGGCAAGGGCATGCGCATCGCCCACTCGGCCGGCGAGGTCGCCGAGGGCTTCGCCCGGGCGAAATCGGAGGCGGCGTCCTCTTTCGGCGACGACCGCGTCTTCGTCGAGAAGTTCATCGTCGACCCGCGCCATATCGAGATCCAGGTGCTGGGCGACAAGCACGGCAACGTCATCTATCTCGGCGAGCGCGAATGCTCGATCCAGCGCCGCAACCAGAAGGTGCTGGAGGAGGCGCCGTCGCCGCTGCTCGACGAGGCGACGCGCCGCAAGATGGGCGAGCAGGCGGTCGCGCTGGCCAAGGCGGTGAATTACGACTCGGCCGGCACGGTCGAGTTCGTCGCCGGCCAGGACAAGTCGTTCTACTTCCTCGAGATGAACACCCGCCTGCAGGTCGAACATCCGGTGACCGAGATGATCACCGGCATCGATCTGGTCGAGCAGATGATCCGCGTCGCCTATGGCGAGAAGCTCGCGATCGGCCAGGCCGACGTGAAGCTCAATGGCTGGGCGGTCGAGTCCCGCGTCTATGCCGAGGATCCGACCCGCAACTTCCTGCCCTCGACCGGCCGGCTCGTCACCTATCGCCCGCCGAGCGAAGGCCCGGATGGCGACGCGACCGTGCGCAACGACACCGGCGTGTTCGAGGGCGGCGAGATCTCGATCTATTACGACCCGATGATCGCCAAGCTCGTCACGCATGCCCCGACGCGCGAGGCTGCGATCAAGGCGCAGGCGCGCGCGCTCGATGCCTTCGCCATCGACGGCATCCGGCACAACATCCCCTTCGTCGCGGCGGTGATGCAGCATCCGCGCTGGATCTCGGGCAATCTCTCGACCGGCTTCATCGCCGAGGAGTTTCCGGAAGGCTTTTCCCTGCCGCAGCCGGAAGGCGAGATCGCGCTGCGCATGGCGGCGATCGCGATCGCCTGCGACCACCGGCTCAATGCCCGCAAGCGAAACGTCTCGGCGCAGATGGAGGGCTGGCGCAAGGTCGAGTTCGAGCGCACCCGCATCGTCTCGCTGGGCGGTGAGCGCTTCGAGGGTGAAGTCACGGAGCAGGGTGGCGCGGTGACGATCACCTTCGCTGACCGGACTCTCACCGTTGCCAGCGACTGGCGGCCGGGCGAGCCGGTCTGGCGCGGGACGCTCGACGGCGTCGCCATCGCGGCGCAGGTCCGGCCGATCCTGAACGGCGTCGCGCTCGGCCATGCCGGCGCCTATGCCAATGCCCATGTCTACACGCCGCGCGAGGCGGAGCTGGCGGCGCTGATGCCGGAGAAGGTCGCGGCCGATACCGGAAAATTCCTGCTCTGCCCAATGCCCGGCCTCGTCAAGGCGATCTCTGTCGTCGTCGGCCAGGAGGTCAAGGCGGGCGAGCCGCTCGCCATGGTCGAGGCGATGAAGATGGAGAACGTGCTGCGCGCCGAGAAGGACGTCACCATCGCCAAGATCCTGGCGAAGGAGGGCGATTCGCTCGCCGTGGATGCGGTCATCATGGAATTCAGCTGACGGTTTCGTCGGCTGGCGCCTTCTCGCAATGACGGGCGCGCCTGCGTCTCAAGCGCTTGCCATCACCCGCCCGCAGGCTGATTGTCGCCGCCCCATCATGAGAAGGTGCTGCAAATGCTGACGATCTGGGGGCGGATCAGCTCGATCAATGTCCAGAAGGTGGTCTGGGCCGCCGGCGAGGTCGGCCAGCCTTTCGAGCGCATCGATATCGGCGGCAAGTTTGGCGGCAATCGCGAGCCGGCCTATCTCGCCAAGAACCCGAACGGGCAGATTCCGACACTGGAGGATGGCGAGATCGTCATCTGGGAGTCGAGCAGCATCGTGCGCTATCTCGCCGCCCGCTATGGCGCCGGCTGGATCTGGGAGGAGGATCCGGCCAAGAGAGCGGATGCTGATCGCTGGATGGACTGGATGCTCTCCGAGTTGCAGCCTTCGATGACACCGGCCTTCTGGGGGCTGATCCGGAAGACGCCGGGTTATACAGAGCCGGCGGCAATCGACGCGTCGATCGCCAAGGCCGAAGCCAAGCTCGACATCCTCGAGGCACATCTGGCCGGGCGGAGCTATCTTGCTGGCGAGCGCTTCGGCATGGCCGACATTACAGTGGCGCCCGGCGCGCATCGCTGGCTCCACATGCCGGTACCGCAGAAGGACTGGCCCAATATCCGCCGCTGGTACCAGCATGTCTCGGCGCGCCCGGCGGCCGGCCCGGCACTACCGTTGCCGATCTCGTGAGCGCGGCGGGCTGCGCTTGACCCGGCCGATTTGGCCGTCATGATCGCCGCCATGCGCGGTTTATTCGCCCTTTCGCTGATCCTGGCGCCGTTTCTGAGCACGGCTGCGCTCTCGCAAGTGCCGACCAACCCGGTGCAGTCAGCCGATCGTTTGCAGGTCGCGAACTGCGTACGGCAGGGCCTGGCTACGAGCCCGGCCTGCATCGGTCTCGTCGCGGTCCCCTGTGTCGGCTCGGCCAGTGGCGATCGGCGCGAGGCGGAGATAACGTGCGCAAGGCGCGAGGAGGCGGTCTGGCGCGAGCGGTTGACGCTGGCCGGCGCGACGCTGGAGCGGACCCTCGAAGCCGGGGCTCGCAGCCAGTTCGCGGCGCTGCAGCTCGCCTGGCAAAGCTACGCCGTGCAGAAATGCGCCTTCTATGGCGCATCCCAGCCGCCGACGCGCTCGGCCGGGCTGCAGGCTGGCTGCGAACTGCGCGAGGTTGCCGAACGGGCTCTCGAGGTCGAGCGCTTCGCGGCGCGGCAAACCCGCCGTCCGCCCGCAGCGCCGCCGCAGATCATCCGGTAGGAATAGGGCTCGTCATGCTCGGGCTTGCCCCGAGCATCTCAGGCTGGATGAGGCGCAAGCGAGCGCCTTCTCGTCAGGAGATTCTCGGGTCTGCGCTTCGCTCCGCCCGAGAATGACGACGCTCGACGCCACCCGGCATTCACCGCAACGTGAACGCAATCTTGCATCGAACCCCGATCGCCCCCAGCCGTTTCATAACGGCCTGTCAGCTTTCTGCGCGTAAGGGGAGGCCGGTCTGTTCAAGAAAATCATGTTCTTTATCCTTTCCAAGATCCTCTGGTTCCTGGCCTCGCCGGTGAACCTCGCCATTGGCGGGCTCGTGCTGGCGAGCCTGCTCGCCTTCACGCGCTTTTCCGGGCCGGGGCGTTGGCTCGGTCTCGTCTGCGTGTTCGTGCTCGGCCTGCTCGCCTTCAGCCCGCTGCCGCGCATCCTGGTCAGGCCGCTGGAGGACCGCTTCCCGCAGCAGGCGGTGAACTCCGGCAAGGTCGACGGCATCATCGTGCTCGGCGGCGCGATCGGCGTGGCGCGCGAGGACATCGTGCTCAACAATGCTGCGGCGCGGATGACCAAGGCGGTCGAGCTTGCCCGCGCCCATCCCGAGGCGAAGCTGGTCTTCACCGGCGGCGGCGCCAACCTGCTCTCGCCGGTGGTGAAGACCGAGGCTGATGGCGCGCGTCTGCTCTTCCTCGGGCTCGGCCTGCCGGAGAGCCGGCTCGTTCTCGAGGACAAGTCACGCAATACGGTTGAGAACGCCGTGTTCACCCGCCGCCTGGTCGATCCCAAGCCTGGCGAGCGCTGGCTCTTGGTGACCTCGGCCTGGCACATGCCGCGCGCCATGGGCGTGTTCCGCAAGGCGGGTTTCCAGGTCGAGGCCTTTCCGGTCGACTTCCTCTCCAGCGGCGAGCGCGCCGATTTTCTGCGACCCTATCGCAAGGCGGCGCGCGGGCTCGACATCGCCGACGACGCTTTCAAGGAATGGGCCGGGCTCGTCGCCTATTACCTCGCCGGCTATACGGATGCGCTGTTTCCGGGACCGGCAGCGGCAGGCGCCGCGCGATAATCGAGGCGCCTGCCGACGACGAAGCGGTCTGCCTAGCGCAGTGATTTCCCGCCAATCGCGTCGACCAGCAGCTTCGCGGCGACTTCCGCGCCGTCGCTGCGGATCGTGCGCGCCACGGCGGTCGCCCGTGCTCCAGTGTCGGGCGCCAGCGCCGTGGCGAGCGCTGCCGACAACGACTCAAAGGTCGGCGTTGGACCGTCATGTGCAGCGCCTATGCCCAGTCCCGCCACCCGGCCAGCCCAGTAGGGCTGGTCGACGATCTGCGGGACGACCACTTGCGGCGCGCCCGCCCGGGTTGCCGCCGTCGTCGTACCGGCGCCGCCGTGGTGCATGACGGCCGCCATCCGGGGAAACAGCGCCTGCTGGTTGACGTCGCCGGTGATGAAGCAATCCTCCACGTCGTCGCCCAGTGCGAGATCGGCCCAGCCTCGCAGCACGACCGCGCGGCGGCCCTGCGCCCGGATCGCCTCGATGGCCACGCGGGCGGCATCCTTTGCCGACTGCATGAACATGCTGCCGAAACCGACATAGATCGGC
This sequence comes from Bosea vestrisii, assembly GCF_030144325.1. Taxonomy (NCBI): domain Bacteria; kingdom Pseudomonadati; phylum Pseudomonadota; class Alphaproteobacteria; order Hyphomicrobiales; family Alloboseaceae; genus Allobosea; species Allobosea vestrisii. Next base: position 712,157 of record NZ_CP126307.1, on the reverse strand, counting down.
GGTTCGCCCGCCTCCAGGAAGGCCATCAGCTCCGCTGGAAGCGGGCGGTTGTCAGGCAGTATCCAGGCGCCTGTCTGAATGGCGTCGCAGAGGTCCGTCGGCCGCCACGGCCACAGGACCGGGTCCGATGCCAGGAGCGGCCGGTCCGTGAAGACGTGATCGCGGGCATTATCGACCGGCGGCAGGCCGATCGCCGCGCGGTGCGACCCAAGCGCCTCGCCGAACAAGGCGTTGATGGTCCGCGCGTTGAAATCCCACAATTCGCGATGGTCGGCCACGTCCGGCGGCAAGGGATGGCCCGGATAGGGGAACGGCCGATGTTGGTGCGACGGCAGGAAGAGCGGGCAGAAGGTGACGTGGCTGTAAGAGAGGCCCCCAATTCGGCGACCGATCGTGCAGCACTTGCAGACGGGAACAGGCCGGTCGCCACGATCGCGTCGCAACCCTCGGCCGCTGCCCCGATGGCGGCGAATTGCGCAGCCATCATGTCGGAGGCGAGCGTGTGGAAGTCCGCAGTCGACGCAGGCTTTGCCCGCTCGCTCACCCATTGCCGGATCGGCAGGAAAGCCGGCGCCAACGGCACGTTTGCCCGTTCGAGCAGGTCGACGAATTCCTGATCCGGCGGGGCAGACACCACGGCCTCGACGCCGAGAATCTGCAATTGCACGGCAAGCCCCACGAGCGGTTCGACATCGCCGCGCGAGCCGTAAGTCGATAACAATACGCGCATTTTGCTACTCCCTTTGGCCTGAGGTTCAGGCCGAGGGCAGCGTTCCTAGGACATGGAGGGGGCTTGCCGCAAGCCCCCAGGCGCGTTAGACGATGATAGTGGCAAGAGGCAGATGCATCTCCGGGCCGCTCTCCGCTGCAGATGAAACCGCTCTTTGCGAGCTCGTCGCACGGCTCCGGACGTCCTCCTCGACCATCCCAGACAGCACAAAGCAGACGCGCTCTACCGCGGTCCGAAGACCGTCGTCGCGGCGCGAAGGACGCTGATTGCCGCGGGCGGCCTAGTCTTGGCTGGCCTCATCATGCCCCGGCAGGCGCAGGCGATAGACGCCGCGGAAATCGTCGGGATCGACCGGGCGGCCTTTTCGGGTGATCACCAGTTTGCCGTCCTTCATCAACTGCACGGCGACCCGGCGGATCGGCTGCATCAGCGGGCCCCAGCCATCGGGATGGTCGCCGCCGATGGCGCGGGCGATATCCATCGGCGAGGTCGTCCGGTCGCTCCGCTCGGTGGTGAAGCGCAGGATCGTCTCGGCGAGCTCGTCATCTGTCGGTGTGATCATGCCGCTTGCTGAGCGCAGCGACGGGTTTCGTCAAGCTTTGCGGCGTCCCGCACCGACCGCGGCGGCCGAATCCGAGGCGAATTGCCGGCGCCACATCACAGTCAGCACCGCCGCGGTGGCGATCAGGAAGAGCCAGGGCGAGATGAACCAGCCGAGATAGGCCAGCGCAAAGAAGAAGGCTCGTTGGCCGCGGTTGAAGTGGAGCCCTGCGACGACGTTCATCGCCACCGCCTCGCGCGCCGCGGCGATCGTCTCCGGCTTGTCGGCTTCGGTCCATGACGGGATCGCGCCGATCAGGATGGCGCAATAGTTGAACAGCCGGTAGCTCCAGCTGAACTTGAAGAAGGCATAGGCGAAGATCACCGCGAGCCCGATCACCTTGATCTCCCAGGCTGCGCGGGTCGTCGTGGTGGCGAAGGGCAGGTCGGCGAAGACCTGGACGACGCGATCGGCCGATTGCAGCAGCGTCAGCGAGCCGCCGATGGCGATCAGCGAGGTCGAGGCGAAGAAGGCGGTGCCGTTCTGCAGGCCGTTCATCACCTGCGTGTCGATGATGCGGTTCTCGCGCTTCACCGATTCCATGATCCAGCGCTCGCGGCGCTGGTTCATCAGCGTGTTCAGGCTGAGCCTGGAGTGCGGACCGATCTCGACGGCCAGCAGATAGCCGATCCAGGCGGCGGCGAAGAAGGCGATGGCGATGAGGTCGAGCGTCCCGAATCCGGCCATGAGCCCCTCCTGGCCGCAGATTGGCGAGGCCGGCGCGCGCCGGCAAGCCCGCGATTGACGCTGGGCCCGGCAGCCGCCACTTTGCCGGCCTCGCGCAGGAGGACCGGCGATGCCGCACACGATCACCAAGGGCTACAAGGCGCTGCTGGCGGAGGCGGAAGCTGCGGTCAAGACGCTGTCGGTCGAGGAGGCGCAAGCCTTGGTCGGGCGGGACGATACCGTCTTCGTCGACCTGCGCGATCCGCGCGAGCTCGAGAGGGAAGGGCGCATGCCCGGCGCCTTCCACTGCCCGCGCGGCATGCTGGAGTTCTGGATCGATCCGGAAAGCTCCTATGCCAAGCCGGTTTTCCAGGAGGACAAGCAGTTCGTCTTCTTCTGCGCCGGCGGCTGGCGCTCGGCGCTCGCCGCCAAGACGGCGCAGGACATGGGGCTGAAGCCGGTCGCGCACGTCGCCGGCGGCTTCGGTGCCTGGAAGAAGGCCGGTGCGCCCTTCGACGCGCCCGAGCCGAAGCAGGGCTGAGACCGGCGCTTGTCCCATTTCATCATCGTCCTGGCGGTCATCGCCTTCCTGTTCCGCAAGCCGCTCGGCCGCCTGATCGCCAGGCAGTTCCCGGACCGGGCGAAGCGCCAGCGCGTGCTGGCCACGATCATCGCGGCGTTCCTGCTGGTGATCGGAATGAGGTTGCTGGCAATGTTGTGGTGAGGGCGCGCGCTGCTCTCCCATCGATCTCGCGTCGACCCGAGATCGGCACTTGAGGCTGCGCATTACGGACGCCTGGGGATGAGGGCAGTTCAGCGAGGGCTCGATGCGTTACGCACTTCGGGCGGCGAGCTGCGATCTGCGAACACAATGGCAACGTGAAACCTTCTCTCCCGACCCCTAGATTGGGGGCGGGGATCCGAGAACGGGTCCGCGCAATGTCATCGCAGGATTGTAGCCCTTATGACCGCCCGCCAGCTCAACTCCGTTCTCGAACGCCAAGCGAAGACGCTCCTGGATAGCGGATTTCACGCGCTGTGCGGCGTTACGCAAGCCGATTTCCTCACGAGCGTGGAGGGACTCGCCTCGTCGCTCGATTCTGCCGGAGAGATTCCCACCTCGGGCAACATTCCTTTGTGCGTCGCCTTTCGCCCCGGCCTTGTGAGCCTCGCGGATGCTATGGCGCGGATCGAGGCGAAATCGGCAACTGGCGTCGTAGAGATGACGCCCCTGTCACCTGACGCCTTTCACGTGATCGACCGAATTCACCTTCCCCGCGGTGAGTTCTATCTCCTTCTCGACATCGATACCGGGCGTGATCTCCTGAATGTCAGCCCGGAGGAATCCTTGGCCATCATCGAGCGGCGCAGCAGAACGCCTTTGACGATGGAGGAGGGGGTTGCCCTCACGATGCAACATCCGGAATTGCTGACGGACAAAAAGAACTACAACTGCATTCAAATGGCCGGCTCGCGGAAAGCAGGCGATCAGCGAATACCGTCGATCTGGTTCAGCAAGGGGCGACCGCGCCTGGGTTGGTGCTGGGACAGGAACGTTCACACCTGGCTGGGCTCAGCTTCCGCCGCCCTCCGCCTCGGTGGCGCTAAGGTGAGCGTCGGGCTGGCTGCTTGAAGCAACCCTGCCGTCATCCGTCAGCCTTCGCGTTGCCACCTTCTCCTTCGAGCGGAGAAGGACAGAATGGCACGCGAATCCCATGCGCGCGTCGCCAAACATCGTGACGGCAATGCGAAGCCCGATCAGTTTTGGCTGCAACCGCCCCATGCATTGAACGCGGCTTGCACAATAAGCGGGCATGCGGCATGTTGTCCGCCTTGGCTCCAACTCAGGAAAGGGAGGGCTGAATGCGTTTCAATACCATCGTCGCTCCCGCCATGCGGACCCGCCACCACTAGGTCGGTTCCGCACGAGGCCCGCCTCTTCGGCAGCCCGAGCCAAAATTTCCAATCGCGTTTTCTGAAGCGACGACCCTTGTCGCGCTTCGCCTGAATTTGGAGCCGGTCTCGTCGGGGCCGGATGCTTTCATGTCTCTTTCTCCCAAGAAGGAACGGCAAGAGCCGTTCCGGGCCGTTCTCGGCTTCACTTTTTCACATTGGGGCCGCCAACGCTGGCGCGTCGCCGGTGTGGTCCTCACCGTGATGGCGGCGACCGCTGCCGACCTGTTCATGCCGCTCTATGCCGGGCGGCTGGTCGATGCGGTCGCCGGCGAACGGGCAAGCGGGCTCGACGCCGCGCTTGCGGCGCTCGCCATGATGATCGCGCTCGGCGCGGGCACGGTGTTCTTCCGGCACCTGTCCTTCATCGGCATCACCGCAATGACGCTGCGCACCATGGGCGACGTGGCGCAGGAGGCGTTTGCGCGCCTGCAGCGCTTCTCGACCGACTGGCACGCCAACAACTTTGCCGGCTCGACAGTGCGCAAGATCACGCGTGGCATGTGGGCGCTCGACCTGCTCACCGATACGATCGTGATCGCGCTGCTGCCGTCGCTGATCGTGCTGCTCGGCACGACCATGCTGCTGGCCTGGCACTGGCCGGCGATGGGTGCGGTCGTCTTGGCCGGCGCAGTGATCTACTGCGTCGTGACGATGCTGCTGTCGCTGCGCTTCGTCGCGCCGGCGGCGATGCTCGCCAACAGCTGGGACACCAGGCTTGGCGGCGCGCTGGCCGACTCGATCTCGTGCAATCCGGTGGTCAAGGCCTTCGGCGCCGAGGCTCGCGAGGACCAGCGCCTGACCGGCGTGCTGGCCAAGTGGGCCGGGCGGACGCGGCGGACCTGGGTGCGCGGAACCTGGTCGGGGACGGCGCAGCAGATCGTGCTGCTGGCGCTGCGCGCTGCGGTGATCGGGCTGGTGATCTGGCTCTGGGCCAATGGCCAGGCCACGCCCGGCGACGTCGCCTTCGTTCTGACCAGCTATGCCGTGGTGCATGGCTATCTGCGCGATGTCGGCCAGCACGTCCACAATCTCCAGCGTTCGGTGAACGACATGGAGGAGATGGTGGCGATGCACGCGCTGCCCTTCGGCGTGCCGGATCGTCCGGGTTCGACGGCGATGGACGTGACCGCCGGCGAGATCGCCTTCGAGCAGGTGACCTTCCACTATGGAGGCCACATCGAGCCGCTCTATCGCGACTTCTCGCTGACGATCAAAGCCGGTGAGAAGGTCGGCCTGGTCGGGCGCTCCGGCTCCGGCAAGACAACCTTCGTCAAGCTGGTGCAGCGGCTCTACGACGTCACCGACGGACGCATCGCCATCGACGGGCGCGACATCGCCTCGGCGACGCAGACCTCACTGCGGGCGCAGATCGCGATCGTGCAGCAGGAGCCGGTGCTGTTCCACCGCTCGCTGGCGGAGAACATCGCCTATGGCCGGCCCGGCGCCAGCATGGCGCAGATCGAGCAGGCGGCGAAGCTCGCCAATGCGCATGAGTTCATCATGCGCCTGCCCAAGGGCTACGGCACGCTCGTCGGCGAGCGCGGCGTCAAGCTCTCGGGTGGCGAGCGGCAGCGGGTGGCGCTGGCACGCGCCTTCCTGGCCGACGCGCCGATCCTGATCCTGGACGAGGCGACCTCGAGCCTCGATTCGGAATCGGAGGCGCTGATCCAGGAGGCGATGGAGCGGCTGATGGAAGGCCGCACCACCATCGTCATCGCGCACCGGCTCTCGACGGTGCGCGCCATGGACCGCATCCTGGTCTTCGACCGCGGCGAGGTCGTGGAAGAGGGCCGGCATGAGACACTGCTGACCCATGACGGCGGCATCTACCGGGCGCTGTTCGAGAAGCAGGTCAGCGAGCTCGCCAAGGGGTTGGTGGCGTAAGGCCACCAGTTCCACCCCTGAATAGGGAAATGCTCTAGCTGTCCGGCTGGCAACAGCCGGACAGCAGTCCGTCCTTGTACCAGACCGAGATCGTCATCGGCCTGTCGTCGTCGCCGTTGGTTGCGGAGCAGGCCTCGTGGCCGATGACGGCGCGGATCTCGGCCTTCAACCCGAAGGTGACGCCCGCGATCAGCGTCGTATTGCGGCTCTGCTGCAGGATGAAGGGGGAAATGGTGGCCTCGCCGTCGCCATCGGAGAAGCGGGCCTTGCCGTCGGCCCCGAGCTTCAGGCTCCAATAGGGCTCGTCACCACCGCAGGTCAGCGGTGGCGCCGGTGTTTCCGGCGAGCGGGCAAGGGCTGCTTCGGCGAGCGGGGTGACAAAGAGCAGCAGGATAGCGGCAGCACTGACGAGCTTCATCGATCTCGCTCCCCGAGAGGCGCAACCAGCCTGCACCGGACCAACGCCTGGCGCCGCCATCCTTGCAGGATAGCGGCGCGAAAGCACGTGACGGCTCTGCCTCAGGCGGCCTGCTCTTCACTTTGCGAGCGACGACGCCCGAGCAGGAAGAACAGCGCCGAGCCGATGACGCCGATCACACCGGCTCCGGCGCCGACATAGATCATCTCGCTGTCCTGGTCGGCCTGCTTGGCGGCGTCGTCGGCGATGATCACCGCGTCCTTGCCGGGCTCGTCCGGCAGGTATTTGATCTTCAGCGTGTCGACGGTGAGCTTGTCGTTTCTGATGATGCGGCTGGCGAACTCGGTCGAGACCGAGATCTTTTCGGCAGTGCGGTCCTTGCCGGTCGCATCCTTCCAGGCGAGGTCGACGGAATAGCTGGTGCCGCCGCGGCGGCGCTTGGTGCGGGTCGCGCCCTCGACCGAGGCCTGCGCCTCGATGCCCTTCGCCGCAATCGTCCTGACGCGTTCGCCATCCTGCCAGCTGAAGAAGGCGAGGACCGGCCCGCCGATCGCTGCGATCAGCAGCAGCCATTTGATCTTGCCGGTGATCCAGCCGACGATTCCGCTCATTGGGGCCTCCATCGAGACAGTTCGGGAAAGGAGCCCGGATCCTGTCCGGACGCCTCCCGCCTGTCCCGGCCAGCGCGGCTTTCGCAGCCGTGGAGGGCTCGCGCATGGCGCGCATGCGTCAGCGTCACTCTTTCGAGAATTGAAACTATTCGGACCGTTTGCCGGTTGGATTTGTCGGAGCTGCGGCACGCGGCCTGACGCCGGCGACCGGGCCGGGCGGCAGCGCTTCGATGGCATCCTGATTCAAGGACTTCAGATCGAGAATAGGCTTGCTCAGAAACTGAGTCATGCCGGCGATGTAAGCCTCTGGCAAGGCCCGCTCTTTCGCTGCGGCGACGACTTGTTCAAGATAGCCGGGCCTGGGTTTTCCGGGCGTGCCGCTGCGCCCGACATAGATCAGCGCCCGCTTCGCGCCGCCCTCGACGATGACCGGCTGGCTGATCTTCACATAGAGCCCGCTGGCGAGCTCCTCGAACTTGTCGAGCGTGCGGATGTCGCCGAGCGCGCAATCCCAGAGCACGCCCTGGACGCTCTCGCGCGGGTCGCGGACCACCGAGGCATAGCCGTCGGTGGTGACGATGAAGCGATGGCGCGGCAAACAGGCGAGGCCGAGCGCCTTCGAGCGTGGGCAGCGCTGGGCCATGCCGGCGACGTCCATGTTCAGGCCGTAGGCGAAGTAGAGGGGCATAGGCTCGTTCGCTTGGTCGCAGAGCGCGGGGAAACCCCTCTCCCGTATGGGAGAGGGGCAGGGGTGAGGGACCGCCGCTGATTATTGAAACGCAACGGCCGCTGCGCCTTCTGCGGTTAGGGCAGGCCCTCATCCGGCGCTCCGCGCCACCTTCTCCCATCCGGGAGAAGGAAGAAAGCGTCGCGCCCCCTCACTTCGTCTTGTTGAACAGCTCCCGGCCGATCAGCATGCGCCGGATCTCGCTGGTTCCCGCGCCGATCTCGTAGAGCTTGGCGTCGCGTAGCAGGCGGCCGGTCGGGTAGTCGTTGATATAGCCATTGCCGCCGAGCAGCTGGATCGCGTCGAGTGCCAGCTGCGTCGCCTTCTCGGCGGCGATCAGAATGGCGCCGGCGGCGTCCTCGCGGGTGGTCTCGGAACGGTCGCAGGCCTTGGCGACGGCGTAGACATAGGCCTTGCACGAGTTCATCGCGACATACATGTCGGCGACCTTGCCCTGGACGAGCTGGAACTCGCCGATCGACTGGCCGAACTGCTTGCGCTCGTGGATATAGGGCAGGACGATGTCCATCGCCGCCTGCATGATGCCGAGCGGACCGGCCGAGAGCACGACGCGCTCATAGTCGAGCCCGCTCATCAGCACGTTGGCGCCGCGGCCGACCGAGCCGAGCACGTTCTCCTCGGGAACCTCGCACTCCTCGAAGACGAGCTCGCAGGTGTCGGAGCCGCGCATGCCGAGCTTGTCGAGCTTCTGATGGGTCGAAAAACCCTTCATGCCCTTCTCGATCAGGAAGGCGGTGATGCCGCGCGAGCCGGCCTCCGGATCGGTCTTGGCGTAGACCACCAGAGTCTCGGCGATCGGGCCGTTGGTGATCCACATCTTGTTGCCGGTCAGGACATAGCGGTCGCCCTTCTTCACCGCCTTGGTCCGCATCGAGACGACATCGGAACCGGAGCCGGGCTCGGACATGGCGAGCGCGCCGACATGCTCGCCGGAGATCAGCTTGGGCAGGTACTTCGCCTTCTGGGCGGCGTTGCCGTTGCGGGCGATCTGGTTGACGCAGAGATTGGAATGAGCGCCGTAGCTGAGGCCGACCGAGGCCGAGGCACGCGAGACCTCCTCGATCGCAACGCAATGCTCGAGATAGCCGAGGCCGGCGCCGCCATATTCCTCCGGGACGGTGATGCCGTGCAGGCCGAGCGCGCCCATTTGCGGCCAGAGATCGCGCGGGAACTGGTTGGTCTTGTCGATCTCCTCGGCGCGCGGCGCGATCTTCTCCTGCGCGAAGGCATGGACGGTGTCGCGGATCGCATCGGCAGTCTCGCCGAGGTCGAAGTTGAAGGGGCGGGGCGCGTTGGCGAGCATGATGTCCTCCCGGCTTGGATAGGGCGTTTGCCCGGTTATAGCGCGGTTGGAGCCTAAGTCAGTGGGCACGCGGCGACAGATGGCTCTGCACCGATGCGCAAGTGCCGCGAAGGAAATGGAGCAGGGCAATGCGAGCGATCGCTTTACGTGGGTAGCCGAGCTGCCTGCGGTGGTCGGTTCGCGTCCCGCACAGTCGAGCGATTGACGAGGCCCGCTTCACTTCTCAGGAGCGACAGCAGATTGAGAGTGGCGGGACTGAGATAGCCACCTCGGCGAATGACGGCATAGACGGGATTGGCCACCTTGAGGTCAGAGATCACGATGGTGGCCAGCGAACCGGTGCGCAGCTCCTCCTCGATCGCGCTTTCCGGCAATAGCGCGAGGCCAAGGCCAGCCTCGACCAATCGCTTCATCGCGTTGAGGCTGTCGACGGGCGTCCAGCGGATCTCGCCGATCCCGCATGCCTGAAACTGTGCGAATATGTTGTCCGCGAAGCTTTCGCGTAGATCGTAGGCATTGCGGAAGGCGAACCAGCGCTCGTCGCGCAAGGCCGACATCGACGCCAGGGACGTGCCGGCGAAAGGATGTTCGGGGGCACATGCGACGGCCATGGTTTCCGACGCGATATGCTCGCAGACGAGGTCGGGCGCGACATCGAGAAGATAGCGCAGTCCGATCATGGCTTCGCCACGCCTCACCAGCTCGCTGACCTCGGCGCTCGTGGCGGTGCTGATCGACAGATCGATTCCAGGGTGATCGGCTGTGAAGCGTTTCAGCACCGCGGTGAGGTTCGATCCAGCAAGCGTGCCGACGGTGACGAGCGCGACATGGCCGGCATCGCCCGTGCGCATCGCCTCGATCGCGCTCTGCGCATCGCGCAGCGCGGCCAGCACGCGTTCGGCATGGGGCAGTAGCACTCCGCCTGCTTCACTGAGCACCACTCCACCCGCAGCTCGCTCGAACACCGGCACGCCGAGTTCGCCCTCCAGCAGCGCGATGCGCCGGCTGATCGCCGGTTGGGAGCGGCCGAGGATTTCAGCGGCGCGGGAAAACCCGTTGGCATGATGGATGGTGACAAAGGTCTCGAGGGCTTCGCTGTCCATGCTCATGCAAAAAGCTGATCGGCACTAGCGATACTATGACTTCGACAGATGGCCCCGCAAGCAGCATTACGAAGGCGCGAGGCGCGAACCGGATGGTGTCCAGAGATGCAGGTGATGACTTCGACAGACGGTGATCCCGCCCATGTTCGCGCGGCGCCGTCTCATCCGGATCCGTACCCTTATTATGCCCGTCTCGCGCGAGAGCGGCCGTTCTTCCGAGACGAGATCAATGGCTGGTGGGTGGCTGCGAGCGCCGCGTCCGTCGCCGAGGTCCTGGCCAGTCCGGTCTGTCTCACCCGTCCTTTGAGCGAGCCGGTCCCAGAGGCGCTACGCGGCGGCGCAGCAGCCGAAATTTTCGGTCGGCTTGTGCGGCTGCGCGACGATGAGGCACACGGCAACCTCAAGGACGCGGTAGCGGGCGCTTTGGCCAGCATCGACCTTCGTCAGGTGTCGGATATTGCGCGGGGGCGTGCGGCCGAACTCTATGACGAGCTGGGGCCGGTCCGTGACAAAGCCTGGATCACCCGGTTCATGTTCGCGCTGCCGGTGCAAGTCATCGCTCGCCTGCTCGGCATCCCCCAGAGGCACTTCGGCGACGTCATGGGTTGGCTCGGCGATTATGGCGCCGCCGCAGCGGCTGTCGGAACCGGAATCCCGACAGCGACACCCGAGATGATCGCGCGCGGGCATCGCGGCGCGAAAGCGCTGCTGGACCTTGTGGGCACGCTAGCGGACGACCCCGAGCGGCGAGGGCCGCTCTTCGATGCGCTGATCCGGGAGGCGACGCGCCTCGGATGCGACGACAAGGATGTGATCGTCAACGCCATTGGCTACATGATCCAGGGCTATGCCGGGACCGCGTCGCTGATCGGATCGACCCTTCTCGCGCTGGCGCGAGATCCGGCGTTGTGCACGAAGGTCGACGCCGACAAGGCCTTGTTGCGTCCGCTCATTGCGGAGGTGGCGCGGCACGACACCGTGACCAGCAGCACTTTTCGCTTCATGGCGCGCGATGGCGAGATCGCCGGTCACAGGCTGCGCCAGGGCGAGATGATCATCGTCCTGCTGGCGGCGGCCAACCGCGATCCCACGCTCAACCCCGACCCCGATCGGCTCGACATTGCGCGGGCGAACCGGAAATCCTTCGAATTCGGCGCTGGCGCCCACGCTTGCCCGGCGGACAAGGCCGCCTCTCTGCTCGTCGAGATCGCAGTCGGCCACCTGCTGGCCTGGCGCGTGCCTCTCGACCGTCTCGCGGCATCGTTGGCCTATGCCACGTCCGGACATGTCCGGACGCCCTTGTTCAAGGATTGAGGGCAAGATCGATATCCAGAACTGGCGCCTAACGCCGCTATCGCCCGATCACTCCGCGCCGACGCAGCAGGAACAGGGTCAGCATCGAGGCGGCGAGGCAGGCCACTGTGACCATCTCGGCGCCGAGATCCGATTCCACCCAGGGCAGCCCCTTCACATTGATGCCGAATAGGCCGGTGATGAAGGTCGCCGGCAGGAAGAGCGCCGTCAGGATAGAGAGCACGTAGAGCTGCCGGTTGGTCTGGTTGGCGGAGCGCACCGCAATCTCGTCCTGCAGCAGGCGAGCCCGGTCCTGCACCGACTGGATGTCCTGGCGCAGCGTGTCGACCCGTAGCAGAAGTCGCAAGGCACTGGCCCGGATCGCTTCCGGGGCCGAGCGCCCCGACGGCGTCTCGGCGAAGCGCCGGAACAGCAGGTGAAGGCCGGCGAGCTGGCGGTGCAACTGCACGGCGGAGCGGCGGACGGAGCCGACGCGCTGTGGACCGTTCTCCAGCTTGTCGAGCAGGATCTGGTCCTCGACGCTGTCGGTCTCGTCGGAGAGCCGCACGACCGCGTCGGTGACGTCGTCGATCAGGTACTCGATGATGTGCTCGAACATTTCGGCCGGAGAGGCGATCTGCTCGCCGGCATTGAGGGCCTCGACGGCTTTGCGGATCGATTGCAGTGCCTCGCGCCGGCCGGTCAGCAGGAAGCGCTCGCCGACGGCCCAGGCGAGTGTGCCGATATGGTCGGTGCGGTCGACAATGTCGCGGGTGAGGTCATGGGCGATGCCCCAGACCAGACTGGCGGAATGGTCGAGCCGCTGATGCGTCTCCCGCGAGAGCAGGAGCTCGCGCGCCGCGGGCGGAAGAGCCCTCTGCTCATCGATCCAGGCCTGGGCCCTCGTGTGGACGAGGTCGAGATGCAGCCAGACGAAGCCTTCTACCGGCGCGAGCGTCGGCACTTCGTCGCGCGGCAGCAGTTCAGGCGTGCCGTTAGCGTCGAAACGGTAGGCCCAGACGATGCCCGTCTGCGATTGGATGTCCGGCAACATTAGTATTCCGCATTCTGGCTGGCACGCTGATGTCGCATCAGCGCCTGTCAGATGACGGTTTTGCGACGCTCGTCGTCAGTCGCGGTCGATCGAGCCTGTCGTGGCGACGTCGCGTGCCTGCGCCGATTTCGGAATCTTGCCGGGCGGGGCGAACTTCAGCGGCGTGTTGCCGGCAGCCTTCGGCGTCCTCAGTCCTGCGGGACTGGCCGGGGGGCTTCGGCGTGGTGGCGACCTTGGGCTCGTCGCCGCGCCATTTGCGGGCGCCGATGTCAAAGCGGCCGTCGCGCCAGGCGGCGAATTCGCGTTCCGTGCCGAAGAAGGCGTTGCGGTCGACGTCGCCGGTGATGCCGGGCACGCGGCCGGTGGTGGTGAACTGCCAGAACTCCCACTGCTTGCGCTCATAGCGGTGCTTGAGCGGGGCGGCGGTCGAGCGCAGCCAGTAGGGGTAGTCGTTGAACTCGCCTTCGAGCACGTCCTCGTGGAAGGTGATGTCGGTATAGATGATCGGCTTCTTGCCGGTGTGCTCCTGCAGGCCCCTGAGCATCTCTCGGATCTTGGCGAGCGCCTTCTCGCGCGGGATCTTCTTGCCGCATTTGGCGGATTCGCCGTTCCACTCCACGTCGAGCACCGGCGGCAGAGCGTCCGGGTCGCGCGGGATGTGGCGTTTGAACCAGCGCACCTGGTCCTTGGCCGGCCGGCACCAGTAGACGAAGTGGTAGGCGCTGCGCGGCACGCCAGCTGCCTTCGCTCCGGCCCAGTTGCGCCGGAAGCTCGGGTCGAGATGGTCGCCGCCCTCGGTCGCCTTGATGAAGGCGAAGCGAGTGCCGGCGTCCTTGACCTTGGCCCAGTCGATTTCGCCCTGCCAGCGCGAGATGTCGATGCCCTGGATCGAGCGCTGGCGTGCATCGCGCACCCCGGCGTGGGGGGAGGAATCGCCCTTCTTCGGGTAGAGCGCCAGTGCGGGCCCGGCGCAGAGCAGGCCGAGAATGGCCGCGGCAAACGCCGGCAAGGGCAAAGCTGTGGCTGGCCGCGCTTCTGGACTGGTCTCAGCGCGCCGCGCCATGCTTGTCTCCCATTTGCGGGAAAAGGATAGGCGGCGGCCGAGTTAAGAGGTGGTTAGCATTCGAGTGGCCGGCTTCAGGCTTGGTTAACCGGCGGGAGGCTGGCGATGGAGGACCCGGAGGGCGCGGGGAAAGACAAGGGCAGCCGGGTCCTGGCCTATGGCGTCCACGTGCTGACGGCGCTCGGCGCCGCGCTCGGCTTGCTGGCGCTCCAGGCGGTTTTCACGGGCGACCTGGCGCAGGCCTTCGCCTGGCTGGGCGTGGCGCTGGTCGTCGATGCGGTCGATGGGCCGCTGGCTCGGCGTTTCGCTGTGAAGGAGCGGGCGACGCGCTATGACGGCGCGCAGCTCGACCTCGTCGTCGACTTCGTCACCTATGTCTTCGTGCCGGCAGCGATGCTGCTGCGGCCGGAGGTGATGGCGCAGCCCTATGGGATCATCGCCGGCCTCATCGTGACGCTGGCGAGCGCGCTCTATTTCGCGGACACCGGCATGAAGACCGACGACTGGTGGTTCCGCGGCTTCCCGGCAGTCTGGAATATCGTCGTGTTCTATATCGTCGCCTTCACGCCACCGGTCTGGCTGGCGCTGCTGGTCATCCTGATCGCCACTGTCTTGATGTTCCTGCCGGTCGTGTTCGTGCACCCGGTGCGGGTGCGCCGCTGGCGCGGGCTGACGCTGGCGGTGCTGGCGTTATGGGGCGCGGCGACCGTTGCTACGATCTGGCAGGGAATGGCGCCGGATGCCTGGAGCAAGGCCGGGCTGGCGCTGGCGGCCTGCTATTTCGTCGGATTGGGATTGGCGCGCGCCAGGGTGCGGCGCGGATAGGCGCTTACTCGGATTCCGGCGCCGGCTCGTCTTCGACGACCTGGCCGATTGGCGCTGGTTGGAAGGCGGCTGCGGCCACTGTCCTGCTGGCGCCCGGCATCGTCGCCACCGGCGTATGCTCCGGGCCGGGGCTCGGTTGCGGCGGCACGCGGCGCTCGCGCGTCCAGGTGCGGGTGCCGATGTCGAAGCGGCCCTCGCGCCAGCCGGTGAACTCGCCTTCATTGCCGTAAAAGGCGTTGCGGTCGACATCGCCCCTGATGCCGGGGACGCGGCCGGTGGTGGTGAACTGCCAGAAGGCCCAGGGCCGGTTGTTGTAGCGGACCTCTGGCTTCGCAGCGGTCGAGCGGATCCAGTAGGGGTAGTCGTTAAACTCGCCTTCCAGAATGTCCTTGTGGAAGGTGATGTCTGTGTAGATCACCGGCTTCTTGCCGGTGAGCTGCTCGAGCTCGGTCAGCATCAGCCGGATCTTCTCCAGCGCCAGCGAGCGCTCGACCTTCTTCGGGCAGGTCTTGGAGTGGCCGTTCCATTCGAGGTCGAGCACCGGCGGCAGCGCGTCGGGATCGTTCGGGATCTGCTGCTTGAACCAGACCGCCTGCTCATGCGCCGGGCGGCACCAGTAAACGAAGTGGTAGGCGCCACGCGGCACGCCGGCCCGGCGGGCGCCTTCCCAGTTCCTCTGGAAAGCCGGATCGACATGGTCGCCGCCCTCGGTCGCCTTGATGTAGACGAAGCGGGTGCCGGCGGCCTTGACCGAGGCCCAGTCGATCTCGCCCTGCCAGCGCGAGATGTCGATGCCCTGGATCGGGTATTGCCTGGCAGCCTCGACGCCGGGATGCGGGCGTGCATCGCCCTTGGACGGGTAGTTATCCAGCCCAACGCAGCCGCCCAGAACCGTCAGGGCGGCGAGGAGCGCGAAAGGGGCGAGGGAAAGGGTTTTCATGCGGCGGGCGGTCATTTCTCGGACAATTAAGGAGAAAGCTTGACGCCCGGTTTACGTTACCGGTTTTTCCGCGGATGTCAGGTCAGACGCAGCAGCAGCGTCGCAATGCTGAGGAAGGAGAAAAAGCCGACCACGTCAGTGATGGTGGTGACGAAGGTGCCGGACGCGATCGCCGGATCGATGCCGGCCTTGTCGAGCGCCAATGGCACGGCGACGCCGGCGAGCGCCGCGATGATCAACGTCGCGACCATGGCGAGGCCGATCACGGAGCCGAGCATGGGATTGCCGAACCAGAAGCCGGCGACCAATGCGGTGATGAGCGCGAAGGCGACGCCGTTGAGCACGCCGACAATCATCTCGCGCCGGAAGAAGCGGCCCATGTTCCAGCCGCCGAGCTCGCCGGTGCCGAGTGCGCGGACCGCCACGGTCATCGTCTGGGTCGCGGCATTGCCACCCTGGCTGGCGACGATCGGGGCGAGCACGGCGAGCGCGACGAGCTTGCCGAGCTGCTCCTCGAACATCGCCATCACGGAAGCGCTGACGAAGGCCGCTATCAGGCTGATGAAGCGCCAGCGAAAACGGCCGAGCGCGACCTGGCGCACCGAGTCGGAAATCTCCTCTTCCGCGTCGACGCCGCCGAGCTGCTTGACGTCGTCGTCGCCGGCTTCCTCGATCACGTCGACGATGTCGTCGATGGTCATGACGCCGACCAGCCGGCCGGCGGCGTCGATCACCGGCGCGGCGACGAGGTTGTAGCGCTGGAACATGCGCGCCACGTCCTCGATGTCGTCGGTGGCCTGCACGACGCGGCGGTCGTCTTCGACGAGATCGGCGACGCTGACCGGACGCTGGGTGCGCAACAGCTGGTCAAGTCTGACGGTGCCGACGAAACGATGACTGGGGTCGGCGACGAATATCTCGAAGAAGCGCTCAGGCAGCTCTTTGGTCTCGCGCAGGAAATCGATGGTCTGGCCGACGGTCCAGAACGGCGGCACAGCGATCACCTCGGGCTGCATGCGCCGGCCAGCCGAGTCTTCGGGATAGTCGAGACCCTGCTGCAGCACCGTCCGCTCGGCCGGCGTCAGCTTGTCCAGGATCTCGCGCTTGTCGGCCTCGTCGAGGTCTTCGAGGATGTAGACCGCGTCGTCGGTGTCGAGATCGCGCACGCCCTCGGCGACCGTCTCCGGCGAGAGCTCCTCGAGAATCTCCTCGCGGACGGCGTCATCGACCTCGGTCAGCGCGGCAAAGTCGAAATCGTTGCCGAGCAGGGAGATCAGCTTCGGCCGCTCCTCGGCATCGAGCGCCTCGATCAGGTCGCCGAGATCGGCCTCGTGCAGTTCGGCAACGAGCTTGCGCAGCGTCGTGACGTCGGAAAGCAGGACGGCCTGCGAGACCTGCTCGACGAAGCCGGAATCGATCGCGCCGTCCTCGTCACGGACCTGGCGCTCCCGCGTCTCGTCCGGAGCGTGCTCGGCTTCCGCCATGGGTCGCTCCGCGATTCGAGGGGAGGGGATTCGGGGCAGGAGAGTCGCGCCGGAACGCGCCAGCGCCCTTGTGTCAGTGCCGCCACGACAAGGCAACGCACCGAAAGCGGATTCGATGCATCCGAAACGAAAAACGGCGATCCTTGCGGATCGCCGTTTCACGAGCTCTCGCTCTAAACTGGTGCGGTCAAGAGGACTCGAACCTCCACGGGTCTCCCCGCTACCACCTCAAGGTAGTGCGTCTACCAATTCCGCCATGACCGCAGCGGCTCTTAAGGGCACCGCGCTTTGGCGGTGAACTCCGGAGCGGCGCGGGTCTAGCAAATCGAGTTCCCGGCTACAAGAGCTGCGATCAGGAAAAACGTAACGGCTGTGGGAAGAAGGCTCAGGCCGCGTCGGCGACGGTCTCGAGCGAGTAGACGGTCGGGCGCTTCAGCATCTCGGTGATCTCGACCGAGATTCGCGTTCCGGCGACGACGACATGGCCCTTGGCGAAGGGGTGGTTGTTGGCGAGGATCTGGACCTCGTCGTTCTCGGTCGCGTTGAGCTCGATGATCGCGCCGCGGCCCATGCGCAGCAATTTGTAGATCGGCATCTGCGCCGAGCCGAGCACCACCGTCAGCTCTACCGCGACGTGATCGAGATCAGCCTTCAAAACCCGCCTCCGCAGACCTACTTCAAAATGATTCCACGAACTTGCCAGCGACGCGGAAACCGGCGCATGAGCAGCGGCGAAGCGATCGGACGCCGCACCGGTTGCCAAGAGTTGAACAAACTAGGTTAAGCCATAGTGAAGACGCGCGAGGCGCTGTCGGTCTCGTTCCTGCCGGAGGCGGGTTCAGAGCCGGTCGAATGGGTGATCGCCGACGAGCCGGTCGGCTATGAAGCGGCCGTCGCCGAGATGGAGGCGCGTGCCGCCCTGATCGCCGATGGCATGGCGCGCGAGCGCGTCTGGCTGGTCGAGCATCCCGCGCTCTACACCGCCGGCACCTCGGCCAAGGACGCGGACCTTCTGACCCCGGAGCGCTTCCCCGTGCACCGGACCGGGCGTGGCGGGCAGTTCACCTATCACGGGCCCGGCCAGCGCGTCGCCTATGTCATGCTTGATTTGAAGCGACGCGAGCCGGATCTGCGCCGTTTCGTCTCGGCGCTGGAAGCCTGGCTGATCGGTACGCTCGCCGCCTTCAATATCCGCGGCGAGCGGCGCGAGGAGCGTGTCGGCGTCTGGGTGCGCCGGCCGGAGAAGGGAGCGGATGCCGAGGACAAGATCGCGGCGCTTGGCATCCGCGTCCGGCGCTGGGTCTCGTTCCACGGCATCTCGCTCAATGTCGAACCTGAGCTGATGCATTTCGACGGCATCGTGCCTTGCGGCGTCTCCGACCAGGGCGTGACTTCGCTGGTCGATCTCGGCCTGCCGGTGACGATGCCGGAGGTCGACAGCGCGCTGCGGGCCGAGTTCGAGCGGGTCTTTGGCCCGACTGTCGCCGTTTCCTGACGTTTACCTTGCGTTGACCATCAGCCCGGATGCTTGCCTCGTGATATCAACCACGGGGACGACGATGACGAGGTTCATCTTCGCGGGCTGCCTGGCAGCCCTGCTTTCAGCCTGCTCAACCACCGAAGAGCGCATTGCGGGCGCCGCTGCAGGTGCAGGCACCGGGGCGATCGTCGGCGGGCCGATCGGCGCCGTCGCGGGTGGGGCGATTGGCGCGTTCGCAGCTCCAACCGTGACCGGTTCGGTCAAGCGCATGCGCGAATAGCGTTTCGGCAGAATCACGCACGGCGCATCTGCGCGCCGTCGCCTGTTTGCCTTTTGGGCGCGGCGCGCCATAACCCGCACTGAAGAGTTGTCGTGAGGGAGCGCGCCGTGGCGATCATCGAGAGCAAGGTCGATCTCAATTCGGCCGAGGCGCGCGCCAACACGCAAGCCTGGAGCGTGCTGCGCGAGCAGTTGACGGAGCGGCGCGCGACCGCCGCGCTCGGCGGCAATGCCCGCTCGCGCGAGCGCCACACGTCGCGCGGCAAGCTTCTGCCGCGGGAGCGCGTGCTGCGTCTGCTCGATCCCGGCTCGGCCTTCCTCGAGATCGGCGCGCTCGCCGCCTTCGACATGTACGACAAGGAAGTGCACGGCGCCGGCATGATCGCGGGCATCGGCCGTGTCGCCGGGCGCGAGGTGATGGTCGTCAGCAACGACGCCACCATCAAGGGCGGCACCTACCACCCGATGACGGTGAAGAAGCATCTGCGCGCCCAGGAGATTGCGCGCGAGAACCGTCTGCCTTGCATCTATTTGGTCGATTCGGGCGGCGCGAACCTGCCGCACCAGACCGAGGTCTTTCCCGACCGCGAGCATTTCGGCCGGATCTTCTACAATCAGGCGACCCTGTCTGGCCTCGGCATCCCGCAGGTCGCCGTGGTGATGGGCTCGTGCACCGCCGGCGGCGCCTATGTGCCGGCGATGTCGGACGAGACGGTCATCGTCAGGAATCAGGGCACTATTTTCCTGGGCGGCCCGCCGCTGGTGAAGGCCGCGACCGGCGAGGTCGTCTCGGCCGAGGACCTCGGTGGCGCCGACGTCCATGCCAGGCTGTCCGGCGTCGCCGACCACTATGCCGGCGACGACACCCATGCGCTCGCGATCGCGCGGCGGATCGCCAGCAATTTCAACAGCGTCAAGCGGCCGGACATCGATATCGCCGAGCCGGTCGAGCCGCTCTATGGCGCCGACGAGCTCGAATCGGTGGTGCCGACCGACCTCAAGAAGCAATACGACGCCCGCGAGATCATCGCCCGGCTGGTCGACGGCTCGCAGCTCGACGAGTTCAAGCCGCTCTACGGCTCGACCCTGGTCACGGGCTTCGCCCGTATCCACGGCATCCCGGTCGGCATCATCGCCAATAACGGCATCCTGTTCTCGGAGAGCGCACTCAAGGGCGCGCATTTCATCGAGCTCTGCTGCCAGCGCCGCATCCCGCTGCTCTTCCTGCAGAACATCACCGGTTTCATGGTCGGCCGCGAGGCCGAGACGCGCGGCATCGCCAAGGACGGCGCCAAGCTGGTGACGGCGGTCGCCTCGGCGCGGGTGCCGAAGATCACCGTGCTGGTCGGCGGTTCGTTCGGCGCCGGCAATTACGGCATGTGCGGGCGCGCCTACTCGCCGCGCTTCCTGTTCGCCTGGCCGAACTCGAAGGTCTCGGTGATGGGCGCCGAGCAGGCGGCGAGCGTGCTCGCGACCGTGCGCGGCGACAATCTCGAAGCCGAGGGCAAGCCCTGGACGGCTGAGGATGCGGAGGCCTTCAAGGCGCCGATCCGCGACAAGATCGAGGCCGAGGGCTCGCCCTATTACGCCACCGCCCGGCTCTGGGACGACGGCATCATCCTGCCCTCCGAGACCCGCCGCGTGCTGGCGCTCGCCTATTCCGCCTGCCTCAACGCCGAGGTGCCGGAGACGCGGTTCGGCGTGTTCAGGATGTGAGGCGAGCCGCCTCTCCCTTCTCCCCTTGCGGGAGAAGGTGGCCCGCAGGGCCGGATGAGGGGTCGCGCAGGTCTTGAAAGCTCTGGGAAATGCGGCGCTGGGTTCACGATCAGCGTCGCGCGACCCCTCACCCTAACCCTCTCCCGCAAGGGGAGAGGGGATATGGCGCGCTTCGTCAGTTCTTGGTCAGCCCCAGTTCCTTCAGCACGCCGTTGCCGCGCTCGGTGAAGGCCTTCACATACGCGGCGAATTCCTCCGGCTTGTCCCAGACCGGGGTGATGCCGCGATCGGCCATGCCCTTGCGGACATCCTCGCGCTGCATGGTGCGCTGGGCGGCGTCGAACAGGATCTTGCGGCGGTCGGCCGGGACGCCCTTGGGCGCGGCGAGTGCGAACCAGTTCTGGTAGGTCCAGTCGAGGCCCGCCTCCTTGGCGCTCGGCACGTCCGGGAAGTTCGGGTGACGCTCCTCGGTCATCAGCAGGATGGTGCGCACCCGTCCGGCGTCGAGCATCGCCTTGGCCTCGATCGGCGAACCGGTGAAGACCTGCAGGCCGCCGGCGACGAGGTCCTGCAACGCAGGGGCGCCGCCATTGCTCGGCACCCAGCGCACCGCGTCGGGGGCGATACCGGCGGCCTTCAGGATGCCGCCCGAGGCGATGTGCCAGGAGCCGCCGACGCCGGTGCCCGACGCCATGATCGAGCCCTTCGGGCTGTCCTTCACCGCCTTGAGATAGTCGGCTGCGGTCTTCCACGGGCTGTCGGCCTTGACGGTGATGCCGGCCGGGATCAGCGACACCCGCGAGAACATGTCGATTGAATCCGGCGTGAGCTCGCCGAGGCCGAGCGACTTGAAGAACGAGATCTCCGGGCTGGCACCGCCGATGGTGTAGCCGTCCGCCGTGGCGGTCGCGATCGCGGTGTGGCCGGTGATGCCGCCTCCGCCGGTGCGGTTGACGACGTTGACCGGCTGCTTCAGCTCGGCCTCGAGCCCGTTGGCGAAGATCCGCATGACCGAATCCATGCCGCCGCCGGCCGCCCAGGGCACGATCAATTGCACCGGCCGATCCGGGAAGGCGAAGGCTGGCGCTGCGCCGATGGCGAGCGCGCCCAAGGCCAGCGCGAGCTTGCGGAAACCCATCATCATACTCCTCCCATGCTTGTCGCTTGTTCTTGCATGCAAGAGTAAAGCCCTCGCGCGGAGGCGACAAGGGTGTATGCGGAATTTTGTATGCAGGATAATGTAGTGCTTGCCCGCATGGCTCTGGTCCTGGTTGACGTCGGGAAGGTGTCTGAAAACCGGGAAGCGCGACTGGTCAGAGCCGCTCGGCGCCAAGTCGAGCTCCTGGCTGCGAGGCCATACCTGGGATCGGCTATCCGCGAAGGCCTGGGCTGCGTGACCTCACGTGGGCACGCAGGTCTTCTTGACGTTGTCCCAGACGCCATCCTGGCAGGGGATATCCGCGAAGTCCGCAAGCAGGCGGAGTGCGACTGCCGCGAGACAGATGAGAAGAACGACCGCCACGCCAATCATCCAAGTCTTCACTGTATGACTCCTGGCTCATCATCCCGGATCACAGGGGAACCGCCGTCGTCTCCTTGCCGGTCTTGTTGACGACCATGGTGTAGTAGCGGGTCACATTGCTGCCTTCGCCGAACAGCAGCTCGCACAGCGCCGTCAACTCGTCCATGTCGGCCACGCGCAGCATCAGGATCACGTCGGTCTGGCCGGTGACGCCATAGGCCTGGACGATTGCCGGCTGGCGTGCCGCCTGCTCGAGGAACTGTCGCCGGCTCGGCTCGTCATGCCGGGTGAGCTCGACGGCGATGATCACTTTCAGGCTCTTGCCGGCCTTAGCGAGGTCGAGGATCGCGACGGTGCGCAGGATCAGCCCGGCCGCTTCCAGCCGCCGGATCCGCCGCAGGCAACTTGACGGCGCCAGCCCTACCTCGTCCGCCAATTGCGCATTGGTGCGCGAGGCGTCGGCCTGGAGCAGGTTGAGCAGCTTCCTGTCGATGCGATCCATCGCGGCCATCCCTTCGCTTGCCGTGCAATAAAATTGCACGAAGTCGACGATTTTGACCACCGCTGAGCATGCGTTGGCGCTAATTTTCCGGCGTCAATCGAGGACCGCTGCCGATGCCGCTGCAAACCCAGTTTTACCGCAAGACACTGGAGACGCTGACCGTCTACCGCGAGCTGGTGGTGATCATGGTTCCGATCGCCGTGGCGACGCAGGCTTTGACCGAACTCGGCGTGATCAAGGCCGTAGCGCCCTGGCTCGCGCCGGCGATGGGGCTGTTTGGCCTGCCCCCGAGCTGGCGCTGGCCTGGCTGACGGGATTGCTGGTCGGGATGTGGGGCGCTGTGGTCGTCCTGTTCACGCTCGTGCCGATGACGGCGCTCAGCACCGCCGACATGACCGTGTTCTCGACCCTGCTCCTGATGGCGCATGCCATTCCGGTCGAGCAGCGCATCGTCGCCAGGGCCGGGCCGAGCTTCTGGACGACGTCGATCCTGCGCATCGCCGGCGCAATGGCCTTCGCCGCGCTGCTGCATCAGCTCTTTGCCGCGACGGGCTGGCTGTCGCAGCCGATCGCCCCGGTCTGGAAACCCATGGCGGGCGAGGGCGGCTGGATCGGCTTCGCCTATGGCACCGCCAAGACGCTCGTGGTGATGCTCGGGGTCCTGCTTGCCTTGTCCTGGGCGATGGAACTGCTCAGGGCGGCCGGCATTCTCGACGTGCTCTACAAGGCTCTCGCCCCGTTGTTCCGGCTGGTCGGCCTGCGCGAGGAGGCGCTGCCCTTCACCACCGTCGGCCTGTTGCTGGGCATTTCCTATGGCAGCGGGCTGATGCTGGCGGAGGTGCGCCGGCAGCCGATCGAACCACGGCAGGTCTTCCTCGCCAGCGTCTTCATGGGCTTCGCCCACAGCCTGATCGAGGATACGCTGGTCGTGGTCGCCCTGGGCGCCGACCTGACCACCGTGCTGTTCGGACGGCTGGCCTTCGCAATCGCTGCGACGGCGGCGGTCGCTTTTGTTCTCGACCGGTTCTCGGACACGTCCATCGCGCCGAGCGATTCTGCGAGCCGGTCCTAGCCGCCGGGGTCACCCGAACTCGGCGACGACGAAGTCGACGAAGCTGCGCAGCTTCGGAGTCGGGCGGCGGTCCGGCATGAAGACGATGTGTATCGGGCGCGTCGGAGCCCCGTAGTTCGGCAGCACCTGGACCAAGCGGCCGCTAGCGAGGTCCTCGCGCAGCATATCCTCCGCTTGGAGAGTGATGCCGAAGCCTGAGAGCGCCGCCTGGCGCAGCGCCTGGCCGTTATTGACCAGGAACTGGCTGCGCACGCTGACGCGCTCGATGCCGGAGGGACCGGTGAACTCCCAGTCGAACAGAGGCGGGGCGGCCCAATAGGCAAAGCCGAGGCATTCATGGCTGGCGAGATCCGCCGGCACCTTCGGCGTGCCGCGCTGCGCGAGATAGGCCGGGGAGGCGCAAGCGATCAGCTGGTAGGGCTTCAGCGCGCGGGCGATCAGGCCTGAATCCTTCAAAGGCGAGATGCGGATCACCGCGTCATAGCCTTCCTCGGTAAGGTCGACGACACGGTCGCTGAGCGTCAGTTCGACGCTGACCTCGGGAAAGCGCTGCATGTAGCGGGTCAGCGCCGGCGTCAGACTGTGGGCGCCGAAGCTGAGCGGGGCGTTGATCCGGAGCTTGCCGCGTGGGGTGGCGCGCAGGTTCTGCGCGATCGCGTCGGCCGCCTCCGCTTCGGCCAGGACGAGCTTGCAGCGCTCGTAATAGGCTGAGCCGATCTCGGTCAGGCTCTGGCGCCGTGTCGTCCGGTGCAGCAGGCGTGCGCCGGTGCGCTCTTCGAGGAATCGCAGATGCTTGCCGACCATTTGCGAGGACAGGCCGAGGCTGATGCCGGCGGCGGTGAGCGAGCCTGCCTCCACCGTCCTGACGAAAACCTCCATGCTGGTCAGGCGATCCATGATTGCACACTGATTGTTTCAGGTGTGGAGATCATACGCCGACTTATTGCCCATGCACGAGTAATCCATATCCCCCTCATCAATCATCGATGAGGAGCTAGCCATGCCGCGTATCGTTCGTTTTCATGAGAAGGGCGAACCCGAGGTTTTGCGGATCGAGGAGGTCGAGACCGCGCCGCCGGGACCGGGCGAGTTGCAGATCGCGGTCAAGGCGATCGGCCTCAACCGGGCCGAGTCGATGTTCCGCTCCGGCCCCTATGTCGAGGAGCCGGTGTTCCCGGCCCGCCTCGGTTATGAGGCGGCCGGTATCGTCACCGCACTGGGGCAGGGCGTCGAGGGCTTCGCCAAGGGCGATGTGATCAGCATCGTGCCGCCGCTCTCAATCACGCGCTGGGGCAGCTATGGTGAGGTCGCGACGGTGCCGGCCGCCGTCGCGGTGAAGCATCCGGCGGAGCTCTCCTTCATCGAGGCCGCCGCGCTCTGGATGGCGCATGTCACCGCCTATGGCGCGCTGGTCGAGCTCGCCGGATTGAAGGTCGCCGAATATGTGCTGATCACCGCAGCCTCGAGCAGCGTCGGCATTGCGGCGATCCAGACGGCGCGGGCCATCGGCGCGATCCCGATCGCGGCGACGCGGACGCGCGCGAAGGCGCAGGCGCTGAGCAAGGTCGGCGCGGCGCATGTCGTCGTCACGCAGGAGGAGAATCTGGCGGAGGCCGTCGCCAGGCATACCGGCGGGCAGGGCGCCCGCGTCGCCTTCGATCCGGTCGCGGGGCCGGCGCTGGAGCAGGTCTTCGGCGCCATGGCGCAGAACGGCATCGTCATCGCCTATGGCGCGCTCTCGCCGGAGCCGACGCCGCTGCCGCTCTTCCCGCTGCTGGCGAAGAACCTGCGGCTAGCCGGCTATCAGTACAAGGAGGTCGTGCGCGATCCGCAGGCGCTGGAACGCGCCAAGGCCTTTATCCTCGACGGGCTGAAGCGCGGCGCGCTCAAGCCGGTGATCGACAAGGTCTTCGCCTTCGACGAGATCGTCGCGGCGCATCGCTATCTCGAAACGAACCAGCAGTTCGGCAAGATCGTCGTCGAGGTGCAGTAGGCCGGCTAGTGCGGCGTTCCGGCCTGGGCCGGCCCGGGCTGGACGCCTCGTGCGGTATTCTGCTTCCGACCCACGCCCGACGTAGGTTACGTCCGCTTTGGGTGGGGCCAAGTCGTAAGCCGCCGTCCGGATCGGCCGGCGGTGGACGGGCAATGCGGCATGTTCGCGCTCCGCACCGGGCTGATGCGCTTCACTCGGGCATGACGATACGAATCGGGCGTGTCCCGATCGGAGCGCCAGTCGCACGGTCTATGGTAACGGGATCGATCTCCGTTCCGGTCTCGGCGTCGAAGAACCGGGTTACACCGTCGTTGTTGCGGTGCTTTCGGCCCCACGCACCGATCGCGAACAGCACCGGCAGAAGGTCCAGACCAGCCGTCGTCAGCAGGTATTCCTCCCGCGGCGGCCGTTCCGAATAGCGGCGTTTTTCAAGAAGACCTTCCTCCGTCAGGGCCGCGAGTCGGCGTGTCAGGGATCGTCGGGGCGATGCCCAGGCTTTTCCGGAACTCGTCGAAGCGTGTGAGCCCGGTATGGGCGTCCCGCATGATCAGCATGCTCCATGCGTCCCCCCACCAGCGCGAGGCTGCGGGCGATCAGGCATGGCTGGTCAGGGAGATTCTGCATGTCGATATCTTTTTGATAGTGACTTAGTATCGAAATGATAGTAACAGGATGCTCGTCGATGTTCCATGACGGAATGAAAGCAGAGACCGATGAGCAAGACAGAACGTGGCGTCGCCCTCGTCACAGGCGCCTCCTCCGGGATTGGGCTGGCGACGGCGCGAGCGCTGCGGCGCGACGGCTACCGGGTGTTCGGAACCAGCCGGAAGGCGATGGTCGACACCGACGGGATCACCATGCTGGTCTGCGACGTGACCGACGAAGAATCCGTGCGGCAGATGGTCGATGAGGTTTTGAGCCGCGCCGGGCGGATCGATCTTCTCGTCAATAATGCCGGCCTCGGCCTTTTAGGCGGCGCTGAAGAGTCTTCGGCTTCCCAGGCCCAGGCACTGTTCGATGTAAACGTCTTCGGCGTCGTGCGTCTGACCAACGCGGTCCTGCCTGCAATGAGGCGCCAGCGAGCGGGCCGGATCATCAACATGAGCTCCATTCTCGGGCTCGTTCCTGCTCCCTTCAACGCCTTCTATGCTTCGACGAAACACGCGATCGAGGGCTACTCGGAATCGCTCGACCACGAGGTACGAACGCAGGGCATCCGCGTCGTACTGGTGGAGCCGGGCGGCATCCGCACGTCTTTTGAGGAGAACATCACGCGCGCGGATCGGCCGCTTCCCCTTTACGATACCGTCCGTGCCGACGCGGAAACACTGATGCGGGAGGTCATCGAGACGGGGGATTCTCCGGAAGTGGTTGCCGACGCGGTGGTCAAGGCGGCCAACGCGGCGTCGCCGAAAAGACGTTACACGGCCGGAAAGGCGGCGGGGCAGGTCCGCTTCATGCGCCGCTTCTTGCCCGAGTCGTTCGTCGACAAAAATCTTCGGAAGTTCAACAGGCTCCCTGCCTGAACCGCTCGGTCCGGTGAAAACCTCTCAGAAGAAGAAAATCCCATGAAAGCCTTCATCGTCGATCGATACAAAAAGAACGGCGCGCTGCGGCTCGGCGAGATGCCGGAGCCGGTCTTGCGGGATGACGATGTCCTGGTCGAGATCCATGCAGCAGGGCTCAACCTTCTGGATTCCAAGCTCCGCGACGGCGAGTTCAAGCTCATCCTTCCGTACCGCCCGCCCTTCATCCTGGGACACGACCTGGCGGGCAAGGTGGTCCGCGTCGGATCGAATGTCCGGCGCTTCAAGCCGGGCGACGAGGTCTATGCCCGGCCGCGCGATGGCCGGGTCGGGACGTTCGCGGAGTTCATCGCCGTGAACGAAGCCGACGTGGCGCTGAAGCCGACGAACCTCACCATGGAGGAAGCGGCTTCCATTCCCCTGGTGGGGCTGACGGTCTGGCAGGTGCTGGTCGAGCGAGCCGGTCTGCGAAAAGGGCAGAAGGTCCTCATTCATGCCGGTTCCGGCGGCGTAGGGACATTCGCCATCCAGCTTGCCAAGCATCTTGGCGCGACCGTCGCGACCACCACGAGCACGGCGAATGTCACGCTGGTCGAGAGCCTCGGGGCCGATGTCGTGATCGACTACAAGAAGCAGGACTTCGAGAAGGTCCTGTCCGGCTACGATGTCGTGCTCAACAGCCTGGATGGCGACACGCTTCAAAAATCCCTGAATGTGCTGAAGCCCGGCGGCAAGCTGATCTCGATCTCCGGTCCGCCGGACCCAGATTTCGCCAGGGAACAAGGGCTGAACTGGTTTCTACGGCAGGTCACGCGCGTTCTGAGCTTCGGCATCCGGAGGAAGGCCAGGGCCCGGCGGGTCGGCTATTTGTTTTTGTTCATGCGTGCGAACGGCGAGCAGTTGCGCCAGATCACATCGCTGATCGAAGCCGGGATCATTCGCCCCGTCATGGATCGCGTCTTCCCGTTCGAAGCGACCAACGAGGCCATGGCCTACATCGACGCGGGACGATCAAAGGGCAAAGTCGTCGTCAAGCTGAGGTGAAGAACGCGCGGGCTACCCCAGACTGAACGCCTCGTGCACCGCGCTCTGCACGCCGCCGCCCATGACCGGGCCGCCGCCGGCGACGTGGATGGCATCGCCGACCAGCGCGGCGCCGAGGCCGTGGCGCGGCGTCAGCATCGGGGCGTATTGCTCCCAGCCGTCGCTGGCGGGGTCATAGGCCTCCATCTGGCCGAAGACGCGGTTGGTGCCTTCGCCGCCCATGATGAAGACCTTGCCGCGATAGAGCACGGCGCCATGGCCGGAGCGGGCGGTCGGCAGCGGGTTGCGCGGCGCCCATTTGTCGCTCGCCGGATCATAGGCGTGGTGCAGGTTCGAATTGGTGTGGAACGAGTCGACGCGCCCGCCGATGACGTGGATCAGGTTGCCGATGGCGAGCGTTCCGGTGTGGTCGCGCGCCGTCGGCAGCGGCGAGCGCTCGCTCCAGGCATCGGCCTTGGGATCGTAGACGCGGTGCCAGTTGACCGAGGTCTTGCTCTCGGTGGTGTCGCCGATCGCGCCGCCGATCGAATACAGCAGGCCGTTCAAGCCGACGATCGCGGCCGAGCCGATCGGGCGGGGCAGGGGCGCGATCTCGGCCCATTTGTCGGTCTTGGGATCATAGACGAAGCAGCGTGGATGCGGCTTGCGGTTCTGCTCAAGGAAGCCGCCGATGGCGTAGAGCCTGCCATCGAGGAAGGCGACGCCGACATGGTTGGCGCCTTGCGGCAGCGGCGCGCCGTCGCTCCATTTGTCGGCCTTGGGATCGTAGACATGGTGATAAGGCCGGTCGGTACGCTGCTCGCCATAGCCGCCGACGATATGCATGCGGTCGTCAAAGGCCGCCGCCCAGGCCATCTCCGAACGCGGCAGCGGCAGCAGGGCCTTCGCAACCCAGCGGCCGGGGTTAGCCGCCTTCGGCGCCGGTGAATCGAAGACATTCTGCGAGGCGGCGAGCTCGGGCTTGCCGATCCGGCCCGGCTGGTTCAGCCGCTCATAGTGGCCGCCATGCTGCTCATGGCCGGGTTGCTGGGCGAAAGCGGGCAGGCTGAGGCCCGCGGCCCCGGCGGCGATGAAACTGCGGCGGCTCAGGCTGGTCATCATGCGTCCTCCCTGGCTAGAACTGTAGGGCAGGCGCATACGCTGGCAAGCCGCCGGTCTGCGGGAAAAGCGGTTCCGCATACTGCATACGCTGTTATGGTGCGGCACCTGGAACGGTTTAAATCACGGTAAGGCGAGGAAGCGCATGTCTGGGCATAACAAGGTCGCGATCATTACCGGTGCCGGCTCGGGCGTCGGCCGGTCCGTCGCCATCGCCTTCCTGAAGGACGGCTACCGCACCGTGCTGGCCGGACGCCGCGCCGACGCCCTGGAAGAGACGATCAAGCTCTCCGGCGTATCGACGGAGCAGGCGCTCGCGGTCTCAACCGACGTGACCGACAAGCGGTCGGTCGAGGCGCTGTTCGCCAGGACCAAGGAGACCTTCGGCCGCGTCGACGTGCTGTTCAACAATGCCGGCGTCAATGCGCCGGGCGGCGTTCTGCTCGAGGACCTCTCGTTGGAGGACTGGCAGAGGGTGGTCGACACCAATCTGACCGGCCCTTTCCTGTGCACGCAGGAGGCCTTCAAGGTGATGAAGGCGCAGGAGCCGCGCGGCGGGCGCATCATCAACAACGGCTCGATCTCGGCGCAGGTGCCGCGGCCGAATTCGGCCGCCTATACCGCGACCAAGCACGCCATCTCCGGCCTGACCAAGACCGCCTCGCTCGACGGGCGCAAATACGACATCGCCGTCGGCCAGGTCGATATCGGCAACGCGCTGACCGAGATGGCCAAGAAGATGACCACCGGCGTGCCGCAGCCGGACGGCTCGATCAAGGTCGAGCCGGTGATGGATGTCGACCATGTCGCCACCACCGTGCTGCACATGGCCGGCCTGCCGCTCGAGGCCAACATCCTCTTCGTCACGGTGATGGCGACCAAGGCCCCGCTCGTCGGGCGCGGGTGAGGGCGCACCCTCACAAGCGCCGGCGCGGTGAGCGGCGATCCGCTGTCGTCCTGGTCGGGCCAGTCCCGGCCAGCGACGTCTTGCGACGAGCACAATTTGCGCGACACTGTCCGGGGCGGCCCGGGAGTGCCTCGCTTGTCAGCCTTCGATGCGTCGCAGCGGCCTGAAGACGTGGATGGTCGGGACAAGCCCGAGCATGACGGCCAGGGCGAGCCCGGCCATGCCGCGCCGGTCGATCCAAAGGTCGGGCGCGCCTATCGCCTGACGATCTGGGGCATCGCGCTCGGCATCCTGATCTTCGCCGGCAATGTCGTGCTCTGGGCGCTGGCGATCGGCAACAACCAGCTGTTCAAGGACGGCGTCGACTGGGTCTACGACGTCGCGCTCTACGGCATCGCAGCTTTGGTCTTCGGCCGCGACGAGCGCGCCGAAAAGCTGGCTGCGCTCGGCATCGGCGCCGTGATGGCGGTCGCGGGCTTCCACACGCTCTACGACCTCTGGGACAAGATTCTACGGCCGCGGCCGATCGAGGTCTTCGCGCTCGGCTTCTCGGCGGCGAGCGCGATCCTGATCGCCTATCTGATCATCGGCGTGCTCTGGCGCTTCCGGGCCGAGCGCAACCCGGTGATCAAGGCGACCTGGCTGTCGAGCCGGAACGATGCGATCTCGACCACCGGCTTCGCGCTGCTCGGCCTTAGCGCTCGGCTGCTGCCGGTGCGCTGGCCGGAATATCTGTTCGACGTCTTCGTCGCCTTCCTCTGCTTCCAGGCGACCTGGGCGATCTGGCGCGCGACCAGACAGTCGCAGAACCGGACGAAAGTCGAAGCAAAAGAAGAATATTCTTCGTAAACCAAGGTCGTACGACTGGCTTGTTCTGCGCTTCGCGCGAACAAAAAAAATCCTGTGCGGCTTCTCCTGCAGGGGCTGTGGCGAAATCATGGCAGCCCCTGCAATTCATGCCGAAGGGTGCCGATATCCCGGCCCTTCGGCGCCAAGGAGCGCCAGAATGTCCGTCCTCTCCCTCATCCGCTGCGGTGCGGTTGCGCTCGCCGCGAGTCTTGCGCTTGGCGGCGCAGCGCTGGCGCAGTCCGGCCCGCTGGTCTCGACCGAGTGGCTGGAGAAGAATCTCAATGACCCCAAGGTCAGGATCGTCGAGGTCAGCGTCGAGCCCGGCATCTATGAGCGCGGCCATATCCCCGGCGCGCAGAACATCGCCTGGCACACCGACCTGGTCGAGACCGTCTCGCGCGACATCGCCGGGCCGGAGAAGTTCCAGGCGCTGGCGCGCAAGCTCGGCGTCGACAAGGACGTTACCGTCGTCCTCTACGGCGACAACAACAACTGGTTCGCCGCCTGGGGCGCCTGGGTGTTCGACATCTACGGCCTGCGCGACAACGTGAAGCTGCTCGATGGCGGCCGCAAGAAATGGGAGCTGGAGAAGCGCCCGGTCGCGACCAATCCGGAGCCGGTCAAGGCGTCGAGCTTCAGCGTCGGCGAGCCCAACAAGGCGCTGCGCGCCCGGCTGACCGACGTCGTCGCCACCGTCGAGAAGAAGTCCGAGGCGCGCGTCCTCGACATCCGCTCGCCGGATGAGTTCTCCGGCAAGATCATCGCGCCGGCCGGTTTCCAGGAACTGGCGCTGCGCGCCGGCCACATCCCCGGCTCGGTCAACGTGCCGTGGGCGCGCGCGGTCAACCAGGCCGACGGCACGCTGAAGTCGCCGGAGGAGCTGAAGAAGCTCTATGCCGAGGTCGGCATCGACGGCTCCAAGCCGGTGATCACCTCCTGCCGTATCGGCGAGCGCTCGAGCCACACTTGGTTCATCCTCTCGCGCGTGCTCGGCTACCAGGCCGCCAATTATGACGGCTCCTGGACCGAGTACGGCAATGTCGTCGGCCTGCCGATCAGCAATCCGGCCGGCACGGTCTGGGGCGGCAAGTAAGCCTCCCGATGAGCATCTCCGACGATAGCGGCGCGCTGGATTATGAGCTGGCGCGCCGGCAGGCGGGGGCGGAGCCGATCAGGCTGCCGCCCCCGCGCTTCATCGCGGCGGCCGCCGTCACCGCCGCGATCGCAGTCTCGATCTACCTCGTCGGGCGCCATGGCGATCCGGCGCCGCAGCTGCAGCTCTCGCTGATCCTTGGCGCCGCCTTCGGCTTCGTGCTGCAGCGCGCGCGCTTCTGCTTCTTCTGCATCTGGAAGGACTGGCTCGACCGGCGCGATCCGCGCGGATTGCTCGGCATCCTCACCGCGCTGGCAGTCGGGCTCGCCGGTTACACGCTGATCTATGGCGCCTGGCTGCCCGATCCGTCGGGGACGCGCTTGCCGCCGACGGCGCATATCGGCCCGGTCGGCCCGGCGCTGCTGCTGGCCGGTCTCGCCTTCGGCGCCGGCATGGCGATCTCCGGCTCCTGCATCAGCGCCCATCTCTACCGGCTGGGCGAGGGCTCGCCGACCTCACCCTTCGCGCTGATCGGCGCCGGCCTCGGCTTCATCCTGGGATTCCTGAGCTGGAACAAACTCTATCTCCTGACGATCTCGGACTCGCCTGTGCTGTGGCTGCCGCGCCAGCTCGGCTATGGCGGCGCGCTGCTGGCGGGGCTCGCCGTGCTTGGCGCAGCGGCCTGGTGGTTGCTGCGAGCTGGTCGGCCAAGCGAGCAGGGTGCTGCGCAAGAGGCGCAAGCCGATCCTATCGCTGCGATCTTCCTGCGGCGCTGGCCGGCTTGGTTAGGGGGCTCTTCGTCGGGCTGATCGGAGTTGCGGCTTACCTGCGCCTGTCGCCGCTCGGCGTCACCGCCGAGCTTGGTTCGCGCTCGCGTCAGCTCGCCGCCACCTTCGATCTGTTGCCATCGCGGCTCGAGGGCCTCGACAGCTTCCGGGGCTGCGCCACGGCGATCCGTGATGCGCTGCTGACGCCGAACGGGCTCTTCGTCGCCGGGTTGGTCGCAGCTGCGTTCGCCGCGGCGCTGGCGGCAGGGGCGTTCAAGCCGCGGCGGCCGACCGGCGGACACGTGCTGCGCGGCCTTGCCGGCGGAGCCTTGCTCGGCTGGGGTACGGTGATCGGGCTCGGCTGCACCGTCGGCACGCTGCTCTCGGGCATCTCGGCCGGGGCGGTCTCGGGCTGGGTCTTCGCGCTCGGGCTTATCGCCGGCACGACGGCGACGCTGAAGCTCGGCAGGAGGTTGCGGTTGCTGGAGTGAGGCGCTGCGCCCATCCGCACCCTGCGCAACAAGGCGCAGACAAGGGCTTCGGCTGAGCTATAACGGGGCATCGGTTCGAGGATGCCCCATGTCGATTGCCGCAAAACTGCCCTCCATCCTGATCGCCAATCGTGGCGAGATCGCCTGCCGGGTGATCCGCACCGCAAGGCGGCTCGGCCTGCGCACCATCGCGGTCTATTCCGACGCCGACGCCGAGGCGCTGTTCGTCGAGATGGCGGACGAGGCCTATCGGATCGGCCCGGCGCCGGCGCGCGAGAGCTATCTCGATGCGGACAAGATTCTGGCGGTTGCCAAGGAGGCGAACGCAGCCTGCATCCATCCCGGCTACGGCTTCCTCTCGGAGAATGCCGATTTTGCCGACGCCTGCGCAGCGGCCGGCATCGTCTTCGTCGGGCCGCCGGCTTCGGCGATCCGCGCGATGGGGCTGAAGGATGCCGCCAAGGCGCTAGTCGAGAAGGCCAATGTCCCGGTCGTGCCGGGCTATCACGGCGCCGAGCAGGATGTCGGCTTCCTCGCCAAGGAGGCCGAGCGCATCGGCTACCCTGTGCTGATCAAGGCGGTCGCGGGCGGCGGCGGCAAGGGCATGAAGAAGGTCGACCGGCCCGAGGATTTCGCCGATGCGCTCTCCAGCGCCCAGCGCGAGGGCAAGAACGCCTTCGGCGATGCGCGCGTGCTGGTCGAGAAATACGTGCTCTCGCCGCGCCATGTCGAAATCCAGGTCTTCGGCGACAGTCACGGCAATGTCGTCCACCTCTATGAGCGCGATTGCTCATTGCAGCGCCGCCACCAGAAGGTGATCGAGGAG
The DNA here is from genome assembly GCF_030144325.1 of Bosea vestrisii. Classification (NCBI taxonomy): domain Bacteria; kingdom Pseudomonadati; phylum Pseudomonadota; class Alphaproteobacteria; order Hyphomicrobiales; family Alloboseaceae; genus Allobosea; species Allobosea vestrisii. Next base: position 678,313 of record NZ_CP126307.1, on the reverse strand, counting down.
GCGCCGGCGCCGGGCATGACGCCGGAGGTGCGCGCCGCCATGGGCAAGGCGGCGACGGAGGCGGCGAAGGCGGTCGGCTATGTCGGGGCCGGCACGGTCGAGTTCATCGCCGACGGGCGCGACGGCCTGCGCGCCGACCGCTTTTATTTCATGGAGATGAATACCCGCCTCCAGGTCGAGCATCCCGTCACCGAGGCGATCACCGGGCTCGACCTGGTCGAGCTCCAGCTCAAGGTCGCGGCCGGCGAGCCGCTGGGCTTTGCGCAGGAGGACGTCCGCGCGGAAGGGCACGCCGTCGAGGCGCGGCTCTATGCCGAGGATCCGGAGAAAGGCTTCCTGCCCTCGACCGGCAAGCTCTGGGCGCTGCAGTTTCCGCAGAGCGAGGACATCCGCATCGATACCGGCGTCGAGGCCGGCGATACGGTGACGCCGTATTACGACCCGATGATCGCCAAGGTGATCGCCCATGGCCGCACCCGCGACGAGGCGCTCGACCATCTCGCCTTCGCGCTGGGCGAGACGATCGTCGCCGGTCCCCGCACCAATCTCGCCTTCCTGAAGAAGCTGGCCGAAGCCGAGGGCTTCCGGAAGGGGCCGTTCGACACCGGCTTCATCGAGCGCAACATCGAAGCGCTCGGCGCCGAGCCGCAGCCGCTCGATGCGGCGGCGGTCGCGGCAGCCGCGCTGCAGCTCGAGGAGGAGCGCCAGGACGGGCTATTGCGTCTCGCGGTCGAGCGCACGGCCGATGAAGGCAAGTCGCCCTGGCTCGACACCGACGCTTTCTCGCTGATGCCGCGCCTGGCGCTCGGCCTGCCGTTGCTGGTCGATGGCGAGCGGATCGAGGCCAGGATCGAGTGGAACGGCGACCAGCCCCGAGTCTCGCTGCCGGGCCATCCGCTGCCCGAGGGCGAGCATGAGGTGACGCTGGCCAGGGCCGAGGCCGGGACCTATCTCGCTTTGCATCGCGGCCGGCAGACTTCCGTGGCGCTGTTCGACCCGTTCAGCGTCGATCTCGATGCGGTCGCCGGCGCTGGCGGCGTGATCAAGGCGCCGATGCACGGCAAGCTGATCGCGCTCTTCGTCACGGCGGGTGAGGCGGTGGTGAAGGGCCAGCGTCTCGCCATCGTCGAGGCCATGAAGATGGAGCATGTGCTGACCGCGCCACGCGATGGCACCGTCACCGAGCTCGGCGCCGAGCCGGGAGCGCAGGTGGCCGAGGGCGCGAAGGTGGTCGTGCTGGGGGAGTGAACCGATTGCGGCGCTTGAGGCCGGGCCTCTTCTCGAAGAGGTTCAAGCCTTCGGGCTTGGCGCGAACCGGTAGTGGATCAGGTCCATGACCACGGCTTCCTCGCCCGTTCGGTTGCGATAGCCGTGGCGGCGGTCGGCGGGGAACCGCAGCGACTGCCCTTGCTTGAGCGGCCGCCACTCCTCCTCGACCAGCAGTTCGACCTCGCCGTGCTGGACGGTGACATGCTCGACGACGCCGGTGTCGTGCGGCTCCGAGATGCTCTCGAAACCAGGCGCGAAAGTAAGCTCGTAGAGCTCGAAGCCGAACCGGGCCTCGTAAGGAAAGACGAGAGCGCGCTGCATGCCCTCCTGTGACGGGCGCACGCGCAAGTCCGCGGCGTCGCGCATGAGCAGCACATCGCCGCTCCCTCCATCGGCCTCCAGCAGCGCGGTCATGGGAACCCCTAGGCCCGTAGCGATCTTCCAGAGCGTCGCGATGGTCGGCGCGGATTCGCCCCGCTCGATCTGACCCAGCATCGCCTTGCTGACGCCGGTGCGGGCCGCCGTCTGATCGAGGCTCCAGCCGCGATCGCTCCTGATCGACTTGAGCAGCTTCGGCGTATCGACCGGGCTGACGGGCTTCATGGCAGGCACTCTCCGGTCTGTGCGTTATTGCGCACAAAGGTCTTGTGCGTTAAAGCGCACGAGCCTTTCCTACCATCCTGCCGAAGGCTTGTCCCATGCAGCCGAACACCAGGCTCGACCTCGAACGCATCCGGCAGGCGCGGGGCGAGATCGCGCCGTTGTTTCGGGATACGCCGCAGTTCCTCTCTCCGACGCTCGGCGAATTGCTCGGCTGCGAGCTGGTCATCAAGCTCGAGACCGCGAACCCGATCGGCTGCTTCAAGGGACGCGGGACCGAGGTCGCGATGGCGCGCCTTGCCAGAAGCTCCGGTCCCAAGGCCGCGGTCTGCGCCAGCGCCGGCAATCTCGGCCAAGCCCTCGCCTATAGCGGCCGGGCGCGGGGGATTGCCGTCAGCGTGATTGCGGGGAAGGGTGCCAATCCCGGCAAGATCGAGCGCATCCGCCGGCTGGGTGGAGCGGTCGAGCTGGTCGAGGGCGACATCGAGAACGCCCGTGAGCGCGCCCGCGCGATTGCGGCTGATGGCGAGGCCTTCCTGATCGAGGACAGCGAGAATCTCGACACCTGCGAAGGCGCGGCCACGATCGGGCTCGAACTCGTCGAAGGCTTCGACCGCATCGATACCGTCCTGCTCGCGCTCGGCGGCGGCGCGCTGGCGACCGGCGTCGGGCATGTCATGAAAACCCTGTTGCCGACGACAGAGATCGTCTGCATCCAACCGAAGGGCGCGCCGGCCCTGGCGCTGTCATGGCGAGCCCGATCGGTCGTGACCACAGAGAGTACAGACACCATCGCCGACGGCGTCGCCGGGCGATTTCCGATTCCGGAGGTTCTCGACGACCTGCTCGCTGTTGCCGACCATGTTCCGCTGGTCGAGGAGGCAAGCATCATCGAGGGCATGCGGATGCTCTACCGGCACGCTGCCCTCATCACCGAGCCTTCGGCCGCACTCGGCATCGCGGCGATGCTTGAAGAGCCCGAGCGCTATCGCGGCAAGCGCGTGGCCACGGTGATCTGCGGGGCGAACGTCCTGCCGGACCAATTCAGCGGTTGGATGCGAAATTAAAGCGCGTCGAGAGCCACGATCGCTCGCTCGGCAACAGCGATATTGATCTCCGCCAGCGGATCGTCGTCGCCGAGGAACCAGGCGGCAGAGAGACCGCACCAGGCCAGGATCCATTTCAGCAGGCGCTCGCGCTCCAGCCCGGACTTCGCCAGTACTATCTCCAGCCGGCGCTCGAAACGGCCGGGCAGGGGCGCGACCGGCGGCTCGGGATCGGCGAGATCAGGATCGCAGAACAGGATGGTGTATTCGAAGGCGCGGTCGCCGATCACCGATTTCGGATCGATGGCCAGCCAGCCTCTGCCTTCGAAATCGAGGACGTTGTCATGGTGCAGGTCGGCATGCAGCGGCACGATCTCGCGCTGCGCCGGCAGCAATTCGGTCGCCGCTGCGGCGGAGCGGGCGAGGATTCCGCCACGCTCTTGCGCCATCGGGAAGAGGTCCTTGAACCAGACCTCAAGCGGGATCAGTCCGGAGGGCGCCGGGCCACGCGGCTTCTGCAGAGCGGCGATGGCGTCGCAGAGAATGACGGTCGCCTCGTCATCGCCAGCCGCGCCGCTGCGCGCCATGGCCGCGATCGAACGCGTGCCGGTGGCGCGTTCGATCAGCATCGCCTCACCATTCTCGCTGCGGGCGAGGAGGCGGGCGGCGCCGTCGCCATCCCAGTAGTCGAGCTGCAGGTAGCCGAGCCGCTCGTCCTCGATCTCGGGCAGCTTCAGCATTGCCGGCTGGCCGTCAAGCAACACGGGCAAAAGCTGGCTGGCATGCGTCCTGATCGGCTTGCCGGCGGGCTTGAGCTGCCAGCGCGCCAGCCAGGGCGCGAACACGTCGTTCTCAGGCATGGTTCAATCGGCAGCGCGGCCGCGGCCCATCAGCGGGTACTGCTCGACCTCGTAGATCTGGCCGGAGACGTGGCCGCTCTCCTCCGACAGCCAGAACGCGGTGTGGGCGGCGATCTCGGCCGGCTGCATGATCTGGCCAAAGGGCGCGAATTCGAGCGGCACCTCCTTCTCCCAGCCCGGCTTCTTGCCCTCGCGCTGCTGCGTCGCGTCCTCGTTGGCGGTGAAGGTCCAGCCGACATTGAGCTGGTTGACCCGGATGTGCTCGCGCCCGAGCGTGTTGGCGAGGTTGCGCGTCATCGTCATCAGCGCGCCCTTCGACATCGAATACACCGTGAGGTTGGAATTGCCGCAAAATGCGTTGATCGAGCCGACGGTGAGGATCGAGCCGCCGGATTTCTGCAGCCGGAAGGCGCGGATCGCCGCCTCGGCGCAGAGCAGCGGCGCGCGGGTGTTGATCGCGAAGATATGGTCGAAGAAGGCGGCGGTGGTCTCAGCCAGCACGCCGCGCGGATAGATGCCGGCATTGTTGACCAGGCCATCGATGCGGCCGAAGGCCTTGCGCGTCGCGTCGACCAGTGCCTGCGCCGTTGCCGGCTCGGCGAGATCGCCGATCGCGCTGGCGGTCGAGGGGCCGAGCTTGCGGCAGGCGGTGTCGACCTCGTTCTGCTCGCGGCCATGGACCAGCACCTTGGCGCCCTCGGCGATCAGGCGTTCGGCCATGGCGTAGCCGATGCCGGTCGATGAGCCGGTGACGAGAATGGCCTTGCCTTGCAGTCCGCGCATGTCGTGCCTCCGTTCGGATCGGTGGCCTTACTAGCCTGTAGGAGCGGCGCCGTCATGACCGCGCTTGTGCTGGCCACCCCGGCGTGGCGCGGTTGTGGAGAAAGGCCGCAGGCTCTGGCGAGGGGCGCCTGCGAGGATTAGGTTGCCCGCCATGCCGCTCCATATCCTCAAGCTCTGCGTCGGCGCCGAATCGATCAGCGACCTCGAACAGTGGATCGCCGAGCGGCAGGCACAGCGCCGTGCCCGCGGCGAACCGGCGGAGCAGTTGCACACCACCCGCATGGTGCCGAAGCGGATCGAGGAGATCGTCACCGGCGGTTCGCTCTACTGGGTGATCAAGGGCCAGGTCTCGGCGCGCCAGCGCCTGATCGACATTCGGCCCTTCACCGACGGCGAGGGCATCGGCCGCTGCCATCTGGTGATGGAGCCGGTGGTGGTGCCGGTCGAGCCGCGCCCCTTCCGGCCGTTCCAGGGCTGGCGCTATCTGCAGGACAAGGACGCGCCGCGCGACATCTCGGAGCGCAGCGGCGATCTCGGCATCATGCCCGAGCAGATGCGGCGCGAGCTGGCGGAGCTGGGGCTGTTGTAGCAAGGAGAGCGAGTCCTTGCTTTCCATTCAGAGCGCGGAGAGCACGCGCTGGAGATCCGCGATCTGCTCGGGCGTCAGCGCGCGCTTCGGCAGGATCTGGTAGCTGTAGTCCGAGATGAAGAACAGGAAGAGATGCCGGTCCTCGCGGATCTTCATGTAGTCGCGCCACGGGATGTGGTTGCGTGCGCCGGGCTGCTCGGCCTCATAGGCTTCCTCGTCCCAGCTGGCCGTGACGGGCTTGCGGACCAGCTTGTCCTGCTTGAAGCGTCGGCGGATGACGAGTGGGCTGAGCGCAAGCGGAATCCCAAGGCTCGTGCCGAGGATGGTCGCGAAGATGATCAGCGCGAACGGCAGGAGGTTGCCGCGCAGTTCGGGCCAGGGCATTCCGGCGGCGGAGAAGAAGCCCACGAACGCCGCCATCGCGATGGCCCAGAGCACCGCCATGCGGATGATCGTGCGCTTCTCCCGGAACGCGCTGAAGGTGTGCAGGCGCACCGCGCGGCGAAGATCAAGCTCGTCGAGGGTGAAGGTCGCTCTGCGGTTCATTGGTGGCCTCTTCAGATCGCCCTCAGCCTCACACCCCGATATTGTCGATCAATCGCGTCGCGCCGATCCGGGCCGCGATCAGCAGGCGGATCGGGCCATCGGCGCGCGAGGTCACCGGCGCTAATGTCTCGGCGTGGCGGGCTTCGAGATAGTCGAGCTCGAAGCCGGCGGTGATGATCTCGGTCTGGGCGTCGGCGACTGCCTGGAACAGCGGATCGTCATTGCGGATGCGGGCGGCGAGGGCCTGCATGACTTTATGCAATGTCGGGGCGAGCGCACGCTCCTCAGCCGAGAGGTAGCGGTTGCGCGAGGACATTGCGAGGCCGTCGGCCTCGCGGAAGGTCGCGAGCGGCACGATCTCGATGCCGAGATCGAGGTCGCGGGCCATCCGCGTCACCACCTTGAGCTGCTGGTAGTCCTTCTCGCCGAAGACGGCGAAATCGGCCTGCGACTGCGTGAAGAGCTTGCAGCAAACCGTTGCCACGCCTTCGAAATGCGTCGGGCGGAAGCGATCCTCCAGGCCGACGGCGGCTGGGCCGAGCAGCAGCACGCGGCTGGCGAAGCCGGGCGGATACATCTCCTCGACCGCCGGGAAGTAGATCGCATCGGCACCGACCGCTTCCAGCTGGGCGCGGTCGCTGTCGAAGGTGCGCGGGTATTTCTTGAAGTCCTCGTGCGGGGCGAACTGCGTCGGGTTGACGAAGATCGAGACGATGACACGGCGGGCGTGCTTTTGCGCCTCGGTGACGAGCGCGATATGGCCCTCGTGCAATGCGCCCATGGTCGGCACCAGCGCGACCTTCTCGCCAGCGGCGTGCCAGGACGCGACGGCCTCGCGCATCGCCTTGACCGTCTCGAAAACCGCGACCTGTGACATAGCGCTCCTCCAACCCGCTCGACGGGTAGCAAATGCCGGCGGCGCGGCCAATATCTCTGGCATGAGCGAATCCCGGCTGATGGCATGACACGCGAAGACGGCAAGGCGGTGGGCAAGGCGGGCGAGACGCGTCCGGTGGAGAGCGCTGCGCGCTCGAAGCCCGGTGAGATCGACCGTTTCGTCGCTGCGGCGAAGCAGCTCGCCCCGCTCGCAACCGGGCAGGCTGGGCGGCTCGTCTTCGCGCTCGATGCGACGATGAGCCGGCAGCCGAGCTGGGATCTCGCCTGCTCGCTGCAGGGCCAGATGTTCGAGGTCGCGGCGAAGACCGGTGGGCTCGCGGTGCAGCTCATCTATTTTCGCGGCTTCGACGAGTGCCGCGCCTCGGGCTGGCTCGGCGAGCCGCAGCGCCTGACCGGGCTGATGAACAAGATCGATTGCCGCGGCGGGCAGACGCAGATTTCTCGCGTGCTCAAGCATGTCCGCGACGAGGAACGGCGGGTGCCGATCCGGGCCTTCGTCTATGTCGGTGATGCGATGGAGGAGAATGTCGACCGACTCTGCGCGCTCGCCGGCGAACTCGGCCTGCGCGGCATCAAGGGCTTCATCTTCCAGGAAGGCGCAGATCCCGACGCCAGCGCCGCCTTCGCCGAGATCGCGCGCCTGACCGGCGGCGCCCATGCCCGCTTCGACGTCAATGCGCCGAACTCGCTGCTCGAGCTCCTGCGCAGTGCGGCAGCCTATGCCAGCGGCGGGCGCGAGGCGCTGCTGAGGCTCGCTGGGCAGAATGCTGCGGCGCAGAGGCTCCTCGCGGCAATGGAGGGCCGCAAGCCGTGATGCTGCTCTATGGTGTCGCCACGCTGATCCTGCTCTGGTGGGTGGCCAAGTTCTTCGCCGGGGCCGATCCGAAGAAGCTGGTCAGGTTCGGCAAGGTCGTCGGCGGCACGCTCTCGCTCGGCGTCGCGGCGCTGCTGATGCTGCGCGGCCGGGCCGACATGGCGATCTTCCTCGGCGGGCTCGGCGCCTGGCTGCTCGGCTGGAGCGCCTATGGTCCGGGCGGGCTCAAGATGCCGGAATGGGCGAGGGATTGGGGCGGGGCCGGTGCCTCGGCTGGCCGTTCCAAGGTCGCATCGGCGATGCTCGAAATGGAGCTCGACCATGACAGCGGCGGCATCAAGGGCAAGGTTCTGGCCGGCGCTTTCGCCGGCCGCGATCTCGACGAGCTGACGCCCGCGGAGCTCAGCGCGCTGCTGCGCGAATGCCTCGCCGGGGATCCGGATGGGGCTCGCCTGCTAGAGGCATATCTCGACCGCCGGGCGCCCGGCTGGCGTGAAGACGCTGATGGTCACCGCGACGCGGGGCAGCGCGGCCCGGCGCGCACGAGCGCGATGACGGACGAGGAGGCCTACGAGATCCTGGGGCTTCAAGCGGGGGCGAGCCAGGAGGCGATCCGCGATGCCCATCGGAGCCTGATGAAGCGGATCCATCCGGATGCCGGCGGCACCAGCGGACTTGCCGTTCGCGTCAACCAGGCCAAGGATACCTTGCTGAAAAAGCATGGCTGATCTCCTTTTCCGACCAGTCAGCTGCGGGTTGCGAAGCAGGCGAAGCCGCCGCGCTTGAGCTGGGCGCAGGCCTTCTCGGCGTCCTTGGACTCCTCGAAGCCGGCGAAGCGGGCGCGGAACAGGGTGGCACCACCCTTCTCGACCTTCTCGGTGAAACCGGAGGCATCGGCGAGCGAGCCGGAGGCTTTGGCGCGGGCCCGGGTCAGGATGTCCTTGGCCTTGGCCTCGTCGTCGGTGGCGCCGAGCTGGATCAGCCATTTCGAGGCGATGACGGCCTTCTCGGTCGGCTTGCTCTCGGGAGCCTTGGCGGCAGCCTGCGCGACCTTGACCGGCAGCGGCGCCGACTCGGGCAGGCGGGCTTCGTGCTTCTTCGGCATGGGCTGGACCTCGTCCTTCGCCGCCGGCTCAGCCAGCTTGGCGATCGAGGAGGTGACGTCGACATTCGCCGGCGGGCGCAGCACCTTGCCTTCGGCCGCCGGGGCGCCGATCGACCAGCGCATGGCGGAAGGCGTCGTGGTCGCAGCGACCGGGCGCATATTGGAGAGGGCGAGCGCCTGGGCGCTGCCGCTAAGCGCGCGCGGCGGCGGCATTTGGGCGGTCGTCGTGGTTGCGGCGTAGGCGCGGGCGGCGGCTGGCACCTCCGGCTCGGCGCGCGGACGCGGAACCGGGATCGGCGCGGGAGCCGGGACCGGCTCAGGCGCCTGGGCGACCACAGCCGGGCGAGCCGGCGGCTCGGGAACGGGGGCCGGGGCGGCGGCGCGGTAGCGCTCCTGCTGCGGTTCGGCAGCCTCGGCGATCATCGGGGCGCTGCGGCCGCCGGCGCTGGCGCGCGGCAGGCTAGCGAGGACGAGATCGGACATGATCTTGTCGCGCGCCGCGCCGGAGCGGCCACCGAGCACGATCGAGACGATCTGACGCCCCTCGGCCTTGGCCGAGGTCATCAGGTTGAAGCCAGAGGCGCGAGTGTAGCCGGTCTTGATGCCGTCGACGCCCTCGATGCGGCCGAGCAGGCGATTATGCCCGCGAATGGTGCGGGAGCCGTACTGGAAGGAGCGCGTCTGGAAGAGCGGGAAGTATCGCGGAAAGCGCTCCTGGATCGCCCGCGCCAGGATGGTCAGGTCGCGTGCCGTGGTGATGTTCGGCGGCGAGTTCGGCAGACCGTGTGGGTTGTAGAAGCGGGTCGACTCCATGCCGAGCGAGCGTGCCTTGCGCGTCATCTGCTCGGCGAAGGCGTCTTCCGAGCCGGCGATGGCTTCGGCGACGACGACCGAGGAGTCGTTGGCCGACAGGGTGATCATGCTCTTGATCGCATCCTCGACCTCGATGGTCGAGCCGGCGCGCAGGCCGAGCTTGGTCGGCGGCTGCGAGGCGGCGTAGGACGAGACCTTGAGCTCGGAATTCATGGTGAAGCGGCCGCGCTCCATCTGCTCGAAAAGCATGTAGAGCGTCATCACCTTGGTGAGCGAGGCCGGGATGCGCGGCGCATCCTCATTGACGGCGTGCAGGGTGCGGCCGCTCTTGGCGTCGACGACCATCGCCGCATAGGGCGGGGCATAGCCGCCGGAGACATGGCGCCGCTTCTTGCGGGCCGCCTCTGCCGGCGAGACCGTCGCGGTCAAAACGACGGCAGCAGCACTCACCAGTCCGATGAACGCGAGCCAGCGCCCGCGTCGGGACCCAACGCAACCAGAAGCCATGCAACTCGCCTCAACTCAAACCCACCCGTCCGTCGCAGGCTTTGCAGCGTGGCGCGAAGGACACAGATGAGGAGGTTAGGTGGATGCGGTTACGGAGGAGTTAAGCGAAAAAAGTCCATCATTGGGCTGTCCGGTTGCAAACCGTCGCCAATGCACGCTGGGGGGCTCTGCGTTTGGTGCATTGCAGCGCAAGCTTGACTTTTATGTTGCGGTGCACAATATCAGAAAGCGCCCCGGTGATGGATCTCTTTCATCTGACCTTGGGGGCACGGAACCCGGGCCATTTCGGCTCGTCAGCAGAGGCGGCGCCTACGAGCGTCGGAGGGAACGATGATCCAGCAGTTCGAGACCATCCAGAAGGCTTCCAAAGAGAACGTCGATGCGGCTCTGAAGGCGTTTGGCGCCACCTCGAAGGGCGTGCAGGCGCTCGCCGTCGAGGCCACCGATTACGCCAAGAAGTCGTTCGAGGCCGGCACCGCCACGATCGAGAAGCTGTCCGGCGTCAAGACGCTCGACAAGGCGATCGAGATCCAGTCGGACTACGTCAAGACCGCTTTCGAGGGCTATGTCGCCCAGGTCACCAAGATCGGCGAGCTCTATGCCGCGATCGCCAAGGATGCCTACAAGCCGTTCGAAGGCATCGTCGCCAAGGCCGTCCCGACCGCCGCCAAGTGATTTCGGCAAGCGGCTGACCTAGGTCGGCCGCAGCTGATTGCCAGACGATTTCGAGAAGCCCGGCTCCGGCCGGGCTTCTTTGCATTTGTGGCCACGCTCCAGGCCGAGTGTTCCTCCCGGCAATGCTCTTGCAACTGGCGAGGGGTTGCTTGCGGCCACCGTGATCCGCTTGAGGCCGCGGCTGGAGCCAGAGGCCGCAATGAGCAGTTCGACGACGACCGGGGACGCACGGACCTCTGCAGAGGCGCCTCCGGCGAGCGAGTTTCGCGAGCCGCCCCGGGAAGCCTGGTACTGCGTCAAGAGCGCCGGCAGCCTGGCGCCGGGCGCGATGGTGAGCGTGTCGGTCCTCGGCGACCAGATCGTGATCGGCCGCACGAAAGCCGGCCGGCTCTTTGCGTTGCGCGACCGTTGTCCGCATCGCGGTGCGCCGCTGTCGGAGGGGCAGTTCGACGGCACCGCGATCACCTGTCCCTTCCATGGCTGGCGCTTCGGCGCCGATGGCCGCTGCCAGGCGATGCCGACGCTGGTCGATGGCGACGTCACCGATCCCGGCCAGGTCAAGGTCGGCGAGTTTCCGGTCCGCGAGAGCGACGGCATCATCTGGCTTTATATGGGCGTGGGGCTCGCCGAGGCTCCGCCGGTGCCGGCGCTGACCCTGGCGGGGTCGACTCGCTGCCGGGTCGCCGTCGCGGTCCTGGTCGAGGCCTCCTATGATTTGTGCGTACTCAGCCTGATCGACCCGGGCCATGTCGGCTACGTCCATAATTCCTGGTGGTGGCGGCCGACGGCGACGGCCCGGGAGAAGGTCAAGGATTTCGAGCCGCTTCCCTTCGGCTTCCGGATGAAGGCGCACAAGGCGGCGGCGAACTCGCGCGGCTATCGCCTGCTCGGCCGGCCGCAGACCGAGGTCGATTTCCTGCTGCCGGGCCAGCGGATCGAGCGCATCCGCATGGGCGAACGCTCGATCATCAACGCGACCTTCGCCACGCCGATCGATGCGCGCCGGACGCTGCTCACCAATGTGCTGCTCTCGGATCTGCCGCAGCTCATGCCGCTCGCGCCGCTGATCGGATGGGCCGGGCGTGCCTTCCTGCGGCAAGACCAAAGGATTCTCGAACTCGCACAGCAGGGATTGGAGCGCAAGCCGACCATGCTGCTGCTCGGCCAGGCCGACCGGCTGGGGCAATGGTATTTCCGCCTGAAGCGGGACTATGCCGCGGCCCGCCATGAAGGAAGGGCGTTCAGTAACACGCTTGCGCCGGAGCGGTTGCGCTGGCGTACCTGACGCTGCACGGAAATTCATCCCGATCGTCCCGTGCCACCCGGGCTTCGCCAAGCTCGCGGCGGCACTTCTTTGTGACCTGCGGTCGCAACGGGCTGGCGGAGCCGTGGCGACGTCTGTAAATTCGTGAGCGAAGCACTATCTTGAGGTCAGCCTTCGGGACGGACACCTTGAGCCACGCAGTCACCACGCCGATCGATCAGGAACTGTCAGCCGGCATCGTGCCGCGTCTGGCGTCGAAGCCGCGTGCGCCGTCGTCCCCGACCGATGGCGATCGGACAGGAACCGGCACCGCCGTTCTGACCCGGACCCGGACGCGCAAGCCAAACCTCTACCGCGTGCTGATCCTCAACGACGATTACACGCCGATGGAGTTCGTGGTGCATGTCCTGGAGCGGTTCTTCAACAAGGACCGGGCCGAGGCGACGCGCATCATGATGCATGTCCATCAGAACGGCGTCGGCGAATGCGGCGTCTTCACCTACGAGGTCGCGGAAACCAAGGTCACCATGGTGATGGACCTCGCCCGCAAGCATATGCATCCGCTGCAATGCGTGATGGAGAAAAAGTAGCTTTGAACATCATCCTCTCGAAACTGGATTGGGAGCGCTGACCTTGCCGAGCTTCTCGCGCAGCCTCGAACAGGCGCTTCACCGGGCCCTCGCGCTCGCCAATGAGCGCCACCATGAATATGCGACACTGGAGCATCTGCTGCTGGCGCTGGTCGACGACCAGGACGCCGCTGCCGTGATGCGTGCCTGTAGCGTCGATCTCGACACGCTGCGTCGCAACCTCGTCGACTACATCGACGCGGAACTGACCAATCTCGTCACCGACGGACGCGACGATTCCAAGCCGACCGCCGGCTTCCAGCGCGTGATCCAGCGCGCGGTCATCCATGTCCAGTCGTCCGGCCGCGAGGAGGTGACCGGGGCCAACGTGCTCGTCGCGATGTTCGCCGAGCGCGAGAGCCACGCCGCCTACTTCCTGCAGGAGCAGGACATGACCCGCTACGACGCGGTCAACTACATCAGCCACGGCATCGCCAAGCGCCCCGGCGCCGGCGAGAGCCGGCCGGTGCGCGGCGCCGAGGATGAGCCCGAGCAGCAGCGCGAGCAGCGCCCGATTCCGGCAATGACGGCGACAAGGACAAGAAGAAAAAGGAAAGCGCGCTCGACGCTTACTGCGTCAACCTCAACCGCAAGGCGAGGGACGGGCGCATCGATCCGCTGATCGGCCGCGAGGCCGAGGTGCAGCGCACGATCCAGATCCTCTGCCGCCGGCAGAAGAACAACCCGCTGCTGGTCGGCGAGCCTGGCGTCGGCAAGACCGCGATCGCCGAGGGCCTCGCCCTCAAGATCGTGCGCGGCGAGGTTCCCGAGGTGCTGGAGGACGCCACCGTCTTCTCGCTCGACATGGGCACGCTGCTTGCCGGCACGCGCTATCGCGGCGATTTCGAGGAACGCCTCAAGCAGGTGATGAAGGAGATCGAGGCGCATCCCAAGGCGATCATGTTCATCGACGAGATCCACACGGTGATCGGCGCCGGTGCGACCTCGGGCGGTGCGATGGATGCCTCGAACCTGCTGAAGCCGGCGCTCGCCTCGGGTGGGCTGCGCTGCATCGGCTCGACCACCTACAAGGAATACCGCCAGTATTTCGAGAAGGATCGGGCGCTGGTGCGCCGCTTCCAGAAGATCGACGTCAACGAACCGTCGGTGCCGGACACGATCGAGATCCTGAAGGGGCTGAAGCCCTATTTCGAGGAGTTCCACAAGCTGCGCTACACCAACGACGCCATCAAGGCGGCGGTGGAATTGTCGGCGCGCTATATCCATGACCGCAAATTGCCGGACAAGGCGATCGACGTGATCGACGAGACCGGTGCTTCGCAGATGCTGGTGACCGAGGCCAAGCGCAAGAAGACGATCGGCGTCAAGGAGATCGAGGCGGCGGTCGCGACGATGGCGCGCATCCCGGCCAAGACCGTCTCCAAGGACGATGCCGAGGTGCTGCGCAATCTCGAGACCACGCTGAAGCGCACGGTCTACGGCCAGGAGAAGGCGATCGAGGCGCTGTCCTCCTCGATCAAGCTCGCCCGCGCCGGCCTGCGCGACGGCGAGAAGCCGATCGGCTGCTACCTCTTCGCCGGCCCGACCGGCGTCGGCAAGACCGAGGTGGCGCGCCAGCTCTCCTCCTCGCTCGGCGTCGAGCTCGTGCGCTTCGACATGTCGGAATACATGGAGCGCCACACCGTCTCGCGGCTGATCGGCGCGCCTCCCGGCTATGTCGGCTTCGACCAGGGCGGCCTCCTGACCGATCAGATCGACCAGCATCCGCACTGCGTGCTGTTGCTCGACGAGATCGAGAAGGCCCATCCCGACCTGTTCAACATCCTCCTGCAGGTCATGGACCACGGCAAGCTGACCGACAACAACGGCAAGCAGGTCGATTTCAGGAACGTCATCCTGATCATGACCACCAATGCCGGAGCGGCCGACATGGCCAGGAATGCCTATGGCTTCACCCGCCAGAAGCGCGAGGGCGACGACACCGAGGCGATCAACAAGCTGTTCGCGCCGGAATTCCGCAACCGGCTCGACGCGACGATCTCCTTCGGCCACCTCCCGAAGACGGTCGTGGCCCGCGTCGTCGACAAGTTCGTGCTGCAGCTCGAGGCGCAGCTCGCCGACCGCAACGTCACCATCGAGCTCTCGGACGAGGCGCGCGAATGGCTGGTCGAGAACGGTTATGACGAGGCAATGGGCGCCCGCCCGATGGCGCGCCTGATCCAGCAGACGATCAAGACGCCGCTCGCCGACGAGGTTCTGTTCGGCCGGCTGAAGAACGGCGGCGCGGTCAAGGTCGTGGTGATCCAGTCCGAGACGGGCATCAAGGTGCTCGGCCTCGAATTCCCCGACGGGCCTGTCAAGCCCAAGCCGGAGAAGGACGTCGCCGCTGCGGCCGAGAAGCGCACGCGCAAGCCACGGGCCAAGGGGCCGGGCAAGGCACCAGGCAAGGCCAAGGTGGCCGGGTCGGGCGGCGCGAAGCGCGGCCCTAAGCCGGATGCTCCGGTCGAGCCGCCCAAGGCGGTGCGGAGCGTGCGCACCGTGCCGAAAGTTCCGCTGACCAAGGCCTGATCCGGTGTTCTTCAAACGCAAGCCCGCCAGCGCCTGGGCGCAGGACGAGGAGGTCGCCACGCAAGCGGCGGCACCGGCGCCGAAGGAGAAGCTCGGCTGGTTCGAGAAGCGGGCGCGCCGCCGCCGGCGGCGCATCGTCTTCGAGGAGGTGCTGGGCTGGATCCTGGTCCCGGCCTTCCTCTATCTGCTCTGGCTCGGCTATCGCGCTATCGGCGGTGTTCCCAAGGAGATCGTCGACTTCGGGAACGAGTTGATGGGCCTGGTGATGAAGAGCTTCTGATCGCTTTGCACTGGATGCAGGGCGGACGCGCGGTTCTGGGGCTGTCATGCTGCCGACGCGATGCGCTTTAAGCGAAGCGGCCCGCAGCAGCTGCGGGCCGCGTTTCGTTTCAGCGGGTCCGATGATCCAGCATTCCAGCGCATCCCTGCCTTCGAGACCTGACGGACGCTCGCCCGCGCTTTTTGCGAGATGAGCAAATCTGTCCGCAGCGCCTGGGTGCGGCCGGCCTTCACCGGCTTTCGTGATGCCGTGATGCTTCCGGCCTGGGTGGTCGGACTGTCGCTGATGGGCGTCGGCTCGCTGGCACGGGATGTCGGCTATCCGGTCGAGGCCGCGGTGCTCTCGACGATCCTGGTCTGGGCCGGCCCGTCGCAGGTGCTGTTCTTCGCCTCGATCGCAGCCGGAGCAGCCTGGAGCGCGATCGCGCTCGCCATCGGCTTCGCCTCGCTGCGCTTCCTGCCGATGACCGTAGCGCTGCTGCCGCTGCTGCGCCGACCGGGGCAGGGGATCGGGACGCAGCTGCTGATCGCCCATTATGTCGCGGTGACCTCCTGGGTCGAAAGTTTCAGGCGCCTGCCGGCGATGCCACCCGAGCAGCGCGTTCCCTATTTCTTCGGCTTCGCCAATGCGCTGATCGTCGTCAGCTCGTTCACCACTTTCGTGGGCTTCCAGCTCGCCGGAGTGGTGCCGGCGCCGGTCGCGGCCGGGCTGCTCTGCCTGACGCCGATCTTCTTCCTGAGCTCGATGACGGCTGGAATCCGGGGGCTTGGCGATAAGATCGCGATCGGGCTCGGCCTCGCACTCGCGCCTGCGGCGGGCTGGGCGATCGGCGGCGGCTTCGACCTGATCGCCAGCGGTGTCGTCGGCGGCAGCATCGCCTTCCTCGTGCAGCGCCGGCGCAAGGCGCCGAAGGCGGGCGAATGACGCAGCCGATCGCCTTTCTCGACGGGCCGTGGTGGCCCTATCTCGCGATTCTCCTGTTTGCGGTGCTGCCGACCGAGATCTGGCGCTGGCTCGCCGTGGTCTTCGCGCGCCGACTCGACGAGAACTCGCCTTGGCTCGAATGGGTGAGACTGGTCGCAACCGCGCTGCTCGCCGGGGTGGTGGCCAAGCTGGTGCTGGCGGCGCCGGGCGCGCTCGCCGGCGTGCCGCTCGCGGTGAGGCTGGCGGCACTCGCGGTCGCCGTGACGGTCGTGCTGATATACCGGCGCAAGGTCATGCTGGCCGTCGTCATCGGCGAAGCGGTGCTGATCGGCGGCGCCTTGTGGCTCGGCTGAAAGCCGAGATGCTGCCGAGGTTGCATTGAACGCTCTCATATGAAACCGGCGCCCAAGGGGCGCCGGTCTTGACGTGCGTCGAATGTCGTCCGCGGCAGTTTACGCCGGGCGCGGCGCGAAGCTCGGGCGCACGGACGGATTGGTCGCCGGCTGCGTCTTGGACCATTGCGTCACCGCCTCGACGCGGCGGGTGTGGCGCGGATAGTGCGAGACGATCTTCAGGAAGAAGCCGGCGATGCCCGGCACCATCTGCTCCTGCTTCTGGAAGGCGTCGGCGTTCATCTGGGCGTTCAGCTTGGCGCTGCCGCAGGCCAGCATCTGCAGGCCGGTGCGGGCGGCCTGGAGATCGCGGGCGACGAAGGCGCCGATGCGGTCGCAGGTCAGTTCGCGGCCGCGGGAATAGGCGGCGCCGAGGAACGGGATGACGTGGCCGGGCAAGCGCAGATAGCTCCAGGGCTCGTCGAGATGGCCGGCGACATGGTGGCCGAGCTCATGGCCGATGACGAAGCGGACCTGCTCGTCATTGTCTGCGTCGAGCAGGGCCGAGGTCAGCCAGATATAGCGCTGGCGGCCGACGAGGCGCAGCGCCATCGCGTTCAGCACGCCGCTGGAGTTGTAGACGAAGGTCTGCGGAATCTCGCGCAGGCCGAGCGCGCGGGCGCCGTCCTCGACCATGCGGTGGAGATGCGGGAACTGGTCGGGTCCGACCATGACGAAATGGCCGATCATATAGGCGCGGGTGAGGGCGCGCGCCCAGTACGAAAACAACCAGAAAGCGAGGAAATAGAGCAACGAGATGACTGCCACGTGAATCTGGCCGCGTAGCAGGCTCAGCAGGATGAAACCGACGACCAGGACCCAGATCAGGGTTCCGACGACGAGCATGATGCTACCGTAGAGCTTTTCCTTCGGGTGCTTAACTTGGGAAATATCAAAATTCATTGCGCAAGGCTCCTGTGCGGATGCAAATCAGCTAGCCTGGTTGCCTTGCCCACATTTGAGCCATAATCGCGTCCGGAGCGCGAACGAGGTAGGGCGTTGGGAGCACCTAACCCGCTCCCAGCGAGATGTGCCGGAGCTTGTCGGGATTGCGCATGACGTAAATCGCGTGGACGCGCCCGTCGCGGATGTCGAGGGTCGTCGCCTGCAAGGTCTCGCCGCGTTCGAGGCTGAGATAGCCGGGCATGCCGTTGATCATCACAGGCTTGTACAGCGTGGTCGTCTTGTGCAGATGGGCGACCTTGCTGGCGATGCCGGCGAAGAAGCGCAGGACGCGCTCGATGCCATAGAGTGGGTTGAGCACCGCCAGCACCTTGCCGCCGCCGTCGCTGTGGAAGGCGACATCCTGCGCGAGCAGGGTCTGCAGATCGCTGGTGTCAGCCTTGTGGGCGGCCTTGAAGAAGGCCTCGACGAAACGCTTCGCCTCGGCGGGCTCGACCTTGTTGCGCGGCGGCATGTCGATGCGGACATGCTCGCGGGCGCGCTTCGCGAGCTGGCGGCAGGCGCTCTCGCTGCGGTCGATGGTGCGGGCGATCTCGGCGAAGTCGAGGTCGAAGACGTCGTGCAGCAGGAAGGCGGCGCGCTCGAGCGGCGTCAGCCGCTCGAGCGCGAGCATCAGTGCGATCGGAGCGTCGAGCTGGGTGTCGACGTCGGATTCAGCCGCGCCGATCTCCTCGACCAGGGGCTCCGGCAGCCAGGCGCCGACATAGAATTCGCGCTTGCTGCGGGCCGATTTCATCTGGTCGAGGCAGAGGCGCGTTACGGTGCGGGCGAGATAGGCGCGCGGCGCCTCGACCGCGTCCTGGGAGGCGTCGCGCCAGCGCAGCCAGGCCTCCTGGACGATATCCTCGGCATCGCTGACCGAGCCGAGCATGCGATAGGCGAGGCGGGTCAGGAAGCGGCGATGCGTCTCGAAGATATCATCCGGGGCGGTCATGGGAGGCGTCTCAGGCAGCCGTCGCGCCGGTCTTGGCCGGCCGGTCGTTGGGGTGGCTCGTGCGGAAGCCGATCGCGATGCGGTTCCAGGTGTTGATCGTGCCGATCAGCAAGGTGAGCTTCACGGTTTCCTCCGGGCTGAAATGGCTGACGACCTCGTCATAGGCCTCGTCGGGCGCATGGCTCTGCGAGACCAGCGTCAGCGCATCGGTCCAGGCGAGGGCGGCACGTTCGCGCGGCGTATAGAGCGCCGACTCGTGCCAGGCGTCGAGCAGGAAGAGCCGGGCCGGGCTCTCGCCCTCCTTGATCGCGTCGGACGAATGCATGTGCAGGCAATAGGCGCAGCCATTGATCTGCGATGCCCGCATCTTCACGAGATGGATCAGGCTGTGCTCAAGGCCGCTCTCCTTGATCGAGGCTTCGAGCGCGATCAGCGGCTTCATGGTGTCGGGAGCGGTGACGTAGGGGTTGAGGCGCTTGCTCATGACGGGGCTTTCGGACTGAGGCAGGTCTGGCTCGGCGATCACCGGGCCAGCAGGCTTATGTCGCCGCAGCGTCAGGCCGCGGCCTTCTCGCGGCGACGATCATTCGGATGCAGGGTGCGGAAGCCGCAATTGATCCGGTTCCAGAGATTGATCATGCCGATGGCGACCGAGAGGTCGACGCAATCCTTTTCGTCGAAGTGCTCGCGCAATTCGGCGAAGGCTTCGTCGCTCGGGCTGCGGTCGACGAGCCGTGTCAGCTCTTCGGTCCAGCGCAGGACGGCACGCTCGCGCGGGGTGAAGAGCTCCGACTCCTCCCAGGCGCTGAGCAGGTTGATGCGGATCTCGCTCTCGCCGGCCTTGCGTGCGTCGGCGATGTGCATGTGCAGGCAGTAGGCGCAGCGGTTGATCTGTGACGCCCGGATCTTCACCAGCTCGAGCAGGCTGTGCTCCAGCTTCGACTGGTTCACGTAGTCCTGCAGGCCGAGCATGGCCTTGTAGGCGTCGGGGGCGGTCTGGAAGCCGTTGAGGCGCTGGGTCATCGTTTCTCTCCATCAGGTGGTGATGAAGACAGGACGAGGCAGCCAGCGCCCGCGTGACATGCCCCTCAAAGATTTTTCAGCGCAGCCCGAATTTTTTCTGCGGCAGCCGCGAGGTCCTCGGGTTTGGCCATCTCGCTGGCGGGCGGCTTCATGGCGACGCCGTCATGGCGCGGGATGACGTGGACGTGCAAATGGAAGACGACCTGGCCGCCGGCGCTCTCGTTGAACTGCTGCACCGTGATTCCGTCGGCGGCGAAGGCGGCCATCTGCGCCCGGGCGATGCGCTGGGCGATTCCTGCGACATAACCGAGATCGCCCTGATCGATGTCGAGGAGGTTGCGGGCCGGGTTCTTCGGGATCACCAGCGTGTGGCCGGCCGCGCGCGGCATGATGTCGAGGAAGGCGAGGGCCCGGTCGTCCTCGTAGACACGGTGGGCCGGCAATTCGCCGCGCAGGATCTTGGCGAAGATGTTGCTGGGATCATAGGCGGTCATCGCGCAGGTTCCGGTCGTTGGTGGGCTGGGGGAGTCAGCTGTCGCCAACCTTGCGGAAGGGGCTCTCCTGCGCAAGCGCAGCTACTGCAGAGCTGATCTCACGCCGTTCGCCGGGCAGATAGGCGGCGACGGCGCGTGCGAGGCCCGGATCGGCGAGGAGATGGGCCGAGCGGGTGATCACCGGGCGGTAGCCGCGTGCAAGCTTGTGCTCGCCCTGGGCGCCGGCCTCGACGCGGGCGAGCTTGTGCGCGATCGCATAGTCGATGGCCTGGTGGTAGCAGAGCTCGAAATGCAGGAAGGGATGGTCCTCGATGCAGCCCCAGTTGCGGCCGTAGAGGGTGTTGCCGCCGCGGAAATTGATGGCGCCGGCGATATTGCGGCCGGCGCGGCGGGCGAGCACCAGCACGACGCGCTCGCCCATGCGCTGCCCGATCTCGGAGAAGAAGCGGCGGTTGAGATAGGGCCGGCCCCATTTGCGCGAGCCGGTGTCCTCGTAGAAGGCGTGGAAATCGTCCCAGACGCTTTCGGTGAGGTCGGAACCGGAGAGCACCGCGACCTCGATCCCGGCGGAGAGCGCTTCACGCCGCTCGCGCTTCAGCGCCTTGCGCTTGCGCGAGGCCAGTGTGGCGAGGAAGTCGTCATAGCTGCCGAAGCCCTGGTTCTGCCAATGGAACTGGATGTCGTGGCGCTCGAGGAAGCCAGCTTCGAGCAACGCCGTCATGTCCGGCTCCTGCGCGAAGGTGACATGGATCGACGAGCCGCGGACCTGCTCGCGAAGTGCGTCCAGCCCGGCGATCAGGGCCTCGCACGCTTCGCTCGCATGCGGGCCCTCGGCGACGAGCAGGCGCGGGCCGGTCGCGGGGGTGAACGGAGCCGCGACCTGGATCTTCGGATAGTAGCGGCCGCCGGCGCGCATATAGGCCTCGGCCCAGCTGTGGTCGAAGACGTATTCGCCCTGGCTGTGACCTTTCACGAAGGACGGCGCGGCGGCGATCAGGCGGTCTTCGGCATCTTCGACCAGGAGATAGGCCGGCGACCAGCCAGTGCGGCCGCCGACGCAGCCGCTCTCCTCCAGCGCGCGCAGAAAAGCGTGCGAAACGAAGGGGTTGTCCGGGTCTGCTTGAGAGATTGAATCCGCTTGTTCGGATGCCGATTCAAGCGGCCGGCCGGCGCACGGATTGGCGCAGGCGTCCCAGTCTGCGGCCGGGACGCTTTTCAGCGAGGTCGCGACGCGGACTCTGAGGCCCTCGCGCAGACCGGTTTCGCTCAAGGCAGAAAGCCCTCGAAGACCATCTGGTCGGCATGCTCGGCGGCGCGGGCGCGATCTTCCGGCGTGCGCACCGTCCAGCTCATCAGCGGCAGGCCCAGCGCCTTGCGGCAGAGGAAGGGCGCGGCGCTCGGCAGGTCGGCGACCTTCCAGGAGACGAAGTCCGGCCGGCTCTCCTCGAAATGCAGGAAGTTGGCGAGCGCGTGCTTCTGCCCGGCCGAGAGATGGTCGTAGTCGGCATAGCCGTACTCGTTCATCGCGACGATGCCGCGGGCGAAGCCGGGCGCGAGCTCGCGCAAGGCCGCCACGATCACAGGATCGAAGGATTTCAGCACGATCGGCTGGCCCTTGTGGCCGGCGAGGATCTCCGCGGTGCGCTTCGCCAGCCGCAGATCGCCGTCGAAGCGGCTCTTCACCTCGATCACCAGGGGGTCTGGCCGCCGATGGCGTCGAGGAAGGCGGGCAGGGTCGGGATGCGGTCGCTCGCGCCCTTCAGCCCGATCTGCGCGAGCTCGGCCGCCTTGCGGGCGTCGACGCGGCCGGTCTCGGCCGTGAGACGGTCGAGAACGAAGTCGTGGAAGACGACCGCATCCTCGTCGGCGCTGAGCTGGACGTCGCATTCGATGGCGAAATTGCCGGCAATCGCGCCAGCCGCTGCCGAGAGCGAGTTCTCGATCACGCCGCCGGCGGCATCATGCAGGCCACGATGCGCGATCGGGCGGGCCGTGAGCCAGGCTTCAGCTGCCATCAGGCGATCTCGAACATGGCTTCGACCTCGACGGCGGCGTCGGCCGGCAGGTTGGCGACGCCGACGGTCGAGCGGGCATGGCGGCCGGCATCGCCGAGCACCTCGACCATGAAATCGGAGGCGCCGTTCATGATCGCCGGCAGAGCGGCGAAGTGCGGTGTGGCGTTGATGAAGCCGCCGAGGCGCACGCAGCGCACGATCCGGCCGAGATCGCCGCCGAGCGCCGCCTTGGCCTGGGCGAGGACGTTGATCGCGCAGAGCTTGGCCGCCTCGAGCCCGGCCTCGTTGAAGATCTCGGCGCCGAGCTTGCCCTTGTGCGCATCGGAGAGCTTGCCATCGAGGCCGAAGCAGATCTGGCCGGAGATGATCAGCAGGTTGCCGGTGATGACATAGGGCACGTAGTTCGCGACCGGGGCGGCCGGGGCGGGCAGGGTGATGCCGAGGGCGGCGAGCTTGGTGTCGACGGCGTTCATCGGAGGGCTCCTGACCGGATCTGAACAGGAGCCTTTCATCGCCGATGCAAAGCCGGGTCGCAAGCGCGACGCGGCTGGGCCGATGTGCCTGCCGAGCAGGGCGGATCAGGCGGCGTCGGCACGCACCGTGCGATAGCGCTCGGCGGGCCGGTTGCGCGAGAGATTGGGGCCGAGCGCCAGCCGCGCCGCGCTGTAGCGCTCGAAGTCGGCTGGATCCGGCAGCGACGGAATGGTGACGAGCTCGCCCTGGTCGAAGCCGGCCAGCGCAGCATCGACCATGTCGTCGACCTCCATCACCATCTCCGGCGGGAAGCCGTCGACATTGACGCCGGCGCGGGCCCAGATCTCGGTGCGGGTGGCTCCCGGCAACACGGCCTGGACGCGGACGCCGGCCGCTTCGAGCTCCTTCTGCAATGAGAGGCTGAGGTTCAGCACATAGGCCTTGGTGCCACTGTAGCTGCCGTTGAACAGCTCCGGCGCGAGCGCCAGCACCGAGGCGATGTTGATGATGGCGCCCTGGTTGCGGGCGACGAAATTGCGGGCTGCTGCGGCGGCGAGGCGGGTCGGAGCGATGACGTTGAGCTCGATCATGGTCTGGAAGCGGTCGATATCGCCTTCGACCAGCGTTCCGGCGACGGACATGCCGGCATTGTTGACCAGCACGGTCAGGCTCTGGTCCTCGCGCAGGCGCTGCTCGACCAAAGCGAGATCCGCCTTGGCTGTCAGATCGGCCTTCAGCCATTCGACCTTGCGGCCGGTCTCGCCGGCGAGGCGCTCGGCGAGCGCGGAAAGGCGCGCTTCATCACGGGCGACGAGGACGAGATCATAGCCACGACGGGCCAATCTGTCGGCGTATACGGCGCCGATCCCGGTCGATGCGCCGGTGATGAGGGCGGTGCCGAGCTGCTGCGTAGCCATGTCCATCTCCTGTTCGGGTTCGACATCATGTTTTTCATGATGGTCATCATGATTGAATTTAAATGACGATCATCATATAAAGAGTCAAGAGCTGGATTTTCGGATTCTGAGAGGAGCGGGTCGATGCGGGTCAGCCGCGAACAGATGCGGGAGAACCGCGAGCGCATTCTCGAAACGGCGGCGACGCTGTTTCGCGAGCGCGGCTTCGATGGGGTCGGCGTCGCCGATGTGATGAAGGTGGTCGGCCTGACCCATGGCGGCTTCTATGGGCATTTCGCCTCAAAGGACGAGCTGGCCGCGCAGGCGCTCGGGCGCGCCTTCAGCAACGCCAATCACTGGCTGGAGGAGGCCAAGGCGGCGGAACCGGAGGCGCCTTTGCAGGCGATCGCCAGCCGCTATCTGTCGCCCCTGCACCGCGACGATCCCGGTCACGGTTGCCCGGTGGCGGCGCTCGGTTGCGATATCGCGCGCCTGGGCGAAGCGTCGCGTGCTGTTGCGACGGAGGGTGCGCGCGCGGCGATCACGAGCCTGTCATCCGTCATGCCGGGGGCGACCGAAGAGGAACGGCGAGCCGCAGCCCTTGCGGGGTACGCCACGCTCATCGGAGCGCTCGTCCTGTCCCGTATGGTGGAGGATAAAGCGCTTTCAGAAGAGGTGCTTGCTGCGGCGGGGGCCGCGCTGCGCGCAGAAGCGCCCTGATCGGATGCGAGACGATGCGGGCCGCCTTGTTTGCGCCATTGCCGCAATGCACCTAGATTCACAGGGCTGCAGTTCGACTTAAGCAGAGCGTGAATCGAGGATTGGCATGAAGACGTATCGCGGCGGGATCGCAGGCCTGGCGGTGATGGCGGCTGCGGGAGCTTGGGCTCAGAGTCCGACAGATCGCGTCGTGCTGGTGCCGCATCGGGCGGTCTATGATCTCGTGCTCGACGACGGCAAGCCGTCGCGCGACATCACCACGGCGCGCGGCCGCATCGCCTTCGACTTCTCTGGCGATGCCTGTGACGGCTATGCGCTCTCCTTCCGCCAGGTCACCGAGCTCACCAGCGAGGGCGGCCCGCGCGTCATCGACGCCCGGACCACGAGCTTCGAGGAAGGCGACGCCAAGAGCTATCGCTTCAAGACAGAGAGCTCGGCCGCCGGCGCGGCGGCCGACATCGTCGACGGCACGGCCAAGAAGGGCGAGGCCGGCTATGAGGTGAGCTTGCGCGCGCCCAAGGCCGAGACGCATCGCGAGGCGAGCGCGGCGATGTTCCCGAACGAGCAGATGAAGGCGGTGATCAAGGCGGCGCGGGCCGGGCAGAACACCTTCAATGTCCGCCTCTATGACGGCGCCAATTCCGGCAAGGACGTCTACGACACGCTCTCTGTGATCGGCCGCAAGATCGCGACGCCGGCGGCCGAGGCGCCGCTGCGGAAGCCGGAATTCGAGAAACTCGCGCGCTGGCCGGTGACGATCTCCTATTTCAAGGTCGGTTCGGGCGAGAGCACGCCGGCCTATACCGTCTCCTTCGAGCTCTATGAAAACGGCGTCACCGGCGCGATCAGGCTCGATTACGGCTCGTTCGCGCTGCGCGGCACGCTCACCCGTCTAGATCTGCTTCCGGCGAGCGAGTGCGCGAAGTAGCCCTGCGGTTATCGCGCAGCGACAGGCCCTTCTCGATCGCGGCATCACCGAATTTGGCGCGGACCGCGTCGAGGGCGTTTTCCATCGCCTTGAGCTTTGGCGTCTGCAGGTCGGCGAGATCTCCGCGGTCGGCTTCGGCCGGATCGGAAAAATCGCTCATGCCGATGCCGATCAGCCGGTAGCGCGGCCCGGTGCATTCGCGTTTGAGCAGGTCGCGCCCGGCGGAAAAGAGACGGGCGGCGAGCTGGCTCGGCTCGGGCAGGCGGACGGCGCGGGTGACAAGGTGGAAATCATGGGTCTTGAGCTTGAGGGTGACGGTGCGCCCGGCAAGCTCCTGCGCCTTCAGGCGCCGCGAGGTCTTTTCGCAGAGCCGCCAGAGAATCGGTTCCAGCTCCTCGAAACGCGCGAGATCGACGTCGAGCGTCGTCTCGGATGAGACGGTCTTGGCCTCGTGCTCGACCGTGACCTTGCGTGGATCGATGCCAAGAGCGAGGTTCTTCAGGCGCGGTCCGTCCTTGCCGACCAGGCGATAGAGCGTGGTGATCTCGGCCTTGGCGAGATCACCGATGGTGCGGAAACCGGACTGGCCGAGCTTCGCTGCGCCGGCCTGACCGATGCCCGGGATCATCCCGACCGGCTTTTGGGCGAGGAAGGCGACGGCCTCGGCCTGGCCGATGATCGAGAAGCCGCGCGGCTTATCGAGGTCGGAGGCGACCTTGGCGAGGAACTTGGCGTAGGAGAGCCCGACCGAGATGGTGATGCCGATCTCGTCCTCGATCCGACGCTGGAAGCGGGCGAGGGTCAGCGCCGGGCTGGCATGATGGAGCCGCTGCGTGCCGCCGAGGTCGAGGAAGGCCTCGTCGATCGAGATCGGTTCGACCAGCGGCGTCAGCTCCTGCATCAGCTTGCGGACCTGGCGGCCGACCGTGACGTATTTTGCCATGTTCGGCTTGACCACGATCGCCTCGGGGCAGGCCTTCAGCGCCTTGAACATCGGCATGGCCGAGCGCACGCCTGACATGCGGGCGATGTAGCAGCAGGTCGAAACCACGCCGCGCTTGCCGCCACCGACTATCACCGGTTTGTCGAGCAGGCTGGGGTCGTCGCGCTTCTCGATCGCGGCATAGAAGGCGTCGCAATCGATATGGGCGAGATGGAGGCTGTCGCGCTCGGCATGGCGCAGCAGCCGCGGCGAGCCGCAAGCCGGGCAGCGGCGCAGGCCGGGCGACGAACGCGCCTCGCCATGGTCCTGCAGGCAATCACGGCAGAGCACCCGGCCGGAGCTGGCGGCGCCCGCCGGCAGGGTCATGGCTCGAAGGCTTCGGGCGGGCCGGCGAGGATTTCGCGGGCTTGCGCGACGATTTCCGGATTCAAGCCGAGATTTCCGGCAAACTCCAGCAGCAGCGAATCGCTGGCGCAGAGATGGTCCAGCACGCCCAGAAGAAAGCCGGGTTCCTGCGCCGCGCCGCGCAGGGTGGCCGGGCCAAGGCCCGTGACAGCCAGGAACGGCTCCAGCCGCTCCGGCTCCGAGGCCAGGAAGGCGAGGGCCTTCAGTGCGAGCGTCTCAGCTTCCTCGCTGGTGATCGGGTGCGGCATGGCTATCTATCTATGACCGACGAGTCTGGTTTCAGGTTTGCGTTTCGTCAACAGCTCGCATGCTAAAGCTAGCACTGAACGTGGCCGCCGGCCCGGGAAATCCGTCTTGTCGGATGCCTGGCCGGGCGGCCTTGGGGGACAGATGACAAAGACGGTTCTGATCGTCGAGGACAATGAGCTCAACATGAAGCTCTTCAACGACCTGTTGGAAGCTCATGGCTATGCAACGCTCAAGACGGCTGACGGCATCGAGGCAATCGAGCTCGCCCGAACGCACCGGCCCGACCTGATCCTGATGGACATCCAGCTGCCCGAGGTCTCGGGGCTGGAGGTGACGAAATGGATCAAGGAGGACGATGCGCTCAAGTCCATTCCCGTGATCGCCGTCACCGCCTTCGCGATGAAGGGCGACGAGGAGCGCATTCGGGAGGGGGGCTGCGAGGCCTATATCTCGAAACCGATCTCGGTCGGCAAGTTCCTGGAGACTGTTCGCGCCTATCTCGGCACGGCCTGAAGGGAAGCGCTGAGCCATGTCAGCCCGGATCCTGGTCGTCGACGACATCGCCGCGAATGTGAAGCTGCTCGAAGCCAAGCTCAACGCCGAGTATTTCGACGTCACCACCGCGACGAACGGGATCGAGGCACTGGCGATCTGCGAGCGCGGTGAGGCGGATATCGTCCTGCTCGACGTGATGATGCCGGGCATGAACGGGTTTGAGGTCTGCCGTCGGCTGAAGAACAGCGCGATCACGGCCCATATCCCGGTCGTCATGGTCACGGCCCTCGACCAGCCGAGCGACCGGCTGAAGGGGCTCGATGCCGGAGCGGACGACTTCCTGACCAAGCCCCTCGACGACACGGCACTGTTTGCGCGCGTGCGCAGCTTGGTGCGGCTCAAATCGGTCACCGACGAATTACGCCAGCGCGCGCTCGCCTCGCGTCAGCTCGGCATTGCCGATCCGCTCGCGGCGGCGGCCGCCGAGACCGGCCTCAATGGCCGCGTCCTCCTGATCGAGGACAGGCCCCTGGTCGCCCAGAGGCTGGTCCAGGCGCTCTCGGCTTTCCATTCGATCGAGACCGAGCCGGATGCGCAGGCGGCGCTCACCCTTGCTGCGGAGGGCGATTTCGAGATCGTGCTGGTGAGCCTCGACCTGCAGAACTATGACGGCCTCCGGCTGTGCAGCCAGCTGCGCTCGCTGGAGCGGACCCGCAATCTTTCGGTGCTCCTGCTCGGCGAGGCTGACGACCGCTCGCGGGTGCTGCGCGGCCTCGAGATCGGCGCGCATGACTTCCTGGTCCGGCCGATCGATCGCAATGAATTGCTGGCGCGTGCCCGGACGCTGGTCCGTCGCAAGCGCTTCGCCGAGAGGCTGCGCGACAGCGTGCAGTCCTCGATGGAAATGGCGGTGATGGACCAGCTCACCGGGCTGCATAATCGCCGCTATCTCGACAGCAGGCTTGCGGTGCTGTTCGACGAGTCGGCGCTTCGGGCCCGGGCGCTCTCATTGCTCGTGCTCGATGTCGACCGCTTCAAGGTGGTCAACGACAGCTGGGGCCACGACGCCGGCGACGAGGTGCTGCGCGAGTTCGCCGACCGGATACGCGCCTGCACGCGCGGCATCGACCTGGTGGCGCGCATGGGCGGCGAGGAGGTCGTCGTCGTGCTGCCCGATACGGCGCTCGATGCGGCCCAGGCCGTGGCGGAGCGGATCCGCAAACGGGTCGAGGGCGAGCCCTTCCAGATCCAGCGGGGGCAGAGGTCGATCACGGTGACCGTGTCGATCGGCGTCGCCAGCCGGCGCGCGGGCGATGCCGGGCCGGTCCAGATGATGAAGCGGGCCGACGAGGCGGTATATCGGGCGAAGGCCGCAGGCCGTAACCGGGTGATCGTGGCGAGCGCCGCCTGACCTGCGAGCCGCAAGGCCGGTAAGGTTTCCAAGTAGGGTTAAGTTTCGATGAAGATTGGTGAATCAATCGGATTCGATTGATTCGAGGGGGCTTCCACGTAGGGTGATTTCCAAGAGAGCGGCTGCTTGAGCGGCCGTCCGGAATGCCCTTCGGAAGCCCAGGTTCCGCCGCATCTCCTGGGTTACCGCTGGGCTCGGCCGGTCGATGGCGGGATCCTGGCCTCCTCAGCCCCGTCGTCGGCCGGCCACCTCATTCACTCATGGGTGGTTTTCGGCCGCAACGGCCGTCGCGTCAGCGCCGATAGCGCTCGATCAGCTCAGGCAGCCAGTAACCGAGCAGGCCGAAGCCCGCCAGCAGCAACAGCAGCAGCAGGGCGGCGCGGACACGATGCGTCCAGCGACGCGACTCGTCGACCTCGATGATCAGGCGCAAGAAGCCGCGCAGCAACCCGCTCGGACGCGAATGCGGTTCTGCTGGATCAGGGCTGCTGTTCAAAACGGTGCTCCTGCCGACGCGGCGAGCGGTGTCGCGTCCGGATGACAGGGTAGGAGATCGAAGCATCCGACGCCAGCGACGTCGCAGCGGAACAGTGGACCGCTGATCGCGTTGAAGTCATCAGCCGTCGATCTCGGCAAATACTGGCCGAAGATTAGGCAGCTGAGTGACGTAAGGTCTCATTAACCATCGTCGTCTCATGCTAATCTAATGACGATTCGCATGCCGTGTTATCCGGCTGCGAAGATGCTGGCCTGACATCCTCGCCAAGGAGCGACCCATGCGTCTCATCGCATCGGCGCTCTGCCTCGCGCTGTTGCCGTGGGGCGGAGGGCCTGTCTACGCGCATAGTTGGTACCCTTACGATTGCTGCAGCGACCGGGATTGCTGGCCGATGGGCCTCGATGCCGATGCGAAAGAACCCGATCCTCGCATCGTCCCGGGCGGGTATCTCACCCATGACGGCCATTTCGTGCCAGAGCAGGCAACGCGTGTCTCAAGGGACGGGCGCTTCCACATCTGCCGGAGCGGTGGAACGCTGACCGGTATGGTGATCGCTCCGTCGCAGAGGCCATTCTGCCTGTTCGTGCCGAAGCCCGCCTTCTGAGGTGGCGGTTGCTTGGGTTAGATGGCCCGAATACTTCAGCGTGATGCGTATCGCCGAGAGGCGCTGCTTCCCGTAGGAGGCAGCGCCTTCGTAGTCAGTTGGCAGATCCCGCGGTGCCTCCCGAGGCACTTCCGCCGGAACTGCTTCCCGACGCGCCTCCGCTGGAGCTGCTGCTGCCGCCGATGCCGACCCCGGCGCCGACGCCGAGACCGCCGACATCGGCGCCGATGCCGACGCCCAGGCCGCCACGGTCACCGCCGATCCCGACGCCCGCGCTGACGCCGCCCCCGAGATTGGTGCCGGCGCCGACACCCGCTCCAACACCGGTGTTGCTGACGCCTGCGCCAACGCCGACGCCGGTGTTGGTTCCGCCGATATTCGTCCCGGCGCCAAGGCCGGCGCCGATACCGGCATTGCTGACGCCCGCACCGGCTCCGACGCCGGTGTTGGTCCCGCCGAGATTGGCTCCCGCGCCGAGGCCTGCTCCGATGCCGGCATTGTTTGCGCCTGCGCCGAGGCCGGCATTGACCGCATTGCCGCCGATGTCGGCTCCGATTCCGGCGCCGGCATTGATGCTGCCCCGACCAGTGTTAGCGGTGACTCCGGCATTGACGCCGATGCCACCCGTGCCGGCGCCCGCACCAAGGCCCACCCCGATGCCTCCTGGTCCAGCGCCGCGGGGCGAACCGCCACCGGCGCCAGCCGTGCCGCCGCCGTTCCCGCCGCCAGACGGACCGTTACCGCCGCCAGGGGAGCCGCTGCCGAGGCCGCCGCCGATACCGGCACCGACCGCTCCCGAGCCGCCGCTGACCGAGTTACCAGACCCCGGGGCCAGATTGCTGTACTGGAGCGTCAGCGAGGACATTATGCGGGCAGAGAGCCGCACACAGTCCGCGCGTTCCTTGCCGCGCAAGCCGCCACAAACGTCCTGCGCGACGGCAGACGTCGGGGCGGAGCTGATCAGGGCGAGCAAGGCCGCGCCTGTCAGCAGATCTGCTGTTTTGACCTGCATTGTCACCTCCATAACGTTTCCAGCCATAGTGGTTACGCAGGGGCAGACGGAGTGGTTTCAGGTGGCTTTGGCGCGTGGCTGCGAAATGGCTACCTGGATCGATAAGAATCGAATGATCAGCAGAGCCGTTCAGGAGCGGCTACAAACGAAAAGGCCGCCCGGAGGGCGGCCTTCGTCAACAAAGATCGAAAGCGAGGGGCTTAGCCCTTACTTGATCTTGGTTTCCTTGAACTCGACGTGCTTGCGCGCGACCGGGTCGTACTTCTTCTTCGACATCTTCTCGGTCATGGTGCGCGAGTTCTTCTTGGTCACGTAGAAGTACCCGGTGTCCGCGGTCGAGATGAGCTTGATCTTGATGGTCACGGCCTTGGCCATGGCGGAGCCCTCGATACAGATGGGGCCGCCTTCGGCCCGCGCAAAAAACAAAATGGCCGGGCGAGCCCGGCAATCCGATGGCCGGGAAATGCCGTATCGGCGGTGGCAAGTCAAGGAATATCGGGCGGGGATAAGGATTTTCCGCCGCCCGATGGTATCAGAGCAGCTCGCGCACGAAGCTGCCACGCTTCTCCCAGTAGAACGGAACCGGCAGATGCTGGCCGAATCCGGCCTTCAGCCGCTCCTCGACCTCTGCGATGATCACCTTGGTGATGGTGGGCAGGTCGAGCTCACGGGCCTCGTCGAAGGTGACGGAGACGAGGTCGACGAGTTCCGAATCAGGGCCGATGACGTCCTCGACCTTGGCGGCGACGGCGCGGGCATCGACCGCGAAGAAGCGCGTATCGAAGCGCTTGGGCCGCCGCGGCGGCGTGATGGCGCGGGCGACGAAGGTGATGGCGCCGAGGTCGGGGAAGACGCCCTTGGCGGCAAAGTCGGCCCAGACGCCGTCGGGCGGGTTCTCAGGCGCGCCGTAATCGGCGCTGCCGAAGAGCAGGCCGGTCTCCTCGAAGGTCTCGCGGATCGCGGCGAGCGCCAGCGCCCGGCCGCGCTGCACGCTCGGGCGCACGCAGCGGGCGAGCAGGCGCTGCTCGCAGGGGCCAGCGAGCGCGCCGCTCGCGGCCATCCGGCGGTCGCCCGCCTCGATGCGGCCGCCCGGGAAGACGTACTTGCCCGGCATGAACTTGTGGCCGGCATGACGCTTGCCCATCAACACCCTGGGCTTCTTCCCGGAATGGTCGAGGATCAGCATCGTCGCCGCATCGCGCGGGCGCAGGTTGACCGCGGTGCGGGCCCGCTCGGCCTGCGTCAGGGTGACCGTATGGTCGCTCATCGGCCCCCCACGGCCTTCATCGCGGGCTGGCGCTCGGGCTTGGGCATCGCGCCGCCGAAGCCGTGCATGCGCATGGCCCATTGCAGGCCGATGACCGCGCCCTTCGCCGGCTGCATCAGCGCCAGGCTGAGCAGCACGGTCAGCGGCAGCCAGACCCAGAGATGCAGCGCGATCGACCAGTCGCTGTACTTTTCCGCCAGCAGGATGCCGCCGACCACGACATGGCCGACGATGGTGATGACGATATAGGGCGGCAGGTCGTCAGCGCGCTGGTGGTGCAGGGTCTCGCCGCAGGCCTCGCAGGAATCGACCGGCTTCAGGAAGGCACGGAACAGCTTGCCTTCGCCGCAATGCGGGCAGCGGCCGAAGAGGCCGCGACGCATAGCCTGACGCCAGTCGCGAGCCTGGACCGGCTTGGGTTGGTGACAATGTATGGACATGGGATGTCTTCGTTAATGCAGGGCGTCAGCGCTTGCGGCCCGATCGTTTGGGCGGGGGGCGGCCCTGCTTTCGCCCCATAGGTAAAGCAGGCCGTGACCTTTTGCCAGAGCGGTCGGATGTCGCGGGCCTGCCCTCGGTGAGCAACTCGAAGCGAAGCGCCCCTGCGACCGGTGCCGCCTCGACCAGTTTGACATGGACGCGGTCGCCGAGACGCCAGCTTTCGCCGGTGCGATCGCCGACCAGCGCATGGGCGCGCTCGTCATGGCGATAATAGTCGGCGCCGAGGGTGGAGGCCGGAATGAAGCCGTCGGCGCCGGTGCCGTCGAGCTTGACGAAGAGGCCGGCGCGGTTGAGGCCGGCGATGCGGCCGTCGAAGCTGGAACCGATCTGGTCGGCGAGGAAATGGGCGATCAAGCGATCGGTGGTCTCGCGCTCGGCCGCCATGGCGCGCCGCTCGGCGGCCGAGATCCGGGTCGCGACCTCGCGCAGTTCGGCGAGCGTCGTCGCTTTCGGCAGGCCGTCATCGCCGAGCTTCAGCGCTGCGACCAGAGCACGATGCACGATCAGGTCGGCATAGCGGCGGATCGGTGAGGTGAAATGGGCATAGCGGCGCAGGTTCAGGCCGAAATGCCCGTAATTCTCGGCGACATACTCGGCCTGCGCCTGGGTGCGCAGCACGACCTCGTTGAGCAGGAGTTCGTTCTCCGAGCCCTTGATCATGGCGAGGATGCGGTTGAACAGCACCGGTCTGAGCGCGCCGTCCTTCGGCAGCTTGATGCTGATCGAGGCCAGCACCTCGCCGAGCGCCCGCATCTTCTCGAGCGAGGGCTCGTCATGGCAGCGATAGATAAGATGGCTGCTCGCCTTCTCCAGCGTCTCGGCGGCGGCGACGTTGGCGAGGATCATGAATTCCTCGATCAGCCGGTGCGCGGCGAGCCGCTCGGGCACGATCACGCGGGTGACCTTGCCATTGGCGTCGAGCACGAGCTTGCGCTCGGGCAGATCGAGATCGAGCGGCTGGCGGGCGTCGCGGGCGCGCGCGGCCGAGCCATAGGCGGCCCAGAGCGGCATCAGGATGCTGTCGCGGATCGGGGCGGCGACGTCGTCCGGCTTGCCGTCGATCGCGGCCTGGGCCTGCTGATAGGAGAGCTTCGCTGCCGAGCGCATCATGATGCGGTGGAAGCTGTGGCTCTTCTTCGAACCGTCGGCCTTGAGGATCAGGCGGACGGCAAGGGCAGGGCGGTCCTCGCCACCGCGCAGCGAGCAGAGATCGTTCGAGATGCGCTCGGGCAGCATCGGCACGACGCGATCGGGGAAATAGACCGAGTTGCCGCGCTCCAGCGCCTCGCGGTCGAGCGCGGAGCCCGGCCGGACATAAGAGGCTACGTCGGCGATGGCGACGGTGACGATGTGGCCGCCGGGGTTGTCGGGATCATCGTCCGGCGCGGCATGGACCGCGTCGTCATGGTCCTTGGCGTCGGCCGGATCGATGGTGATCAGCGGCAAGGCGCGCCAATCCTCGCGGCCGGCGAGCGTTGCGGGCTTTGCCGCTTCCGCCTCGGCGATCGTCGCCGGCTGGAACTCGTTCGGGATGCCGTGGGCGTGGATCGCGATCAGCGAGACGGCACGCTCGGATTTCAGCGAGCCGAGTCGCTCGCGCACCCTGGCCTGGGGCGGGCCGAAACGGCTCTCGCGGGCGAAGGAGACCGAGACGAGATCACCGTCCTCGGCATTGCCCGTCTGCCCCTTCGGAATAATCGCCTCGCGTCCCTGCGCCTTCTTGTCGACGGGGATGAGCCGGCCGGAGCCGTCGGGGAGGGCGCGGAAGATGCCGAGCACCTGCGCCTTGGCCTTGCCCATCACCTTGAGTGCGCGGCCGGACCATTGATAGCCCTCGACGCCGCGCAGGCGCGTCAGCTTGAGCAGGACATGGTCGCCGACGCCCGGGGCAGCCGCGGCCGCGGTCTTCGGCTGGCGGCGGGTTTCGCGCTGGCGTTCGAGCAGGATCTTCGGCGCCTCGCCCTGATCGGCCTCGTTCCATTCGAGCGGGACGGCGATGAGGTCGCCCTCGCGGTCGCGCGTCTTGACCTCGCAGAGCAGGACGGCTGGGAGGGCGGAATGCGGCTTGACCGGCCCGGTTCCGCCGTTCTCCTCCAGTTCGAGCTCGCGCAGCAGGCGCTTCAGCCAGATCTTGCCGCCGCCGTCGAGCTGGAAGGCCTTGGCGATATCGCGCCGGCCGGGTTCGCGGCCGGCGGCGCGCTCCTCCTCGATGAAGGCGAGGATGGCGTCGCGGGAGAGGTCGGAGTCGGGACGGGGCAAAGGATCGGGCCTCGTCAGCTGCGGCTGGGCGCGAAGGACATGGGAGGTTTCTGCCATGTCGCGACGGGCGGCGCCAGAACGGCCTGTGCAGAACTGCTATCCGAAACGGAGAAGGGCTGCCCTTGCGGGCAGCCCTTCCATTGCCGAACCGCAGCCCCGGTAACAGGGCTAAGCGTCACGGAAACTCACGCGCAACCGAACCCCTCATGGGACGAGTCCAGGCCAAGCGCCCCCCGCGACAGCGGTTGATGACAATGAGACACTGGATCACCTCCTTTCAGTTGTTACCGACAAGAAGGAGGCTAGGGTGATTCCAAGCACCTCGTAAATGGCAAAGATTCAGCGGCTCACAGCTCGCGTGACTGCAACAAAATCAGGCGCTAAGCCGGCTCCAGATGGTATTGCCTAATCCTTAGGCGGAATAGCTGCCCATTGTCTGGTCAGATGGAGCCGTGGCGCATGATCCTTGCGCGAGATCGGCCCCTTCCGGCAGGAAATCGCTCGCGAAACCGCCCTGAACACGCCTTGTTGCGGTGCCCCGATGGTCCGGACCCAGGTTGGCACGTCGCTTGCGAACTTCCCTGCCAGCTGGAACGGCAGCTGGCGCCCGGCAAGGGCGCGGTCAACAGGGACCTCAGGGGATATCGCAGTGAAACTCACTCGTCGCACGGTCATCGGCGCCGCCTTCGCAGGCGCCACGGTTCTGTCCTCGCTGCTGCCGGCGGCGGCGCAAGAGACCATCAAGGTCGGCATCCTGCACTCGCTCTCCGGCACGATGGCGATCTCCGAGACGACGCTGAAGGACGTCATGCTCATGCTCATCGAGGAGCAGAACAAGAAGGGCGGCGTGCTCGGCAAGAAGCTCGAGGCGGTCGTGGTCGATCCGGCCTCGAACTGGCCGCTCTTTGCCGAGAAGGCACGCGAGCTGATCGTCAAGGACAAGGTCTCGGCCGTATTCGGCTGCTGGACCTCGGTCTCGCGCAAGTCGGTGCTCCCGGTGTTCAAGGAGCTCAATTCGATCCTGTTCTACCCGGTCCAGTATGAGGGCGAGGAGAGCGAGCGCAACGTATTCTATACCGGCGCCGCGCCGAACCAGCAGGCGATCCCGGCCGTCGACTACCTCGCCAAGGAGGAGAAGGTCGAGCGCTGGGTCCTCGCCGGCACCGACTACGTCTACCCGCGTACGACCAACAAGATCCTGGAGGCCTATCTTCTCGCCAAGGGCGTGAAGAAGGAGGACATCCTGATCAACTACACGCCGTTCGGCCATTCCGACTGGCAGACCATCGTCTCCGACATCAAGAAGTTCGGCACGGCCGGCAAGAAGACCGCGGTGGTCTCGACCATCAATGGCGACGCCAACGTTCCCTTCTACAAGGAGCTCGGCAACCAGGGCATCAAGGCGACCGACATTCCGGTCGTGGCCTTCTCGGTGGGTGAAGAAGAACTCGCCGGCATCGACACCAAGCCGCTGCTCGGCCACCTCGCGGCCTGGAACTATTTCCAGTCGGTCAAGACACCCGAGAACGAGGCCTTCATCAAGCAATGGAAGGCCTACAAGAAGAACGACAAGGCCGTCACCAACGACCCGATGGAGGCCCATGTCATCGGCTTCGCCATGTGGGTGAAGGCGGTCGAGAAGGCCAAGAGCTTCGATCCCGACAAGGTCATCGACGCGCTGCCCGGCATCGAGGCGCCGAACCTGACCGGCGGTGTCTCGAAGATGCTGCCGAACCACCACATCACCAAGCCGGTGCTGATCGGCGAGATCAAGGCCGACGGCCAGTTCGACGTGGTGTCGAAGACCGGCCTCGTCGCCGGCGACGCCTGGTCGAAGGAGCTCGACGGCTCCAAGGACCTGGTCGGCGACTGGGTCGAGAAGAAGTGCGGCAACTTCAACGTCAAGACCGGCAAGTGCGGCGGCGGCGCCTGAGCTAAGAGGGGGAAGGGCGGCACGGTCGGAAAGCCCGGCCGCCCTTCGAAACTTCAGTCAGAGCTGATCAACCAGACGGATAAGCGCGGGGAACCCCTCTCCCGTGTGGGAGAGGGGCAGGGGTGAGGGACCGCCGCTGCCGTTTTAGGCGAGCGCTGGCCGGTGCTGGGGCAAGCAGGATCGAGCCCTTTCGTTTGCGGGCAGGCCCTCACCCCTACCCCTCTCCCACACGGGAGAGGGGATCCCGTGCCTCACTAGTCGCGGCCTGTGCATCAAGACCAGAAACGAGCCGATGCCCTTCCTTTTCTCCTTCCTCCGATCGCTGGCCGTCGCCGTGGCTCTTCTTGCCGCGCCGGCTCTCGCTCTTGCGCAGCAAGCCGCCGAAGACGCCTTCGTCCGGCTCAGTGCCGACAGCTTCTCGGACACGGCGCGCGCCATCGACATCCTCGTCCAGAGCGCGCATCCGAATGCCGCGGTGGTGATCGAGGCACTGGCTGACGGGCGTCTGCTCGCCGGCGGTGGCGCGGTCGTGGTGAAGACCAAGGAGGGCGGCTTCCTCGACGCGCGGACGGGCCAGGCGCTCAATGCCGCGCCGGCCGGCCTCAACCCGGTCAGACTCAACAACAATGTCAGACGCGTGATCCAGGGCGCGCTCGGCGGGCTCGGGCTGATCAATCCGGATGCTAATAAGCGCGTCGCAGCTGCCGAGGCGGTGTTCCGGGCGCGCGACGTTTCGGTACTGCCGGTGCTCGAAGCCGCCATCGCCAAGGAAACCGACAGCCGGGCGCGGCGGGCGCTGCGCGAAGCGCAGGCCGCGATCCTGATCGCCAAGACCGATGCGCCGCCGTTCGACCGGATCGCCGCCGTCGACGTGCTGCGCGAGCGCGGCGACCAGGATGCGCTGGCGACGCTGCGCGCCCTTCCGGGCGACGCCTCACAAGGTTTGAGGGAGGCGCAGGTGCGCGCCATCTCCGAGATCGAGGGCAAGCTCGCTTTGTGGCGGGCCGGCCAGAACCTCTGGTACGGGCTCTCGCTCGGCTCGGTGCTGCTGCTTGCCGCGATCGGCCTTGCCATCACCTTCGGCGTGATGGGCGTGATCAACATGGCCCATGGCGAGATGGTCATGCTCGGCGCCTACACTACCTTCATCGTGCAGGAGGTGATCCGGGCGCGCTTTCCGGGGCTGTTCGACTGGTCGCTGGCGATCGCGATCCCGGCCGCCTTCATCGTCGCCGGCGCGGTCGGCATCGCGATCGAGCGCGGCGTCATCCGCTTCCTCTATGGCCGGCCGCTGGAGACGCTGCTCGCGACCTGGGGCATCAGCCTGATCCTGCAGCAGGCGGTGCGCACCGCATTTGGGCCCACCAATCGCGAGGTCGGCGCGCCGGCCTTCATGTCCGGCGCCTTCGAGCTCGGCGGCCTCGCCATCACCTGGAACCGGCTCTGGATCATCGTCTTCGCAGCCCTCGTCTTCGCGGCGCTGCTGGCGATCCTCAAGCTGACGCCGATGGGCCTGCAGATGCGGGCGGTCACCCAGAACCGGCGCATGGCTTCGGCGATGGGCATCCGCACCGGCCGGATCGACGCGCTGACCTTCGGGCTCGGCTCGGGCGTCGCGGGATTGGCCGGCGTCGCGCTCTCGCAGATCGACAATGTCAGCCCCAATCTCGGCCAGAGCTACATCATCGATAGCTTCATGGTCGTGGTCTTCGGCGGTGTCGGCAATCTCTGGGGCACGCTGATCAGCGCGATGAGCCTCGGCGTCGCCAACAAGCTGCTCGAACCCTATGCCGGCGCCGTGCTCGGCAAGATCGCGCTGCTGGTCTTCATCATCCTGTTCATCCAGAAGCGCCCGCGCGGTCTGTTCGCGCTGAAGGGCAGGGCGGTGGAAGCATGATCACTCGCTTCCTGCTCTCGAACATGGACAGGCGGGGCTTCGTCTTCCTTGTCCTCATCGCTGCTATCGGCCTGCTGGTGCCGCTGGCGAACCTGCTGATGCCGGTGGGCTCGCCCTTCCATGTCTCGACCGCGACCATGTCGCTCTGGGGCAAGTATCTCTGCTACGCGCTGCTGGCGATCTCGCTCGACCTGGTCTGGGGCTATTGCGGCATCCTCTCGCTCGGCCATGGCGCCTTCTTCGCGCTCGGCGGCTATGCGATGGGCATGTATCTGATGCGCCAAATCGGTTCGCGCGGCGTCTACGGCAATCCGGTGCTGCCCGACTTCATGGTCTTCCTGAACTGGCAGGAATTGCCCTGGTACTGGTACGGCTTCTCCTCCTTCCCCTTTGCCATGCTGATGGTGCTGCTGGTCCCCGGCCTGCTCGCCTTCGTCTTCGGCTGGTTCGCCTTCCGCAGCCGCGTCACCGGCGTCTATCTCTCGATCATCACCCAGGCGCTGACCTATGCGCTGCTGCTCGCCTTTTTCCGCAACGATATGGGCTTTGGCGGCAATAACGGCCTGACCGATTTCAAGGACCTGCTCGGCTTCAACGTGCAGGCGCAGGGCACGCGCGCCGCGCTGTTCGCAATGACCTGCGTGATGCTGATCTCCGGCTTCCTGATCGCCCGCGGCATCGTCTCGTCGAAGCTCGGCAAGGTGGTGATCGCGATCCGCGACGCCGAATCGCGCACGCGCTTCCTCGGCTACCGGGTCGATCGCTTCAAGCTCTTCGTCTTCACGGTTTCGGCCTGCATGGCGGGCGTTGCCGGCGCGCTCTACGTGCCGCAGGTCGGCATCATCAATCCCAGTGAATTCGCCCCGGCCAACTCGATCGAGACGGTGATCTGGGTCGCGGTCGGCGGGCGCGGCTCGCTGGTCGGCGCGGCACTTGGCGCCGTCGTGGTCAACTGGGCCAAGACGGTGTTCACCTCGGGCTTCATGGCGCCGTACTGGCTGTTCGCGCTCGGTGCGCTCTTCGTCTTCGTCACCCTGTTCATGCCCAAGGGCATTCTCGGCACCGCGCAGGGCTGGTGGGAGAGCCGCAAGCGGCCCGCACCCGTGCCCGCGGCCGAACCGGCTCCGGCGGAGTGACTGATATGAACGCTCCCACCCCCGGCGCGCTGACCTCCTCGCTGCTCTATCTCGACGGCGTCAGCGTCTCCTTCGACGGCTTCAAGGCGATCCGCGGCCTGTCGCTCACCATCGAACCCGGCGAGATGCGCGCCATTATCGGCCCGAACGGTGCCGGCAAGACGACGATGATGGACATCATCACCGGCAAGACCCGGCCCGACGAGGGCACCGTGATGTTCGGCGGCTCGGTCGACCTGACCAAGCTCGACGAGGCAGCGATCGCCAATCTCGGCATCGGCCGCAAGTTCCAGAAGCCGACCGTGTTCGACTTCCACACGATCGAGGACAACATCCTCTTGGCGCTGAAATCGAAGCGCTCGGTGCTGAAGACGCTGTTCTGGCAGACGGAAGAGCCCCAGCAGAAGCGCATCGACGACATCCTCGGCATCATCAAGCTCGCCGACAAGCGCGAGCGGCTCGCCGGCTCGCTTTCGCACGGCCAGAAGCAGTGGCTTGAGATCGGCATGCTCCTGGCGCAGGACCCCAAGCTCCTCCTTGTCGACGAGCCGGCTGCCGGCATGACCGATGGCGAGACGGCGCAGACCGCGGTGCTGCTCAAGGAGATCGCCCGGGATCACTCCGTGATCGTGGTCGAGCACGACATGGGCTTCATCCGCGAGCTCGGTGTGAAGGTCACGGTACTCCACGAGGGCTCGGTCTTGGCCGAGGGACCCCTCGATCAGGTTAGTGCCAATGAGCGAGTCGTCGAAGTCTATCTGGGGCGCTAGCATGATCTGGAAACGTGAAAACTGGTTCTCCGTTCAGATCATGCGGCGGGATAACTGCTCATGCTGACTGTGGACGCCATCGATCTGCATTACGGCGCTGCACAAGCACTGCGGCGCGTCTCGGTCAGCGCCGAGATCGGCAAGGTCACCTGTGTCATGGGCCGCAACGGCGTCGGCAAGACCTCGCTGATGCGCGCCATCGTCGGCCAGCAGCCGATCAGCGGCGGCAGGATCAGTTTCGGCGGTGAGGACATCTCGACCCTGCGTACCGAGGACCGGGCGCGCGCCGGCATCGGCTTCGTGCCGCAGGGCCGCGAGGTCTTCCCGCTGCTGAGCGTCAAGGAGAACCTGGAGACCGGCTTTGCGCCCTTGCCCCGCAAGGAGCGCTACATCCCGGACGAGCTCTTCAACCTATTCCCCGTGCTGAAATCCATGCTGGGCCGGCGCGGCGGAGACCTCTCGGGCGGCCAGCAACAGCAACTCGCCATTGCGCGAGCGCTGGTCACCCGACCCAAATTGCTGGTTCTCGACGAGCCGACCGAGGGCATCCAGCCCTCGATCATCAAGGATATCGGCCGCGCCATCGACTATCTGCGCCAGCGCGGCGACATGGCGATCGTGCTGGTCGAGCAGTATTTCGACTTCGCCCGCGACCTCGCCGACACGATGTTCGTGATGGACCGCGGCGAGGTCGTGCTCGCCGGGCCGATGGCGGAGCTGGACGGGGCGCAGGTCCAGAGGTTGATTCAGGTCTAGCGGCCAAGGCGTTGAGCGTTGAGACGGAATCGCTTCATAGAGCGTTTCAGCTTTCAATCCTGCGGTGCCGCTCAAC
This sequence comes from Bosea vestrisii, assembly GCF_030144325.1. Taxonomy (NCBI): domain Bacteria; kingdom Pseudomonadati; phylum Pseudomonadota; class Alphaproteobacteria; order Hyphomicrobiales; family Alloboseaceae; genus Allobosea; species Allobosea vestrisii. Next base: position 637,131 of record NZ_CP126307.1, on the reverse strand, counting down.
GAATGCCGCTAAGCCCGGTGTCAGCAGGCATATCAGCCTCACGATTACCCACCACAGATAGAAGCCCATCTCGCCGTTCAGCGCCGACTCGTTGAGTAACCCGTGGGCGATCGAATTTCTCAGATTCGGCCCGAGGCGCCCGGCCATGAGGGTCCGAAGTTCATACAGCATGTCCTCATCGAGGATTTCGCGTAGCTTTTCGTGATCGAGAATGCGGCCCAGCAGCCAGACATCTTCGACACCATCGGCATCGATGTTTCGAGGAACAACGCCCGAATGTTCGAGAACATGACGGAGCCCGTTTTCGACCTGCGGGACCAGAAGATGCAAGGCCGTCGAGAAATCGAACTGAAAACCTGCTCGCACACCCTTCACGAAAAGCGACAGGTGGTGCTCCGGCACAAGCGCGCTGTCCTTGATGACCAGCTCAATCGCGTCGCCGTCAATGGGGTGCTCGTCGCGCATTACCCGGATGGCGGGCGCGAGGATCGCATGGACGGTGAAATGCCGGTGCACCCGAGCCTGTTCATCCATGAAGCCTTCGATCGCCTGTTCCTCCTGCTTTGCGTCACCGCTGCCGATAGCTGGTCTGACCGCTATTTTCCGGCCCGCGTAGTCGAAGACATCTCCTTTGATTAGAGGAGCGAGCGGAAACTCACGCATCCGCTCGATCGTTGCTTCACGCAGCTTCTCCACGTCGATCAACGGCGTCATTATCGCAAGCTGGAAGAACGCGTCATCCCACGGGCGTCCTCGTAGAAGGCTCTGAGATGCCTCAACCTCCGCGCTGATATCGACCTCGCCGGTCGAAGCGCTCTTCATTTCAGCGAGGGTTTTCCGACCGGCGGCAGCCAGCCGTGCGCGGAGTTCGGGAATGCGCGACCGAAGCGACGACCGGTCAGAGAAAGCTTGAACTGCCTTCTGCCAGAAGTGATGCGCGCCCACGAATGAGCCAGCGCTCTCCTGTGCTTCCGCCTCAGTAATGAACGTCTCGGCCAGTGCGCACATTACGTCTTCAGCTTCTTGCGTTCGACCGGCGCGACGCAGGAGCTTCGACTGTATGGCGTAGTGGCTTCGGGCTCGATCAAGGCCGCCGGATGCTGAAGCTGTGGCCGCAATCTTCCCGGCGATATCTGCAAGAACGCTGAAGTCGCCGTATCGGAATTCCTCTAGGAGCTTCAGAGCCTTCAGGCTGAAATACAGCGGGTCCTGCCCCTGATAGTGCAACACCCGTTGTTCGAGATGAGCGAGAACGCGGCCTGGAAGCTCGCCCTTGGGTTCGATCTGACGAGCCAATCGAACAGCGCGTTCATAGCGCTCGATGGCGGGAACCCAATGATCTGGGTCTTCGAGGCGCTGCCCAGACGCAATATAGCACATTACAGCATCGCGGGCGGCAGTAGCATCCCGGCGACGCAGCCAAAGCACATCGCCGACACGTGCTCGATATTCAGCATCGTCCACCTCCGGGAGCGACGCCGCCAATCGATCCAGCTGATGATCTGAAAGATCATCCGGGATCATGCTGCGTCGGCCGTCCATAATCAGCATCGGCCGGAACGGCTGTCCGGCATCTCTCGGCGTGAAGTGAAAATCAAAGAGGTCTGCAAGAAAGTCCCATCCGGCAGCCGAAGCTTGCTTGTGCTGTGTTCGGAATACGGCAGCGAAATCCCGATCCTTCTGCACTGTTGCTGTACGCAGTACGTGAGCGATATCGGCTCCATCCGGAATAGAGCGATCCTGCCGATTTTCTTCGGGGGGCGGCTGTTCGGTCATTGGAATTTGGTCTCTTCTTTGTGTCGAAGTAGCTTCTCTGCCAGAAGCCTTGCCGCAATCCCAATTCATGTCATGCGGACAAATACCCTCAGAAATCTGTCCAAAACGAATGCGGAGCTGGATGGCAATCAGGTGCAGCGGTTGATTTAGGTGTAAGGGGCAGACCCGCTGATCAAGAGTTAGCGGGTCCGATGCGGCCTCGGTTCAAGCAGCGAGGTCGCGCGCGGCGAAGACCTCCTTCGCTGCGAACAGCCCGTTGAGCGCTGCCGGGAAGCCGGCATAGACCGCCATCTGAATGAGGATCTCAGTGATCTCCTGGCGCGACAGTCCGACGTTCAGCCCGGCTTCGATATGCACCTTGAGCTGCGGCTGGGCGTTGCCCATCGCGGCCAACGCCGCAATCGTCGCGATCTCGCGGGAGCGCAGGTCGAGTCCCGGCCGGCAGTAAATGTCGCCGAACGGAAACTCGAACACGTAGTCGGCGAAATCAGGCGCGATGCCGGCGAGCGCTGCAATCACCTTGTGGCCGGCTTCGCCATCGATCTCAGCGAGAGCCCGCCTGCCGCGCTCCAGCCTGCTGGTTTCGGCGTGTGCGTTGATGTGCGTCATGGTCTTCGATCCTCTTCTCGATGTCGGCATAGCCGGCGATCTTGGTGTCGAGGACGAGAAGGCAGGCTTCGAGTTCGGCGACGCGAGCGCGAACCTGCTCACGGTGCCGTTCCAGCAAACTACGACGCTCGGCTTCCGTGCCGGAGCCCTTTTCCCGCGAGGCCGCATAGCGCAGCATCTCGCGGATCGGCATGCCGGTGGTCTTGAGCCGGCCGAGGAATTCGATCCAGGTCAGGATCGAGGCGTCGTAGTCGCGCTGGCGTGACTGGTCCCTGTCGGCATAGGGCAGCAGCCCGATCCGCTCGTAATAGCGGATCGTATGGGCCGACAGTCCCGATCGCCTTGCCAGTTCACCGATCTTCATGGCCGCCTTCTCATCACGACGCCGGGGAAGCTACGAGTTCGAGCGCACTCTAAGTCAATGCGGTCGGCGAAGTTTTTTTCGAGCGGCCGCGCCCGTCTCAAAACTCCAGCGGCGCGTTGTCGATGACCTCCTTCATCACGAAGAAGGTGCGGGTCTGGCGCACGCCCGGCAAAGCGAGCAGCGTCCTGGCGTGCAGCCTGTTGAAGTCGGCGAGGTCGCGTACGCGGATCTTGAGGAAATAGTCGAAATCGCCGGCGACGATGTGGCAGTCGAGCACGACCGGGAGCTGCTTCACCGCCTCCTCGAAGGTGCCGAAGCTCTCCGGCGTCGAGCGATCGAGAACGACGCCGACGATGGCGAGCGTGCCCTTCTCGACTTTGTGCGGATCGATCTGCGCGCGCACGCCGGTGACATAACCTTCGGCGAACAGGCGCTGGATGCGGCGATGGCAGGTCGCGGCGCTGGTGTTCACGCGCTTGGCGATTTCGGCATTGCCCATCCGACCGTCGGCCTGCAGCAAACGCAGGATTCTGAGGTCGGTTTTGTCGAGTTCGGCCTCCATGAACGATTCTTCCGTTTTTGGCGCATCTGGTGTCACTCGAAGCTATCAGATTTCAGCTATTGCGAAAGCTATGAGAAAATCAGCGGCCAAGTTCGGGAGCACCTTTCAGAGGCGTTTTGCTAGCGTTTGCGGGTCGTTTCGTGAGGAAAACCCGCCATGCTCGCCAAGTTCGAACGCTATCCGCTGACCTTCGGGCCGTCGCCGATCGAGAAGCTGCCGCGCCTCTCCGCGCATCTCGGTGGCGGCGTCGAGCTCTACGCCAAGCGCGAGGACTGCAATTCCGGTCTCGCCTTCGGCGGCAACAAGCTGCGCAAGCTCGAATACATCGTCCCGGACGCGATCGCGTCCGGCGCCGATACGCTGGTCTCGATCGGCGGCGTGCAGTCGAACCACACCCGCATGGTCGCCGCGACGGCCGCCAAGATCGGGATGAAGTGCCGGCTGGTGCAGGAAAGCTGGGTTCCGCATGAGGACGCGGTCTATGACCGGGTCGGCAACATCCTGATGTCGCGGGTGATGGGCGCCCATGTCGAGCTGGTCGACGAGGGCTTCGACATCGGCATCCGTGCGAGCTGGGAAAACGCGCTGGCGGATGTGAAGGCCAAGGGCGGCAAGCCCTATGCGATCCCGGCTGGCGCTTCCGTGCATAAGTTCGGCGGGCTCGGCTATGTCGGCTTCGCCGAGGAGGTGAGGGCGCAGGAGGCCGAGCTCGGGTTCAAGTTCGACTATATCGTCGTCTGCACCGTCACCGGCTCGACCCATGCCGGCATGGTCGTCGGCTTTGCCAAGGACGGCCGCCAGCGCAACGTCATCGGCATCGACGCCTCGTTCACGCCGGCGCAGACCAGGGCGCAGGTGCTCGACATCGCCCAGAAGACCTCCGACCTCGTCGGCGGCAAGGCGATCACCGCGGACGACATCGTGCTGAACGAAGACTACGCCTATCCGGTCTATGGCGTGCCCTCGCAGGAGACGATCGAGGCGATCCGCCTGTCGGCCCGACTCGAGGGCATGATGACCGACCCCGTCTATGAGGGGAAATCGATGCAGGGCATGATCGACCTGGTGAAGAAGGGCTTCTTCCCGGCCGGCTCGAAGGTGCTCTACGCCCATCTCGGCGGCGTGCCGGCGATCAACGGCTACAGCTACACCTTCCGCAACGGTTGAGCGTCATGGAGGCACTCGTCCTCTGTGAGATCGCGGCGGGGCGCGAGGATCTGCGCGAAGCCCTGCTCGTGCGCATCGGTCGGCTCGGCCTTCACGGGCGGGCGAAGCTGAACTTCGTCGCCCGTGATCGGGACCTCGGCGATGGCGTGATCCTGGCGGTTGCTTTCCCGAGGCAGTCTGAGGCGGAGCGCTTCGTCGTCGAGGCGATCGGCGACGGGCTTGGTCCCACTGCCCTCAGGCTGCTTACGCTCGAAGCCGTCTGGCAGGCCGAGCCGCTGCCGCTGATGTTCCCCTAAGACGGCTCGGCGCCGGTCCTACGGCTTGGCGCCGACCGCATCCGGCAGGTCGCCAATGACCGTGCCCGCTGCCTTCGGCTTGGTGAGCGGAGCCGGGGTCGGCTGGTTGCCGTGGACCAGGTCCTGGCCGGCATAGATGTCGCTCGCGACCTGGAGGTCGAGGCGCTCGGCATCGCGACGGCGGACATCCTCGACGATCTCCGCGGTTTCCTCCTCCGGCACGCCGAGCGCACGCAGGACCTCGCCGCCGAAGACCATGGCGGATTCGAAGGTCTCGCGGATCTGGTAGTCGACGCCGGCGCGGATCAGGTCCATCGAATGGCCGCGGTCGAAGGCGCGCACGAAGAGCTTCGCATGCGGGAACTCGGCCTGCGCCACCCGCACGATCGCGTTGGCCGTCTCGCGCTTCTCGACGCAGACCAGGATCGCCTCGGCCTGATGGGCGCCCGAGGCATGCAGGATGTCGGCGCGGGTGCCGTCGCCATAGTAGACCTTGAAGCCAAAGGTCGCGGCGGCCTGGATCATCTCCACATCGGTCTCGATCAGCGAGATGCTGCAGCCGCGGGCGAGCAAAGCCTGGCTCGCGACCTGGCCGAAGCGTCCGAAGCCGACGACGAGGATGCGTCCCTTGAGGCCCTCGGCATGCTCGATGCCATCCAGAGATTCCCGCTCGGCCGGCATGAAACGGTCGATGGCGAGCACGACCAGCGGCGTGATCGCCATCGACAGGATCACGATGGCGCTGGCGATCGCGTTGACCCGCGCGTCGAAGATGCCAGCCGCTGCCGCCGCGCTGTAGAGCACGAAGGCGAATTCGCCGCCCTGCGAGAACAGCGCGACGCGGGTGATCGCATTGCGCGTGCGGGTGCGAAACAGCTTGGCGATAATGAAGATGCCGGCCGCCTTGACCAGCATGAAGGCGGCGACGCCGAGCGCGACGGCCTGCCATTCCTGTCCGATCAGCTTGAGATCGAGCGACATGCCGACCGCCAGGAAGAACATGCCGAGCAAGAGGCCGCGGAACGGCTCGATGTCCGCCTCGAGTTGGTGGCGGAAGGTCGATTCCGAGAGCAGCACGCCGGCAAGGAAGGCGCCCATCGCCATGGAGAGACCGCCGAGCTGCATCGCCAGCGCCGAACCGAGCACGACGAGCAGGGCCGCGCCGGTCATGACCTCGCGGGCCTGGGCATTGGCGAGTAGCCGGAACATCGGGTTAAGCAGCCATTTGCCGGCGACGACGAGGCCGATCAGCGAGCCGGCGCCGATCAGCAGGGGCATGAGGCCGCCGCTGCCCGCCGCCTTCGCCGGGGCCAGCACGGCGACGACCGCAAGCAGCGGCACGATGGCGAGGTCTTCGAGCAGCAGGATCGAGACCGCCTGCTGGCCCTGCGGCGTCGAGGCCTCGCCGCGCTCGTTCAGCATCTGCATCACGACCGCGGTCGAGGACAGCACGAAGCCCATGCCGGCGATGAAGGCAGCGGCCGGCGCCAGCCCGGCGAGGATGCCGACACCGGTCAGCAGCGCGCCGCAAAGCCCAACCTGGGCGACGCCGAGGCCGAAGATCTCGCCGCGCAGGTTCCAAAGCCGCGAGGGCTGCATCTCCAGCCCGATGATGAACAGGAACATGACGACGCCGAATTCGGCGACGTGGAGCACGCTTTCGGGATTGGAGAACAAGCCGATGCCGGAGGGGCCGATGACGAGGCCGCCGGCGAAATAGCCGAGCACCGAGCCGAGCTTCAGCCGCCGGAAGATCGGCACCGCGATGACGCCCGCCCCCAGAAGCCCGACGGCCTGAACCAGATCCTGAGAGAAGCCTTCCGCCGCCATAACACTCCCTTTGCCCGTCTTCGCTGTGGATATCCGTGCCTTCGAAACAGAAGGCGTCGGGGCGGTTTAGGCAAGCTTTCGCTCGGCCGCCAGAGCGCCCGGACAACACGATGCAGCTAGCGTGCCGGCCGGCCAACGCTTGCCGGCCGGCTTTCATCGGGGCATTTAGCATCGCCAAAGCCGGCTCTCTGCCGGCAGCAGGAGCGTTCGCTATGCAGCTTGGAGTGGTCGGCCTCGGCCGCATGGGAGCCAATATCGTCCGGCGGCTGCACCGCGCCGGGCACAATTGCGTGGTCTATGACCGCGATCCGAAGCCGGGCGAGGCGCTGGCCAAGGACGGCGCCGTCAACGCCAGCGATCTCAAGGAGATGGTGGCGAAGCTTCAGGCGCCGCGCGCCATCTGGATCATGCTGCCGGCCGGCGAGATCACCGAGAAGACGCTCGCCGAACTCGCCGCGATGATGAGCCCCGGCGACACGCTGATCGACGGCGGCAACGCCTTCTGGAAGGACGATGTCAGGCGCGGGCGCGAGCTCGAAGCCAAGGGCCTGCATTATCTCGACATCGGCACCTCCGGCGGCGTGCACGGGCTCGATCGCGGCTATTGCCTGATGATCGGCGGCGACAAGGCGACCTTCGATCGGCTGGAGCCGATCTTTAAGGCACTGGCGCCGGGCAAGGGCGAGATCGAGCCGACCAGGCATCGCGACGGCCGCAACCCGACAGCCGAGCAGGGCTACCTGCATTGCGGCCCGGCCGGCGCCGGCCATTTCGTCAAGATGATCCATAACGGCATCGAATACGGGATGATGCAGGCCTTCGCCGAGGGCTTCGACCTCCTGCGCAACGCTTCGGCCAAGGACGGCCTGCCGGAGGAATACGGCTTCGATTTCGACTTCGCCGAGATCGCCGAGGTCTGGCGGCGCGGCTCGGTCGTCACCTCCTGGCTGCTCGACCTCACCGCAGAGGCGCTCGCGGCCGACGAGGAGCTTGGCGCCTATTCCGGCCATGTCTCGGATTCGGGCGAGGGGCGCTGGACGGTGCAGGCGGCGATCGAGACCGCAACGCCGGCCGAGGTGCTGACCTCCTCGCTCTACACCCGCTTCCGCTCGCGCAAGGACCATACCTTCGCCGAGAAGATCCTCTCCGCCATGCGTGCCGGCTTCGGCGGCCATGTCGAGCCGAAGAAGCAGGGCTGAGCGAGTTATGACCTTTGCCAAGGACGCCGGCGCGCCGGCGGTGATCGTCGTCATGGGCGTGGCGAGTTCGGGCAAGACCTCGCTCGGCGAGCGGCTGGCGCAGCGGCTCGGCTGGCCGTTCCGCGATGCCGACTCGTTCCATCCGCCTGCGAACGTCGCGAAGATGTCTGGTGGTATTCCGCTGACCGACGAGGACCGCAAGCCCTGGCTGGCGGCGATCGCGGCCTGGATCGACGAACTGCGTGCCAGCGGCGGCAACGGCATCGTCACCTGCTCGGCGCTGAAGAAGGCCTATCGCGATGTGATCGTCGGGAAACGGCCCGATGTCGCGCTGGTCTATCTCAAGGGCTCGCGCGAACTGATCGGCCAGCGCATGGCGGCGCGCCAGCATCATTTCATGCCGCCGGCCCTGCTCGACAGCCAGTTCGCCACGCTGGAGGAGCCAGGCACGGACGAGAACCCGCTGGTCGTCCAGGTCGAGGCGAGCAAGGACGCGATCGTCGAGCAGGTCGTGCGGGAGCTGCGGCTGGGGTGACGCAAGGTCGTCATTCTCGGGTGAAGCGAAGCGCAGGCCCGAGAATCTCAGGACGAGAAGGCGCTGACCGGAGCCCTTCCGGCCTGAGATGCTCGGGTCAAGCCCGAGCATGACGGGTGTGGTCCCGCCTACACCCGGCGCCAGCTGCAAGCCCGCTCCCAGTTTCAACCGATTGAAAAAAGGCCGCAATCGGCGCATTGCTTGGGGGAGGCGGGGGAGCCGCCGATCCCAAGGTATCACCATGCTCGACAAAGCCGTTCCGCCGCGCACGCTGAAGCTCAATGCCGCCGATAATGTCGCGGTAGCGGTCGATCCGATCGATGTCGGTGTCAGCGCTGCCGGGGTCACCGCGCTGAAGCGGATTCCGCGCGGCCACAAGGTCGCGCTGGTGCCGATCGCCAAGGACGAGCCGATCCGCAAGTTCGGCCAGATCATCGGCTTCGCCACGCTCGACATCCCGCCCGGCGAATGGGTGCACGAGCACAATACCGGCTTCCACGCCTTCGAGCGCGACTACGCCTTCTGCGCGGAGGCCAAGCCGGAATTCGTGCTGCCGGTCGAGCAGCAGGCGACCTTCGAGGGCTTTCGCCGCAAGGCCGGCAATGCCGGCACGCGCAACTATGTCGGCATCCTGACCTCGGTGAACTGCTCGGCCTCGGCCGCGCGCTTCATGGCCGAGGAGGTCAAGCGCTCCGGCCTGCTCGCCGACTATCCCAATGTCGACGGCGTCATCGCCCTGACGCACGGCACCGGCTGCGGTATCGACTACAATGGCGAGAGCTTCGAGGTGCTGAAGCGCACGACCTGGGGCTATGCCTGCAATCCGAACATGGCGGCGGTGCTAGTTGTCGGCCTCGGCTGCGAGGGTTTCCAGATCAAGCGGATGAAGGAAGCCTATGGCGTCGAGGAGAGCGACGTCTTCCGCACGCTGACCATCCAGGAAACCGGCGGCACCCGGAAGGCCGTCGCGGCCGGGATCGAGGCGCTGAAGGTGATGCTGCCGATCGCCAATCGCGCCGTGCGCGAAACCGTGCCGGCTTCCGAGCTGATGCTGGCGCTGCAATGTGGCGGCTCGGACGGCTATTCCGGCATCACCGCTAATCCAGCACTGGGCAAGGCGGTCGACCTCCTGGTCGAGCATGGCGGCACCGCGATCCTCTCCGAGACGCCGGAGATCTACGGCGCCGAACACCTGCTGACCCGCCGCGCCGCGACCCGCGAGGTCGGCGAGAAGCTCGTCGGCATCATCAAGTGGTGGGAGGACTATACGGCGCGGGCCCGGATGGACATGAA